>NZ_JAJJOB010000005.1:0-726991 GCF_020907345.1 Arthrobacter sp. zg-Y179 | reverse complement strand
CTAAATTCGAAACCGGCTAAAAAAACCGTCCCATACCCACGGGGTGGGCGGAAACGGCCTGTTCAACCAATCAAAATAAATTGGTATCAATAAACTTGGCACACTATTGAGTTCTCAAACAACAGACGCAATCCGAAAATACTCGGGAAAACAATGTTTTCCTTTTCTTCTTCGCTGCAATGTTTTACAGGAAAGCGTTTCCGCCGTCCCGGACCCATCAACAACCGGAGTCTTTCCCACCGGCCCCGCGAAGGGCACGCACTGGTTGGACTCTGTTTTTTGTTGGGGTTTGGCCGCCATGCTCGGGCGCTTTTCCAGCGTCCCGGCCGCGGCGACTTCTAAAACTTTACACACATTTACCCGGAGCCGCAAATCGGATTCCAGTGACGCCGGACACCCACCTCGGGCCGGATCTTGATGGTGTTTCCGGGCGGGATTCGGGTGCTTCCCTGGGTGCGTTACAGCGCTTACTGCAGACCGCCGTCGTCGTTCAGTGGATCATTGGGCGGACGCCGTCCGCCGGCCGGCCAGTGTTGCCGCGACGACCCCTTATTCGGTCGGCAGCAGGATTTCTTCCCGGCCCTCCACCCCGGAGGCAGCTGCCTCGTCAGCGATCACGGTGACCCTAGGGTGCAGCTGGAGGATGGAGGCCGGGCAGTCCGTATCCACCGGGCCGGTCAGTGCCCGTTCCAGGATCCCGGCCTTGCCTTCCCCCCGCACAAGCAGCAGCAGATGCCGTGCGCGCCGGATAGTCCCCAGCCCCTGCGTGATGCAGAACCGCGGAACCTCCCCAATAGAGGGGAAGAAGCGGGCATTGGCCCGCCGCGTGGTTTCGGACAGACGCTGCACCCGGGTACGGGAGTCCAAGGGTGAGCCTGGCTCGTTGAAGGCCAGGTGTCCGTTGTGGCCGATTCCCAGCAGCTGAAGGTCGACTCCCCCGGACTGCTCTAGCCGGCGTTCGAATGCTTCGGCCGCTTGGGCCGGATCCTCCGCACCTCCGTCCGGCACCGCGACACGGTCGGGATCCAGCCCGAGCGGGCGGACGACTTCCCGCTCGATGACGGCAGCATAGGACTGTTCACTACCCGCAGGCAGTCCTACATATTCGTCCAGGGCGAATGCCCGGACCCGGGACAGGTCCAGTCCGCGGGTCGCCAGGTACCGGTAGACGGGCAGCGGTGAGGAACCTGTCGCCAACCCGAGCACGGCATCCGGCCGGTCCCGAACCAGCACCTCTATAAAGGAGGCGCCAAGCGCGCCCAGCCCGGCGGCGTCGGGCACCGTATATAGGGCGAGAGTCACCGGGGTGCTCCGACGCCGGGGAACGCCCTGTTGCGGACCCTATATAGGGCGGCATTCTCCGGGGCAGAGAGGGACGGATTCATCGGGCCTCCTTTCGCGATACGAACGGGAGCGGACGGAGCGTCGTGTGCTCCCGTTCCAGCGGGTTTTCCAGTATGCCCCGCACCTCGGGGAATGGCTCCCTATCCCCCAAAGGTGCCCGGAATCCGCTGCGGAACGTGGCCTGAAATTTTCGGGTAGACTGGTTCCCGGCCCCTCATGTGGTGTCATCCTGTGAACTCCCCCAGGACCGGAAGGTAGCAAGGGTAAGCGGGCTCTGGCAGGTGCATGGGGGGTCTTTAATTTTTTTGAGGAAGTGGAGTTTCCGCCGTGCCTGCCGCCGGAGGAAAAACCGTCAGTGCCAACCGATAGGCTTCTATCTGTGAGTACAGCCCTTTACCGCCGCTACCGTCCCGAGAGTTTCGCAGACGTGATCGGCCAGGAGCACGTCACGGAGCCGCTGATGGCGGCCCTGCAAAAGAACCGCGTGAACCACGCGTACCTCTTCTCCGGCCCGCGCGGCTGCGGCAAAACCACCTCTGCGCGCATTCTTGCCCGCTGCTTGAACTGCGCCGAGGGCCCCACCCCGGTCCCCTGCGGCAAGTGCGACAGCTGCGTTGAGTTGGCCCGCAACGGTTCCGGCAGCCTCGACGTCATCGAAATTGACGCAGCCAGCCACGGCGGTGTCGACGACGCCCGCGACCTCCGGGAGCGCGCCACCTTCGCCCCGGTCCGGGACCGCTACAAGATCTTCATCATCGACGAGGCCCACATGGTCACGTCCGCCGGCTTCAACGCCCTGCTGAAGATCGTGGAAGAGCCGCCGGAACACATCAAGTTCATCTTCGCCACCACGGAGCCGGACAAGGTTATTGGAACCATCCGGTCCCGCACGCACCACTACCCCTTCCGCCTGGTTCCGCCGGAGCCGCTGCTGGCTTATCTCGAGAAGCTCAGCGCGCAGGAGAATGTAGCGGTCGCCCCGGGCGTTCTCTCCCTGGTGATCCGAGCCGGCGGCGGGTCCGTGCGTGACACCCTTTCCGTCCTGGACCAGCTCATGGCCGGTGCCGGTCCCGACGGCCTGGACTACGAATTGGCCGTCTCGCTGCTGGGTTACACCCCTGTGTCACTGCTCGACGACGTCGTCGACGCAGTTGCCGCCGCAGACGCAGCTACCGTGTTCCGCGCCGTGGACCGCGTTATTCAGACCGGCCAGGATCCCCGCCGGTTCGTCGAAGACCTGCTGGAACGCTTCCGTGACCTGATTATTGTCAACGCCATGCCGGACAGCGCATCGACGGTGCTCCGCGGTATGCCGGAAGACCAGATCAACCGGATGCAGACCCAGGCCACGCAGCTGGGCAGCAGTGAGCTGTCCCGCGCCGCAGACATCACCAACACTGCCTTGACCGAGATGACCGGGGCCACCTCACCGCGGCTGCACCTCGAACTACTCTGCGCCCGCATCCTGCTTCCGGCCGCAGACCAGGCCGAACGCGGAACGGCCGCCCGGGTGGACCGCCTGGAGCGCCGGCTCAGCTATGCAGGCGATCCCACCGAGGCGATGGGCCGCGCCGCCGCTGCCGCGTCTCCGGTGAACACCATTCCCGCGGCCGCACCCACGGCTTCGCAGGCCGGTGCTTCCGCGCCTGCAGTGGACGAAGCTCCGGCATCTCCCCGCGGAATCGACTTTGCGGCAACACCCGCCCCGGATGTAGCAGCAGCAACCCCTGCCGCGCCGGCAGCCTCCAGCCAGGACAGCAAGCCCGCCGGAAGTTCCCTGGACTGGGGCGGCACGTGGTCCACCCCGGCGCAGGCGGCTTCCGCTGCGGATTCTCCGGCCGCTTCAAGCTCCGCGCCCGCAGCGGGATCCAACGGTTCCCGCCCTGCCGCCAGCGGACCGTCCCAGCCGGCGCAGTCGCAGCCTGCTGCGCAGCAGCCTGCACCGTCCCAACCTGCGCCGTCCCAGCCGGTGTCCCAGCCGACGCCGGCACAGCCGTCGCAGCAGGCGCAGCAGGCACCGACTCAGCCTGCACAGCCTCAGCAGCGGCAGGCTCCGGCCGGCGGCCCCGGTTCGGCTCCCGCCGGCGGAAGCGGCCAGATCGAAATGATCCGCCGAGCCTGGCCGGAAATCATGGATGCCCTGACCAGCATCCGCCGTGCCACCTGGCTGAACGTCAGCAAGAACTCCAGCCCGCGAGCCTTTGACGGCAAGGTACTTGAACTTGCCTTCACCAACCCCGGCGCTGCCACCAACTTCAACCGCCCCGACCATTTGGATAACCTACGCAAGGCGATCCATCAGGTCCTGGCGCTGGACTGCCAGATCAATCCGATCCATGACAGCTCGGCGTCAGCGGGTGAGTCGGGCCCAAAAGCCGATAGCCGGCAAGCGCCGGCATCCGCACCGGCCGCCAAGGCACCGGTAGTTCAGGCGCCTGCAGTCCCGGCACCGGCAGTCCAGGCACAACCGGCTCCGGCAAAGCCAGCTCAAGGACTGCCGGATGGTCGGAGCGCCGAGTCCACCGCGGCTCCAGCCACCGGGACCACCAAGGTGGCCGGACCGGCTTCGAATGCCCCGGATTCGCGCGCAGCCTCGGCGTCAGCCCCGGCGGCTGCTTCCACACCGGAGCCGGCAAAGCCAGCTAACCGGGAAGTTCCGACACCGCAGGCGCAGGCCGTTGCGGCGCCGGTCGCAGCACCCGCATCGGCTGCCCCGGCCGAAACGGCTTCCCCCAACGAAGCGACGGCACCAGACGCACAGGTGCCCGGACCGGCAGTCGGCGCACCGGTCAACGCGGCTGCGGTTGCCCTCCGGCGCCGCTCCGGCAGCTCGAACGCCGCAGGCAACGGAACTCCGTCCACCGGCCCGGGCCATGCCACCCGCGGAACCTCCGGCCGGAACGGCAGCGCCGGCGCCCCCACCGGCGCACGAACCGCAGGGCGGCCCGGCAGGAATAGTCCGTCGGATGAGCCCTGGCCGGACGAGCCCAGCGATCCATTCAACGATGCGCCGGAAAGCAATGCCTGGGAAACCGCAGAGGCACCTGCGGACGTTTATTCCGGCGGACACCTTTCGGACTCCGAGTGGGCAAGCACTGACTGGGCCGGCACCGGGTCCACCACCCGACCGGCAGGCGGAAACTCCGGACCCGGCACCCGGACCGGCAGCGGTCAGGCAGCACCGTCCGTACCCGCAGGCAGCCCACGGGCAGGGGTGCCGGCGTCGGCCGTACCCACCGGCTTGACCTCCCGGCCCGGAACCTCGACGACGCCGGGTCAAGATCGGGGCGCAGCGGCACCAGACGTCCGGACATCCGTTCCGGCGACACCGGCCCCCGCAGCCCCCTCCGCTCCCGCGGGCGGTGCTCCCAACCAGCCGCTGAGCCGCTATCAGAAGCTCCTCAATGAAGCCGCCCAGCGCGGCGGCGGATCCCCCGTCAGGGGGAGCCGCCCAGTAGACTCGACCTACGTCGAAGATGTTCCCAGCGCGGATGACATCACGCTTGAGGATTCCGGTCTGGTGGGGCGTAAGGCGATCGAACGGATTCTGGGCGGACGCCTGATCGAGGAACGCAGCCTGGACGGCCGCTGATCAGCGCCGGCTCCCGCCCCGCACGCCCGATCCGGGCCGCATCATGCGGGAAACCCCGGTAACACCCAGCTATAAACGCAGTTCAACCCAGCAGAGAAGGTTACGTGTACGAAGGTGCCGTTCAGGAACTCATCGATGAACTAGGCCGTCTTCCCGGCGTCGGGCCCAAGTCCGCCCAGCGCATCGCGTTCCACATCCTCGAGTCCGATCCCGATGACATGAAGAAGCTGGCCACCGCCATTGTCACGGTCAAGGACCGGGTGAAGTTCTGCAGTGTCTGCGGCAACGTCACAGAGCAGGAAACCTGCACCATCTGCAGGGACCCGCGGCGGGACCCGACCATGATCTGCGTGGTCGAAGAGTCCAAGGACGTGATTGCGGTGGAGCGGACGCGGTCCTTCCGCGGCCGTTACCACGTGCTGGGCGGCGCCATTAATCCGATTGCCGGCATCGGTCCGGACCAGCTGCGCATCCGGGAGCTGCTCAGCCGGCTGTCGGATGAGCAGATCTCCGAAATCATCATCGCCACCGACCCGAACCTCGAGGGTGAAGCCACTGCCACCTATCTGGTGCGGATGCTCAAGACTCTGGGGATCAAGGTCACGCGCCTGGCCTCCGGCCTGCCCGTGGGCGGAGACCTTGAATATGCGGACGAGATCACCCTCGGCCGTGCCTTTGAGGGCCGTCGGAGCATGTCCTAAGCTCGGGGTTCCCCAAGGCGCGGCGCCGTCCCCGACCCGCCTGTGGCAGCAGGTTACGGGTAGGTATTTCGGGTCTTCCCGACGGCGGCGATAGACTTTCCGGACCGACGAAAGCGGCTGGTACCATCCGCTTTCCGAGGGGAAAGAGTTCGAAGCCGCGTCGAAGATGCCGGGCGCCAGCACCCACAACGAAACTTGAGAAAGTGTACGCATGAGCCTGATAGTGCAGAAATTCGGCGGTTCCTCCGTAGCGGACGCCGAAGGCATCAAGCGCGTGGCCAAACGCGTGGTGGATACCCATGCCGCCGGCAACGAAGTGGTGGTTGTGGTCTCCGCCATGGGCGACAGCACCGACGAGCTGCTGGATCTGGCCGGCCAGATCACCACGCTGAACAACGCCCGGGAAATGGACATGCTGCTCAGCGCCGGGGAGCGCATCTCGATGGCACTGCTGGCCATGGCCATTAACCAGCTCGGCGGCTCCGCGCAGTCCTTCACCGGCAGCCAGGCCGGCATGATCACCGATGCGATCCACGGCAAGGCCCGGATCATCGATGTGTCCCCGCACCGCATCAAGACCGCCATCGAGCGCGGTGACATCGCCATCGTTGCCGGCTTCCAGGGCGTCAGCCAGGACAGCCACGACATCACAACCCTTGGCCGGGGCGGTTCGGACACCACGGCGGTGGCCCTGGCCGCGGCTCTCGAGGCCGATGTCTGCGAGATCTACACCGACGTCGACGGCGTGTACACCGCCGATCCCCGGGTGGTTTCAAGCGCCCAGAAGATCGAGAAGATTTCCAGCGAGGAAATGCTTGAGTTGGCCGCTTCCGGCGCCAAAATTCTGCACCTGCGCTGCGTGGAATACGCCCGGCGCTTCGGCGTTCCCCTGCACGTCCGCTCATCCTTCAGCTCACACGAGGGAACCTGGGTACTGCCCAGCCCCGATGACAAGATCAAGATTCAAGAGGGAGAACCCTTGGAACAGCCCATCATCTCCGGCGTTGCCCACGACCGTTCCGAAGCCAAGGTCACGGTGGTGGGTGTTCCGGACATCCCCGGCAAGGCCGCGGAAATCTTCGGCATCGTGGCGGGCGCGAACTCCAACATCGACATGATCGTGCAGAACGTTTCCACGCAGGGCTCGGGCCGGACGGACATCTCCTTCACGCTGCCCATCATTGACGGCAAGGAAGCCATCGATGCGCTGAACGCCGCGAAGGCCGAAGTCGGCTTCGACTCCATCGACTACGACGAGCAGATCGGCAAGCTCTCCCTCATCGGCGCCGGCATGCGGTCCAACCCGGGTGTCTCGCACCGCTTCTTCGAGGCCCTGCACCATGCCGGGGTGAACATCGACATGATCTCCACCTCCGAGATCCGCATCTCCGTGGTCACCAGCGCCAAGCTGCTGGACACCGCAGTACGCGCGGTGCACGCGGCCTTCGGGCTCGACGGCGACAGCGAGGCCACTGTGTACGGCGGCACCGGGCGCTAGGGCAGCTTAGGCAAAATCGGGCAGCAAAGAGGCCGGCACCCACAAGGGGGGGGCCGGCCTCTTGAGTATCCGGAGCCTATTCGGGCTTGCGCGAGACGATGTAGCTGCTGCCGTCGGCCCGGGTCACGGTTTCCCACATCGCCTTCTCCTGCGCCTGCTGCGCCTTGAGCAGGGCCTGGTTCTCCTCCGTCATCGGATGGTCCAGCGACCCCTGCTGCGCGGGTCCGAAGATCAGCCGCACCTTGCCCGTGGTCCGCATGAACCGGGTTACAAAGCTTTCCTTCTCAACCATGCTGCACCTTTCCGACGGGCATTGCCGCTCCTATCGTACTAATGATCAGTGCACCCACCGTTGGCGGCGTTGGCACAGGACGACGGCGGCACCGCCTAAGCGAACACCTCCCGTGCGGCGGCGATAACGGCGTCGGGCCGGTCGGCAGCCACAAAATGGTTGGCTCCGGACAGGTAGTCGACGTCCAGGAAGTTTCCCGGCTCCGACTCCTGACAACTCCTCCCCGGGGACTGTCATTGCGCGGCACCCGGAAAGATCGGAAAAACAGCTAGGGGACGTAGGCCAGGGCGTCGGCTGTCCGGGATAATGGGACGGTGATTGCTCCCGCCCACCCCACCATCCTCAGCGAGGACCAATGGCTGCCGCGGCAGTCCGCCCACGAAGAACGCGTCCGGCCCTTCACCGAAGGATTCCTCGCACGGCGTTCGGCCAGGTGGAAGCACCCGGTGGAGGACTTCCTCTTCACCTACTATTCCCAGAAACCCGGCCAGCTGCTGCGCTGGCACCCGGGCGCCGGCGTCGTTCTCACCGGTCCGTCCGCGCTCGAACGCACCGGGTGGAAGTTTTACCGGACGCTGACGGAAACGGAACGGGACGCGGCGGGGATCGGCGCCGGAACACCCGCCGTCACTGTGGATACCGAGGGATTCGCCGCGGTGCGCGGTGACGCCCTCGGGTTCACCACCATGCTGCTTTCCCGTACGGCCGCGCGGAAGCCGGTGCTGGGATGCTTCGGCATGCACGAGTGGGCCATGGCCTACAAGTCGGAGGACAACGGCATCCGGCACGATTACCTGCAGCTGCGGCTGGGTGCCAAAGGGACGGATGAGCTGGTGGAGCGCAGCCGGATCCGCTGCACCCACTTCGATGCCTTCCGGTTCTACACCCCGGAAGCGGTACCCCTGAACGAGCTCACACCCACCCGCGAGAACCAGCGGGACCTGGAACAGCCCGGCTGCCTGCACGCCAACATGGACCTGTACAAATGGGCCTACAAACTGGTGCCGCTGCTTCCCAGCGAGGTGGTTATGGACGCCTTCGAGCTGTCCTGGCGCATCCGCGAAATGGACATGTGTGCCTCCCCTTACGACCTGGCCGATTGGGGCTACACCCCGATTGCGGTGGAAACTCCGGCCGGCCGGGCGCAGTACGCAGCCGCACAACGCGGCTTCGCCGAGGAATCGCAGCAGTTGCGGGCGCACATCCTGAGCCTGCTGGAACCCTTTGGAGGACAGCTATGCAACCAGAACCGACCGGCCGGGTTATCCGCACAGGACCCGAGTCCTACGACCTGATTCTTCACCGCAGCTTTCCCGAACCGGCTGCGGCCGTGTGGCCCAGCTTTACCGACCCCGACCTGACAGCCCAGTGGTTCGGCCGCTGGGAAGGAACCCCGGGCAGGGGCGGCACCGTTGACCTGCAGCTGCTCTTCGAAGAGGGCCTGCCGTGGAGCCGGGTCCGGATAGCGGAGTGCGTCTCCCCGGAACTTCTGCGCCTGCTGGTCGAGGATGAATTCGGCAGCTGGGACCTGGAGATCCGCCTCCGGGACGAACCGGCCGGCACCGCACTGGATTTTATCCACCACCTGGAGGATCCGCAGGCCGCCTCAAGCATCGGGCCGGGCTGGGAATATTATCTGGACCACCTGATGGCCGCCCGCAGCGGCGGCCCGGCTCCGGACTTCGAGGACTACTTCCCAAGCCAGGGAGCCTACTTCGCGGCGCAGGCAGAGACTGCCGCGGATTCGCCCGACCGTGCTTGACAGCGTTGGCTAGGCTGGTGGCTCCGCTACCAATGGAGGCCGCACAGTGCGCAACATTCGAGGATCAGCGTTAGTCCCCATACTGCTGTGCACCGCCGTTCTGTTGGCAGCCTGCGGCGGGGACTCCGGCCGTTCCCCGGATTCCCCGGAATCAACCGACTCCCCCAATGAGTCAACGACGGCGCCGACCTCGCCCGTCGTTTCGCCCACACCGATCGGCTCCCCCACCCCGGCCCCCGGGACCACGGCGGAGGCACCGGTCTCGCTGACCGTGGAGTTCAGCGTGGACGGGACGACGCCGAGCAGCACGTGGACGCTGCAGTGCGACGGCGCCGAGCCGCGGGAAGGCTCGACCGTGCCGGATCCGGCCGGGGCCTGTGCCGTGCTTGCGGACCAGGGGGCAGCCGCCCTCGCGGAGCCGGCGGCGGGCTTGATGTGTACTCAGGAGATCCGCGGAATGCAGCGTGCGCACGTCACCGGCATGGTTCGCGGCGAGGCCGTGGACGCAAGCTTCTCACTGACGGACGGCTGCCAGATTTCGCGCTGGGAACGACTTACCGCCCTGCTGGGGCCTGCGGACGGTTCCCTCTAGCTACCGGCGCACGCTTTCCCGCCGGGCCAGGATCACCAATGTGCAGATGGGCCCCAGCACGGGGAATATCAGGCAGAAGAGAAGCAGCCCAAACCGCTCCCCGGCAGTGACTGCGCTCGAGCGGGCCAGGCGGATGACCGCCCACACCAGTAAAAGCAGCAGTGCTGCGGCGATGCCGGAGACCAGGACTGTGTCGACCGCCGGGATGGTCGGGTTGGCACCGTCATTCATGGGCCGCCGCCGTTCCGCTGGGCTCCGGCACGCCGGGCCGTTCCCGTTTGCGCCGCACATGAACCTGCTTCCGTATCCGGGCAACCACCTCGCCGCTGCTGTCGGTCACGTCCACCGAGAACCATTCAAGGACCTTCTCCCCGCCCGCAGCCAGCTTGCGCAGGCGTTCGACGTCGGCCGGATCCAGGACAAACTCGGCCCGCACCTCGCCCTTTCCCGGCTTCAGGAACTCGATCTCCGCTGCACGGTCCCAGACAACGTGGTCACTGCCGAGGTGGTGGAGCAGCATCATCATCCAGAACGGATCAGTCATGGCGAACAGTGAGCCGCCGAAATGAACCCCGGCCACGTTCTTGTTCCACCAGTAGGACCGCAGCCGCACGGAGACACCCAGATATTCAGGGTCCAGTCGGGTAATCCGAATGCCGGTAAAGGCAAAGGGCGGCCACACGTTCATTAGCCGGCGGACGGTGGCGGGGCTTGCTTGTAGGAGTCTCACGGCCCCACTCTAACCGGAAGGTAATCCACGCCACAGGAAGACCTGCGATAGCTAACCGGCACGTGATGGCCTATTATTGAATAAGCATGCTTAGTATTTTTCCGGACAACGGAGTTCCGGACCTGACTGAAAGCGTAAAAATGTCCATAGAAGCAAAGGACCAATACCTCTGGGCACGCGGGCTCCTGGAGTCCGATGACGCGGAATACATGCATTGCGGCGAACCAATGCAGCCCCGGGACAGCCGGCAGCGCTCCATCTTCGAACCGATCACCGTGGAATCCATGCCCGAGGAACCGGTGGATGTACAGCTGGAAACCACTGTGCTCCGCTGCGCCTGCGGCTTCCAGTTGGAGATTCCGGCCTAGGTCCTGCCAGTCACCGTAACGCAGGTAACGCCGCTAGAATGGCAAGTGCAAGCTCGCGGAGCGCTGAATCAGCGTGAGACGGCAAGGTCCGCGGCCACCCATCTCGTCTAGAGGAGCTGCCGGATGCCCCGGATCGTTGTTGATGTTATGCCCAAGCCTGAAATCCTCGATCCGCAGGGCAAGGCCATTGCAGGCGCGCTGCCCCGCCTCGGACTGACCGGCTTCGCCGGAGTCCGCCAGGGCAAGCGCTTCGAGCTCACCGTTGACGGGGACGTCACCCCGGAAATCCTGGAGCAGGCCCGCACCGCCGCCGCGACGCTGCTGTCCAATCCCGTGATCGAAGACGTCACCCGCGTTGAAGTAATCCCGGAGGCCTGATCTTGAGTACTCCCCTGATCGGCGACTTTTCCGTTGCTCCCGAAAACGACGCGCTCCGCGCCGTCCGGGTAGGTGTCATCACCTTCCCCGGCACCCTGGATGACCGCGACGCCGCCCGCGCCGTAACCATCGCCGGCGGCACCGCCGTCGGGCTCTGGCATGCCGAAGCCAATCTGCAGTCGGTGGACGCGGTAATCATCCCAGGCGGGTTCTCCTACGGGGACTACCTGCGCGCCGGCGCCATTGCCCGCTTCGCACCGCTCATGGAAAAGGTAGTGGACGCCGCCGCCGGCGGTATGCCCGTGCTGGGCATCTGCAACGGCTTCCAGATCCTCACCGAGGCACACCTGCTGCCCGGGTCCATGATCAAGAACAACCATTTGAAGTTTTCCTGCGCGGACCAGCTGCTGCGTGTGGAAAACAACGGCACCGCCTGGACCAACGCCTATGAACCCGGTGCGGGGATGGTCGTTCCGCTGAAGAACCAGGACGGGCAGTACGTCGCGGATGAGAAGACGCTGGACGAACTGGAGGGCGAAGGCCGGGTGGTCTTCCGCTACGACGGCGAGAACCCCAACGGGTCCCGCCGCGGCATCGCCGGCATTTCCAACGCCGCAGGAAACGTCGTCGGATTGATGCCGCACCCTGAACACGCCGTCGAACCCGGCTTCGGGCCGGATTCCTCCGCCTACGGCGAGGTCGGCCTGGGCTACGGCACCGACGGGCTGCGCATCTTCAGCTCTGTACTCAACTCGCTCGTTGCCGGAGGCAAGTCATGACCGTTTCGCCCAGTGCTGCCGCTGAGCAGAAGAAGTTCCGCATAGACACCGTTGAGCACGCCGCCGCCACCCCGGACACGGAACTGCCCTGGGCCGAGCTCGGCCTCAAGGAAGACGAGTTCAACCGGGTCGTGGAGATCCTGGGCCGCCGCCCCACCGCGGCGGAACTGGCCATGTACTCGGTGATGTGGTCCGAGCACTGCTCGTACAAGTCCTCCAAGGTGCATTTGAAGCAGTTCGGGGACAAGGTCACCGACAAAATGAAGGAACACCTGCTGGTGGGCATCGGCGAGAACGCCGGCGTGGTGGACATCGGCGAGGGCTGGGCCGTGACCTTCAAGGTCGAATCCCACAACCACCCGTCCTTCGTGGAGCCCTACCAGGGTGCCGCCACCGGCATCGGCGGCATTGTCCGCGACATCATCTCCATGGGCGCCCGCCCGGTGGCCGTGATGGATCCGCTGCGCTTCGGCGCCATCGACCACCCGGACACCGCCCGCCTGGTGCACGGCATCGTCTCCGGCATCGGCGGCTACGGCAACTCCCTCGGGCTGCCCAACATCGGCGGTGAACTGGTCTTCGACTCCGTGTACCAGGGCAACCCGCTGGTCAACGCCCTGGCCGTGGGCGTAATGCGCCACGAGGACATCCGCCTGGCCAACGCCTCCGGCGCCGGCAACAAGGTGGTGCTCTTCGGCGCCCGCACCGGCGGCGACGGCATCGGCGGCGCCTCCGTGCTGGCCTCCGAATCCTTCGACGCGGACAAGCCCTCCAAGCGCCCCGCCGTCCAGGTGGGCGATCCCTTCGCGGAGAAGGTGCTCATCGAGTGCTGCCTGGAACTGTTCAAGTCCTCCGTGGTGGAGGGCATCCAGGACCTGGGCGCGGCCGGCATTTCCTGCGCGACGTCGGAACTCGCCTCCAACGGCGACGGCGGCATGCACGTGGAACTGACCAATGTGCTGCTGCGCGACCCCACCCTTACCCCCGGCGAGATCCTGATGTCCGAGTCACAGGAACGCATGATGGCCGTGGTGACCCCGGAGAACGTGGAAGCGTTCGAGGCGATCATGGACAAGTGGAACGTGGAGTACTCCTGGCTCGGCGAGGTCACCGGCACGGGCCGGCTGATCATCGACTGGGACGGCGAAACCATTGTAGACGTGGATCCGCGCACGGTGGCGCATGAGGGACCGGTGTACCAGCGCCCCATGTCCCGGCCGGCCGCACAGGACAGCATCGAAGCCGACTCCTTCAATGCGGAACGGCCCTTCGGCAGCGCCGCGGTCAAGGACGCCATCCTGGAACTGATGGCCTCGCCGAACATGTGCGACAAGTCCTGGGTCACCAACCAGTACGACCGCTATGTGCAGGGCAACACCGCCCTGGCCATGCCGGACGACGCCGGTGTGGTCCGTGTGGATGAAACCACCGGCCTGGGCGTCGCCATTTCCACCGATGCCAACGGCCGCTACTCCTACCTCAATCCGTACGAGGGCGCGAAGCTGGCCCTGGCCGAGTCCTACCGCAACGTGTCCACCGCCGGGGCAAAGCCGCTGGCGGTCACCGACTGCCTGAACTTCGGTTCGCCGGAGGACCCGGAGGTCATGTGGCAGTTCGCCGAGTCCGTGCGCGGGCTGGCCGACGGCTGCCGCGAACTCGGCGTGCCCGTCACCGGCGGCAACGTCTCGCTCTACAACCAGACCGGCGGCGTCGCCATCCATCCCACCCCCGTGGTGGGCGTGCTGGGCGTGTTCGACGACGTCGCCCGGCGCACACCGTCGGGCTGGCGGCAGGACGGCCAGGCCATTTACCTGATGGGCACCACGCAGGACGAGCTGGACGGCTCCGAGTTCGCGAACCTGCGCGGACATCTGGGCGGGCAGCCGCCGAAGGTCGATCTGAAGGCGGAGAAGCTGCTCGGGGAACTGCTGGTCAATGCCTCCCGCGACGGCATGATCGACGCCGCGCATGACCTCTCCGAGGGCGGCCTTGCCGCCGCGTTGTCCGAGATGGCCCTGCGCTTCGGCGTCGGTGCGCGGATCGGCCTCGGCGAAGTCTGCGAACGCGACGGAGTGGACCTCTTCACCCTGCTGTTCTCCGAGTCCCAGGCCCGCGCCGTCGTCGCGGTGGCCCGCAGCGAGGAGGTCCGGTTCAAGGACATGTGCTCGGCCCGCGGCTTCGCTCATGCCCGGATCGGCGTGGTGGACACCGAGATCGGCGCCCTGGACTTCCAGAGCAACTTCACCCTGCCCTTGGATGAGCTGAAGGCTGCGTACGAAGGCACCCTGCCGAAGCACTTCGGCTAAGCCGGCAGCACCTGCACGGGCCCGCGGATACGGGCCCGTGTAGGCTCCTCAGGCATGGACAAGATCAACCGAACGCAGCAGGTCCGCCAGATTGGCGGAGTACTAAGCCTGGCGGCGGGCGCCGTCCCACTGATTTTGAACCTGCCGTATTTGTTCAGCGGGGATGACCGGCTGACGGCCGGTCTCACCGTCGCGGCCGGGCTGCTGGCAGCAGGCATCGGGGTGTGGTTGCTGGCGGGGGCCCGCAGCCGGGGCAAGGAACAAGTGCTGACTGCGGACCGGGGACGAGTGAAGTTCATGGCGGCGACCGCGGTGCTGTGCGCAGTACTGCTCATCATTTCGCTGCTGCTGCTCCAGCAGCCCACGACGTCCACCGGGCTGTTCGGACTCCTCCTGGCGAACTCGTTTCGGATGCTCTTCGTACCTGTTGGGCGCCAAACCAGGTAGTCCCCCGCGCGTCCGGACCGCCGAATGAAGCAAAACCCGAAAGTACGTGCAAAATTAGCTCGTGAGCATAATCCCCGAGAACCTGGCCGCGGAGGCCAGCATTCCCACGCAGCGCCTCTCGCTGGACCTGATGACCGTGGCCGAAGTGGACGCCCTCATCATCCAGACGCGACGCCCGGACTGGGCGGAGGACTTCCCCCAGCCCACCGACTACGACGCCGCCCGCCAGTTCTTCGAGGCCGGATTGCTCGGTCCCGCTGCGTCGTTCGGCACGCGCCTGATCCGGGAACTTTCCACCACGCTGGTGGTGGGAACCATCGGCTTTGCCGGCGTCCCCGATGAGGGCACCGTGGAAGTCAGCTACAGCGTGGTTCCCTCGAGCCAGGGGCAGGGCTACGCCACTGAAGCGTTGGTGGCCCTGGCACGGTTTGCGCTTACCCACCCGGAGGTGGACACCATCATCGCCTACACGGAACCGGGCAATGACGCGTCCCAATCCCTGCTGTTGAGCGCGGGCTTCATGCCGGTGGAGGAAAGCGAACTCACCCTGCAGTTCGCCCTCCGGCGGGATCAGCTCCCGGAGGCCAGCCGGTAGGCTGCGGCGAAATACCGGTTGGTGTAAAACTGCTGGACGCGGGTGTTGACCATGTTGACGGCACCCACCAGCCGGTTGCCCGGGCGGCTGTAGGCAGCAACCCGGAAGTACAGCCGGCCGTCTTCGTCGAGTTCGGCGTAAAAACCTTCTTCACCGCGCTCCGGGTGTCCGGGCAGGGTGCCGTAGCCAAAACCGCTGCGCTGTCCGCGGACCGGCGCGCCGTCGTCGTCCACCGCCGCTTCAGCAGCCCAGATCACTCGGCAGGGAGCGTAGTAGCGCACCCGCCAGACCCCCACGCCCGATGCCATGTCTACACCCGGGGCAGCGCAGGGCGTGCCTCGTGCCACGTACAGCCCCGCCCGGCGGTGCAGGCCCCAGTCCAGCAGCCCGTTGGTGAGGCGGAGGAACCCGGCCTGCGGATCGGCGACTTCCAGTTCTTCCTTGCGCAGCACCAGCCGGTAACCCGCCGGCCAGCGGTCCGTCATCGGTGCCGGATAGGGCCGCTCGGTTAGCCCCCGCTCAGCGTAGGTGAAGCCGGTGTGGCGCCTCATTCCTCCGCCAGGCCCTTCCAGGCAAGTGATTCCCGGTCCTTTCGGGGCAGCGAGGCCACCACCAGGTCATAGGAATCTTCCACCAAGTCCCGGATCATGTCCCGCGGCAGGCCGGAGGCAACTTCCACCTGGTTCCAGTGCGTTTTGTTCATGTGCCAGGCGCCGGTGATTTCCGGATGGGCGGCGCGCAGCTGGAGTGCCAGCTCCGGTTCGCACTTCAGGCTGATCATCAGGGGTTCACCGGCAAGGTCCGTCAGAGCGAACATCTTCGCTTTGCCAGCGGCGGCCCGCACTTTGAACACCGAGGACTCCGGCCCGAAGGGAAAATCTTCAAACGCTCCGGGCAGGGACAGGCACAACCGTCTAAGCTCACCCGCATCCATGGGAAAAGCCTATCGCTGCCGTCTGCGCAACGGCACTGCCACGGCCCCTGGGTGACAGGATGGGAGGAACAGGTAGATTACTGCGGGTGTGCCGGCAGCAGAGCGAAGGATAAAACGGTTTGAAGCAGAACAACCGCAGTAGCGGCCCCGTCAGCCAGGCTGCGGTGCGCGCGGCCGATTCCAGGACCTTCGAGCGGTTCGCCCGGGCGGGCTATGTGGCAAGCGGGATAGTGCACATTGTCATCGGTGTGATCGCCTTGCAGATCAACGCCGGAGGGTCCGGCAATGCGGACACCAGCGGTGCCGTAGCCGCTGTGGCCGAACAGCCCGCCGGGTACGCGCTGGTCTGGTTCTGCTTCCTCGGCTGCTACGCCCTGGCACTGTTCCAGCTCAGCCGCATCTTCTTTGCCGGACAACAGCTGCAGGACAAGGAGCTGTGGAAGGACCGGGCCAGCAACGCCGGGCAGGTGCTCGTTTACGGGGCCATCGGAACCGTTTTCGCTTCGTTTGCCCTGGGCCGCGGAAGCAATAACGGCAGCTCTTCCTCGGTCAGCTGGACCGCCCGCCTGCTGGCGGTACCCGCGGGCCAGTGGATTCTTGGACTCACCGGACTGGTGGTGGTGGGAATCGGCGGCTACTTCATTTTCAAGGGAGCCACCCGCCGCTTCCGCCGGAACCTCACCGGCGTTCCCGGCGGACTCTGGGCAAAGGCCGTGGACATCACCGGCGTGGCCGGCTTTATCGCCAAGGGAGTGTCGCTTGGCATCCTGGGGGTGCTGCTCACCCTGGCCGCCGTGCAGGCGGACCCGGAGGAGTCCACCGGCCTCGACGGCGCCCTGCGTACGCTGCGGGACCAGCCCTTCGGCGTGGTGGCACTGGCCGCGGTGGGGGTCGGTCTGATGCTCTACGGGCTGTACATGGGGATCATCCGCGCTCGGTTCGCCAAGCTTTAGAGCCCGAAGCGCGGTGCTTCGATGACCGGGCAGGCGTCCATCACGACGTCGAGCCCTGCCG
This sequence comes from Arthrobacter sp. zg-Y179, assembly GCF_020907345.1. NCBI lineage: Bacteria > Bacillati > Actinomycetota > Actinomycetes > Micrococcales > Micrococcaceae > Arthrobacter > Arthrobacter sp. zg-Y179. The sequence goes on along the minus strand of NZ_JAJJOB010000005.1, from coordinate 709,659 downwards.
CCGCCGCACGCGCGGCCGCCGCTTCGTCCACCACGCCGAGCTGCATCCAGACCGCCTTGGCGCCCACTTCGATGGCCTGGTCCACGACGTCGCCCACCCGGGTCGAATTCACGAAGCAATCCACCACGTCGATGCTTCCCGGGATTTCACTGAGCCGGCGGTAACCCTTGTTGCCGTGCACGTCATCGCCCTTCAGGCTCACCGGGATGATCTCCATGCCCAGATGGTCCTGGACAAAGCGTGAGACGCCGACGGCGGGGCGGAGCGGGTTATTGGACAAGCCCACGATCGCCCACCGGGCCCCCTTGTTCCGGAGCAGCCGTTCGATTGCCGCTGGGTCGTTAGCGTGTGCCACAGTTTCTTCCTTTGCCCCGGAGCCGGTGATAGGCATCCAGCTTAGGCCAGGAAGGACTCGATGGCGTCGGTCAGGGCCGCATCGGGAATGCCGCGGGTATCCGATTCCACCAGCAGGAACTCCCCGGAGTCCAAGGCCTCGGCGGTCTGCCGCGCCAGGTCCTGGGTATCCTCGCCGCTGCTGCTGCCGGCCATAACGAGAACGGGGATGGTGACGCCGCTGAGGCCCTCGATCTCGGTCTGCAGGACCATCAGTTCGTCCTCCCCGTCAGCGAGGGACAGGGTTGGCTCCAGGGCCACCACCCGGCTGACCACCGTGGATTCCTCCGCGGCCCTCAGGGCCAGGAACGCCCCCTCGTCAAAGCCGTAAAGGTCAGTTGATCCCCCGGCCACCTGAAGGACGGCCAGCAGGTCATCGACGTCCGATTCCGCGGTGTATTCCTCGCCCATGCCGCTTTCCCCGATACCCCGGCGGTCATAGGTGTAGACCGTGTGGTTTTCCGAGAGGGCATCCGCCAGGACCACCGTCGCGGGACTGCTGCGGTGCGCCAGCAGGGGCCCCACGATGGCCAGGGGAGGGCCGCTGCCCCGCCGCGACCACGCAATGGGCGTTCCATCGGCGGACAACACGATTCCGGAGGCACCCGAAGCTGATTCCATGGCCGGCTCCTGCTGGTTGGGGAGGTAGGAAGATGCTGGAGAGCTGAAGGGAACTCGCCGTAACCGCACCGTGTTCCAAAATTAGGAGCCGACGGCGCGCAAGGTCAATGCCCGCAGGCGGCAGGTGCATCGAAGTGCCGCAGACGACGGCCCAGCGACGCGGCGTCGAACATTTCTTTATGTGAACGCGGGCAGCCTGCCGGGACTTGTCGGATCCGCCGATCCGGCGTTTAGTAGTCCTTGACCATCCCGAGCGGCTGAGAGACCTGGATCGATGAAGCCGCAGCAACCCTGGTTGCCGCATTTCCTCCTTGAACTGCGGCAATAACGAGGCTGGTGTCGCAGGAAGCCGTTATCCCGGCTCAGGACACCTTCCGTAGGGTGCTACTGCCAGGAGCGATGGAGTGTTTTCTATGACTGCAGTACTGCCCTCTTCCACGTCCTCCCCCGCGTCACGCACAGGACCGGGTGCGGCCCTGCCGGTGAAGTTCGCCGGGCTCGGCCGCAGCTTCGGCTCCGGACCGAATGAACATGTAGTCCTTCGGGACATCACCTTCGAGGTCCGGCCCGGCGAGGTGCTGGCCATTCTGGGCCCGAGCGGCTGCGGCAAATCCACCCTGCTGCGGGCCGCCGCCGGCCTGGACCTGCCCACCGACGGCAGCATCCTGATCGACGGCAAGTCCGTCAGCGGGATAGACGACCGCTGCGCCGTCGCCTTCCAGGAACCACGGCTGCTGCCGTGGCAGACGCTGCAGGCCAATATTGCGATCGGGCTGCCCAAGTCCGCGAGCGCCAGCCGGGGGAAGGCCAAGGTGGCCGAACTCCTGGACCTGGTGGGACTGTCCGCCTTCGCCAAACACCGGCCCCGGGCGGTATCCGGGGGCATGGCCCAGCGGACCTCCCTGGCCCGGGCCCTGGCCCGGGAACCCGGTGTCCTGCTCCTGGATGAACCCTTTGGTGCCCTCGACGCACTGACCCGCCTGAAGATGCAGGACCTGCTGCTCACCCTGCACCGGGCAGCGCCCGCCACGGTACTGCTGGTGACCCACGACGTGGATGAAGCCCTGCAGCTGGCGGACCGCATCATTGTCCTCGGCAGCCAGGACGGCGTCCCCGGTGCCACCATCACCGAAGTTGTCACCGTTCCCGGCGCCCGGCCCCGTGACCGCGCCTCGGCGGAACTGGCCCGAATGCGCGGCGAGCTCCTCGCTCTTCTCGGCGTCGAGCGCCACTAGACCCCCACCCCCACCCCGGGACCTCTCCCGGCCCGCTCCTGCCCTTTTCCGGGGCGGAGCTATCCCGTGTTACCCGCTTACCGGCCACTGCCGACCGCTTTCGCGTACCCGGCGCAGGCCCCGCCTCCCTAAGGAATCGATTCCCATGAACAGCCGTTCTCCAATCCGATACCGCACGGCCCGCACGCTCGCCGCAGCCACCGCCGTCGCCGGCCTTGCCCTCACCGGGTGCGTTGCCGGAGAAGACTCCACCGGTGCGTCCGCCGTCCAAGACGCCGACGGAGGCACCCTGACCCTCGATTTCGCCACCTATAACCCGCTGAGCCTGATCATCAAGGACCAGGGCTGGCTGGAGGACTCCCTGGCCGACGAGGGAGTCACGGTGGAATGGGTCCAGTCCGCCGGATCCAACAAGGCCAATGAGAACCTCCGCTCCGGTGCCATCGACGTGGGTTCCACCGCAGGCTCCGCGGCTCTGCTCAACCGGGCCAACGGTTCCCCGATCAAGGCCATCGATGTGTTCTCCCAGCCGGAATGGGCCGCCCTGGTGGTCGGCGCCGACTCCGACATCACCTCGGTGGCGGATCTCGCTGGCAGGTCCGTAGCCGCAACAAAGGGTACGGACCCGTACTTCTTCCTGGTTCAGGCGTTGGAGGAAGCGGGCCTGAGCCTCTCGGATGTCACCGTGGAGCAGCTCCAGCACGCCGACGGCCGGACCGCATTGGACAACGGGTCCGTCGATGCCTGGGCCGGGCTGGATCCGATCATGGCCGACGCCGAGCAGAACGGCGCCCGGCTGGCCTACCGCAACCTGGACTTCAATACCTACGGACTCCTGGCCGCCAACGAATCCTTCCTGGAAGAGGACCCCGAGCAGGCGCAGGCCGTGGTCAACGCCTACGAAAAGGCGCGTGCCTGGGCGGCGGAAAACCCCGACGAAACCGCGCAGATCCTGGCCGACGTGGCCGGATTGGACCCCGCGGTCGCCAAAACGGTGATTCTGGAGCGCAGCAACCTGGACGTTGACCCGGCACCCGGCGAGGCCCAGCGCCGCGTCCTGGCGAAGATCGGCCCCACACTGGTGGAGACCGGCGACGTGGCCAGCCAGGAGCAGATCGATGACGCTCTGGACAGCCTCCTGGACGACACCTATGTGCAGAACGCGGATCCGGATGCCCTCGGAGCATCCTCATGAGCACCCCGGCACCTTCCGCCGCTGTAAGCCGGACCGGTGGGACCCCAGCCCGCGGCACCTCGAAGGCACCCGCCGGGAGAGCCGGCGGCCGGCTGGATCGGCGGCTTGCACGGCTCGGCCTGGGACTTCTCGTCCCCGTGCTGCTGCTCGCCGCCTGGCAGCTCACCTCCACTGCGGGGGTCTTCAGCGCAGTGCAGCTGCCCTCCCCCGGAGCGGTGTACAACGCCGCAGCGGATCTGGTGCAGCGCGGCCAGTTCGGCACCCATATCGCAATCTCCACCCAGCGGGTGCTCACCGGTTTCGCCATCGGATCGGCGCTGGGATTGGTTCTGGGCGCACTGCTCGGCCTGTCCCGGTTGGCCGATGCCCTGCTGGGACCGGTGATCGGAGCCCTGCGGGCGGTGCCGTCCCTGGCCTGGGTGCCCCTGCTGATCCTGTGGATGAAGATCGGCGAGGACTCCAAAATCACGCTGATCACCATCGGCGCGTTTTTCCCCGTTTTCACCACGGTTGCCCTGGCCCTGCGGCATGTGGACCGGAACCTGGTGGAGGCGGCCCGGGCCTTCGGGCTGCGCGGAGTGAAGCTGCTGACCACCGTCCAGCTGCCGGCCGTGGTGCCGGCGGTCTGCTCCGGCCTGCGGCTCGCGCTGGCCCAGTCCTGGCTGTTCCTGGTCGCGGCCGAACTGATTGCATCCTCGATGGGGCTGGGGTTCCTGCTGATGGATTCGCAGAACAACGGCCGGACGGACCGGATGTTCCTGGCCATCATCACCCTCGCCGTCTTCGGCAAGGCCACCGATGCCCTGCTGGGCATCGCGGAGAAATGGGCGGTGAAGAAATGGGCCTGACCGCACTCCCCGCCACATTGCCGGAGCCGGCCACGGAAAGCGAACGCATTGCGTTCTGGGAATCCGCTGCCCGCCGCCTCGAGTGGGAAACGCCGTGGTACACGGCGCACACCTTTGAAAAACCGCAGCGGCTCAGCGGGCCGGACATCCCGGAGGCGGACGCCGACTACACCGTTCCCGCCATCGAATGGTTCGCCGGCGGCCGGTTGAACGCGGCGGTGAACTGTGTGGACCGGCATGTGGCGGCCGGCCGCGGGAACCGGGTGGCCCTGCATTTCGAAGGCGAGCCCGGCGACCGGCGCACCCTCACCTACAACGATCTGCTCCGCGAGGTCAGCCGTGCCGCGAACGCCCTGCAGGACCTTGGCGTCGGGGCCGGTGACCGGGTGGTGATCTATCTGCCCGTACTGGTGGAAACCATCGTGATCACCCTGGCCTGCGCCCGGATCGGTGCCGTGCATTCGCTGGTGTTCGGCGGGTTCTCCGCCGAAGCGCTGAAGTTCCGCGTCCGGGACACCGGCGCCAAGCTGCTGGTCACCACGGACGGCCAGTACCGCCGCGGAAAGGCCGTGCCGGTCAAGGACAACGCGGATGCCGCCGTTGCCGGCGCGGACACCGTTGAACACGTGCTGGTGGTCCGCCGCACCGGCTCCCCGGTCACCTGGGTGGACGGCCGTGACGTGTGGTGGCACGAAACGGTGGAGACGGCGTCGGACGTCCATACCCCCGCCGCCTTCGACGCCGAGGCGCCGCTGTTCATCATGTACACCTCCGGCACCACCGGACGGCCGAAGGGCCTGGTCCACACCACCGGCGGGTACCTGACCCAGGCGGCGGAGAGCTACGCGTACCTCTTCGGCCATCCCGACCCCGCGCAGCGGGCCGCGGACGTGCACTGGTGCACCGCCGATCTGGCCTGGGTCACCGCCCACACCTATGAGATCTACGGACCGCTCGCGAACGGCGCCACGCAGGTGATCTTCGAAGGCACCCCGGACACCCCGCATCCGGGCCGGCACCTGGAGATCATCGAACGCTACGGCGTGACCAGCTACTACACCGCCCCCACCCTGGTGCGGTCCCTGATGGGCTGGTTTCCGAACGGCATCCCGGACGCCTATGACCTCTCCTCCATCCGCCTGCTCGGCACCGTGGGCGAGGCCGTCAACCCGGAGGCCTGGCGCTGGCTCCGCCGCGAGCTCGGCCGGGACGAGGTGCCGGTGCTCGATACCTGGTGGCAGTCCGAAACGGGTGCGGCCATCCTCTCCCCGCGGCCTACTGACACCGTGTTCAAGCCCGGCTGCGCCGCCCGGGCCCTGCCCGGCGTCGGCACCCGGATCGTGGACGCGGACGGTAACCCGGTCCCGCCGGACACCCAGGGCTACATAGTGGTGGACCGGCCCGGCCCGGCCATGGCCCGCACGGTCTGGGGCGACCCGCAGCGCTACCTCGACTCCTACTGGCGGCAGTACGCACAGCAGGGCTGGTTCCTGGCCGGTGACGGCGCGCGGTACGACGGCGACGGCGACACCTGGATCCTGGGCCGGGTGGACGACGTGCTGAACGTGTCCGGGCACCGGCTGTCCACCATCGAAATCGAATCGGCCCTGGTCTCGCATCCCTGGGTGGTGGAAGCCGGCGTCTGCGCTGTCGCCGATCCCCGCACCGGACATGCGGTCGTCGCGTTTGTGGTGCTCACCGCCGCCGCGGACGCTTTACGGGCCGGCGAGGACCTCCGGGCGCACGTCGGCCGGGAGATCGGACCAATCGCCCGGCCCGCCGCCGTCGTTGCTGTCCGCGACGTGCCCAAGACCCGGTCCGGGAAGATCCTCCGCCGCCTGCTGGCCCAGCTGTTCGAGGGGACCCCGCTGGGCGATACCAGCAGCCTGCAGAACGAACCCTGCATCGCGCAGATCCAGGCCGAACTGCGGCGCCGGCGGGAGGGCTAGTGTCTGCGCGTCAGCGTGACCCGATCCAGCACCACGGATCCGCCCATGGCCTGGTGGACCTGCAGGAATTCGGTGGGCGAAACCTCAAGGATGTAGCTGTCCGTCCGGGACGGCAGCAGGTCCTCGCGCCGACCCTCGATCAGGTCGAGGAACACCCCGGTGGCCTCCCGCCGGCCCATCGGTTCGGTGAAGGTCACCCGATGCGCGGCCGAGGCCATCTTGTAGCCCGTCTCGACAACAATCACGTATTCGTCCACTCCGGCCTCCTGAGTGCCCGCGGCGCACGCGCCCCTACCTGCAACCTAAGCCCACACCGGCACCAAACCACAACGGGAAGCTCCCCGATCCGCCCTGCATCACCCGAGGAAGGACCACTCTGCCCATGAGTGAACATCAGTTCGGTTTCCGCACGCGTGCCCTGCACGCCGGCGGCACCCCCGACGCCCTGCACGGCGCCCGCGCCGTGCCCATCTACCAGTCGACGTCCTTCGTCTTTAAGGACACCGCCGACGCCGCCAATCTGTTCTCCCTGCAGAAGTACGGCAACATCTACTCACGGATCGGCAACCCCACCGTCGCCGCGTTCGAAGAGCGCATTGCCGCGCTGGAGGGAGGCATCGGAGCGGTGGCGACGGCGTCGGGCATGTCCGCCGAGTTCATCACCTTCGCCGCCCTCTGCTCCGCCGGGGACCACATCGTGGCGTCCGCCCAGCTCTACGGCGGCACGCTCACGCAGCTGGACGTGACCCTGCGCCGGTTCGGGATCGACACCACGTTTGTCCCGGGCACCGATCCGGCGGACTATGCCGCAGCGGTGCAGGAGAACACCAAGGCCGTGTACGCCGAGGTCGTCGCCAATCCCAGCGGTGAAGTCACCGATATCGAGGCGTTGGCACGGGTGGCGCACGACGCCGGTGTGCCGCTGATCCTGGACGCCACCTTGAGCACCCCGTATCTTGTCCAGCCGTTCGCGCACGGCGCGGACATCGTTATCCATTCCGCCACGAAGTTCCTGGGCGGACACGGCACCACCCTCGGCGGCGTCGTGGTCGAAAGCGGCCGGTTCGACTGGGGCAACGGAAAGTTCCCGGCCATGACCGAACCGGTACCCAGCTACGGCAACATCTCCTGGTGGGGGAACTTCGGCGAATACGGGTTCCTGACCAAGCTCCGCTCCGAGCAGCTGCGTGACATCGGCCCCTCGCTGAGTGCGACGTCGGCGTTTGCGCTGCTGCAGGGGGTGGAAACGCTGGCCCAGCGCCTGGACGAACACCTGCGCAACGCCCAGGCGGTGGCCGAATGGCTCGAAACGGATCCGCGGGTGTCCTGGGTCAGCTACGCCGGGCTCCCGTCGCATCCGCATTATGGGCGGGCGCGGAAGTACCTGCCCAAGGGACCCGGCTCGGTCTTCAGCTTCGGGGTCCGGGGCGGCCGGGCGGCGGGGCAGACCTTCATCGAGTCCCTGCAGCTTGCCTCCCACCTGGCCAATGTGGGTGACTCCCGCACGCTGGTGATCCATCCGGGGTCCACCACGCACCAGCAGCTGTCGCCCGACCAGCTCATCAGCGCCGGCGTTCCCGAGGACCTGATCCGCATTTCGGTGGGTCTGGAGGACCTGGACGACATTCTCTGGGACCTGGACTCCGCGCTGACGGCGGCCGCCGGGGCTGCGCCTACCACCGTTCCGTCTGTCGAGGAGGAGATTGCCCATGTCCGCTGACACCACTGACCGGCCACGCACCTGGACCGGCCCGACGGCGCCGGAGCGGCTTGCGCTGCTGCGCTCGGCCGAGTCGATCGCCATTGTCGGGGCATCGGACAAGCCCTCGCGTGCGTCCTACTTCGTCGCCACATACCTGCTCTCGTCCTCGCGGTACCGCGTGTATTTCGTGAACCCGACGGCGAAGGAGATCCTGGGCCGACCGGTTTATGCCTCGCTGGCGGACCTGCCCGAGGCCCCGGACATCGTGGACGTGTTCCGCCGGCACGAGGACCTGCCGGAGGTGCTCGCGGAGACGAAAGCTGCAGGGGCCGGGACCCTCTGGCTCCAACTGGGATCGTGGCATGAAGAGGTTGCCCGGCAGGCCGAAGCGTCAGGACTGAGCGTGGTGATGGACCGCTGCGTGAAGATCGAGCATGCCCGCTTTCACGGGGGCCTGAACCTGGCCGGTTTTAACACCGGTGTGATCTCCTCCAAGCGGCAGCTGACGGCTTAGCAGCCGGGCTGCGGGTCTTGCGTGGCTCGGCCTACCGGTCCCGGTTGGAGTGGCCGTGGCCGTCCTGGCGGGAGTTGTTCCGTTGCGAATCCGAACCGCCGTACGTCGACGCGCCGCCTCCCGGTCCCATTGTGTCCCTGACCCGGCCGTCCGACCGCCGGTTTTCGTGCGGGACATAGCCGGTGTGCGGGCCCGCGTCCTTGCGGGACCCGGCGCCGGGATTGCCCGAAGGCCCTGGATAATCCGGGCTCGGGACCGGCACCGCCGACGGAACTGCCGCCGGATCGGGTGCCGCTGCGGGAGCCTGCACGGGGACAGCCTCAGGTGCGGGGGTGGGTTCAGGAGCGGGCGCCGCCGCCTCGGGCACCGCAGCTGGGGCAGGTGCCGCCGGGGTGGCCTGTTCCAGGGAGGGCGCCTCCGGGGCAGCGGGTTTGGCTCGTTCCAGCGTGGGCGCTTCCGGAGTGAAGGTGACCTCGGGCCTTGGATCCGCTCGGACCAGGAAGTCAGGGTTGGCCGCGACGCCGCCCGCACCGACGCCCATGGCCCCGATCAGGGCAGCGCCGAGGATGATGCCGCGGCCGCGCCGGGCCCTGGGGCGAAGCGGCACGGGGTTGCCGGCGAAAAGGGCAGCCAGCTCTCCGTCCGGTTCCGGCGCAGGTACGCGGGACTGCAGGCGCAGGGCGAACAGTCGCTCAACCAGTTCGGGAGACTCCTCGACGCCGGCTTCCGCCAGGAGGCCGCGGACATAGAGCCTGTCCTGCGCTTCAGGATGCTGGTTCATTGTCCGGTACCTCCTTCCGTTCGAGTTGGTTTTTGAGTACACCCAGTGCCCGGCGCTGGAGCTGCTTGACCGCTCCGGCACTGCGGCCCATGATTTGCGCCGATTCTTCAATGGAAAGATCGGCCACCACGCGCAGAAGCAGGACTTCCTGCTGCTGCGGCGTGAGCCCTTCCAGCAGGGCTGCGGCTCCCGCAACGGAGCCGAGCACGCTTTCCTCGGCGGATTCGGCTTCACGGCGGTCCAGCTCCGGATCAAACACGGCCATCACCGGCTCGCGCTCGCGCCGTCGGAGGTCGTCCACCATACGGGCGTGGGCAACGGAGAAAGCGAAGGTACGGGCCCCTCGGAGCCCTCCCTTAAGCGTGTCCAGTTTGGAGAACAGCGTCAGGAAGACTTCCTGCGTGAGTGCTTCGGGGTCGTCGCACCCCTTGGAGCGGAGGTACCCGAGGATGCCGGGCGCGAAGTCGTCGTAGATTTCCCGCAAAGCCGCCGGTTTTCGGGCACGTGCATCACGGAGCGTTTGCTCAGTAAGCGGTGCAGGCACGGCGGATTCACTTTCCTGGGAAGCGGGAGTGGTCCAAATGCTACCGTGTCCACCGCCGTAGACATGCGTGCAACGGCCGCACCGATGCTCGTTGGGGGGATAAGCCTCGGCGCGGCCGTTACAAACAAGTAATCGCGAACGGGTACGAAAAGGTTACGCAGCTCGCGGAAAATCTTTTCGGCAGGGCCGTCCGGACCTAGTGCGCCTCCACAATCCGCGCATTTCCGGCAAAACGGCGGTTCTTCAACACCGGCAGGAACTGCCGTACGTCGTCGATCCGCTGGCGGGTGACGTCCGCCGTCACTACCGCCTCGCGCTCGTCCTCCAGCGCTGCCTGCGGCACTCCCATGGGATCCAGAATGGCGGAGTGGCCCACGGTATGCCGGCTGGAGGTTCCCGCCGCGGCAACCCACAGCGTGTTTTCGATGGCACGCGCCTTGAGCAGGGTTTCCCAGTGGTCGATCTTGTGCTCGCCCTTGAACCAGGCTGCCGGCACAGCCAGCAAATCCGCGTCGAGGTCGGCGAGCGCCCGGGCCAGTTCCGGGAAGCGCAGGTCGTAGCAGGTCATGACCCCCACCCGGAGGTCCCCTACCTGCATAACCTTCACGCCGCCGTCGCCCGGTTTGATCCGGGTCGATTCGGCATAGGAGAACGCGTCGTAGAGGTGCAGCTTGCGGTACGTGTCCACTATCCGTCCGACCGCATCGATGAGGACCAGTGTGTTGAACGGCCGTTCCTCGCCGCTGGACTCGTAGCCGCCGGCGATCACCGCAATCTCCAGCTCGGCGGCGAGCAGGGACAACTGGGAGACGAACGTGGTCCAGGAGGCGTCGACGGCGGCGGCCAGCGATCCTTCCACCTTGCCGATGCTGAACATGGATTCTTCGGGGAAGATGATCAGCTCGGAGCCCTCGGCGCGGGCCTTGCCGGCCAGGGAACGCATGGTGTCCAGGTTCTCCCGGACGTCACCGGAGGGGCTGAACTGACCGACGCTGACTTTCACAGGAAACCACCTTCACTTCGGGCTGGGTTGCTCCCAGCCTAGAGCAGGTCAGCGTTGTTCTGCAGGATCCTCCGTGAAGCGGCAGATCGGTGACCGGGCCAGTGCCGTAGGCGCACCGGCGCTGGCGGCTATCCGTCGTCCTGAGCGGCCCAGAACTCCAGAATGGTCCGGGTGACCTCATTCGGAGCCACGAGCAGCGGCGCGACATGCCCACCGCCGGTCACCGGTACGAATTGACCGGCAGGCAACGAACGGGCCGCCCGTTCCGCTTCCCCGGCGTCGTTCATGGCATCATCCCGGCCGGCCATCAACAGTGTCGGCACCTGCAGCCGCGGCAGGACCGGGCGGAGGTCCGGACGGCGGAGCATCAAGGAGCGCATGGCCCAGTACTTTCCCCGCCTGTCGCCGCGTTGGAAGGCGGCGGCAACAACGGAGGCAGCTGAAGGTGCGCTCGTGGCGGCTCCTGGGCCAACCAGCGCTTCCACCACCAGGTTGCTCAATGGTCCCGGGCCCAGAATCCGGTACAGCCGGACGAGGAGGGCGGTCTTCCGGCGGTCGGCCGCCGGCAGCGGATAGGCCGGGGTGCCGATGGCCACCAAGGTCCTGATGCGGGCCGGAGAGCTATCCGCCAGGAGTATGCCCACGTGTCCGCCCCAGGCGTTACCCACCCAATCGACCGGAACGGCAACCTGCAGGGCATCCATCACCTGCACCGCCGCTGTGGCGCAGTCCTGCAGGGAATAGAGCCTTCGGGGACCTGGACTGTCTCCATGACCGGGACCGTCCATCAGGAACAGCTCGCGCCCGTCCCCCAGCTCTTGGGTTACGAGGTCAAAAGTCTCCGAATCAACGAACATGCTGTGCCACAGGAACACCGGTGGGCCCACGCCGATCCGGCGGATTTTGATGGGACCAACGGCCGTAGGGACCACGGTTGACGTTGTTTTCGTATCCACGCCCGCCTCCTAAGAACGGATCCTTGGAATGCTTCGGATTCCGAAGCTTGTGACCTAGACTTTCCACCATGTCACTGCCGCCGTCAAGAGGTTCCGCTAACGAAAATCCTTACCGAAGGAGACTCCCTGTCGGCCAGCTCCTGGTCCGCCTCCTGGCCGAATTCCGACGTGAACTGCTGGAAGAGGCAGACCGGCACGGATACGGGGATCTGCGCCCCGCCCACCTACAGATCACCGGCAATATAAGCACGAAGGGAATCCGTCTGACGGCCCTCGCAGCAAGGGCGCAGCTTAGCCTCGCCGCTACATCGGAACTGGTGAATGAACTGCAGGCCCTGGGCTACCTGATGCGCGTTCCCGACCCCGCTGACGCCCGGGCGAAACTCATCCTGCCGACCCCGCGGGGCCTGCAGATGCTCAGCGACGCGTCGGACAAAGTTCGTGAACTGGAGCAACTGTGGGGAACATACGCCGGCGAGCAACGCTTCGAAGCAGCAATGTGGACTCTCCAGGACATTCTGGACGCAACTCGACGCCCAGCCGGCAACGGATAGAACGTGCGTCGGCGGTGTCAGGGCGGACCCCTCGCGCTCCCCTAGACTTGGGCGGCATGGATGAAATCACTGCCCCCGTTGACCTCGGCTCTCCCGCCGGGGTGCTGAATCCGGCAGCCGTGGGCTTTGCCCGCAGCGCCCTGCACCGTCCCGTGGTCCCCTCCGGTGCCAAAGGCGGATGGCGGACCAAGCGCTGGGAGTACTGGGGCATCCTCACACCCGAACTTGCCGTCGGCCTGACCATTGCCCATTTGGATTACGCCTCCACCCTGCAGCTGTACGTGTTCGAACGCAGCACGGGCAAGGAGACGAGCCTGGAGCCGCTGAAGATCCTGCCCTCCTACGCGGACGTCTCCCTGCCGGATGCGCTGCCGCCGCTGACGGCGTTCGGCGCCTTTGGCGGTGCCAGCCTGCGTTTCCACGACGCCGACGGCGGCACGCGCCTGCAGGCCTCGTCTCCCCGGATCACCGCAGACCTGTTCGCCGAAGCGGACGGGGATGTCCTCGGCGTAGTGGTGCCGTGGTCAGCGAGCCGCTACCAGTACACGCTGAAGGACGTGGCCCGCCGGGTGTCGGGCACCGTCACGGTGGACGGGCGGAAGTATCCGGTAGGCGGGGCGGATTCGTTTGCGGTGCTGGACCGCGGCCGCGGGCGCTGGCCGTACTCGCAGCGCTGGAACTGGGGCGTGGGCTCGGGCACGGTGGACGGCACCCGGCTGGGCCTGCAGATCGGCGGGAAATGGACCGCGGGCACGCCGGCCACAGAGAACGCCCTGATAGTGGACGGGAGGCTGCACCATTACGACGGCGAACTGGAGTTTGCGTACGATCTCGCCGATCCGGCGTCGGCCTGGCGGGTGCACGGACCGTGGATCGATGCCACCCTGACCCCCTTCCACCGGCGGGTGGCGGCGACGAACGCCGTCGTCATCAGTGCCCGGACCTGGCAGGCCTTCGGCACCTGGACCGGAACAGCGCGCACCCCGGACGGCACGGAGTATTCCCTGGACGGGCTGGGCGGCTGGATCGAGGAGGCCCGCAACCGCTGGTAGCCCGGGTACGACGGCACCGGTTCCGGCGCGGGAACCCGGCCGTTGACCAGCGTCCCGGCCCCTGTTAGCTTCGGGAATCATTTCCCGCGCCGGACAGGAGAACCCCATGACCCTTGTCATCTCATCCATTGCCCTCGACGCGGCGGATCCGCCGCGGCTGGCGGAATTCTGGACCCGGGCGCTGGGCTACCGGATTGCGGAAACCAACGATGCCGACGTCGTTTCGCTGGTTCGGGCTGACGGCAGGGCCGGTCCGGACATCGACATCATCCCCGTGCCCGAGAGGAAGGCTGTCAAGAACCGGCTGCACTTGGACCTGCGGGCAGCGCAGGGCAGTAGTCAGGACCAGGAAGTGGAACGGCTGCTCGCGCTGGGCGCGGTCCGGGCCGACGTCGGGCAGGGAACCGAGGTGGACTGGGTGGTGCTGGCCGATCCGGAGGGCAACGAGTTCTGCGTGCTGAGCCGCTCCGAAGCGGCCCCGGATCTGCAGGCCGCACGGTAGACGCACGGAAGGCCCCCAGCCTCAAGGACTGCGGGGCCTTCCGTGCGTAGTGGCTCTACTCGTTGATGAGGTCCCGCACCACGATCGTCTGGTCACGGTCCGGACCCACGCCGATGGCAGAGAAACGCGTGCCGGACATCTTTTCCAGCGCCAGCACGTAGTTCCGGGCGTTGTCCGGCAGGTCCTCGAGGCTCTTGGCGCCGGTGATGTCCTCGGTCCAGCCGTCGAAGTACTCGAAGATCGGCTTGGCGTGGTGGAAGTCGGTCTGCGTCATCGGCATCTCGTCGAACCTGACGCCGTCGACGTCGTACGCCACGCACACCGGGATCTTCTCGATGCCGGTCAGCACGTCCAGCTTGGTCACGAAGTAGTCCGTGAAACCGTTGACGCGGGAAGCGTGGCGGGCCAGGACTGCGTCGTACCAGCCGCAGCGGCGCGGACGGCCGGTGTTCACACCGAACTCGCCGCCGGTCTTCTGCAGGTACAGGCCCATGTCATCAAACAGTTCGGTGGGGAACGGGCCGGCACCGACGCGGGTGGTGTAAGCCTTGATGATGCCCACGGATCGGGTGATCCGGGTGGGGCCGATGCCCGAGCCGACGGACGCGCCGCCCGCGGTCGGGTTGGAGGACGTGACGAACGGGTAGGTGCCGTGGTCCACGTCCAGGAACGTGGCCTGGCCGCCCTCCATGAGGATGACCTTCCCTTCGTCCAGGGCGGAGTTCAGCTCATAGGTGGAGTCGATGACCATGGGGCGCAGCCGGTCCGCGTAGGAGAGGAAGTACTGGACAACCTCTTCGGCGTCGATGTCGCGGCGGTTGTAGACCTTCAGCAGCAGCTGGTTCTTCTGCTTCAGGGAGCCTTCGACCTTCTGGCGCAGGATGGACTCGTCGAAGATGTCCTGCACGCGGATACCCAGCCGGGCCACCTTGTCCATGTAGGCCGGGCCGATGCCGCGTCCGGTGGTGCCGATGGCACGCTTGCCCAGGAAGCGCTCGGTGACCTTGTCCATTACCTGGTGGAACGGGGCCACCAGGTGCGCGTTGGCGGAAATCCGGAGCTTGGACGTATCCGCGCCGCGGGATTCGAGGCCGTCGATCTCGGCGAAGAGCGCCTCAAGGTTCACCACGCAGCCGTTGCCGATCACCGGAATCGCGTTGGGGCTGAGGATGCCTGCGGGCAGCAGCTTGAGTTCGTATTTTTCACCGCCGACGACGACGGTGTGGCCGGCATTGTTTCCGCCGTTGGGTTTGACGACGTAATCGACGCGGCCGCCGAGCAGGTCGGTGGCCTTACCTTTACCTTCGTCGCCCCACTGGGCGCCGACGATGACAATAGCTGGCATGGGATCCTCCCCCATTAGATACGGGACGGAGCTGCTTGGTTGCAGATCCGCTACCGTGCATGAGAACGCCCCTGAACTTGGACCGTCATGCCTCACGGCGTACCTCGGCGCAAGTTTGCGGGGCTCTTACCTGCCAAGTTTAGCCGATCATGCTGTTCCTCACTCGAGAATGCGCTGCAGGGGCATCTATCTGCGGTGCTTCGCAGGTAGCGTAGCCAAATGGACCGATTACGCGGCTACATTGCAGGGCTGGGCACTGCCTCCGGCACAAGGCTGGTGGTTGGGCACTGGCTCGATTCCCCGCTGGGCGCTTTCACCGATGTGATGGCCGAGGACGACGCCGGCGTGCGGACGCTGCTGGCCCCGTCCGAGGCGGCGGCCCGGTATATCGGCGAAACCTACAATTTCGACCGGACCGTGGTGGCACCCGTGGACGCAGTCCTTTCCCGGGAGGCGCTCCGGGTGGCCGCAGGACCTCTGCGGCTGGAGGTCGTGCTGGGGCCGGTGACCTTCCTGGGCCGGGTATTGGAGCACGTGCCGGGTCCGCTGGCCGTGGCTCCGTGGTGGCTGCGGCTGATCAATCCCGTCGCCAAGCTGCTGGCTCCGGGCGTGCTGACCGCAGGATCGGCGGGCGGCGGGCGGCGGGAGTTCTACGGCGTCCGGTCCATCCGTTCGCTGGTGTCCGCTACCGCCGCGTGGGACGGCGCCGATCTGGGCGGGCTGCGTCCAGTCGAACCGCCCGTAAACTTCGGCTTCAGTTCCGTTCCGGCTGCCCCGCGGATTGTCGCCGTCACCACCACCATCCTGCCCTGAGCAGGAGGGTCGGGCCTCTCCCCGCCCGGATCCCTGCCGTTTGTCCCGATCGCCTGCGCTTTGTCCGGATCCCTGCAGTTTGTCCGGATCCCTGCGCCGCGCAGCGCAGGAACTGTTCCAAACTGCAGGGATTGAGACAAACCGGAGGGTTTCCCAACCCATCGGCGACCGCGCGCCCGGGCCGGTAGGGGTTCTCCTTCCGAAGCTGTTGCATGGGGGCAACCTTTGCCCCAGCGAACTATTTCGGGTTCGCCGGACCCAATTTCACACTCGGGGGAAGCGCGCCGATTACCCGGATCCCTACGCTTTCAGAGTCATCCAACACCTGGATGCCCTTCTTTACTCAGGAAGCAGGGAATCACATGAAAAAGACGACAGCCGGCCTCGCTCTGACGGCCATCACCGGACTCGGGCTCCTTTCGGCAACACCGGTGCTGGCCGCCGAACCAGCTCGCACCTCTACGGCCCCGTATCCCAACTGTCCGGCGGCAGCAGCCGCCGGAGCGTACAACATTCCTTCCACCGATCCCGGCTACGGCGCCTGGCTGGACAACGACATGGACGGCATCGGCTGCGAGGATTCCTCCCGGCCCATGCCCCAGCCGCAGGGACATATGGACAGCAACGGCCAATGGACCCCGACTCCCGTGGAAACGATGCCGCCCCAGGTAGGCCGGGTGCCGGCGGGCGGCGCCAACACGGGCATCACGCAGGAGCCGGAGGAGTCCAGCGCCGGAGTCCTGGCCCTTGGCGGCGGATTGGTGCTCGCGGCGGCGGCAGGCGGCACCTTCATGGTGCGGCGGCGTCTCGCCGGCCAGGAATAAACGGAAACAGGCAAGCAGATAAACATGGGGAACACTCAGGGCGGCCGCCGCAGAAGCCTTGGTGCGGCTGCGGCGGCCGCGCTTCTCCTCCTCACGGGGGTCAGCAGCGCCGGACCCGTAAGCGTTCTCGGCACCTCAGCAACAACAGCCCTTGCACCGGCACCAACCGCCTCTGCAGCAACCGCCCCGGAAACGGCCGTACCGGTACCCGCACCGCCGTCGCCGTCGCTACCTGCCGCGTCGCCCTCGGCACCGAACGCCCAGCCCGCGGGAATGCCGGAATCCGCACCGGCGGCGTTGCGCATTCCCTCTATCGGGGCGGCGTCGAGAATTATCCGGCTGGGCTTGGACGACGACGGCGCGCTCCAGGTCCCTCCGGGCAAACCGGGTTCGCCTGCCGGGTGGTACGAGCACTCCCCGACTCCGGGCGAAACGGGTCCGGCCGTGCTACTGGGGCATGTGAATGCCGAGGGAGGAGGGCCCGGGATTTTCGCCGACCTCCGCCGGCTCTCCCCCGGTGACCGGATCGAGGTGGTCCGGGAGGACGGGAGTACAGCAGTTTTTGCGGTGCTGCGCGGCGAGCAGTACCCCAAGGACAACTTCCCCACGTCGCAGGTGTACGGCAACACTGCCGGACCGGAGCTGCGCCTGATTACCTGTGACGGCTACGACCCGAAAACCGGGCGCTTTGATGACAACTACGTGGTGTACGCCGCGATGGTTCCCTGAAGCTGCACTGCCGTCCTGCTGCACTAGGGTCTTGGAGTAACAGCGGCTCCGTTCTCCGAACCGGCACGGTGGCGCAGAGTTTCAGGGGGAAACAATGGGTAAACCAACTATTCGTTCCGGCGGCACCCAAACAAGGCCAAAGAATAAGGGGAAAAGTGCCCGGCATGAGGCATCGACTTTTTTGGCCGCGCTGATCTGCCTGGTGCTGGGTGGCATTTGCCTCCAATCGGACATCACTGACGTCAGGGATGACAAGCGCCTTCTTGCAGAGGGCGTGCAGGCTCAGGGCGTTGTTATCCACACTTACGAGGAACGCCACGGAACAGCACGGTACGGGTCCACCGAGACAGTCGCTTCGATCATTTATTCACCCTCCGATGGGAACGAAGTCAAAATCACCCATACGGTGCGGAATACATCCGCCGAGGGGCTTGAGGACCAAGAGGTAACGCTGTTCTACAACCCGGCTGACCCTTCCGAAGCTGTTGTCGAAGAATGGCGTGACGAGTACGACTGGATGACCGTGGCGGCAGTCCTGTTTTTGGCCGGGGGTGCCTTCACCTTGGTGGTAGGTACGCGCTCGTATATTAGGAGGCGACGGAAGCCGGCGGGAAAACCGCTCTAGATTAGGTTTCGGTGCTGCGGACCGGCTGACGCAGCACCGTCCGCAGCTTCTCCGGAGCCGCCCGCCGGGGGTCGCTGAGGTACACCTCGTGGTGGTCGCCGTTGAAGGTCAGGTGACGTTCGGGCATCCAGGAGTCGTGCAGCCGGGACAAGACCGGGCCCTCGGCGTCGTAGGGCCCGACGAAGAGGATCTGAGCCGCAAGACCCTCCGTGAGTGTCTGCAGCCGCACCTGTTCCAGGCCGGGAAGTTTCTTTTTAGCCTCCACGGAGGCAACAGCTGCGTCCACCATTTCCGGGGTGATCCACTCCGGCTGGGCAATCAGCATGGTCCATTCCCAGGCGCTTTTGTCGCGGCGGACAAAGGCCTCCGGATCCTCCGCGCGCCACAGACCTTCCAGCGGGCCGACCGTGAAGTCCGCCTCCAATTCATCCTTGGAGGCGAACTTCAGCGAATACGCCACCGGATACAGGCACTCGAGCGCCCGGGTGTATTCGGGGGAAGTGTTGGGGTCACCGTGCCCGTCCACGGCTAGGTAGTGCATGATCGGCACATCCACCAGCGTGAAGTCGCCGCCGCGGGGCGCATACAGTTCCGGATAGGACCGTTTCAGGTCGAACTTTTCCATGCGTTGTCCACCTTTCGAGCGGCTTTCCAGCGTAGGCGGATGTGCCCGCATACCGGGAGGCCCGGCCGGTGAAGGGCAACCCGGCATAACCAAAAAGCAACCGGCAGCAAAACGGCGGCCCCCGCAAAGCCGGGGACCGCCGTCGTTGTGATGAAGCCGAGGAGCCTACAGCCCTTCGATGGCCGCCTTGGCCTGCGGATCGGAATCGTCGAGGAACTTGCGGATCCGGTCCACTTCCTCGGTCTCGCCGATGGCCGCAGCCGCGCGGCCGAGCGCGTACAGCGAGCGCAGGAAACCGCGGTTGGGCACGTGCGACCACGGGATGGGGCCGATGCCGCGCCAGCCGGCACGGCGCAGGGAATCCAGTCCGCGGTGGTAACCCACCCGGGCGTACGCGTAGGACTCGACGTTGCGGCCCTCTTCGAACGCCTCGTCCGCGAGCGCGGCCCACACCTGCGAGGAGGTGGGGAACTTCGCTGCGAGATCCACCGGTTCGTCGCCTGCCTCCAGGCGGGCGACGACGTCGGTCTCCTCCGGCAGGTAAGTGGCGTCGGGGCCGAGGAGGTTCTTGCGGAATTCGTCTGACATTAGAGTGCCTTACCTGCCGATCCAAGGTTCTGTGCTGCTTCCACCACGCGGGCGGCCATGCCCTTTTCAGCGGCTGCACCCCAGACGCGCGGATCGTACTGCTTCTTGTTACCCACTTCGCCGTCCACCTTCAGCACGCCGTCGTAATTGCGCAGCATGTGGTCCGCCACCGGACGCGTGTAGGCGTACTGGGTGTCGGTGTCGATGTTCATCTTCACGACGCCGTAGGAGACGGCGTCGGCGATCTCCTGGGCGGAGGAACCCGAGCCGCCGTGGAAGACCAGGTCGAACGGCCGGTCCTTGCCGATGGAACCGCCCACCGCGTCCTGGATTTCCTTAAGGATTTCCGGGCGCAGCTTCACGCCGCCGGGCTTGTACACGCCGTGCACGTTGCCGAAGGTCAGGGCGGTGATGTAGCGGCCCTTGCTGCCGTCGCCGAGGGCTTCGATGGTGGCCATGCCGTCCTGGACCGTGGTGTAGAGCTTGTCATTGATGGCGTTTTCCACGCCGTCCTCTTCACCGCCGACGGTGCCGATCTCGACCTCGAGGATGATCTTGGCGGCCGCCGTGCGGGCCAGCAGTTCCTGCGCGATGCGCAGGTTATCTTCGAGGGTCTCGGCCGAGCCGTCCCACATGTGCGAGTTGAAGATCGGGTCCTCGCCGCGCTTGACGGCGGCTTCGGAGGCGGCCAGCAGCGGCAGGACAAAGTCGTCCAACTTGTCCTTGGGGCAGTGGTCGGTGTGCAGCGCAATGTTCACGTTGTAGCTCTTGGCCACTTCCTTGGCGTAAGCCGCAAACGCGAGGGAACCGGCGACCATGTTCTTCACGGAGGAGCCGGACCAGTAGGCCGCACCGCCGGTGGACACCTGCACAATGCCGTCCGAACCTGCTTCGGCGAAACCTGCGAGCGCAGCGTTGAGCGTCTGCGAGGAGGTGACGTTGACTGCCGGATATGCGAAGCCCCCTGCCTTGGCTCGGTCGATCATCTCGGCATAAATCTCCGGGGTTGCAATAGGCATGCTGACTCCAAGGTCGATACGGCAGGGCCTTCAGCCCTCGTTGGCTCCTTACATCCTAGCCACAAGTGTCCCTGAGACATCAGGTACCGCCGCCGATTACGACGGCGGTTTTCGGCACGGAAGCTTAGTTCACCTTCTGGCCGAATACGTACCGGCGGATCCAGCCGTGCATGGCGATGGCCGCAGCGGAACCTGCGTTGATGGAACGGGTGGAGCCGAACTGGGCAATGGACAGGGTGGCGTCCGCTGCGGCGTGGACTTCCGGGCTTAGGCCGGGGCCCTCCTGTCCGAAGACCAGCACGCAGTTCTCCGGGAGTTCATAGGTTTCCAGCGGCACGGAGTCCGGAAAGTTGTCGATCCCGATGATGTGCAGCCCTTCGCTGCGGGCCCATTGCACAAAGTCCTCGACGGTGGGGTGGTTGCGGATGTGCTGGTAGCGGTCGGTGACCATGGCGCCGCGGCGGTTCCACCGGCGTCGTCCGATGATGTGCACTTCCTTCGCCATGAAGGCGTTGGCGGTGCGCACCACGGTGCCGATGTTGAAGTCGTGCTGCCAGTTCTCGATGGCGACGTGGAACGGATGCCGCCGGGTGTCCAGGTCCGCCACAATCGCGTCATGCTTCCAGTAACGGTATTCGTCCACCACGTTGCGGGCGTCCCCGTTGGCAAGCAGTTCAGGGTCCCAGTGATCCCCTTCCGGCAACGGCCCTTCCCAGGGGCCCACACCCACCTGGTGCAACGGTGCGGCGGCTTCATCTACGGTGTCATTGCTGACTTCTTCGGGGCTGTCTATCACCCTTCCAGCCTAAGGTGAAAGACTGGCAACGCCCGCTTCCGGCGCCTCCGGGACAGGTTCCAAGGCCGTGCGGCGCGCTTGTGAGTCGAGGCAGTAAATGCAGTATGCGAGAAATGGGAGACCGTGGGCGAAAACGAGAACATTGAATGCTGGCTGACGGACATGGACGGGGTCCTGGTTCACGAAAACCACCCGATTCCGGGTGCCGCTGAGCTGATCGACCGCTGGGTTGCCACATCCAAGCGGTTCCTGGTACTGACCAACAACTCCATCTACACCCCGCGGGACCTCGCCGCACGCCTGCGTGCCTCGGGACTGGAAGTCCCGGAAGAAAACCTCTGGACGTCCGCGCTGGCCACGGCCGAGTTCCTCAAGGACCAGGTGAAGAACTCCGGCACTCCGGGACGCTGCTTCGTGGTAGGCGAGGCCGGACTGACGACGGCGCTGCACGAGGCAGGCATGATCCTCACCGACACCGCTCCGGACTACGTGGTGCTGGGCGAGACCCGAACCTATTCCTTTGGCACCATCACCAAGGCGATCCGGCTCATCCTGGACGGCGCGCGTTTCATCGCCACCAACCCGGACGTCACGGGCCCTTCGCAGGAGGGACCGCTCCCTGCGACGGGCGCCATTGCCGCACTGATCACGGCGGCAACCAAGATGGAGCCCTACATTGTCGGCAAGCCGAACCCGATGATGTTCCGGTCCGCGATGCGCAAGATCGACGCCCACTCCGAAACCACGGCCATGATCGGCGACCGGATGGACACCGACATCGTGGCAGGCATCGAGGCGGGACTGCACACTGTGCTGGTGCTCAGCGGCATCACACAGCGCGAGGACATCAACCGGTATCCGTTCCGGCCCACGCAGATCATGAACTCGGTGGCGGACCTGATCAACACCATCTAGGGAAGCACGGTCTCGGGAAGCACGGTCCAACGAAGTCCGGATGGCCTATATTCGGAATCTGTACATGTTCATGGGGGGAACTGCAGCATGAAGTGGAAGCAAGTGTCCGCCCTGATTCCTGCATTGATCTTGGGGGTCGCGCTGCTTCTCCTCGGCGTTGCAGGAGTTGGCGTGGGTTTCTACACCGCATATTCGGATCATCGGCTAGTGGCGAACGGCACTGCGACGGCCGGCACGGTCACTGAGGTTGACTTCGGAAAATGCGGCCGGAGGTATTCACGGTGCGCTTTCCCGACGCTGACCTATGTCGATCACCTTGGAATGAAACACTCCAAGGTCGGCCCAAAATCGAATTACAACACCAAAAGGGACGGCGCCGAAGAGACTTTTGCCGAGAGTCTCCACGGAGAGGAATTCACCGTATTTTATGATCCCTCCAATCCCGGCAAAGCAGTGGTGGAGGGTGAGGAGAGTTCCTACTTGGCCCCATTGGTGGGGTTGGTCCCCGGAGCGGTTGGCGGCGTTATTACCTACGGGATCACGGTTGTGATGGTCCATATTCGCAAAAAATCCCTGGCAACCGGGACGGCCGGTGGGAAAGCTTAGACATAGTCCGGGGCCCTGTCACTCCAGAGGTTTCAGGCCGGTGACCGGGCCCGGCGCCGGTTATTCCAGCGGATCCGGACCTTCCGCGGGCTCGGGCGGGTCGAAGAGCCGCAGAACCTCCAGCACTATGTCCTCATAAACCGCGGGGTTCCACTGCGGGCTCGCGTGGGCCGGGAGGGCTCCTTCGGGTGACCAGCGAGCTGGTCAGCAGGTTCTCCGGGAACGCAGCCTCCCAGCCGGCCCGGGCCACGGCATAGTCCACCGTTTTGTCCTCCGGGTTTCCGATGAACGCCAGCTTCGTCCCGCCCAGTGATGCCGAAAACCGGGGAGCCGTGAAGTGGTAGATGTAGGACGCCTGGGACTGGATGAGCCGGCTGGACGGGGCCAACGGCGAAAGCTGTTCCAGGGTTTGTTCCGCAACCGTCCGCCAGGACCGTTCGTTCCGGTGCAGTACGCGCTCCCCCAGTTCGTAGCCCCCGCGCAGCCCGGTGGTGATCCGGTAGCCGTTGTCGTGCAGAAACACCGCTCCCTTGAACATGGTCCGGTCGCGGACTGCAGTCCGGCCGGAGGGGCTGGAGTCCAGGACAATCAGGTCGACGGCGATCCCGCGGTCGGCCAGGCCGGCGGCCACCTGCACCGCCAGCATCCCGCCGAAGCTGTGCCCGTAAAAGTAGACGCGCGTCAGCGAGTATTCCCGGATGGCTGCCTGCACCGCCTCGAGGATTGCCGGGACTTTCAGACCTAGATTGGAATACCCGATCCCGGCCAGCTGTCCCCGCGTGGCCAAAGCCGGGCGCAGGGAGCGCAGGAGCCAGCCGGTTTCCTCCCAACTGGTTTTGTAGCCGGGGAACAGGAACCACATGGCATGGGGGAACCGCCGTTCGGCGTCCTCGTCGGGCACCCGCAGGATTTCCAGCTCTTCCCGGTAGTGCTGGACGCGGTCGGTGACAACGAGATCGGTGGTGAGCACGATCCCCGCAAGCGAACCGGCCAGGAAGCGGCGCCTGGATACCCGGTGCAGGTCTGCCGTGGTCCGAAGGAGATCCCCCGGAGCGGGAGGTTCCGGTTCCATCGAACCGGTGCCGCGGCGGTTGCTGCCGCTATCCGAGGCCGAGTTCATCCTTGCCGAACGCAAACAGATAGGGAACGCCGGCCTCGGCCTCGATGCGCTCCTTGGCTCCGGTGTCCCGGTCCACGATCACGGCCACGGCAACCACGTTGCCTCCGGCGTTGCGCACACCCTCGACGGCGGCCAGCGCCGACCCGCCGGTAGTGGAGGTGTCCTCCAGGACCACTACGTTGCGGCCGGCGACGTCGGGGCCTTCCACCTGGCGGCCCATCCCGTAGGACTTCTGTGCCTTGCGGACAACAAAGGCGTCCACACCCCGGCCGGCGCGGGTGGCCGCGTGCATAACGGCGGTGCCCACCGGATCAGCTCCCATGGTCAGTCCGCCCGCATTGGTGAACTCAATGCCTGCACTGTCCAGCAGTTCCAGCATCACGTCGCCGACCAGCACCGAGGCTTCGTGCTGCAGCGTGACGCGGCGCAGGTCAATGTAGTAGTCCGCCTCGGCGCCGGAGGACAGCACCACTTTGCCGCGCACCACGGCCAACTCCATGATCAGTTCGAGCAGCCGGGCGCGGGACGGGGCAATCGCGGGCGAAGTCATGGCTCAATCCTAGCTACCCCCGGTGCTTCCAGCGCAGGACCCGCAGGTTGCGGGCCGCACGCGGATGGCCTGCGTCGGCGGCCCGTGTGAACCAGGACCGGGCTGCAGCCACGTCCGGCGGATCCAACCGATCCGACAACAGGACTCCGAGGCGCACCATGGCCTCCGCGTCCCCCGCGTCGGCAGCCCGTGTGAACCAGGACCGGGCTGCAGCCACGTCCGGCGGATCCAATCGATTCAGAAGCAGGCTTCCGAGGCTGGTCATCGCGTTGATGTGTCTAAGGTTTGCGGCCTTGGTGTACCAGGTACGGGCTGCGTCTACGTCCGGCGGATCCAGCTGGTTCAACAGCAGGTGGGCGAGGTTGAACTGCGAGTGGGGGTCGCCGACCTGCGCGGCACGGGTGTACCAAAAACGGGCGTCGCCCAGCTCCGGTGGATCCAGCCTGGAGGCCAGTAAGTAGCCGAGGCTGAACTGCGCCTCGGCGTTGCCGGCGTTGGCAGCTTCCGTTAACCAAAAGCGCGCGCCGGCCAGGCTCGGGGGATCCACCCTGTCCGTCAGCAGGGCGGCAAGGCTGGTCATCGCCTCGGGATCCCCTGCCTTCGCGGCCTGGGTCAACCAGAAGCGGGCACCCTCCAGGTCCGGCGGGTCGCGGGTCAGGAGGACCCCGAGGACGTACATCGCGTCGACATCCCCGGCCCTGGCATCCTCCCTCATGCTGGCGAGGACCGCCTCCGGCGGATTCCAGAAAACTACGTTATTCATTCGTCCCCCAGGTACGTCCGCATCAACCGTCATCAGGGAACCATGCCAACCAGCCTGGAACAAGTTCCCGTCAGAAGCTGCGCGATCCTTACTCGGACTGCCCTTCCCGGGCACGGCGCGCCCGTCGGATATAGGCTGTGATCCATGCGGAAACTACAAGCGGAAATCATTGCCGAACTGGGAGTTCAGCCCACCATTGATGCGGCCGCGGAAATCCGCCGCCGGGTGGACTTCCTCAAGGACTACCTGCACGCCTCGCACACCTCGGGGTACGTTCTGGGCATCAGCGGCGGCGTGGATTCCACGCTTGCGGGCAAGCTCGCCCAGCTCGCCGTGGACGAGCTGAAAGCCGAGGGCACCGACGCGCAGTTCATTGCCCTCCGACTGCCGTATAAGGTCCAGCATGACGAAGCGGACGCCCAGGCATCCCTCGAGTTCATCGCGCCGTCCAAGTCCCTGGTCTACAACGTCGGACCTGCGGTGGACGGCTTCGAAGACGAATACGTGAAGATGACCGGCGAGAAGATCACCGACTTCAACAAGGGCAACATCAAGGCCCGGGTACGCATGACCGCGCAGTATGCAGTGGCCGGCCAGCACAACCTCCTGGTAATCGGCACCGACCACGGCGCCGAATCCGTCACCGGATTCTTCACGAAGTTCGGGGACGGCGGCGCGGACCTCCTGCCCCTCTCCGGCCTGGACAAGCGCCAGAACCGGGCTCTGCTGGCGGAGCTGGGCGCCCCGGAAAAGCTCATCGGCAAGGCACCCACCGCCGACCTGCTGGACGACAAGCCCGGCCAGACCGACGAAACCGAACTGGGCCTGAGCTACGACACCATTGACGGCTACCTGGAAGGCGGGGACACCCCCGCCGAAGACGCCGAAAAGATCGAGGCACGCTTTGTGATGACCCGGCACAAGCGCACCGTACCCGTCACTGTTTCCGACACCTGGTGGAAATAGCTCCCTTTCCCTGACCCGGGCCCTCCTGAGCGGGCGGTCCATCCCTGCCGCCCGCTCACGTCGTGTGGCGCGGGGCGCAGTGTGGAGCCGGACGGGATTCGGTAACGTAGCAGTGTGAAGATAGCTACCTGGAACGTGAACTCCATCCGCGCCCGAGCCGACCGTATTGAGGCCTGGCTGCAGCGCTCCGACGTCGACGTCCTTGCCATTCAGGAAACCAAGGCGAAGGACGACAATTTCCCCTGGGAACTGTTCGAAAAGAACGGTTACGAGGTGGCCCACTTCGGGCTGAGCCAGTGGAACGGTGTGGCGATCGCGTCCCGCGTGGGGCTCGACGACGTCGAACGCACCTTCCCAGACCAGCCGATGTTCGGCAAGACCGAAGAAACCACGGTGGCCGAGGCCCGCGCCATCGGCGCCACCTGCGGCGGCGTGCGGGTGTGGAGCCTGTACGTCCCCAACGGCCGGGCCGTGGATGATCCGCACATGCCCTACAAGCTGCAGTGGCTCAAGACGCTCAAGGACCACGCAGCGGAGTGGATTACCAAGGATCCGTCCCTGGAACTGGCCCTGATGGGCGACTGGAACATTGCCCCGCAGGATGACGACGTGTGGGACATCGACTGGTTCCGCGCCCAGAACGCCACGCACATCACCGAACCGGAGCGGCAGGCCTTCAACGAGTTCCTGAACGCCGGGTTCACCGACGTCGTCCGGCCCTTCCATCCCGGCCCCGGCGTCTACACCTACTGGGACTACACCCAGCTGCGGTTCCCCAAGCGCCAGGGCATGCGCATCGACTTCGTCCTGGGCTCCCCGGCCCTGGCCAAGCGCGTGACCGGAGCCGTGATCGACCGGGAAGAACGCAAGGGCAAGGGCGCTTCGGACCACGCACCCGTGATTGTGGAACTGGACTAGCCGTGACGCGGCATCCGCAGCAGTCGCTGTACCGCACCTTCCCGTTTGTCTCCTACCTCCGTGTCTACGAGCCGCTGGACGCCTTTGATGACAGCCAGCAGCTGGCAATCATGGAACAGCGCTCCCGCGGACGCCACGAAACCGAGGTCCTGGAACGCACCGATGCCGTCCGCCGGCTGGTCCGGGTGGTCTCGGACCCCTTCCCGCACAACGCCACGGACTTGGTCCGGGTGCTGCATTATCCGGCGCAGGAAGGGGTCACCAACCGGTTGTACTGCCCCAACCAGCTGGCCGTGCGAACCTCCCTGGCGGCGGAATCCCTGGGCGAGTCCATCCGCGGCCCCCTGGTGGACGTGCTGGTTCCGGAAGTAGCCCGCGAGGCCCACGCCGCGCGGCTGGATCCGGACTCCTTTGCCGACTCGCTGGCGAAGCTCCACACCCGCTCCGCCACCTGGGGCGTGCCCTTCGGCTGGTTTGTCCTGCTGCACGAGGAGGACCACACCGAGGTGGTGGAGGATGACGGCCATGTCCAGACCGTCCGCCTCTCCGCGCCGGTGCTGCAGTGCATTGACCGGGCGCGTGCAGCCTCGGCTGCCCTGGCCATGGCCGCACCGGAACTGGACCTGCTGGACGAACTGGCCGAGCTGACCGCCTGGCTGGAGGTCTTTGACCCGGACGCCGTGCTGGAACTGGACTACGGCCCGGTGGCGGACCTCGTCTTCCCGGACGATTCCCCCTCCGACGTGCGGCTGGGGATCGAGTCCCTGGCCGACGGCGACATGACCGGCGCTGCCGCCGCGTACCGCCGGCTGGCGTCGCGGTGGATTCCCATCCGGCAGCTGGCCCGGGCCTCCTAGGCAGTCCTAGCGGACCCGGTCCTCCCGGTTGAAGCGCAGCCGGCGTCCGGCCTCCAGGCTCAGGAGCACCGGTGTCTGGTGTCCGAGGACGGTGTCCAGGGTTTCCACCAGGGCGGTGGCGTCGGCAGCAATCAGGTGCGGGGCGGCGCCCTGCCGCGGGGTGATCCGCACGCGCAGGGCGCTGCGCCCCTTCACGGAGTAGGTGCTGACGGCGGAGGCTGCGACGTCGGGGTTGTCCTGCAGGGCGGCGCGCAGGGCCTGCTCGGCCACGGTTCCGCTGATCGCGACCCGGCCGGGGGCGCCGTCGTCGTCGTACTCGGAGACAAGGGTTCCCGTCCGGCCGCCGCCCTGGCCGGCCATCCACACCGCCATCAGCACGATGCCCAGGAAGCTAAGCACGGCAAGTGCGACCCAGATCCAGCTGCCGCCGCCCCCGGGCAGTGCCGTGGCGGAGAGCGTTGAGTCGATGGCCTGCCCGGCATCGGCTGCGAACCCATGCCAGGCCCGTGCGGCAGCAGGCCACGCGGAAATGAGCACCAGCCCGGCGCCGATGCACATCAGTACGAGGCCAAGAAGGCCAAGCAGGAAACGGTTCAGTGCCCGCGGTGTGGCATTCACTGTCCAATCACCCCGGCTTCGGCGACGCGTACACGGACCGCCGGCTGCGGATCCAGTTTGGTCAGCAGCAACTCGTCCTCCACAGCGCTCCGCACCGCCTCGGCATCCACGGGAGTGCCCGACGTCGGGCGGATCTGCACCTCCACCAGGGTCCTTCCCACCGTAACGAGCACCTGCTGCGGCGTGACGTCAGCGCGCATCCGGGCGCACCGGGCCAACGACGCGGCCAGGACTTCGCCGTCCACAACGACGGCGGCACGCGGGTTGGGCAGCGCATAACGGGCGCGGCGTCCGGGCAGCACGGCCGGCAGGAAGAACAGCAGGCCGGCAAGGAAGATCAGCGCGCCGGACAACCCGAGGATCACCGGGTCCGTCCCTGCGGGAAGGTCCGCCAGCCACCGCCCGAAGGTAGGCGGATCGATCAGCCACGCCTCCTGGCCCAGCGCCTGGAGCACGGATTCCAGCAGCACGTACGCGAAAAAGAGGATGCCAAGGACGGCCGCAAAGGCCGACGCGGCAGTGCGGGCCGAATGGGTTTCCCGTCGGAGGATTCTGTTGGTTACGTCCAGATCTGCCTGCTTCACTGCACCCGCCTTCCTTCAACCGGCAGCGCGCCGGTGATGCGGATGTCGACGCGGGAAAGACTGGACCCGGTAAGGTCTGCCACCCGTCGGAGCAGGACCGGCTTGGCAGCGTGTGCCCGCTCCCAGACTGTCCCGCCGGCGTGCTGCAGCATGGCCGGAGTAAGGGCCTGCAGCGGTGGCAGGGCGATGGGCAGGGATACCGAGAGCGCCAGCAGCCCCCGGTCATCGGTCCACTGCACGCGCACCTGCTGTGCCGGCACGCCGAAGTATTCGGACGCGGCCGCCTTGGCGGTGCTGGTCAGCGCCTGGGTACTGATCCGGTTATGCCCGGCCAGCCCCGCCCCGGTCTGAATCGCCGGAGGCGCGGTCATCCCGGCGGCGCTCACGAAGAGGAGCGGCGGCCGGTCAGCGCATCGGAAACGCTGCGGAAGTCAATCTTGCCTTCTGCAGCGCGGCCCAGCAGCGCTCCGACTGCAATGAACAGGGCGGTCAGCAGAAAGCCCCAAAAATCGAATATCAGTGCGGCGAAAGCCAATACGGCCCCGACTGCCATTCCCACCACTGTTGGTTTCATTTCCCCTGCCTTAATACCTGCTCCACATAACCCGGTGCGTCCTGCGAGGAACGTGCTTTGAAGCCTATACCGCTTTCGCGCCGCCAACCGGTGCGGTACCGGGTGGATCGGTGGGAAGGTGTACGTCCGAAATTTCAATGTTAACTTCCACCACGCGAAGGCCCACGAGTTTCTCCACGGCACCGTAGACCGCGGCACGGACATTGTTCGCGACGACCATCAGCGCATTGCCGTAGACGGCGATCAAGCTGATATCGACGGCAACTT
Organism: Arthrobacter sp. zg-Y179; assembly: GCF_020907345.1. Taxonomy (NCBI): domain Bacteria; kingdom Bacillati; phylum Actinomycetota; class Actinomycetes; order Micrococcales; family Micrococcaceae; genus Arthrobacter; species Arthrobacter sp. zg-Y179. Next base: position 679,708 of record NZ_JAJJOB010000005.1, on the reverse strand, counting down.
CCCGTTCGCCGACTTCCACGTGCACACCGGAGGTGGCGCTTGTACCGCCGACGGCGTCGCGGACGGCACCGAGCGCCCGTCCCGAACTGTTGCCGAGGTTGAAGACGCCGGGAACTGCCCGAGCAGCAATCGCGGCAACTTTGGCCACCGCCTGCTCGCTGATGGAATTGCGGCCGCCGATCGCGGCGGCATCACCGGCACCGGCTACGGCGTGCGCCGGGGTTGACGGCGCGGGGGCGAGTGGTGCCGCAGTGACGGGAGCGTTCGCTGATGTGTTCCGGGGCTCATCCATGGGTTCAGCGTATCCCGGGAGCGGAACGTTTTGCAGGGCGCAGCAGCCGGGCTGTCATCGCTGCGCACGCGCCGGGCCGGCCGGTAGCTTCCGGCGGGCAAATTCCGGCGGGCCGCCTCGGCCGGCAACTTCCACCGGCAAAAAGAAAAACCCCGTCCTGTCTCCTGCGAGACAGCTACGGGGTTTTAGCTGGTGGCTCCGACCGGCGTCGATCCGGTGACCTTTCGATTTTCAGTCGAACGCTCTACCAACTGAGCTACAGAGCCTGGCATCATCAACCGATGATCACCGAGATCTTCCAAATCGCTTCAGAAAATCTGAGCGACCCTGACGGGACTTGAACCCGCGACCTCCGCCGTGACAGGGCGGCGCGCTAACCAGCTGCGCTACAGGGCCTTGCATTTCACGAGTGTAAACTCTACCAGATTCTCACCGGCTCATTTACCACTCCTGAGTACCCCCAACGGGATTCGAACCCGTGCCGCCGCCGTGAAAGGGCGGTGTCCTAGGCCGCTAGACGATGGGGGCCAACAGAACACACATGGATTGAAGCGGCTGGTGAACCAGTCGTTTCGCTCCGTTGTGGACTCTAAAACTATAGGGCTTATTTCCGGAATATCCAAAACGCTTCCGGTGAGGCCTGCGCCACTACAGTGGAGGGGTGCCAATCGAGATGAATCCGGATGAGTTCGACGCCTGCGTGGAAGCCGCCCTCGACTCCATTCCTGCCGACCTGTCCCGCGCCATGAACAACGTGGCGGTCTTCATTGAGGACGAGTACGTGCCGGGCCCGCACGAAGATCCGGACACGGAACTGCTAGGGGTCTACGAAGGGACCCCGCTGACCGAGCGGGATTCCTGGTGGGATGCGGGTTCCCTGCCGGACCGGATTGTGGTGTTCCGCGGGCCTTTGCTGCGGATGTGCGACAGCCGGGAGGAAGTAGTGGACGAGGTCCGCATCACCGTCATCCATGAGGTGGCCCATCATTTCGGCATCGACGACGAGCGGCTGCACGAACTGGGCTGGGGCTAGCCTTTAAGCATGGGTGAACATCAAGGGCACAGCCACGGACTGGGCGCAGTCACCGCTACCGGTAAGCACCGGCGGCGCCTCCTGATCGTTTTCCTGATCACCATCTCGGTGGTCCTGATCCAGGTTGCCGGTGCCCTGCTTTCGGGGTCGCTGGCGCTGCTTGCCGACGCCGGCCACATGCTCTCCGACGCAGCAGGCGTTTCCATTGCGCTGTTCGCGGCCTGGATTGCCGCCCGCCCGGCCACAACCCGGCGGACCTACGGCTACCAGCGGGCCGAAGTCCTGGCGGCCTTGGCCAACGCCGTGCTGCTGATCGTGATTGCCGTAGTGATCTTTGTCGAGGCGGTCCGCCGCCTGGGCAGCGAGCCCGACGTCGACACCGGGCTGATGCTGCCGTTCGCCGTCGTCGGCGGCCTGGCCAACCTCATTTCCCTGCTGGTCCTGCATGCCGGACGCAAGGAATCCCTGAATGTGCGCGGCGCCTATCTGGAGGTGCTGGGGGATCTCCTGGGCTCGGCTGCCGTGGTGGTTTCCGCCGTCGTCATCATGACCACCGGCTATCAGCAGGCGGATACCTGGGCCTCGATCCTGATTGCCCTGATGATTGCCCCGCGGGCCTGGTCGCTGCTGCGGGAAGTGATCGACGTGCTGCTGGAGGCCACCCCGCAGGGCGTGGACGTGGGCATGATCCGCGACCACATTGTGTCTGTGGACGGGGTGTCCGACGCGCACGACATCCACATCTGGACCATCACCTCCGGTGTTCCGGTGTTCTCCGCACACGTGGTGGTGGAAGAGGAGCACCTCACTCCGGACGGCCTGGACACGGTACTGGACCGGCTGACCAGATGCCTGAGCAGCCACTTCGACACCGAGCACTGCACCTTCCAGCTGGAGCCGGCCAGCCATGCAGTGCACGAGGGCCAGCAGCACGCCTGAGCGCGACGCCGCCTACTCCGCGATCATGGGGCCGAAGTTAGGCCGGTCCAGCAGCCTCGGATCCTCATGGTCCGGCACCACCATCAGCGGGCCCTTGGCGTGGTGCAGCACGCTCTGGCTGGTGGACCCCATCAGCATGCCGGCGAAGCCGCCGCGGCCGCGGGTGCCCAGCACCAGGAGTTCAACCTTTGCGGTGCGTTCAATCAGGATCTCGCCCGGGGACCCGTCCACCAGCTCAACGGTCATCTCCAGTCCCGGGAAGTGGCTCTGCAGCCAGTCCCGGCCGGCGTCGAGCTGTTCATGCAGTTCCGCATGCAGCGCCTCGATGTCGAGCGGGGCAGGCACCCAGGCCAACGAGCCGGTGAACGGCGGCAGCGCGCACAGAATACGCAGCGGCAGGCCCATGCCCTGCGCCTGTTCGGCCGCAACCAGCGATGCGGCGCGACCCTGTTCCGAGCCGTCCACTCCGACGACGACGGCGCGGTGCACGGCATCCGGGTCCGGCGAGTTTGCCGGTGGCCGCACTCCCGAGTCGGGAAGCCGTCCGGCGGTCCGCAGCGGCACCACGACGGTAGGGCACTTCGCGTGCGCCGGGAGGGCACTGGAGACTGAACCCAGCAGGCGCCCGACAAAACCGCCGCGGCCGCGCGATCCCACCACCATCAGGTCCGCGTCTTCGGAGAGCTCCAGCAGGACTGCGGCCGCATCTCCGCTCTCCACCCGGGGAATTACTTCAACCCCGTAGTGGCTGATCCGCTCCACGGCTTCATCCAGCACCTGCTGGGCGCCGTCCCGGATCATTGCGTCATCAACCGTGGTGTAGCCGGCGTCCATCGAGGAAGCAGCGAAAATGGGCACCGTGTACGCCGTGACCACGTGCAGCGGGCACTGCCGCCGCCGTGCTTCCCGGGCAGCCCAAAACAGGGCGCAGATGCTCTGGTCGGATCCGTCCACGCCGACGACGATGCCCGCGGGCCCGTCAGCGCCGGGCCCTGTACCCCAGGTCGAATCAGTCATATGCCGCTCCTTCGGGTCCCCAACCGGCAATTACCCTTCCGGCTGTCGTTGGCAGTAGCGTACCGCGCCGGGTGCCCGGCCACGCTACCGCTGCAGGGCAAGTGCCTATAGGGTGCCGCTTTGAAGCCTGTGGGGAGGGTTACCAAGACCGTCGGAAGGAACGACTGCGTGGATTCTTTCCCGAACGCGCAAACCGGTTCCACTGGGCATGAGGAAACAAAGCACGAGGAAACGGCAACGGAGCTGACCGGGGCCGTGGTGATTGGCTGCGGCCTCAGCGGGTTGGCGGTGGCCACCGAGCTATGCCGCCAGGGCGTGGACTCGATAGTGGTCCACGGACCGGCACCGGCCGCAGCCACCATCAGGGAAGCCGCGTCAGAGCCGGAGGTGTTCCCGGACCGGTTGGAGGTGCTGCGCGTGCTGCACGCCTATGCTGCCAGCCACCGGCTGGACGTCCGGGAGGATTCCGAAGCGCAGGAAATGACCTTGGCGGCTCCCGCCGGCCTGCTTCCCTCGCCGGCGGCTGCCAGCGGCAAATGGGCCATCCGCACCGGCAGGGAACTGCTCCTGGCCGACTATGTGGTGCTCACCAGCTGCTCCAGATCGGATCTGCGGAAGCTGGCCCGAGGGCTGGGCGTGGGCGCCGGACCGGAAGCAGTGGAGGCGTTGCGGGGAATCGGCGTGTATCTGGTCGGCGTCGGCGAGAACCTCCTGCCGTCCCTCCGCGGGCTCATGCGCCAAGCCAAGGCAGCCGGAGAGGCGATTGCGGACGCGGCGTCACCTGCCCCGCAAGCCCCTACCCAGGGGTGAGCGCTAGTCCTCGCGCAGCCGCCGGCGGACGATCAGGGCAATCAGCACTGCCACAGCGACCAGCACCACAGCGGCCGGAACAACCACCGGCCACGGGGATCCGGCGTCGTCGGACCGGTTAAGCACCGGGCTTTGACTTGCATCGGGCCGCAGGGGCGCAGCAGTAGACGGAGCGGGGGTGGCGGTGCCGGTGCCGGTGGCGGTGCCGCCGCCGCCGCCTGCCACCGTAAACCCGAATGTCCCCTCGATCGGGTGGGCGTCAGAGGACACCACGCGCCACTGAACCGTGTAGCTGCCGGCGGGCGCTCCGGTGCGGAGCTGCTGGGTGGCGGTGTTGTCCAGGATCCGCACCTGGCCCTGCGCCCAGTCTGTTCCATCCTCATCCAGGATCCGTACCTCGGAGCCGATGGCGGCAGGAACACTCGAAAAGGTCAGCTCCACGGATTCCGGAGCCGCATCCAGCACCGAGCCGTTGCCCGGAGTGCTGCCCGTCAGTTCGTCATGCGCCGCGGCGGGCGGAGCAGACACCAGCAGCACCGCGCAGAGGGCGAGCAGGAAAACAGCGGCCACGGGGGCGAAAACAGACCGGGAGAGGTAAGAGCGCACAGAAATCATCACCGTTTCAGCGTAACGGAGCGCCGTTCCGGGGCACCGTCATGTCCGGAACGATAAGATCTAAGTGCAGGATTCCCTCATCATCCCCCCACTGGTCAGTTCAGAGGACGCGTCATGCTCAAGCAAGGTTCAAAGCTGGACCGGTACTTCGAAATCACCAAGCGTGGTTCCTCCGTATCCGCCGAAGTGCGCGGCGGCCTGGCCACCTTCTTCGCCATGAGTTACATCGTGGTCCTTAACCCGCTGATCCTCGGCGGTGAGGACTCGATGGGTAACACCATGCCGGGGCCGGCAATCGCCGCGGGCACCGCCCTGGTGGCGGGCATCCTGACCCTCATCATGGGCATCTGGGCCAAGCACCCGTTCGCGATCGCCACCGGTTTGGGCGTCAACGCCTTCGTGGCCGTGACGGTTGCCTCGAATGACGGGTTGACCTGGCCGGATGTGATGGGCTTGGTCGTGATCGCGGGCCTGGCGATGGTGATCCTGGTCCTCACCGGATTCCGTACCGCGGTCTTCCGCGCCGTGCCGCCCAGCCTGAAGACCGCCATCGTGGTGGGCATCGGCTTGTTCGTGGCGCTGGTGGGCCTGGTCAATGCCGGATTTGTCCGGCGTAACCCGGATGCGGCCGGCACCACTGTGCCGCTGGGCCTGGGCAACGGCGGCCAGTTGCTGGGGTGGCCCACGCTGGTGTTTGTCTTCGGCCTGCTGCTGACCATTGTGCTGATGTCCCGCAAGGTGCGGGGCGCGATCCTCATCGGCATCGTCGCATCGACCGTTTTCGCCGTCCTTGTCGAATGGCTGGCCGATCCGGGCAGCCAGGGTGCCGGAGTGGCTTCCGGCTGGTCGCTGGTGACCCCGAGCATGCCCCAATGGGCTGCCCCGGATCTCTCCCTGATCGGCGATGTCAGCCTCGTAGGACCCTTCCAGACCCTGGGCGGAGTTGCCGCCTCGCTGCTGGTCTTCGTGATCCTGCTCAGCATCTTCTTCGACGCGATGGGCACCATGGTGGGCCTCGCCACCGAGGCCGGCAGCATCGACAAGGACGGCAACATCCCCCGCGTGGAGCGCGTTCTCCTGGTGGATGCCGCAGGTGCGGTGGCCGGCGGTGGTGCCGGTGTTTCCTCCAACCAGATTTTCGTGGAGTCCGGCGCCGGCATCGGCGAAGGTGCGCGCACCGGGCTCGCCTCCGTGGTAACCGGCCTGCTGTTCATCGTGGCCATGTTCCTGACGCCGCTGATCTACCTGGTGCCGTTCGAGGCCGTGGCCCCTGCCCTGGTGGTCGTGGGCTACCTGATGGTCTCCCAGGTGGGCAAGATCGACTGGAGCGACATCGGACTGGCCCTGCCGTCCTTCCTCACCTTCACGCTGATGCCGTTCACCTACTCGATCGCTGACGGCCTGGGTGCGGGGTTCATCTCCTTCACCATCATCCGCGTCTTCCAGGGCCGGGGCCGTGAGGTCCACCCCCTGATGTACGTGGTGGCAGCGGCATTCGCCCTGTTCTTCGGCATAGGTCCCATCAGGGAAATAGTGGGAATCTAGGCAGGGAGCTATTCCCCCGGTACTGCTAAACAAGAAGGGATCCGCGGCTGCGGATCCCTTCTTGTTTTTATCCGGTTTGGGCACCGGCAACCGCGTCAGCTAGGCAGTTGGAAAACGCTCCCACACCCGGTGGTTGGCCAGGAGCGCGGTAACGCCGGACGCAACTTCGGCGGCTCCGCCTACAACAACGCCGGCCGTTTGCGCCGGGATGCCGGCGGCCGCAAGAACCGAACCTCCGTCGCCCCAGGCACCAATGGCCTTGGCGTGGCGGAAGGCTTCGGCCAGGAGCAGGGTGACCCTCGGGTCAAGCGAGGGGTGCCCGCCGGGGTTGCCCGCCTTGGCATCCAGGCTGTCCGCCGCATCCGGTGCCGCGGCACCCGAGGCCGCCACGATCACGGCGTCGAATTCGGTGGAGCGGGCCGTCAGGTAGGTCCGCTGGACAGTGATTTCCGCACCCAGCTTGCCACCGTGCGGGGCAATGACCAGCGGAACCATGCCCTCCGCGTGGATAGCTGCCAGGACTTCGGAAACCGAGGCAAGGTCGGACGATTCATCGGCGACAACACCGACCACCCGACCTGCCACCGGCCAAGAGCCTCCGAGCTGGCTGAGCGCAGGGCTGGGGGCGGTATCGGCAACAGCGAGGGCGGGTGCCGGGGCCGTAAGGCCCAGGCCGGCTGCCACGTCGTCGGCAAGGCGCTTGTCGATATTGGCAAGCGACTGGAGCTGGCGCAGCCGGATGTTCTCCTCATAGCACTTGCCCAGTTCAAACGTGTAGGCCTGGACCACATGGTCCTGCTCCACCGGAGTCAGGGAACGGAAGAACATCCGCGCCTGGCTGTAGTGGTCATCAAATGTTGCCGGATTCTCGCGCACTTTACGGGCCGCGGGCACCTCGACGGGAACGTCAATGAAGGCACCCATGTCTGCTCCGGCCATAAAGGGGCAGCCGCCGTCGAGGGAGTTGGGCTGGTACGGCGCCACGCCGGAATGGTCCGCGCTCTGGTGGAACCCGTCCCGGAGCATGTCGTTGACGGGTGCATGCGGGCGGTTGATGGGAATCTGGCTGAAGTTCGGGCCACCCAGCCGGGTCAGCTGCGTATCGATGTAGGAGAACAACCTGCCCTGCAGCAGCGGGTCATTGGTGACGTCGATGCCCGGCACCAGGTGTCCGGGATGGAAGGCCACCTGTTCGGTTTCCGCGAAGTAGTTCGTGGGGTTCGCGTTGAGCGTCATGGTGCCGATGACCTGGACGGGGGCCAGTTCCTCGGGGACGAGCTTGGTCGGGTCCAGCAGGTCGATGCCCTCGAACATTTCGTCTTCGGTGTCGGGGAAGACCTGGATGCCCAGATCCCACTGCGGGAATGCGCCGGCTTCAATCGCGTCTGCGAGGTCGCGCCGGTGGAAGTCCGGATCCATGCCGTTAATGATCTGCGCTTCTTCCCAGACCAGGGAGTGCACACCCTGCCGGGGCTTCCAGTGGAACTTCACCAGGGTGGTTTCGCCCGCGGCGTTGACCAGGCGGAAGGTGTGGACGCCGAAGCCTTCCATGGTGCGGTAGGACCGCGGGATACCGCGGTCCGACATGTTCCACATGGTGTGATGCTGCGCTTCGGTGTGGAGCGAGACGAAGTCCCAGAAGGTGTCGTGCGCGCTCTGGGCCTGCGGAATCTCACGGTCCGGGTGCGGCTTCCCGGCGTGGATCACGTCGGGGAACTTGATGGCGTCCTGGATAAAGAACACCGGAATGTTGTTGCCGACCAGGTCATAGTTGCCCTCGGCGGTGTAGAACTTGGTGCTGAATCCCCGGGTGTCCCGGACGGTGTCCGCGGAACCGCGGGAGCCGAGCACGGTGGAGAAGCGAACAAAGACGGGGGTTTCCACGCCCTTGGCCAGGAAGCCGGCCTGCGTGACTCCTTCGGCGGCGCCGTTGGCCGTGAACACACCGTGGGCTGCAGCGCCGCGGGCGTGGACCACGCGCTCGGGAATGCGCTCGTGGTCGAAGTGGGTGATCTTTTCCCGCAGGTGGTGGTCCTGCAGCAGCACCGGGCCCCGGGGGCCGGCCTTCAGCGAGTGATCAGTGTCCCGCAACCGCGCACCCTGGGCAGTTGTAAGGAATTGTCCGCTCTGCGCGGTGGAGGCCTTCGGCGCCCCGGTGGCCACACCTGTGGCAGTAACGGTCTCCGGCCCGTCCTGGTCCGGTTTGGGCGGCAGCGGTTCGCGCGGCTGCGTCGGTTCGGCCAGTTCCGGGGCCTGCGACGCCGGGACGCCGGGAACGGGCAGGTCGGTTTCGGATGTGCTCTTGCTGAACATGTAGCCTCCATCGTGGTTGGTCCACCGCCACCCAAAGGCCGCGGCCGTCCTCACCACCCTACTGAAGTAAGCATGCTGACTGTTAACCCGAGGCTGCCGGACCGGCACCCTCCGGCGCCTCAGGGCACTACCCGCGGCGGGGCCGGACCGCCTATCCCGCCGGCACTTCCTGGACAGGATCGTCATGGAGGGGCCTGGAACCGGCAGCGAAGCTGCGCACCTTTTCGTCCGCCCACAGATGGGCGGGCACCGCTCCCCCAAGTAGGGTGCGGGGCAGGGACGGATCCTCCGCAAAGGGGGTGTCGCTGCCGGCCAGGATGATATTGCCGTAACGACGGCCCTTCAGCATGGCCGGATCGGCTATCGCCGCGGTGTACTCAAACGCCGCGCAGATGGTGGCGGCTTCGGCACGGGCGCCGCGCAGGTCCGGCGTGTCGCCGCAGTTCACCACGTAGACGCCGCCGGGGGCGAGCACCCGGGCCACATGCGCGGTGAATTCCGCCGTCGTCAGCGGCACCGGTGTCTTGGCGCCGGCAAAGACATCGCGGATCACCAGGTCGCGGCTGTCCTCATGCAGGGTTTCGGTGACTGCACGCGCCTCCCCCACCCGCAGCCGCAGCAGGGGTGCCCGGGGCAGGTCAAACCACCCACGGACCAGCTCCGCCAGCCTGCCGTCCAGTTCCACGGCAACCTGACGGGCACCGGGATAGACGGCGGCCAGGTACCGGGCCAGCGAACACGCCGCTGCCCCCAGGTGCAGGGCACGCAGCGAGGCATCCGGACGCCAGCGGGATTCCACCAGGGCGGCGATCCAGCGCATGTATTCGAAGTCCAGGTGCCGCGGGTCGGCAAGGTCGATATGCGAGCTGTGCACTCCGTTCACCATCAGGATCCAGCCGTCGGGGCTGAAGGAGTCCGGAACCAGTTCACACGTTCCCGTGTCGATCGGATAAGTGCCGGCCACCGGGCCGTTGCCCGCCACGGCGTCCACCGGGTCCTTGCCGGGGCGCTTGCGTCCCATCAGGGCCTCACCATCCGGATTTCCACCATGCCGGTGCCGGCCCAGACCTGCGGCAGGTCCTTGGAGGTTCCGTCTGCCGCGAAACCGTTGCGCCGGTAGAACGCCTGGGCGCGTGCGTTGTCCTCCAGCACCCAGACATACGCGGGTTCCGTTTCGACGGCGTGCTCCAGCAGGGCCTGTCCAACACCCTTTCCGTACGCTTCAGCCAGGATGTAAATGGACCACAGTTCCAGCGGAACGTCCGCGTCGCTGTCCCGTGCCGGGCCGGCGGACGCGAAACCAAGGAGCCGGCCGTCTTCCGAGTGGGCCAGCCAGTTCCGAATGGCCGGGTCCACTGCCTGTTCGGCCAGGGCTGCCCGCCGGTGTTCGACGGCGGCGCTGCGGTCCGCTTCCCGGCGCTGGAACACCTCATCCCCCAGTACATGGGCGTAACTCTCCCGCCAGGACTGCAGATGGACGGACACAAAGTCCTCGGCATCGCCGGGGAGTGCGCGCCGGATAGTAAAGCTCATGTCTCCAGCTTAAGTCGGCGCAGGCTGCGTCCCGGACGGCGAGCAGTCACAGCACCAGTGCGAGCGCGAAGCCGTCCCACCCCTTGCTCCCTACTGTCTGCAGTGCCGTGGCGTCGAGCCGAGGATGCGAGCCCAGGATGTCCACGGCGGCGCGGGTGCCCTGCACCGCTTCGTCGCCGGCGGGGTCCAGGACACTGCCGCCGCGGACCACATTGTCCAGCACAATCACGCTCCCCGGCCGGGACAGCTTCACCGCCCATTCCAGGTAGGCGGGGTTGTTGACCTTGTCTGCGTCAATGAAAAACAGATCGAACGGTTCCGCGCCGGCAAGATCCGGCAGGGTGTCCAAGGCGGCGCCCACCCGAATGGTCACGCGGTCCAGAAGCCCGGCCGCGGCGAGATTAGCGCGGGCCACCTCGGCATGGCGGGGTTCGTATTCACACGTGATGAGTTCGCCGTCGTCGGGCAGTGCCCTGGCCAGCCAGGCGGTACTGAACCCGCCCAGGGTGCCGATCTCGAGTATCCGCCGGGCACCGGCGATGCGTGCCAGCAGCATCAGGAACTTTCCCTGCGCGGCGGACACCTCGATGGCCGGAAGCGCGGCGGCCCCGGTCGCGGCGACGATGGCCTTCAGTTGGTCATCCGGCTGCACCACCCGGCTGCTGAGGTATTCCTCGACCTGCTCCCACTGCGACATCTCCTGCTCCCGTTCCGCCGGTGCGTCCGGCCGCTGCGTGCCTAGGCGTGCCCGCTGTTCTCGTCCAGTTCGCCGAGTGCCCTTTCCAGCCGTTCCACCTTGCCGGTCAACTCCCCCGTGTGCCCCGGACGGATATCCGCCTTGAGCACCAGCGAAACCCGGCTGCCGTACTGGCCAACCGCCTCCGTGGCCCGGCGGATAACATCCATCACTTCGTCCCACTCACCCTCCAGCGTGGTGAACATGGCGTCCGTGGAATTCGGCAGGCCGGATTCCCGGACGATTCGAACTGCGGCGGCCACGGCGTCGTGCACAGAGGCCGAAGGACCGGCGGCCGGGGTCTGTGGGCCGGTACCGGACGGAGCGACGGAAAAGGCTACAAGCATCTGCCCAGTGTGCCACTGCAGGCACCAAAAAACCCGCGCAGGCTGCCGGCCTGCGCGGGTTTAGAGGTTTGCTGGCGGACCGTGCGGCCCGCTGGACTCAGACTGCCGCGTCCCGGCTTGCACCGGCGGCGGCCACGTCTTCGAACTTCTCGTTCAGACGCGAATGCCGCTGGCCGTAGGCGAAGTACAGCAGGAAGCCGACGACCAGCCAGCCGGCGAAGTAGATCCAGGTCTCAACAGCAAGGTTGGTCATCAGGTACAGGCACAGCACCGCGGAAAGGACCGGGATCACCGGACCGAAGGGCACCCGGAAGGCCGGGCGCAGGTCCGGACGCTTCTTCCGCAGGACCAGGATGCCCAGGCTGACCACCACGAACGCGGAGAGCGTGCCGATGTTGATCATTTCCTCGAGTACATCGACCCGGGTGAACCCTGCCACTACGGCAACGAGGACACCGAGGATGATCTGCAGCCGGGCCGGCGTGGAGTGCTTGTCGCTGGTCCGGGAGAGCGAGCGGGGCAGCAGGCCGTCACGGGACATCGCCAGCACCACGCGGGCCAGGCCCATCAGCAGCACCATGATCACCGTGGTCAGGCCAATCAGGGATCCGACGGCGATGACCGATGCCGCACCGGTGTTTCCCACGAGGGCAAAGGCCGTTGCAAGGTTGGGGTCTTCGGCTGCGGCCAGTTCGGTGTAGGGGACCATGCCGGTCAGGGCCAGGGAAACACCGATGTAAAGCAGCGTGACCACGGCCAGGCCGGCGAAGATGCCCCGCGGAAGGGTCTTGCCCGGGTCCTTGACCTCTTCGGCAGAGGTGGCCACCACGTCGAATCCGATGAAAGCGAAGAACACGATGGCGGCGCCGGCAAAGACACCGAACAATCCGTACTGCGCAGGGGCGGCACCGGTCAGGAAGGAGAACAGGGACTGCTTCAGGACGCCCGAGCTTCCATCAGTGGCGGTGGAGACCGGATCCGGAATAAACGGCGTGTAGTTCTCCGCCTTGACGTAGAAGAAACCGGCGACGATCACGAAGAGCACCACGCCCACCTTGATGATGGTGAAAACGTTGCTCACCTGGGCGGAAAGCTTGGTACCCATGACCAGGAGGAAGGTAAAGACTGCGACGATCAGGAACGGTCCCCAGGTCAGCGAAATCACACCCAGTTCCAGCGTTGCCGGTACGTCCCAGCCGATCAGTGCAAAGACCTCGCTGAGGTAGATGCCCCAGTACTTCGCAATAACTGCCGCTGCGGTGAACAGCTCCAGGATGAGGTTCCAGCCGATGATCCAGGCAGCCAGCTCGCCCATCGTGGCGTAGGTGAACACGTAGGCGGAGCCGGCCACCGGAATGGCCGTGGCGAACTCGGCGTAACACATGATGGCGAGCGCGCAGGTGATTGCCGCCAGTACGAACGAAAGGGTAACGGCCGGGCCGGAGAACTGCCCCGCCGCCCGGGCGCCTACCGAGAAGATACCGGCGCCGACGGCAACCGCGACGCCCATGATCATGAGGTCCCAGGTGGTGAGTGAGCGCTTTAGCCGACGGCCGGGCTCGTCGGCGTCCGCAAGGGAACTCTCGATGGGTTTGGTACGGAAGAGACTCACGTGGATCCTCGCCTTATCTGAGGGAAAACTAACCGATCAATCGTAGGCTGGGCGCCATGCGGCTTTTATTTTAGTCTCACATGCTGAGACAACGGAGTCCAAGAAGCACCGGCTGCGCTACCGGCACCGGGGTGCTGGCTGGCAAGTGCCGCGGCCTTTTGGGAGGATGGATATGACTTACGCCACTTGCTAGCCAGGAGCGGCGAACCCCTGTTTCATCCCGGCAACGAACGGACGAGCAGCTATGGCCCGCGGAATCTATGTAAGCGCCATGACGCCCGGATCCGGCAAATCCCTGATCAGTTTGGGGCTGGCGGACATGCTCGGCCGGCATGCAGACCGGGTGGGCTTCTTCCGGCCGATCGTCGAGGGCGACAACCCGGCGCAGGATCCCATGGTGGAGCTGATGCAGAGCCGCTTCAACCTTGGGCCGGCCACCTGCCGCGGCGGCCTGACCCGGGCACAGCTGCGTGCGCTGCTGGTTGCCGGAGAGCGGGGCGAGGTCGATGCCCGCTGCCTGGCCGTCTACAGCGAAATTGCCGCGAACTGCGACGTCGTCATTGTCGAAGGCACTGATCTCTCCGGGCACGACGTCGCCCTGGAGTTCGACCTCAACGCCCGGCTGGCCAATGACCTGGGCACTGTTGTGCTCGCCGTCGTCAACGCCCAGGAAACCACCGCGGCGGAGACAGCCGACGCCGTCGACGTGGCCCGCCGCCAGTTGGCCGACGCGAAGTGCGACCTGCTGGCCGTGATGGTCAACCGGGCAGCACCCTCCGACGTCGAGGCCGTCACCGCCGCCATCCGGCCCGGACAGAGCGGCCGGCCGGTCTACGTCATTCCCGAACAGAGTGAAATCTCCCAGCCGTCGATCGCCGAAGTGCAGACGGCGCTGCAGGCCCGCCAGGTGGCCGGCAGCGCCAACCTCGAACGCGACGTTTCCGCGGTCAAGGTGGCCGCCATGACGGTGGCGAACTTCATCCCCCAGCTCTCGGACGGGACCCTGGTGATCGTCCCCGCCGACCGCGCGGACGTGATGGTCGCCACCCTGGCGTCCTCCTTCTCCTCCGACTTTCCCGTCGCCAGCGGCATGATCCTCACCGGCGGCATCGACGTGGAACCGGCCATCCTGGGGCTGCTGGCCTCGGCACCCTTTCCCGTCTTCGAAGTCGAAACGGACACCTACATCACCGCGCGCCGGGTCAGCCGGGTCCGCGGCGAGATTTCCAGCGGCAACCGGCGGAAGGTGGCGGCTGCGCTGGGCACCTGGTCTCGTCATGTGGATGAGGCAGAGATGCTGGAACGCCTGGCCCTCCCCCGCCCTGCCACCACCACCCCCCTGCGGTTCCTCAACGAGCTGATCGTGCGGGCCCGTGCCAGCCGGCAGCGGATCGTGCTGCCGGAAGGGTTGGACCTGCGGGTGTTGCAGGCGGCGGAGATCCTCAGCCGGCGCGACGTCTGTGCCCTGACGGTACTGGGGCCGGAGGGCCAGATCCGCGAGCTGGCAGCAAGCCAAGGCGTTGACCTGTCCAACATCAACCTCATCAACCCGGCAACCAGTGCCCTGCGGGAAGAATTTGCCCGCGAATACGCCACGCTCCGTAAGCACAAAGGCGTATCCCTGGAAGACGCCAACGAACGTATGCTCCACGGTGCATATTTCGGCACCATGATGGTGCAGCTGGGCAGGATGGACGGCATGGTCTCCGGCGCGGCCCACACCACAGCCAACACCATCCGGCCCGCACTGGAGTTCATCCGGACCCGGGACGGCGTCAAGATCGTCTCCTCGGTGTTCCTGATGCTGCTGGAAGACCGCGTCCTTGTTTACGGAGACTGCGCGGTGAACCCGGACCCGGACGCCGAGCAGCTGGCGGACATCGCCCTCGCCTCCGCCGGAACCGCCGAACAGTTCGGAGTCACGCCGCGGGTCGCCATGCTCTCCTACTCCACCGGATCCTCCGGAACGGGCGGCTCGGTGGAACGCGTACGGCAGGCCACCGAGCTGGTCCGCCGCGCCCGCCCGGACCTCCCGGTGGAAGGACCCATCCAGTACGACGCCGCGGTCGATGCCTCCGTAGCCGCTTCCAAGGCACCGGGTTCCTCGGTGGCGGGACAGGCCACGGTGTTCATCTTCCCCGACCTGAATACCGGAAATAACACCTACAAGGCCGTACAGCAGTCCGCCGGAGCCGTGGCCGTGGGCCCGATCCTGCAGGGCCTGCGCAAACCAGTCAACGACCTCAGCCGCGGCTGCACCGTTGAGGACATCGTGAACACCGTAGCCATCACCGCGGTGCAGGCACAGGAGGATTAAATGCTGGTTCTTGTCATCAATTCCGGTTCCTCTTCGCTGAAGTACCAGGTTCGGGAGACCGACACCCAGGAGCTGCTGGCCAAGGGGATCATCGACCGGATCGGCGACGTGGTCCCGGACCATGCGTCCGCGCTGGAGGAACTCAGCGCCCGGCTCCGCGACGAGCTGGACGGACGCACAATCGACGCCGTGGGGCATCGGGTGGTGCACGGCGGGGAACGCTTCAGCGAACCCGTACTGGTCAACAACGAAATTGTCCGCTCGATTGAACGACTCAGCCCGCTCGCCCCGCTGCACAACCCCGCGAGCGCCATGGGCATCCGCGCCGTCCATGACAAGTGGCCGAAGATCCCGCAGGTGGCCGTCTTCGACACCGCTTTCCACCGCACCCTGCCCGAACACGCCTGGCGCTACGCACTGCCCGACAGCCTGTACCGGCGTCACGGCATCCGTCGCTACGGCTTCCACGGCACCAGCTACGCCTACGTCGCACCGGCCGCTGCACGGTTCCTGGGCATTGCGCCTTCAGAGTTCGACGGCGTGATCGCCCATCTGGGCAACGGAGCCTCGGTGGCGGCGATCAAGGGCGGCAGGAGCATCGATACGTCCATGGGATTCACACCCCTGGAGGGCCTGGTGATGGGCACCCGCAGCGGAGACGTTGACCCGTCGATCCTCATTTTCCTGGCCCGGCAGGGGTACGACGCCGATACCCTGGACAACCTGCTCAACCGGGAGTCCGGGCTGCGGGCCCTGGCCGGCGAGTCGGACATGCGCGGCATCGAGGAAGCGGCCGACAGCGGCAATGAGCAGGCCCGGCTGGCCCTGACCGTGGCCGCCTACCGGCTGGCCAAGTACATCGGCGGCTACCACGTGGCCGTCGGCGGCGCGCAGGCGGTGGTTTTCACTGCGGGGATCGGCGAAAACGGCTGGAAGTTCCGCCAGCTGGTGGTGGACCAGCTGGGCCCCCTCGGCATCCGGCTCGATACCGAAGCCAACCTGGCAACCGGCAAGCAGGCCCGGCGGATCAGCACGCCCGACTCCGCCATTTCCGTCCTCGTGGTGCCCACCGACGAAGAGGAAGCCATTGCGGAGGCGACCGCCGCCGTCGTCGAACACCACACGGAATCCGCTGCTACGTTCTGAGCGTTTGCAACCGAAATCCGCCAAAAAGGCAAGAACGGCAGACAGCAGGACATCCGCGTTGGTACGGTGGCAGACCCGGTTAAGCAGCGGCCGGGAATACCTGTCGGCGTGGAGAAGACATGGAAAAGCCGCTTCGTGTTCTGGTCCGGATAGATACGCGGAATGCAGCCGCCTCGATTGAAGTCCGCGGAGCGCTCACGGGCGCCAGCTGCGGGAACCTGCTGAACATCCTCCGGCACACCGCCACCCTCGGCGCCGACATCTGCGTGAACCTGACGCGCACCGCCCGGATCGAAGCCGCTGCCTTGGAGGTGCTCGCCGGGGTCGCGGGCGACGTCGAGCGCTCAGCTCCCGCCCACCTGCAGCTGCGCGTGCACATCCAGCTTCCACCGGATGCCCTGCCCGGCCATCCGACCGCCGGCAGCCTTCCCCCGGGGAGCCGGGAAGCACTGGATAACGAGGCTGCACTGGAAATGGTCCTGCGCCGGGATACCCGGGTCCTTGCCGGACCCCGCGAAACCACCCCCGGGGACACCGCGGTACCCGCCGGAACCGCTCCGCGGTGGCGTAGCCTGCCGGCCCGGCGCTCCTAGCCTGCCCGCTCGCCCCTTCCTCCCCGCCGAAGGCATTCTGCTCGAGAAAACACCTGTTTTGTCAGTACGCTTATGAATTGACACAATGGGAGTTAGTTCTTTCAACGCACTTCAGAATGCAACCAGCAGGAGGATCGCACGTGAAAGCAGTTACATGGCAGGGTAAAGAGTCCGTCAGCGTAGAGGTGGTTCCGGATCCGGTGATCCAGGAACCAACCGATGCCATCATCCGCGTCACTTCCACAGCGGTCTGTGGTTCGGACCTCCACCTGTACGGTGTGCTGATGCCGTACATGAAGCCGGGTGACATCCTCGGCCACGAGTCCATGGGCATCGTGGAAGAGGTCGGCTCGGCAGTCACCAATCTGAAGAAGGGCGACCGCGTGGTCATTCCCTTCCAGATTGCCTGCGGCAGCTGCTTCATGTGCCGCCAGGGCCTCCAGACCCAGTGTGAAGTCACCCAGGTCCGCGAAAAGGGAATGGGCGCCCAGCTGTTCGGCTTCTCGGAGCTCTACGGTTCCGTTCCGGGCGGCCAGGCTGAATACCTGCGCGTGCCGCACGCTGACTACGGCCCCATCAAGGTCGGTTCGGAACTGCCGGACCACCGCTACCTGTTCCTCTCCGACATCCTGCCCACCGCTTGGCAGGGCGTGCAGTACGCCAACGTGCCCGACGGCGGCACCCTGGCCGTCTACGGCCTGGGACCGGTTGGCCAGTTTGCTGCCCGCATCGGCACCCACCTCGGCTACCGAGTCATCGCCGTGGAGCCCGAAGAGGAGCGCCGGAAGCTCGCTGCACAGTACGGCGTCGAGGTGCTGGACCTGCACAAGGACGTAGCCGACGAGCTGCGTGAAATGACCGACGGCCGCGGCCCGGATTCCGTAGTGGACGCCGTCGGCATGGAAGCACACGGCTCCCCGGTCGGCAAGGCTGCCCAGACTGTGGTTGGCCTCCTCCCGGACAAGCTGGCGCAGAAGGCCATGGAAACCGCCGGCACCGACCGGCTATCCGCCCTGCACGGCGCACTCGACGCTGTCCGCCGCGGCGGAACGGTATCCCTGAGCGGCGTGTACGGCGGCACGGCCAGCCCGATGCCGCTGATGAACATGTTCGACAAGCAGCTGAACCTGCGGATGGGCCAGTGCAACGTCAAGCGCTGGGTTGATGACCTGATCCCGCTGGTCGAGGATCCGGCTGATCCGCTGGGCGTAACCAACCTGGTGACCCACCAGGCCGGCCTCGATGACGCACCGGAGCTGTACCGGAAGTTCCAGGAGAAGGAAGACGGCTGCATCAAGGTCGTTTTCCAGCCCGGCATCCAGAACTAACCGATACCGGATCTGCCCTAAAAAGCCAGGACCCGCACCTTGCGGCGGGTCCTGGCTTTTAGCGGTTAAGCGCCCGGGCGGCTCGCCCGGGTTGCCAGCAGGGAAGGCGCGCAAATGTAATTCGCACCACAAGGCCCTGTGGCCCTACACTCATTGAGGTTCATAAACGAACACACGTTCGGCATGCGTACGGCATAGGCCGGGCACCCCCACCTCAAGAGCAAGTTAGGTAAGCCCCATGGAACTCAAGGAACGCATCGAAGCGGCTCCCATGAAGCGCATGCAGGTCGGCATTGTCGCAATCTGCGTCGCCCTGAACATGATCGACGGCTTTGACGTCCTGGTCATGGCTTTCAGTGCCAATTCGATCAGCGAGCACTGGGACCTCAGCGGTGCCCAGCTGGGCATGCTGCTCTCCTCGGCTCTCTTCGGCATGGCCGTGGGATCCATCCTGGTGGCCCAGGTGGCTGACATCATCGGCCGGCAGAAGACCATCCTGATCTGTGCCCTGGTGATTTCCGCGGGCATGTTCGCCTCCGCGTTCGCTCCGAGCTATGAAGTCCTCTTTGTCCTGCGCTTCATCACCGGACTGGCCATCGGCACCATGCAGGCGAGCCTCAACGTCTTCGTCTCCGAGTACTCCTCGGCCAAACGGCGCTCCACCGCGATCAGCTTCTACAGCGCCGGGCAGCCTATCGGCGGCATGCTGGGCGGCATCATTGCGGGCATCCTCATCGCGGCCTACAGCTGGCACGCGGCGTTCATTTTCGGCGGCATCATCACGCTGGCCATGATTCCGTTCATCCTGAAGCTGCTGCCCGAATCCCTGGACTACCTCATGACCCGGCGCCCGGACGGCGCACTGGACAAGACCAACCGGATCCTGGCCCGCCTGGACCAGCCGCAGATCACCGAACTGCCCCTCATCCCCAAGGGCACGGCGCTGACTATCGGCGCACGCTGGAAGTCCCTGTTCTCAAGTAAATACGCGGCAACCACCGTCTTCCTGTCCATCGCGTTCATGATGCTGATGGCCAGCTTCTACTTCGCGAACTCCTGGACGCCCAAGCTGGTCGCTTCCAGCGGCTTCACGGCGCAGGACGGCATCGACGCCGGCGTGCTCTTCAGCCTCGGCGCGATCATCGGTTCCATTGTCTTCGGACTGATCGCCGCCCGCTTCGCCGTCAAGTGGGTCCTGGTCACGTTCTTTGTCCTCGCTGCAGGCGGCTTCGGCGTGTACGCAGTCTCCACGGGCGCATTGCCCACGGCCCTGCTGGCAGCGGCCCTTCTGGGCTTCCTGGTGAACGCAGGCATCGCCGGCATGTTCTCCATCGGTCCCGTCTACTACTCCTCGGATGTACGGGCCACTGCAGTCGGGTTCATCACCGGCATGGGCCGGGTGGGTGCCATCATCTCGCCGATCGTGGCCGGTTCCCTGATCGACGGCGGCTGGGAACCCGGCAACCTTTACTTCCTCTTCATCGTTCCGATGCTTGTGGGCGGCGGAGCGATCGCCTGCCTGCGCACCAGCCGGAGCAAGGCGGCCGAACCGGCGGCCCTCCGCAAGGACACCGTCCCGGCCTGACCTGCCCCTAGTAACGCCCGATCTCCCGTGGTGGAAGCCGCTGGAGATCGGGCGTTACTGTTTTCCCGTCAATTTCCAGCCGCAGGTAGGTGCAGAACGGCTGCCGCCGACGGTCCGTGGGAGACCCGGGGTTCAGCAGGCGCATGCCGGCCGGCGTCACCGAGTCCCACGGGATGTGGCTGTGCCCGAAGACCAGCAGGTCCGTGTCGGGGAACTGAACATCCATGCGTGCTTCGCGCTTCAGGGAGGGCCCGGTCTCATGCACGACGGCGAGCCGCACCTCCTCGACCACCGCCCGGGCCACCAGCGGCAGCCGCTTACGCAGCCCGGCGCCGTCGTTGTTGCCGTAACAGGCGATCAGGCGCCGCGAGCGGGACTCGAGCTGGTCGAGCAGCTCCTCGTTCACCCAGTCACCGGCGTGCACCACAATGTCGGCGGCTTCAATGTCCGCCCAGAGGACCTCGGGAAGCACCTTCGCCCGCTTGGGCAGATGCGTATCCGAAAGCAGGAGGAGCTTCGTGGACATCCGCTATTTCCGCAGGTTCCAGGCCCAGAGGATCAACGGCAGCTGAAGCGGCAGGCGCAGGCTGTGGATTAACTTCTCCTTGTTCCCGCCGCGGGGGCCGAAGGCGCGCTGCAGGGCAGAGATATGCCCCGCGATGAAGGCAACGTACATGGCCGCCGTCCCCGTTGCCGCCAGCCGCCGCGTGCCTGGCAGCAGCAGTCCGGCCGCGGCCGCAAACTCAAGGACTCCGCTGGCGTGGGTCCACTGCCGCCGGGTCAGCACACCGAACTTCCCCTCGGTATCGGTGCTGATGCTGCGCGGAACCACCGCGTTGTAGAAGCGCGGGTTGCGGAAGTGGTTGACGGCGCTGGTGGTCAGCAGGGCCGCCATGGCCGCTGCTGAGAGCGTCTGTCGGTTCATCGGGTTCCTTCGGTTGTGGGGACGGCCGCCTGCCGGGATGGTGCGGGCGGCACTGCGGCGACGGCGACGGCGATCGCATCGGCTGCGCGGACCAGGGCCAGGTGGGAAAACGCCTGCGGGAAGTTCCCGGCCATGGTGTTGTTTTCTGCATCATATTCCTCACTGAGCAGACCAAGCTCGTTGGCGTACCCCACCAACTGGTCCATCAGCCGCCGGGCCTGGGGCAGCCGGCCCGTGTGGGCGTACTGCTCCACCAGCCAGAAGCTGCACGCCAGGAAGGGGTTCTCCCCCGCTGCCAGTCCGTCCACCCCGCTGTCGGTGGCGTAGCGCAGCAGGAGTCCGGAGCCGTTGAGCAGCTCCACCTCCAGCCGGCCAACCGTACCCAGCATTTTTTCGTCGTCGTACGCAACGAAACCCACATGCGGCAGCTGGAGCAGGGAAGCATCTACGGTGCCGCTGCCGTAGAACTGGGTGAACGAGTTCAAGGCGGGGTCCCAGCCTCGTTCCATTACCTCGTCGCGCAGCCCGTCCCGCAGGCCCTCCCAGACCTCCACCGGACCGTCGAGCCCGTAGGTCCTTGCGGCCTTGGCGGCCCGGTCGAAGGCAGCCCACATCATCACCCGTGAGTGGGTGAAGTACCGGGGCGTCCCGCGCATCTCCCAGATGCCGCGGTCCGGTTCTTCCAGGTGCCTTTCCAGGAAGGTCAGCAGCGCCCGCTGCAGGGGCCAGGAAAAGTGATCCTCCGGCACGCCCCTGTCCCGCAGCCGGTCCAGTGCCACCATCACTTCGCCAACGACGTCCGCCTGGTACTGCCCCACCGCCCCGTTCCCGATGCGCACAGGTGCAGCTCCGCCATAGCCGGGAAACTGCGGGAGGATCCGCTCAGGCAGTTCCCTGCTCCCGTCCACGGCGTACATGATCTGCAGGTCCTCCGGATCTCCGGCAACGGCGCGCAGGAGCCAGCTGCGCCATTGCAGGGCCTCGTCCTCGTACCCGTGGGTCATCATGGCCTCAAGCGTGAGGGCGGCGTCCCGCAGCCAGCAGTACCGGTAGTCCCAGTTCCGGTCCCCTCCTGCCGCCTCGGGCAGTGAGGTGGTGGGAGCCGCGACAATCCCGCCGGTATCCTCATGGGTCAGGGCACGCAGGACCAGCAGGGAACGCCGCACCGCCTTCTCGTAGGGGACGTCCCGCAGGAAGCGTCCGTCCCAGTCCTGCCAGTAGGCGGTGGTCCTGATCAGGGCGGCGTCCACATCCATGCGGGGCGGCACCGGCCGGTGCGAGGGATACCAGGTGAGGTCCAGGTCCACGCATTCCCCGGCCCGGACGGTGAAGCGTCCTACGTGGCGGTGATTGTCCGCGTCCGGCAGGCTCGGTCCGCGCAGGACAAGGGCACCGGGTCCTGCTATGGCGGAAAGGTGTTCGCCGCCGTCGTCCCGCCCCCGGAAAACCCAGGGAATGACCGTGCCGTAATCAAAGCGGATTTCCAGTTCCTGCCGCATCTGAACACTGCCGCTCAGGCCCTCGATCCGCCGGACAAGGGACGCCCGCCGGTCCTTAACCGGCATGAAATCCGTGACCCGAACCGCACCGGTGGGCGTCTGCCAGTGGGTCCGCAGCACGAAGGTGGACTCAACGTACCCGCGGTGCGTTACGGTCGCAGCAGTATCTTCCGGGGCCAGAAGCCACCGGCCGTGGTCGCTGCTCCCGAGCAGCGCACCGAACACCGACGGCGAATCGAACCGCGGCAGGCAGAGCCAGTCCATGCTGCCGGTCCGCGAGATAAGGGCTCCGGTATGCAGGTCCGAAACCAGCGCATAATCCTCTATGGGGGATGCCATGGCACTACTCAACCACACGGCGCCTAAGCAGATGCCTCGGTTCGTAGCGCAGCTGCGGCAATCACTGATTAGATTGGGGTGGTCCCGCGCAGAGGTTCCTTACGGCGGATCGGCAAGCAGGACCGGCACTGGATTAGGGAGCGGTATTGAAACACGCGTCAACCTCGAAGATGTCCTTCTCCGTGAAGGAGGTGCACGCGTGAGCGTGGTTGCCCAGCCCACCGATGAGCAGCGCGCCTATGCCCTGCGGCGCATGAAGATGCTCGCCACCGGCCTGCTGATCCTCCTGGCCGTCATCTTCCTCTTTTCCTTCGCACTGCAGGACAGGTACCCGTGGCTGGAATACGTCCGCGCAGCCGCGGAGGGCGGCATGGTGGGCGCCCTTGCCGACTGGTTCGCGGTCACGGCCCTGTTCAAGCATCCAATGGGTGTGAAGATCCCGCACACGGCCATCATCCCCGAGAAGAAGGACCAGATCGGGGCGTCGCTGGGCCAGTTCGTGGAACAGAACTTCCTGGCCGAGGACATCATCCGGGCCAAGCTCGATTCCATGCACGTCGCTGCGAAGGCGGGCGCTTGGCTGGCCCGGCCCGAGGGCGCCGAACGCGTTGCCACCGAAGGTGCCGCAGCCATCCGCGGGGCGCTGCGGGTACTCGATGACGACGCGGTCCGCGACGTCCTGGAATCCATGTTCCGCCGCCATGTGGTGGATCCGCAGTGGGGGCCGCCAGCCGGCAAAATGGCCCAGCGGATCTTTGAGGAGGGCCACCACCACCAGCTGGTAAACCTGATTGTGGACAGCCTGGCTGACTGGGTGCTGGCCAACCCCGAAGTGATCGGCCGGCTGGTAACCGAGCGTTCGCCGTCGTGGGTTCCCGCCTTCGTGGATGACCTGGTCGGCGAGCGCGTGCAGATCCAGGCCGAACGGTTCCTGATCGACGTGCAGGAAAACCCCAACCACCAGCTGCGCGTGGCATTGGACAACTACCTCACCGGAGTGGCCCGGGACCTGCAGGAGGATCCCAAGACCATGGCCAAGGCCGATGCCGTGAAGGAGCAGGTGCTGGACGACCCGCGGGTGCGCGAGTTGATGACCTCCACCTGGACCACCATCAAGAACGCGCTGATGACGGCCGCGGATGACCCGGACAGTGAACTCACCCGGAACTTCAAGTCCGCGCTGCAGGACTTCGGCACGCGGCTGATCAACGAGCCGGAGCTCGCGGCCAAGGTGAACGGCTACGTGGCAGACGCTGCGGGATACCTGGTCCGCACGTACAGCAACGACATTGCCGCCGTCATTACCGAGACGGTGGAGAACTGGGATGCGCAGGAAACCTCGGAGAAGATCGAGCTGCAGGTCGGCAAGGACCTGCAGTTCATCCGGATCAACGGCACAGTGGTCGGTTCGCTGGCCGGGCTGGCAATCTTCACCATCGCCACGGCTGTGTTCGGCTGAACCACCCCGTCTTCGGGTATGAAGGCACGCTTTACCCAGGAAAGGCCCGCCGGCAAATGCCGGCGGGCCTTTTTGCAGTTCCGGGGAAGCTGCCCCTAGGCGGACTTCTCCAGCTGGTCCAGTTCGCCTGCCAGCTGTCCGGGGATCGACGTCGGCGGTTCACCGAAGGCGGCCCGGGTCGCCTTGATAACGCCCTTGCCCATGGCACGGTTGCCCACGCCGCCGACGACGGCACCCACACCCAGCGGCAGGGCACGTCCGAGCAGGGCTGTGCCCTGCTTAGCCATGACCCGCTTGAGGAACTGCTTGCGGATGCTGCCGCCCACCGTGCCCATCAGGCCGGAGGGCATGCTGCCCATGCTGCTGCCCCAGGCCTGCGCGGTTCCGCGGCCGGAAAGGGACTGCATCATGGAGGTACCTTCCTCGCCCAGCATGATGGCCATGACCATGGTCCGGGACTTCTCCGGATCGGCCAGCCGGACTCCGTGCAGTTCAGCCACGGACTGTGCGTACAGGGCTGTGGCCTCGAGGAAACCAACCGTCGCTGCTGCTGACAGGCCAAGTGCCGCGACGGTTCCCACGCCCGGAACCACGGCGGTGGCACCGATGGCTGCGCCGCCGCCGGTCACCGCGTTGAGGTAGTGCCGGTCCAGGATGCTGATCAGCTCGGCGGCGTTGGCGGACGGGTTCTTGCGCTGCATCCTGCGGATGTTCGCCAGCACCAGGGGCCGCTGCACTTCCACGGCACGCTCGATGGCCTTTACGACCTGCGGCTTGGGCTTGCCGTCCGCACCCATTGTGGCTCGTCCGGCCAGTTTGGCTGCGGGATTGAACTTACGTCGCTTCACAGAACTCTCCTCGGGGAAATCCGGTACCGGCTACACACCTACGGTATTACTCCAACACCAACGGGTTTTACCTAAAGCAAAGGGCGGGGTCCGGCGGAATATTCCGCCGGGGCCCCGCCCTCTAAATCAACGCCGCGTCAGCGGCGCTTACGCGCTAATTAGGCGCGGTTGCCGCTCTTGCGGGTAACGAAGCCGTAGATCACCAGAACGATGAGGGCGCCGACGATTGCAACGAGCCAGGTCTGGATGGACCAGAAGGTGTCGAGCGGAACGTTGAACAGAAGGCCGCCGAGCCAGCCGCCCAGCAGGGCACCGATGACACCCAGGACCAGAGTGGCGATCCAGCCGCCGCCCTGACGACCCGGGAGGATCATCTTTGCAATTGCACCTGCGATGAGGCCAAGAATAAGGAACGCAATGAAACCCATGAGATTCTCCTTGCTATGTGAGTGACAGTGATTTGAAGCATGACCTTGTGAGCCACGCTTTCCTCCAGACTACTTGATCAGCAACCTTACGTCACAGTCCGGAGGGAATTCCCATCCAGCTGGGTGTGTGTTAGGTACCGCGGGTGTGGGCCCATTTCCATCCCATTGTTCCCGACGGCGTGTCGGCGTTCCCTACGGCGTGTCGGCGGCAAGGTATCGGCGGAGGAAAACCGCTACATCAGTGATTTCACGCGTACCTATGGAATGCCCCATTCCCGTATAGGTCCGTGCCGTCAGCGCCACATTCTCGTCAAGCCACTGCGCGGTGTAATCCACGGCATCTGCATTGATGACCCAGTCCTGCCGGTCCCGCCCCCAAAAGAACGGCACCCTCACGGGCAGCGGTTCCGCGGCGGCGAGGAGTTCGTTGCGGGCAATGAAACCGGAAAGGCCGACGACGGCGCGGAAATCCTGCGGCCTCAGCCGCAGGAGCGTTCCGGCCATGGCCATGCCCTGGGAGAATCCCACCAGCGAGATTCCGGTGAACCCGTATTCCGTCCGGGTCCGGTCCAGCCAGGCCAGCAGCGAGAGGGAGGATTCCAGGACCTCGGTGGTGTCCGAGTTCAGGAGCGGATCCAGCAGAAACCATCCGCTGGCTCCGCCCACGTCCAATGGCCCCCGCACGGCGGCTCCGACAGCAGAAGCCGGCAGGGCAATGAAGAGCCGCTCCATTGCCTGCTCGCCGGATCCGTATCCGTGCAGAAAGACCACCAGTTCGCGCCCCCGGCGCCGCTCCGCCGGTTCGGACCACGTTACGTTTTCCATCGGTTCAGCGTAGCGCCGCGCCCCGTTTAGAGGCCGTCGGCGCGGCCTCGCCCGGCGGCCATTGCCACGGGTGGTGCGGCAAAAGTAAAGTCGCATCAGCGCATAAACGTGGCCATCGCCACAGATCGCGGGCGTTCATGTATCCAAGCAGAAGCCACCTAAAGTACCGGGAACCGCACCGGCAAGCCGTTCTACTCCCTACAGCGGCCGGCCCTGGCAGGCACGGCCTGGACGGATCCCTTTCATGATCCTCACGCTTACTGCCAATCCCAGCCTCGACCGAACCGTTCAACTCCCCGGCGTATTGGAGCGGGGAGCAGTCCAGCGTGCCGTTGCCGCGGGAGAAGAACCGGGCGGAAAGGGCGTAAACGTCTCCCGGGCCTTGACCGTCTCCGGCGTCCGGTCCGTCGCCGTCCTTCCCGGCGCCGACGCCGATCCGGTCATGACCGGATTGCGGCAGGCCGGAGTCGAGTACCTGAACCTGCCCATCGAGGCGCCGCTGCGCAGCAACATCACGCTCACGGAGCCGGACGGCACCACCACCAAGATCAATGCTCCCGGTCCTCCGCTGAAGCCGGTGGAGCAGGAAGCACTGATCGCCCTGCTGGTCGGGGCCTGCACCGCCGGCGACAGTGGCCCGGGTTCCTGGCTGGTGCTGGCCGGATCGCTCCCCCCGGAGGTACCGCCGGACTTTTACGCTTCGGTGGCCCACACTGTGAGGGACCGGCTGGGGGCCCTGGCACCGCGCATAGCCATCGACTCCTCCGGACCGCCCCTCATGGGTGCGCTGCTGCACGGAGCTGAGCCGGACCTGCTTAAGCCCAATGCCGAGGAACTCGCCGAAGCCACGGGATTCTCTTCCGAAGCGGAACTCGAAGCGGACCCCTTGCTGGCGGCGCGGGCGGCGGGGATGCTGATTGAACGCGGCGTCGGCGCCGTGCTTGCCACCCTGGGCGCGAGGGGCGCACTACTGGTCACCGCCTCCGGAAGCTGGCTGGCCACCCGGCCTCCCGTGAAGGCCCGTTCGACGGTTGGCGCCGGCGATTCGGCCCTCGCCGGGTACCTGCTGGCCGAGGTCGCCGGTGCGGCCCCGCCGGACTGCCTCAGGCAGGCGGTGGCCCACGGGGCCGCTGCGGCCTCCCTTCCCGGAACCACTGTTCCCGCCGTGGCAGCTACTGATCCAGGAGCGGTAACGGTCACCACCCTCGACGGCACGGGCGGCGGTACCCCGCGGGGACCCGCGGCCGCCGGGAGCGCCACCGCTCCGCCGTCGTCTTCTAAGGAGGAAAGCTGATGTCGGACCTCATTACGCCGGACCTGGTCACGTTGGACGAGGATCTGGGCACGGACAAGAGCACTGTCATCGCGCATCTGGCCCGGGGTGTGGTAGCCGCGGGCCGGGCGACCAGCTACGAAGACCTCTATGCGGATGCGATGGGCCGCGAATCGAAGACCGCCACCGGTGTGCCCGGCGGCATCGCGATTCCGCACTGCCGATCCGCGGCGGTCACCAGACCGACGCTCGCTATGGCACGGATTCGTCCCGCTGTGGACTGGGGAGCGAAGGACGGCCCCGCCGACATCGTCTTTTTCATTGCGGCTCCGGAAGGAGCGGACCAGGAGCACCTCCAACTGCTCGCAAAGCTGGCCCGGTCCCTCATCCGTAAGGACTTCACCGCCTCCCTGCGTGCGGCTACTTCGCCGGTGCAGATCGTGGAACTGGTCGACGGAGCCCTCGGGCTCGGCCCCGCACCTGAGAGCGCCGGAAGCGCTGGAGGTTCGGGCGGCGCCGCAGCTGCGGGCACGGCCACCGGCGCCACGGCCGTGGGCAGCAACGCCGACTCCCGCGACGGGGGCCAGGCGGGCGGAACCGGCGACGGCGGACATGGAGCCGACGCTCCTGCCTCCGCCGGCGGCACCGGGGCGACCCACACGGACACCTCGAGGTCCCGGCACCTGGTCGCCGTCACCGCATGCCCCACCGGCATTGCGCACACCTACATGGCCGCTGATTCCCTCGCCGCGGCAGCTGCCGAGCGCGGCGTCGACCTGCAGGTCGAAACGCAGGGTTCAGCCAAATCCACTCCCTTGGATCCCTCGGTGATCCGCAACGCGGAAGCGGTGATCTTTGCCGTCGACGTCGATGTCCGGGACAAGGGGCGCTTCGCCGGGAAGCCGTTGATCAGCGGACCGGTGAAACGCGGCATTGACGAGCCGGGCGTGATGATCGACGAAGCCCTCAACGCAGTCAATGACCCGAATGCCCGGCGCGTGTCCGGGGGTGGCGGCGGCGGAGAGGAGAACGAAGGCGGCTCCGGCTCCGGCGGGGAAGGCTTCGGCGGACAACTGAAGCGGGCGTTGCTGACCGGCGTCAGCTACATGATTCCGTTTGTTGCCGGCGGCGGCCTGCTCATTGCCCTCGGCTTCCTCTTGGGCGGCTACGAGCTCGCCCTGTCGGTCGACGACGTCGCCAACGGCGACCGGATGCTGGACGGTACCTCGATCCTGAATCCGCCGCCGGAAGGCGTAATCCCCTATCTCGGGGCCGTGTTCTGGAAAATCGGCTCCCTGTCCATGGGCTTCCTGGTGCCTGCCCTGGCCGGCTACATTGCCTATGCCCTGGCTGACCGACCCGGCATAGCCCCCGGCTTCACTGCGGGAGCCGTGGCAGTGTTCATGGATGCCGGCTTCATCGGCGGCATCATCGGCGGCCTGCTGGCCGGCTATGCGGCCCGGTGGATCGGCGGCTGGAACGTTCCGTCGTGGATGCGGGGGCTGATGCCGGTGGTCATCATTCCCCTTTTGGCGTCAATCATCGCCTCCGGCCTGATGATGCTGGTCCTGGGCGGGCCCATTGCCGCCTTGACCCTGGGCCTGAACGACTGGCTCACCGGCCTCACCGGAGTGGCGGCCATCGGCCTGGGCATCATTCTTGGCCTGATGATGGGTTCCGACCTGGGTGGTCCGATCAACAAGGTGGCCTACGCGTTTGCCGTGGCCGGGCTCGGGGAAGGCAGCTTCGAGAACCAGGTGCCGTGGGAAATCATGGCAGCGGTCATGGCCGCCGGCATGGTCCCGCCGCTGGGCATGGCATTTGCCTCCACGGTGCTGGCAAAGAACCAGTTCAGCATGGCGCTGCGCGAGAACGGAAAGGCGGCGTGGCTGCTGGGCGCGGCCTTCATCTCGGAGGGCGCCATCCCGTTTGCCGCTTCCGATTTCTTCCGGGTTATTCCGTCCACCATGCTGGGCGGTGCGGTGGCAGGTGCGATCTGCCTGGGCACCGGGGTAACCTCACAGGCACCGCACGGCGGTATCTTCGTGTTCTTCGCCATCGGCAACCTGCTGATGTTCATCGTCGCCATACTGGCAGGAGCAGCTGTTACCGGCTTCGTCTACGTGGCTTTGAAGCGGTACGTAAAGCCCCGGAAAAAGGCGGAGGAACCAGCAATTGCCTAACGCACAGTCGATGAAGAGGAAGGCTTAGATGATGCGGACCATCCAGGGAATCGGAGTCAGTGCCGGACGCGTCCTCGGCCCCTCGCGCAGGATGCCGCCTCCGGTGCCCGAGCCTGATGCCGAGGCGAAACCCGCACCGGGCAGCACCGTGGACGGGGAGAAAAGCCGCCTCAAGGATGCCGCTGAAGCAGTTCGGGGGGACCTCAAGCACCGGGCGGAAACCGCCTCGGGCGACGCAAAAGCCGTGTTGGACGCCACGGCCATGATGGCTTCCGATCCGATGCTGCTCAAAGCGGCGGGCAAACACATCAACGCAGGCATGGCCACGGACCGGGCCATCTGGGAAGCGGGCATGGAGGTAGCTGCCATGCTCCAGAGCCTCGGCGGGTACATGGCTGAACGAACCCAGGACGTGCTTGATGTCCGCGCCCGGATTGTCGCCGAGCTGAACGGGCTGCCGGCACCGGGGATTCCGGCTTCCGATGTCCCCTTTATCCTCACGGCCGTGGAGCTGGCACCGGCGGATACGGCAACGTTGGACCCGGCAATGGTGATCGGGCTGGCCACCAGCGAGGGCGGCCCGCAGTCCCACACGGCAATCCTCGCCCGCTCCCTGGGCCTGCCCGCCGTCGTCGGAGCGCCCGGTGCGGACGAGGTGCCTGACGGCGCCGAAATCTTTCTCGACGGCGCGGCGGGCACCGTGGTGGTGGAACCCGGGGAAGAGGAACGGGAAGCCGCGCACAAATACGCAGCCCGCTCCGCACTCCCGGCATTCAACGGCACGGGGACAACCTCGGACGGACACAGGGTCCCGTTGCTGGCGAACGTTGGCTCCGGGAAGGATGCCCGGGCCGCGGCGGAAGCAGGTGCCGAGGGAATCGGGTTGCTCCGCACGGAGTTCTGTTTCCTCGGCAGGGACACCGAACCCACCATCGAGGAACAGGTTGCCGCGTACGGTGCGGTGTTCGAAGCATTCCCCGGCCGGAAGGTAGTGATCCGGACCCTCGACGCCGGTGCGGACAAGCCGCTCCCGTTCCTGACGGACGCAACGGAACCCAACCCGGCGCTGGGGGTACGCGGATTCCGGACCGACCGGACCACCCCCGGTGTCCTCGCCCGCCAACTGGAGGCTATCGCCGCGGCCGCCGGAGGCCACACTGCCGATGTGTGGGTGATGGCCCCGATGGTCTCCACCGCAGAGGAAGCCGCCGACTTCGCCGTGATGTGCGCGGCAGCCGGACTTGGCATGCCCGGAGTGATGGTGGAAGTGCCGTCAGCCGCCATTATGTCCGAAGCCATCCTTTCGCGGGTACGGTTTGCCAGCCTGGGCACCAACGACCTGACGCAGTACACCATGGCCTCGGATCGGCAGCTGGGTTCGCTCGCAGCACTGAATGACCCGTGGCAGCCTGCTGTCCTGCAGTTGATTTCCGCCACCGTGGCCGGCGCCTCCCGGGCTACGGCCCTGGACCCGGCAGCCGGCGCCAGGACCGTGGGCGTTTGCGGTGAGGCAGCCGCTGACCCGGCACTCGCCGTCGTTCTGGCCGGCATGGGAGTCAACACGTTGTCGATGACTCCCCGGGCGCTCTCCAGCGTGGGGGCGGTCCTGGCTTCCGTGAGCCTGGAGCAGGCCAAGGAGCTGTCAGCGAGGGCCCTGGCAGCGCACTCCGCAGCCGAAGCCCGGACCATTGTCCGCAGCCGGCTGGCCATCCTCGAGCAGCTCGGCCTGTAGGTGGTCAAGGCGGAACGAAAGCCAGCAGCTAAACCACGGAAGGAATGAAAAATGGCAGAGCGCAAAGCCACAGTGGCCAGCCGGGTGGGACTCCATGCCCGGCCGGCATCGATCTTCGCGGAAGCGGCAGCGGCCCAGCCCGTTGACGTGACCATAGCGATGGAAGGGGATCCGGCCGAAGAGGCAATGGACGCCTCAAGCATGCTCTCCCTGATGAGCCTGGGCGCGTCGCACGGAGATGTGGTGGTGCTGCGCTCGGACGGCGAGGGTGCGGAAACGGCCCTGGAGGAACTGGCAAAGATTCTCGAAACAGATCTGGATGCGACCTAGGCAGACCAGGCAAGAGGCGGGGCACCCATCCGTTCCATGAATGTCCCGCCCTTGCTTTCAGCACCGGCTACTGCCGGAAATGACGAAGCCAACGGCAGTGCCGTTGGCTTCGTTGTAACTTCACGCTGACCCCCCACAGGCAGCGGACGTTACATATTCATTATTCTGGCATACAAACATGAAAATGTGGACAACTTTACCCAATTGTCACCTTGTGTAGCTAGGAGTGAGCAGGCTCTGCTTTTCCTTGTTCTTTGCGGCGATACCGTAAAAGGCCACGGCCGCGAGCCCGGCTGTGAGAACAATGACCGAGGAATGCGGAAGGATGTAGTCCCACACGCCGGTCTGCCGGCCGGTCACCCACAGCACGGACCACGTCAGGATCTCGGCAAGGGCAACGCCTATCAGTGCCGATCCAACCCGCAGGAGGGCAGGCCGCCCCGCGGTCGCGGCGACACGGAAAGCCGGGATGATCAGGCAGGCGGCTATATAGGCGGGATAGATCCGGCCCAGCACCGAGTAGGCCCAGACATGTTCCTGGTGCATGTAGCCGTTGAGGCCCGGCGAAGACACAGGCAGGTCACCCATGCTGAACAGCACGGTGGTGGCTGTCACGGTTGCAGCCAGCACTACGAGTCCCGGCAACCCCAGAATGATTTGCTGTGCCTGGGGAGCCCGGAAGGCTGCAGCGGCACTGCCGCCAATAAGCGCTACGACTCCGTAGGTGGCATAACGGAGAATCAGGTTTGCATGGTTTTCTCCGCCCAGCAAAGCATCCACAGGCAGGTAAATCGACGGAATGCTCAGGGCCACTCCGACAGTGGTAGCGGCAAGCCCCCAAAAGAGCATTGGATTGCGGCCCTGCACAGCCAGCGGCAGCCGAACCAGGGTAAAGACCGCCACAACGGCCAGCGCGCCAAACTGAATGGCAGAGGCTATATTCATCCCAGGTTCTCCAAGAGCGTTAGATCATTTTCCACATCGTGTTCAAACTTCCTTAGTTGCTTTCCGACCCCGTCCAAGCGGTCCCGGGCCAGAAACAGCAGTTCCGAATCAGTGAGCGCAGCCAGAGCCTCCTGCTGGCCCTTCTGGGGCCAGCCGGCCTCGCCGGGCGTGACCAGGCCGGTGGCCACCAGTCCGCCCGGCAGCGAGGCACCCGCAATCCGCGCGGCCTCCACGGCCAATTCGGGTGCCAGCCGGCCTGCTGAAAGCTGCGCCGAAATATTCTGCGGTGCCACGCCGGTCCTGGCGCTGAGCTGCTGGCGCAGGTCTCCCGGGTCTACTGCCTCGAACCAGGAACGGATCGCGTTCCGGTGCGGATGCGTGGCAAGGTCCGGGCATTCGGGAGGCCCGGCCTGGGTGGCCCTGGCCAGGATCATCTGCAGGATGCAGATGTAGGAAACCTGGCTGATGAGTTCGGCGGGGCCGGGCCGCCACGGCCCGCCGAGCAGATCGGAGTATTCCTCGAAGTCAGAAAGTGCCTCTACCGGGTTTTTCCCGTACGCCCGGGCTACCCGGACGACGGTAATCTCCGCAACTTTGCCGCGGACAACCTGCTGGGCCAGAGTGGAGCGCTTGATGCCCGTCCGGCGGCAAACGTCCGCGTTGGATTCACCCGGAGCCACTGCGGTGCGCCAATTCTGGAAAGCCTTGGCAGACACCGCCATCTTCGGCCCCCTCGATTGGATTTACCCGGACAAATGGAATTATACTGTTGGAACTGGCTTCCCCTTCTGCGTTCCCCCCATATGCAGAGCGGGAAGCCAGCTTCAATTAACCAGCGGGACTGCCGCCCTGACTACTCCTGCGGCCAGGATACGTGGTGGCTGTATTCCGGATGCTTGCCCAGGTAGGCGGCCATGTAGGAGCAATACGGCTTGACCCGCCGCCCGCCGCCCACGATGTCCTCCACGGCGTATCGGGCCAGGCGTGATGAGTAGCCCTGATGCCGGAAAGCCGGCTCCATCTCTGTATGGGTCAAAGCAACGCCGTCCGGCTGTTCCTGATAATCGGCCATGCCCACGAGCGTGCCGTCCAGCCGCAGTTCGTACCGGTTCAGCGCTTCATTGCGCGTGACGCTGATGTCTTTGCTAGTCATGGCCCGAGACTGCCACGCATTCCCACCACGGTCCAGTCCCCGCAGTCAGGCCGCCTGCCCGCCGTCAGCTGCCGCTTCCGCACGGCGAAGCGAATCTTCCAGCGTGGTGACTGCTTCGGCGTAGGCAGCGGCCTCCGCCGCGGTGCCCACTTCGGGGCGCAGCTGCTCGGCAACCTTCAGCGCCCGGATAAAGGTCCGCGTTTCCGGGGTGCGTACATCCAGCAGCTGCGGGTTTTCCGCCGCGAGCCAGGGGTCCAGTTCATAGGCACTCCAGCGGGCCAGGACTTCCCGGTGCCGGGCGGCGGTGGCATTTACTGCGGCCTTCAGCTGTTGGCGTTCGCGGTTCCGACGACGACGCCGGTCCCGCCGCCCCACCCACAGGGACGCCGCGATGCTGCCCGCCACCACAACTGCCCCGACAGCGGCGGATGCGGCCGATGTGGCAGCCAACGCCCAGGCGGCGGTCAGGAGCACTCCCAAAAAGGCGGAGAACCCGACCCAGAAGAGGCCTTCCCCGTCCCGGGTAGCAAGCGCCCGGTCCACACCGGCAGACCCGGCCACGAGCACTGCCGCCAGCACCAGCAACGGCAGAACCGTTGAAGGATCCATACCGGGCATTTCCACCCTCCTGCGTATTGGCCGTCTTTATATTGGCCGTCTTTGCCTCCATTGCACCGAACCCGGCGGCAAAGGTCAATGCCGCCCCTTCCCGCCCGGGCAAACGGGCCCCTTGGGGCCGAACCAAGTATGCTGACGGTTTGGATTCGTTCCAACCACCCCATGAAACCCGCCGGAAAAGCGCCCTGTAGTGCGTTGTAAGGAAAGCAATGAAGATTCCCGCCCCGAGAGGGCCTGTCAGTGCCACCTTGATTGACCTCCTCCGGAACCGCGGCGGTTTAGGCCACGCCAACGCCTACGGTTCCTTGAACCTGCTGTTGGACGAAGCACTGGCTGCCACTGCGGATCTGCTCCGTGACGAAGACCTCCAGCTGACCCTGTTCTGCCTCTACGAGCTGCATTACAGCGGACTGGACGGAGTTGAGGATGCGGCCGAGTGGGATCCCGAACTGATCCGCGTGCGGGCACGGCTGGAGGCGGCCTTCGAGGATGTGCTGCGCCGCGCGGTGCCCGTCCCCGAGCTGCCCGCACCGGAAAGCGAAGCCGTCGCGGAGACCCTCTTCCGCCTGGCAGCCGACGACGACGGCCCCAGCGTTTCCCGGTTTGTCGCCAGCAAGGCCAGTGTGGAACAGCTTCGTGAGTTCCTGATCCTGCGCTCGGTCTACCAGCTGAAGGAAGCGGATCCGCACAGCTGGGCCATCCCGCGCCTGCCGGTGGGCCGCGCAAAGGCGGCGCTGATCGAAATCCAGGCCGATGAGTACGGCGGCGGGCGGGTGGAGCGGATGCACTCGAAGCTGTTCGGCACCACCATGGAGGGCCTGGGCCTGGATTCCGGCTACGGGTACTACATTGACCAGGTTCCCGCCCTGACCCTGGCGTCCTCCAACGCCATGTCGCTCTTCGGGCTGAACCGCCGGCTGCGCGGCGCCATTGCGGGGCACCTGGCGGCGTTCGAGATGACGTCCTCGATCCCCAACTCGTTCTACGCCCGAGGGTTCCGCCGGCACGGCTTCAACGACGATGTCACCTACTACTTCGACGAACACGTGGAAGCGGATGCCGTGCACGAACAGATTGCCGCCAGGGACCTGGCAGGCGGTTTGGCCGAGGCTGAGCCCGATCTGCTCGCCGACATCATCTTCGGCGCCGCGACCGTCCTGGCCATCGATGCCTTGCTCGGCGAGGAGCAACTGAATGCCTGGCAGGCAGGCGAGTCCGCACTGCTGCCCCTGGTGAATGACGGCGGCACGGCAGCGCTGGCGGCAACGGCGACGGCCGGCGGAGTGACCCCGTGACGGCTCCGGCAGCCGGCCCGGTGGATGCGCAGGACGCCAAGCAGGATGCGCTGACGGAGGCGAACGCCGGACAAGCGGAGGTCCAGGCGGAGGCGCAGGAGGCTGACTCGTGGAAGACGCGGGAAGGAGCCGCTCCCGCTTCCATCGTGGCCTGCCCCAACGGCCCCCTGCTGGTCCGCGGCGACTTTGAAATTGTCACGCCTGACGGGGTTCCGGTACCCCGGGACCGGGAAACCGTCGCCCTGTGCCGGTGCGGCGGTTCGGCCATCAAGCCGTACTGCGACGGCACCCATAAGTTGATGAAGTTCGATACCGCCCGCCGTCGTCCGGTTCCGGCACCGGCGCGCAAGGCGGCGGAAGAAGCGTAACCCGGCGGTGCCGGATACAGGAATGGCTTGCCTTCAGTGAAGGCAAGCCATTCTTTTTCTTATTGGGTGCGCCCAGCAGGGCTCGAACCTGC
Organism: Arthrobacter sp. zg-Y179; assembly: GCF_020907345.1. Classification (NCBI taxonomy): domain Bacteria; kingdom Bacillati; phylum Actinomycetota; class Actinomycetes; order Micrococcales; family Micrococcaceae; genus Arthrobacter; species Arthrobacter sp. zg-Y179. The sequence continues at coordinate 643,635 of NZ_JAJJOB010000005.1, read as the reverse complement.
GACCCACGACTTAAAAGGACGTTGCTCTACCAACTGAGCTATAGGCGCTCCACCGACCGTTGCTTTTGACAGCGCACGGACCGACTGTCCCACTTTATCGCACACCACACAGATCGTGGAAAACCCCGGTCCGAGGCACCGCCCGGCAGCCTGGAGACCGCCTCGATTCCGCGTAAATCGCGGAGTATTCTTCCAGTATGAGTGAGTCCAATTCAACGCCGCGCCATCACAAGCCAAAGCCTCTTGCACCTGTGGACTTCGCCAACTTCCCCGGCGGTGCCGATCCGGCACGCGTTTCGGAGGCGGCCCATCTCGCCGCCCAGGCGCTGGTCCACCACGGCCGCGAGAGCACCGATCCGGAAGTCACCCGCCGGCTCGTCGAACTGACCGACCAGCAGGGGGTGGAAGCGGTGGCCGAGATGTGGGCTGAAAGCCCCGCCCGGTCCCTGCCCGGCGCCCTCTGGCGCCTGTATGCCCTCCGGGCGTCCATCCAGCGGAATCCGGAACGGATTGCCGCCTACTACGCGGCTGGCAAAGACGTTGCACAGGTATCCAAGGTAGTCGCCGGAGTAGCCGAGCCCCTGGGGGCGGATGAAGTGCGGGCTATGGCGGACACCATTCTTTCCGGTGCCTTTGAGGGTGATTTCGACGTCGCACTGGAGCGTTTTGCCGCATTCTGCCGCGTGGTGGCCCTCGGCCAGGCCAACCATGCCGATTCCTCGGAGGCCTCCAACGGGGACCGCGCCACCCTGCTGACGCGCAACGCGCGCCAGCTGGTACACACGGCCGAGGACCTGGAGCACTCGGCAGCCGCCTGGCGGCGCGGAGAGCTGGACTAGCCATGCCGTGCCGTGCACAGTGGCAAGGCCCACGGTGGCGCTCCTCACAGTGCCGCCCCGGCCCGCATGGCCGTGTTGACATCACCGGCCGAGCGTAGAAAACTGAAATTGGTGTCGGACTGCGGAACCCCCGGGCTTCAACTCTGAGCCGCTTCGAGCGGCCTTCCGCCGAGAGGCGCTCCCGGTCCGGCACCGTTACTTTTCCCCAGCTGGTTCTCAGCGGGATTCTTTCGCGGGCTTTCCCGTAATTCCAGCCCGGCCATCGGATATTCTTGGGGCTGTGAGCACCCTCGATACTTCCCCGGCCGATGTGTGTCCAGCGTGAAGCTTCAACTCTTCCCCCAAGAGAATGCGGGCCTTGAGCTGCTCTCCCGCATGGCGTCACAACTGCTGCGCGGCACCGGCGTGCTGGCGGAGATCCTCGGAGCCGAGCCCGAGGAATTCGAGCGTCTCACCGAGCAGCTGCATCAGATCGATGCCGAAACCACCGATCTGCACTTTGCACTGATGACGCAGATGCGGACCAGCTTCATCAACCCGCTCCCCCGTGAAGACCTCTATGAGCTTTCCCTGCTCCTGATGTCCGCCATGGAGTGCCTGGATGCCTCAGCGGAAACCATTTCCCTCTACAAGCTCACAGGGGTTTCCCGGCGGGCTTCCGAGCAGCTGGAAGTCATCGGCCGGCAGGCTGAGCTGACCGCCGCCGCCATGCGCCGGCTCGCCTCGCTGGAGGACCTGGAAGAGTACTGGATCGAAATGCTCCGGCTGGCCCGGCGGGCCGAACGGTCCCGCCGGATCTGGGTGGCGGAACTGATGCGTGAGTACAAGCCCATGGCCTATGCGCGGCACCGGGACCTCGCCGACCAGCTATCGGGAACCTCGGTGCAACTGCGCCTGACGGCCACATTCGTGGGCGGCGTCCTCGTCCGGGAATCCTAGGGTGGCGGCCTTCCTCCTGGCCGGCGTCGTCCTGCTCGCCGGAGCCTATGCCTTCCTCAACGGCTTCCATGACGCCTCCAACTCGGTGGCCACCTCCGTTCGTACGCGGGCGCTGACCCCCACCGTGGCCATCCTGCTGGCCGCCGGCTTCAACCTCCTGGGTGCGCTGGTGAGCACCACACTGGCCGTTGCCCTGACCGTCCGGTTCGTGGACCTTCCGGCCGGACCCGAGGGCCTCGGCATCCTGATTGCCGGGCTGCTGGCGGCCTGCGGATGGGGCGTGTGGACCTGGTGGCGGCGGATGCCGTCGTCGTCCACTTCCGCCCTGGTAGGCGGGCTGGTGGGTTCCGGCGCGGCCTCAACCCTGGTGGGCGGGCAGAACATAGCCGAGTCCTACCGGCTGATCTGGGAGCAGATAGCCCTGCCGCTGCTGCTGTCCCCCGTGATCGCCTTTGTACTGGCTTACCTGCTGGTTTTCCCGGCCACGTGGCTGATGCGTTACAGCTCTCCGCGCCGCGGGGACGCCGGAAACCGGATAGCGCAGTCCGTCTTCACCTCCGCCTTCTCCCTGGGCCACGGAATCCAGGACGGGCAACGGACCATGGCTGTGGTGGTGCTCGCCCTGCTGGCCGCGGGGCAAACCGTTGAAACCGGCATTCCCTTCTGGGTGCAGCTGTTTGCGGCGCTGGCCCTGGCCGGCGGCACGCTCTTCGGCGGCTGGCGGATCACGCACACGCTGGGGTACCGGCTGGTCCGGATGGACCCGCTGCGGGGCATGAGCGCCCAGGCGGTCAGCTCCGCCATGCTGTTCCTTGGTGCGCTCTGGCTGCACATTCCGCTTTCAAGCACCCAGACCATGACGTCCGCCATCGTCGGCGCCGGTACCAACCAGCGCTTTTCCACCGTCCGCTTCATTCCGCTGCGGGAAATCCTCGTCACCTGGCTGGTCACGGCGCCCGTAACCGCACTGCTCGGCGGGATCCTGCTGCTGGCCCTCAGCCCGCTCCTGTAGGCGCCGCTTATCCGAAGCGTCCGGAAACGTAGTCTTCCGTGGCCTGCTCGGCGGGGTTGCTGAAGATGACCGGGGTGTCGGCGTATTCGATCAACCGGCCGGGCTTACCGGTGCCCGCGATGTTGAAGAACGCCGTCTTGTCCGACACCCGCGCCGCCTGCTGCATGTTGTGCGTGACGATAACCACCGTGTAGTCACTCTTGAGTTCCTCGATGAGGTCCTCGATGGCCAGCGTTGAGATGGGATCCAGGGCGGAGCACGGCTCGTCCATCAGGATCACTTCCGGGGACACCGCTATGGCGCGGGCTATGCACAGGCGCTGCTGCTGGCCGCCGGAGAGCCCGGAGCCGGGCTTGTCCAAGCGGTCGCGGACCTCTTTCCAGAGGTTGGCGCCGGTGAGGGACTTTTCCACCAGGTCATCGGCGTCGGACTTCGAGATGCGCTTGTTGTTCAGCTTCACGCCTGCCAGGACGTTGTCCCGGATGGACATGGTGGGGAACGGGTTGGGCCGCTGGAACACCATGCCCACATGGCTGCGAACGGTCACCGGGTCGACGCCGGGGCCGTAGAGGTTCTCCCCGTCCAGCAGAACTTCACCTTCGACACGTGCGCCGGGAAGCACCTCGTGCATCCGGTTCAAGGTGCGCAGGAAGGTGGACTTGCCGCAGCCCGAGGGGCCGATGAAGGCGGTCACCGAGCGGGGTTCAATGTTGATGTTGACGTCCTGGACGGCAAGGAAATTGCCGTAATAGACATTCAGGTCTTTGACGTCGATGCGCTTGGACATGGTTTCCTTAAATCGCTTTACAGGGCTAGCGGGAGGTCCGGGGGGCGAAGATCCGGGCGATCAGGCGGGCGCCCAGGTTCAGCAGCATCACCATGATGATCAGGATCAGTGCCGCCGCCCAGGCCCGCTGGGTACTCGGATCTGTATTGGTCGGGGAGGTGGGGCTCATCAACTGCCGGTAGATAAAGGTGGGCAGCGTGCTCATCCAGCCCGCAAACGCGTTGAAGTTGATGGTGTTGACGAAGCCGGCGGTGACCAGCAGCGGTGCCGTTTCCCCGATCACGCGGGCAATCGCCAGGGTGACGCCCGAGGCAATGCCGGAAATCGCGGTGGGCACCACTACCTTCAGGATGGTCCGCCACTTACGCACACCCAGGGCGTAGGACGCCTCCCGGAGTTCGTTGGGCACGATCTTGAGCATTTCCTCGGTGGAGCGGACCACCACCGGGATCATCAGCACGGAGAGGGCGACGGCGGCAACGAAGCCGGTGCGGGTGCCCGGACCGAAGACGAGCCCGAAGAACGCGGCGGCAAACAGGCCGGCCACAATCGAGGGGATACCGGTCATCACATCCACAAAGAACGTTATGGCCCGCGAAAGTGTTCCGCCACGGCTGTATTCCACCAGGTAGACAGCGGCCAGCAGGCCCACGGGCACCGAGATGACCGTGGCCCAGAAGGTGATCAGCAGGGTGCCCACAATGCCGTGGTAGGCGCCGCCCAGCACCGCGGTCCCGTTCTCCATCGTGGCGTTGTCCACGGCGCCGGTCATCCCGCCCATGGAGGTGAGCAGGAAGTCCGGGCTGAGGCCGGGCAGTCCGCGGACCAGGACGGTGAAGATCACCGATACCAGCGGCAGCAGCGCCAGCAGGAAGGCACCGCAGACCAGGTTCGTGGCGAGGCGGTCCACTGCATGCCGCTTGCCCTCGACAATCCAGGTGACAACAGTGCCGCCGATAACGAAAAGCACGGCGGTGAAGATTGCGAAGGACGTGACGGAGAAACCGATGAGCGCGGACAGCGCCGCACCCAGGATCAAGGCAGCTGCCAGCACGATCCAGGGCGTATAGCGGGGCAGCCTGTTCTTGGTCAGCAGGGACCCGGGACGGCTGAGGGCGGAGGTTGTATCGAGCATCAGTTGGCTCCCGAGAATTCTTTGTGGCGGCTGATGATCCAACGGGCAACCACGTTGACCGCCAGCGTGATCAGGAACAGCACGAGTCCTGCAGCGATCAGTTCCGAGAGCCGGAGCCCGAACGCTTCAGGGAAGTTCAGGGCGATCTCGGCGGCGATGGTCTGGTTGCCCGGCCTGATCAGGCTGGCGATCAGCCCGCCGGAGGAGAGCACCAGCGCCACAGCCATGGTTTCACCCAGCGCCCGGCCCAACCCCAGCATGACGGCACTGATGACGCCGGGACGGGCGAACGGGAAAACAGCCATCCGGATCATTTCCCAGCGGGTGGCGCCCATGGCCAGGGCCGCTTCCTCGTGCAGCTTCGGCGTCTGCAGGAAGATTTCCCGGGTAAGGGAGGTAATGATCGGCAGCACCATCACGGAAAGCACGATTCCGGCCGTGAGCATGGTTTTGCCGGTCTGGCTGGCGGGACCGGCGAAAATCGGAATCCACCCGGCGTTTTCGGCCAGCCAGTTGTACGGACCCACCAGCGCGGGGGCCAGCACAGTCATGCCCCAGGCGCCGTAAACCACCGACGGGATGGCCGCGAGCAGGTCCACCAGGTAACCCAGTCCCTGTGCGAGCCGCCGCGGGGCATAGTGCGAGATAAACAGTGCGACGCCGATTCCCACCGGTGTGGCGATCAGCAGCGCGATAAGTGCCGCAATGACGGTTCCGATGACCAGCGGCAGGATGTACCGGCCGAACCCGCCGCCGCCGGAGATATCCGCCGGATCGGCCATGAACGTGGGCAGCGCCTGCCACATCAGGAAAACCGCCACGCAGAACAGGACGAACAGGATCAGGCAGCCGGCTGTCACCGTAATGCCGGAGAAGATCTTGTCTCCGGCACGGCCCGCGCCGCCTTCTCCCGTTATGGACTTGCTGGACACTGCTCAACCCTTCGAAATGCGTTGGTGCAGACTCTTTATCAGTGTAGGTACTCCGCCTTGGAGCGGACCCTGTCCTCCCCTGCAGAGAGCCGGGGAGGACAGGATCGGTGCGCTACGAACGCACCCGGATGGTTTCCATTGCCGCTTGGGCCCGGCTCCGGAGGTCCTCGGAGAGCGCCGCGCTGCCCGCGGCGTCGGACGCGGCAGCCTGGCCCTCGTCGCTCACTACGTAGTTCCCGAAGGCACGGACCAGATCCACGGTCTGCTGGTCCTCGTAGCTGGTGCAGAACACGTGGTAGCTCACCAGCACCACGGGATAGGCACCCGATTGTGCCGTGTCACGGTCCAGGTCCATGGCCATATCCGCTTCCGGACGACCCTCCCCTGTCACAGCGGTGGAGGATTCGACGGCGAGTGCGGCGGCGTCGGCGCTGAACGGGACGTAGGTATCGCCCACCAAGACGCTGACCTTGCCCAGGGAACCGGCTGCGGAGGCATCGGCATAGGTGATGCCGCCCTCGGTGGAGGCCACCGTGGAAATGACGCCGCCGGTGCCGGAGGCGCTTTCCCCGTTCGGCAGTCCGGCCGGCCATTCACCTGACGCCTTATCCGTCCACTTTTCCGGTGCTGCTTCGGCCAGGTATTCGGTGAAGTTTTTGGTGGTGCCGGATTCGTCGCCGCGGTGCACCGCCGTGATGGCAGTGTCCGGCAACTCCACTGCTTCGTTCTGTGCGGTGATGGCCGGGTCATTCCAGGCGGTGACCTCGCCGCGGAAGATCGCTGCAATGGTGGCCGCATCGAGGTTCAGATCCGTTACGCCGGGAAGATTGAAAGCCACCGCGATCGGCGAGATGTAGACGGGAACGTGGATGGCGCCGTCGGGACCGCAGACCTCCACGGCCGCAGCGGTTTCCTCTTCATCAAGGTAGGCATCGGACCCGGCAAACTGGACACCGCCGGCCAGCAGCGCTTCCCGGCCGGCACCCGACCCGTCCGGTGAATACTGGACGGATGCCTGCGGATTGGCGGCACCGAAGCCCGCAATCCAGGCCTGCATGGCCGCGTCCTGGGAGGACGCACCGGCGCCGGAAAGCGTGCCGGTGACGGAGCTTTCCGCACCGGTACCGGCCGGGACCGGCGCCGCACTGTCGGTGCCGCAGGCCGCGAGGCCCAGGGCAACGGCAGCCGAAACGGTTAGAACGGATGCAGTGCGGCCGAAATTCGAAACCTTCACCATCGGATCCCTTTCAAGGGGTTTGTTCGGCACTGGTGCGCCGGGAAGCTGATTGCGGAAAGCAGTCGAGCATGTGGAACCTCCAACACGTTCCTGTCCTAGGGTGGCGAACCAAGGTGAACGGAAAGTTAACGCCCGCCGGGCAGCCGCGGAACATCCGCTGGCCGCCGAATGTAACGCCGGATACAGCTTGCCCCCGGCTCCCCCTAGACTGGTTTCATGCCCCAACGCAGCTCCTTCGCCAAAAGCCGGGGTTTCCTGCTAAACCGGGCCCGCGTAGGGCTGCAGCGCAGCCGCAATTCCGTGGTTCCGGCCCTGCAAATGACCATCTGCGCCGTAGGGGCGTACGCCTTCGCCGAGTACGTGCTCGGACACGAGGGCCCGCTGTTCGCCGCGACGGCCGCCCTGATATCGCTGGGGTTCTCCCGGGAACCGCGGACCCGCCGCGTGCTGGAGGTGGGAATCGGCTGCACACTTGGCATCACCATCGGCGAAATCCTGCTCACCCTGCTGGGCAACGGTCTGGCCCAGGCCGCCGTCGTCCTCTTTTTCTCCGTGATGCTGGCCCGCTTTTTGGACCGCGGCGTCATTTTCACCACTCAGCTGGGGCTGCAGTCCCTGCTGGTGGTACTCCTGCCCGCCCCGGACGGCGGGGTCTTCACCCGCAGCGTGGACGCCATAGTCGGCGGTGTTTTTGCCCTGGTGGTGACCATGCTGGCGCCGCGGGATCCGCGCCGGGAACCGAAGTCCAACATCCGCGAGCTCCTGCACGAACTGTCTGCCGTACTGCGCCAGTGTTCCGAAGCCATCGCCAAGAGCGATTCCACCATTGCCTGGCATGCCCTGGTCCGGGCCCGCAATACACAGCCCCAGCTGGACACCCTGGCCCGCAGCGTCCGGGACGCACGGGAAGTCGCCCGGATTTCGCCCGCCTACCGGCGGTACCTGGCGGAATTGGGGGATCTGCGCGGCTCCATCGGCTATCTGGACCTGGCGGTCCGCAACAGCCGGGTTTTCGCCCGCCGGACGACGTCGGTCATTAACCATGCATCGCTGGGTGACGAGGCCATCGAGAACGTGTCGGAGGTGCTGAACGAGACCGCCGATGCCGTGGATGTCCTGGCCCGTGCGCTGGGCGGCGGTGAGGGGCCGGACGCCCGGCTCCGGCACCTTCGCCAGGCCCGCAACGAGCTGGCGGCCGTGGGTACCCGCCTGCATCCGAAATCACTGGGCATCACGGACCTGCAGGGCGACGCGCTCATCATGCTCTTCCGCCCCCTCGTGGTGGACCTGCTGGAATCCACCGGACTCACCCACGAAGAGGCGGTTACCTACCTCTCGGAGGTCTGAGCCCTGCGGAAAAAAGTGTCAGTGCCGCGGGATAGCCTGATTCCATGGCAACAAAGACTGCACGGCCCAAGACCGCCAACTTCCGCTGCTCGGAGTGCGGCTGGACTACGGCCAAATGGGTTGGACGCTGCGGCGAGTGCCAGGCCTGGGGAACGGTGGAGGAATCCGGCGAAGTCCTGGCCCGGACCACCGCCGCCGCCGTGGTTGCCCGCCCGGCCCTGCGGATCGGCGAGGTAGACGCGACCACTGCCGCCTACCAGGCCACCGGGGTAGGGGAACTGGACCGCGTCCTGGGCGGAGGCCTGGTGCCCGGTGCGGTCATCCTGCTGGCCGGTGAGCCCGGCGTGGGCAAGTCCACCCTGCTCCTCGACGTCGCCGCCCGCGTCGCCGGTCTGGGCCGCGACGTCCTGTACGTCACCGGGGAGGAATCCACGGCGCAGGTGAAACTGCGCGCCGAGCGGATCGGCGCCGTATCGGAGAACCTCTATCTCAGTGCGGAAACGGACCTCAGCCAGGCCCTGGGCCAGGTGGAGCAGGTCTCCCCCGGGCTGCTCATTGTCGACTCCGTCCAGACCCTGAGCAGTACCGCCGTGGACGGCAGCGCCGGCGGCGTCAGCCAGGTCCGCGAGGTGGCCGCGTCTTTGATCAATGCCGCGAAGACCCGGAACATGACCACCCTGCTGGTCGGCCACGTCACCAAGGACGGTTCCATCGCCGGCCCCCGGCTGCTGGAGCACCTGGTGGACGTGGTGTGCCAGTTCGACGGCGACAGGCACTCGCGGCTGCGGCTGCTGCGTGCGGTCAAGAACCGCTACGGACCCACGGACGAGGTGGGCTGCTTCGACCTGACCGAAGACGGCATCGAAGGGCTTGCAGACCCCAGCGGACTGTTCGTCTCGCGCACCAAGGACCCGGTCTCGGGCACCTGCATCACCGTGACGCTGGAGGGCAAGCGACCGTTGGTCGCCGAGGTCCAGTCCCTGGTCGCTGAAACCGGAAACGCCCAGGCCCGCCGTGCGACCAGCGGCGTTGACGCCTCCCGGGTAGCCATGCTGCTGGCGGTCCTGCAGCAGCGGGCTTCGATGAGTCTGGCCAAGGATGACAGTTACGTCTCCACCGTAGGCGGCGTGAAACTGGGCGAGCCGGCCACGGACCTGGCGGTGGCGCTGGCTGTGGCGTCGGCGAAGATGAACAAGCCGCTGCCGGCCCAGCTCATTGCCTTCGGCGAGGTTGGACTGGCCGGGGAGGTGCGTCCGGTACCCGGTATCGCCCGGCGGATCAACGAGGCCGAACGCCTCGGCTTCACGCACGCCGTCGTTCCGGCTTCCCCGAACGGACCGGGGAACGTCCCCTCCGGATTCAAGGTCCGGGAAGTCTCCACCTTGGCCGAGGCACTGGAACTGCTCTTCTAGCACTGCCGTTTCCGAAGATCCGGGCAATCACCGGTGAGCGGTATCACCGAAACTGTCTGACACGGCCTACTTGCCGGCTCGGGCAGGGACGTGCCGTGGTTCACGAGTTGGAGGGTCTGCCGCGATCTCCCACTAGTATAGGGACGGGCAAGCCTCAGCCCGGATCGTAGGCCCCCGGGCCGGAAGGAAGTGACCATGGCCCGCAGTCCCGAAGACGCGCTTAAGGCAACCCTGGCGCGGGTGGCACCCGGGACCGAGCTCCGCGACGGACTCGAGCGTATTCTGCGGGGCCGCACCGGCGCCCTGATCGTTCTCGGCTTTGACCGTGCGGTGGACAGCATCTGCTCCGGCGGGTTCGATATCGGCATCGACTTCTCCCCCACCAGGCTGCGGGAGCTGGCCAAGATGGACGGCGCGATCGTCTGTGACCGCGACGCCAGGAACATCCTGCGCGCGGCCGTGCAGCTGGTCCCCGACCACACCATCGAAACGCATGAATCCGGCACCCGGCACAGGACCGCCGAACGCGTGGCCATCCAGACCGGCTTCCCCGTGATTTCGGTCAGCCAGTCCATGCGGATCATCCAGCTCTACGTAGGCGGACTCCGCCACGTCCTGGAAGGATCCGAGCCGGTGCTGGCACGTGCCAACCAGGCCCTGGCAACCCTGGAGCGTTACCGCGCCCGGCTGGACCAGGTCACCAATTCCCTCTCCGCATTGGAGATCGAGGCGATGGTGACGGTCCGCGACGTAGCGGTCACGCTGCAGCGCCAGGAAATGGTCCGCCGCATTTCCGAGGAAATCTCGCAGTACGTCCTCGAACTCGGGGTCGACGGCCGCCTGCTGTCCCTCCAGTTGGAAGAACTGACCACCGGCCTCGGCCCGGGCAGCGAAATGATCCTGCGCGACTATGCGGACCTGAATGACGGAAAGCGCAACATCGAGGAACAGATCGCCACGCTTCAGAACATGAGCTCGTCCGAAATGGTGGATCTGGGCAAGATTGCCTCGGTGGTCGGTTTCCAGCCGGGCCAGGATTCGCTCGAAGCCGTGGTGCAGCCGCGCGGCTACCGGCTCCTGAGCAATATCAAGTCGGTTCCGCCAGCGGTATCCAACCGGTTGGTGGACCACTTCGGCGGCCTGCAGAACCTGATGGCTGCGAACATCGATGACCTGATGACCGTCGACGGCATCGGCGAGCAGCGCGCCCGGACCGTCCGGGAAGGCCTCTCCCGAATCGCGGAGACCAGCCTCCTCGACCGGTTTATGTAGGCCTATTCCAGTTCGAAAACAGCCGTTTCGCTGGTGACTTCGCCAAGCCTGGCAGTGAACACGTAGTAGCCCGGGTTCGGGTTGGAAGCCACGGCGGCGCAGCCCGGGGCTGACCGGTTCCGCTCCCAGGTGAAGTTGGCCGTCTCCGAGGCGCCCGGCTCCACCGTCTTGAGGTAGTCCTCACCGCCGTCCTGGCAGTCGGTGGAGGAGAAGATCCGGTCGGAGCCGCTGGCTACCGAAAACTCCATCTGCGAAGTCCCCACGTTGATCTCGCAGGCGGATTTCCCGGTGTTCGTGACGGTCAGCGCCAGGACCGGCGCCGCACCGGCCGGGTAGACCTGGGCATCGGTGGCGGCAGTAACCAAGACGGACTCTGCGGGGCAGGCGGATTCCGACGGGGTCGCCGCGGGTTTCGGAGCCTTCGGCGTTTTCGTCTCGGCCGCAGGCGTGGCAGCCGGGGCAGTAAGGACCGGAGACGGGACGGTGGCGTCGGCTACGGTCTGTTTTTCCGGTGTCAAAGGGCCAATCACGGCCGCAACCCCGAACCCGAGTCCCACCAGGAGCAGCACCGCGAGGACGCCTGCAACCAGCCGCCTCCGGCGGTAGACGGCGGGGCTCGGACGGCGCGGACCGGGGCGTGGTCCGGCCGGCTGCTGTCTTCCCATCCCATCCATGGTTCAAGGCTAGAGATCAGGACTCCGATTACGGGGCGCACCACGCCGGTTAGTAGAGTATTGCTGGTCATATGCAAGGGAGTGCAGCATGGATTCACAGGTGGAAGACCTGCACCGCCGGATTACCGGGTGGTTCGCCGGTAATGCCCGCGAGCTGCCCTGGCGGGACGCCGCGCGCACGCCCTGGGGTGTTCTGGTCAGCGAAATCATGCTCCAGCAGACGCCGGTGGTACGGGTACTGCCCGTCTGGACCGAATGGCTGCAGCGATGGCCGACGCCGGCCGGGTTGGCTTCGGAGCCCAGCGGGGAAGCCGTCCGGGCCTGGGGCAGGCTGGGCTATCCCCGGCGGGCACTGCGGCTGCACGCGGCAGCGAAGGCCATTGTCGAGGAGTTCGGCGGCGAGGTGCCGTCCACTTATCCGGAACTGCTGCGGTTGCCGGGAGTGGGCGACTACACCGCCGCCGCAGTGGCTGCATTTGCCTTCGGGCGGCACGAAACAGTGGTGGACACCAATATCCGCCGGGTGCATGCCCGGGCCGTAACCGGGAACGCCTTGCCCTCACCATCCCTTACCGCTGCCGAGATGCGGCTGGCCGCTTCCCTGCTGCCCCTCGACGCCGGCGACTCCGTGGCCTGGAATGCCTCTGTCATGGAACTCGGCGCACTGGTCTGCACCGCCCGCAGCCCTCGATGCCAGGAGTGTCCGATATTGGACCGCTGCGCCTGGGTGGCAGCGGGCAGGCCGGAACCCCATTACACGGCGAAAGGCCAGGCCTGGGCCGGAACGGACCGCCAGGTCCGCGGGGCCATGATGGCGGTGCTGCGCTCCGCGGAAGGCCCGGTCCGCCGGGAGTTGCTGCTCCATGCGCCGGTGGATCTGGCCGGCCCGAGGCTGGCGGCCGAACTGGATCCGCTGGGCACCCTGCACCGGCTGCAGGCGCCGCAGGAACAAATGGAGCGCGCTTTGGCGGGCCTGATCGCGGACCGGCTGGCGGCAGAAGACGCCAACGGAGTGTCGCTGCCGCTTTGACGGGCGGCAGGCTCAGATTTCTCCGAACCCGTTCCGCACCTGCTCGGCCACGAGTTCCACCGCCGTCGCCGCGTCGGGTCCGGTGGCGGTGACACTTAGCGTTTCGCCGGGCCGCAGGCCCAGCGTCATAAGCATCATGACCGATTTGCCATCCACGCCGTTGATGGTGATCTCTGCGTCCAGGTCCGCCAGTGACTGCGCCACGACTGAGGCCGGACGGGCGTGCAGGCCCATCGGGTTTATCAGCGTCCACGCGCCGCTGACGGTGTCCGCCGTATCGGGCGCCGGCTCCCCGGCGGCAGGCGGGCCTCCGGTGGCTTCGCCGGGTGCTGCGCTATCCGGAGTGTAGGACGCCCCCGCCGACTCCGCGGCGGCCGAAACCTCGGCAACGTTCCTTCCGGTCTGTGCCGCTACGGCTGCGGCCACCGTGCCCTCGACCAACGGCGCATCGGCCATGAGCACCCGCTGCTGCTGCTCCGGTTCGAGGAACTCCAGCGCCGATTCCGCCGTCATCACTGCGGAGCCAAGGTCCGTCAGCAGGACCGTGCCCTCGCCGGAGTCCGTGGCGGCAATACCGGCCATGATTTTTTCCAGGCTGGTGCCGATGCCGTCGTCGTCGGTGCCCCCTGCCGGAACTATCCGAACGTCCGCGGCCATCTGAGCCGCCAGCTCGCAGACCCCCTCGGCCAGCTTCCGGCTGTGCGAAACAACCACCAGGCCGACGCTCACGCCGCCGTCTCCGCCGCCGAAACCGCCGCCTGCAGGATCAGTGCCGTGGACGCGGCCCCGGGATCGAGGTGCCCCGCGCTGCGCTCCCCCAGGTAGCTGGCCCGGCCCTTGCGGGCGACAAGCGGTTCAGTGCCGGCCAGTCCGGCGTCGGCTGCGTTCGCGGTCGCCGTCAGGATCTCCACCGGACCTGAACCCGCCGACTCCGCCGTGACGGCGGCGTCCACCGCGGGAGTCCAGGCATCGATCATGGTCTTGTCGCCGGGTTCGGCCTTGCCGCGGGCAACTATTCCGTCCCGGGCGGCCGTCAGCACGGCGACCAGCTCGGCCGGTCCGAGGGCGGACGCACTGCCCGCCGCGGTGGAGGCACGCAGGAATGCCGTCCCGTACAGCGGTCCGGCGGCGCCGCCCACCTTCGACATGAGGGTCATGGCGACCGTTTTGAATACCGCTCCGGGGGTCTCCGGCACGCCGTCGGCGTCCAGTTTCTCCACCACCGCGCTGAATCCGCGTTCCATGTTCTCTCCGTGGTCGGCGTCGCCGATCTCCCGGTCCAGGGTGGTCAGCCGCTGGCGGTTCCCGCTCAGGGCAGCGGCGCTTAGCCGCATCCACCGATCTGCCCAGGCTGCATCCAGTTCCATGCCTATACTCCCCACCGCATGGCCGGGGTGTTTACCGGCGAGTCCCAGAGGTCCGTAAGTTCATCGTCCAGCCGCAGGACGGTCACGGACGCCCCCTCCATTTCCAGGGCGGTGATGTAGTTGCCCACCAGGGAACGCTCCACCCGGGCACCTCGGTCCGCCAGGATTTGGGCCGCCCGGCGGTACACGATGTACAACTCGCTCAGCGGAGTGCCGCCCATGCCGTTCACGAAGAGCAGCACCCGGTCTCCGGAGGCAACCCCGAGATCGCTGAGCACCGGTTCCATCAACTGGTCCGTAATGGAATCCGCCGTTGTCATTGGCACCCGGTGCCGGCCGGGCTCGCCGTGGATCCCCACACCCATTTCAATCTCGTCTTCCGCCAGGGTGAAGCTCGGTTCGCCGGCATGAGGCACCGTACATGGTGCCAGTGCAACGCCCATGGACCGTACGTTCGCGATTACGCGTTCGGCGATTTCCGCCACCTTGGCAAGGTCATCCCCGCGGTCCGCGGCGCCGCCGGCAATCCGCTCCAGCAGCACGGTCCCGGCCACCCCGCGCCTTCCTGCGGTGTAGGTCGAGTCCTCCACCGCGACGTCGTCGTTCACTACGACTGTGCGGATGTCGATGCCTTCGACGCCGGCAAGCTCGGCAGCCGTCTCGAAGTTAAGGATGTCGCCGGTGTAGTTCTTCACCACGAGCAGGACGCCGGAGCCCGAGTCGCTCTTCACGATGGCCGGGAGGATCTGGTCCGGGGTGGGCGAAGTGAACACGGCTCCGGGAACGGCGGCCGTGAGCATGCCCTGCCCCACATAGCCGCTGTGCAGGGGCTCGTGGCCGCTGCCGCCGCCGGAGACCAGGCCTACCTTGCCCTGTACCGGAACGTCGCGCCGGAGGACATAGTCCGGGTCCAAATGGATCTGGACCAGGTCGTGGTGGGCCAACCCGAAGCCTTCGAGTGATTCCGCCACCACCGAGCGGGGATTGTTGATGAGTTTCTTCATGACGCCGGGCTCCTTAGCGGTCGGACTGCCGAGCCCCGCGAGCACGCCAAGGCTCCCTTTCCCCCACCGACCCTACCCGGGCCGGAAGCAGTGCAACAGGGTGTCGGCGTGCCAGCTGCACCGGCAGCGCCTTAGAGTTCCAAAGCCGCCCGGGCATAAAAAAGCGGGAGGGGGCTAACCCCTCCCGCTCCTCGATAAAGCCTTACTTGCCCTTGAAAGCGTCCTTGACGTTCTCGCCGGCGTCCTTCAGGCTCGACTTGGCCTGGTCGCCGTGGCCTTCGGCCTCCATGCGCTCATTGCCGGTGGCCTTGCCTACGCCTTCCTTGACCTTGCCGCCAAGATTTTCGGCCTTATTCTGCATCTTGTCATCTGCGCCCATTGCTGAACCCGCTTTCTGATCGTGGCCCGTGTAAACACGGAACTGCTGCTGTTAGGCAACTTCTTACTGCTGCGCTCCACGGGACCGTTGATGATGCTAAGTATCCTGAGCTTATCCAGCTTCGAAGACAAAAGGCCAGCACGGCCCTGCCGGTTACTCTCTCTGCGAACGCGCCCCGGTCGGCCGCCGGGTTAGAACGAGCGGATCATCCGGGTGTTTCCCAGGGTGTTCGGCTTTACCCGGGCGAGGTCCAGGAACTCGGCAACGCCCTCGTCGGAGGAACGCAGCAGCTCGGAATAGACCTCCGGATCCACAGCGGACTGGTTGGCCATGACGGCGAATCCGTGCCGGCGGAAAAACTCCACTTCGAAGGTCAGGCAGAAAACCCGCCGCACACCGATTTCCACCGCATCGGCGAGCAGCTGTTCCAGCAGGAGATGGCCGATTCCGCTGCCGCGCAGGGCGGGATCAGCGGCCAGGGTGCGGACTTCGGCAAGGTCTTCCCACATCACGTGGAGTGCACCGCAGCCCACAATCCGCCCGTCAGCGTCCTCCGCAACCCGGAATTCCTGCAGCGCCTCGTAGTAGGCCACCGCCTCCTTGGCAACGAGGATCCGTTCCTCGGCCAGCGGCGCAACGAGGGCGCGGATGCCGGGAACATCGGAAGTGCGTGCACGGCGGATGGTGATGGTGGGTACGGAAGTCACCGGCCCAGTCTAGGACTGTCGGGGCGGCCGCACCCAACCTTCGTTTCTCCGTTCGACGCCGGACGGCCGGCCTTCGGACGCGAAAGGACCCGGCGGGCGCTCTGCCCGCCGGGTCCTTTACCCGTGCATGGTTGTACTGAGCGGCTGTTACTCGCTGACGCCGGCTTCGATTGCCGAGGTAGCTTCCTCAATCGCCTTCGGAACACCGCTGCCGACGAAAGTGAACTTCGCTTCGTCGCCTTCGCCCTCGACGTCCACCGCGATGGCCTCGCCGGGCTTGAGTTCCCCGAAGAGGATCTTCTCGGAGAGCTGGTCCTCGATTTCGCGCTGGATGGTCCGGCGCAGCGGCCGGGCCCCCATCGCGGGATCGTAGCCGCGCGTTGCCAGCAGCACCTTGGCGGCCGGGGTGAGCTCGATGGTCATGCCCTTCTCGGCCAGGCGCTGGCTCAGGCGGTTCAGGAACAGGTCCACAATCTGGACAATCTCTTCCTGAGTCAGCTGCGGGAAGACCACGGTGTCATCAACACGGTTGAGGAATTCGGGGCGGAAGTGCTGGCGCAGCTCCTCCGTGACCCGTGCCCGCATCCGGTCGTAACCGGTCTTGGTGTCCGTGCCGGACTGGAAGCCCGTCATAACGCCCTTGGAGATGTCCTTGGTACCAAGGTTGGTCGTCATGATGATGATGGTGTTCTTGAAGTCCACCATGCGGCCCTGGGCGTCGGTCAGGCGGCCGTCTTCCAGGATCTGCAGCAGCGAGTTGAAGAGGTCCGAGTGGGCCTTCTCCACTTCGTCGAACAGCACCACGGAGAACGGACGGCGGCGGACCTTTTCGGTCAGCTGCCCGCCCTCTTCGTAGCCCACGTATCCGGGAGGAGCACCAAACAGGCGCGAAACCGTGTGCTTCTCGGCGTACTCGGACATGTCCAGGGTGATGAGGGCGTCCTCGTCACCGAACAGGAACTCCGCAAGGGCCTTGGCGAGCTCGGTCTTACCGACGCCGGTGGGGCCGGCGAAGATGAACGAACCGCCCGGACGCTTGGGGTCCTTCAGTCCGGCCCGCGTACGGCGCATGGCCTGCGAGATGGACTTGATGGCCTGGTCCTGGCCGATGACGCGCTTGTGCAGTTCGTCTTCCATCCGCAGCAGGCGGGTGGATTCTTCCTCGTTCAGCTTGACCACGGGGATGCCGGTGGAGTTGGCAAGCACCTCGGCGATGAGTTCCTCATCCACCTCGGCAATGTCATCCAGGCCGCCGGACTTCCACTGGCGTTCCTTCTCCGCGCGCTGATCCTGGAGCTTCTGCTCCTTGTCACGCAGGGAGGCGGCACCTTCGAAGTCCTGGGAGTCGATTGCGGACTCCTTCTCCATCTTCAGCGCCGAGATCCGCTCGTCGATTTCCTTCAGCTCCGGCGGGGCCGTCATCCGGCGGATCCGCAAACGGGCGCCTGCCTCGTCAATCAGGTCGATTGCCTTGTCCGGCAGGAACCGGTCACTGATGTACCGCTCGGCCAGCGTAGCTGCGGAGGCCAGCGCGGCATCGGTGATGGAAACGCGGTGGTGTGCCTCGTAGCGGTCACGCAGGCCCTTGAGGATCTCGATGGCGTGTGCCACCGAGGGCTCGGCAACCTGGATCGGCTGGAAGCGGCGCTCCAGCGCGGCATCCTTCTCGATGTGCTTGCGGTACTCGTCCAGAGTGGTGGCACCAATGGTCTGCAGCTCGCCCCGGGCCAGCATCGGCTTCAGGATCGATGCGGCATCAATGGCGCCTTCGGCGGCACCCGCACCCACAAGGGTGTGGATCTCGTCGATGAACAGGATGATGTCGCCGCGGGTGCGGATTTCCTTGAGGACCTTCTTCAGGCGTTCCTCAAAGTCGCCGCGGTAGCGTGAACCGGCAACCAGCGAACCGAGGTCCAAGGTGTAAAGCTGCTTGTCCTTCAGGGTCTCCGGCACGTCTCCGCGCACGATCGCCTGGGCCAGACCCTCTACGACGGCGGTCTTGCCGACGCCGGGCTCGCCGATCAGGACAGGGTTGTTCTTGGTCCTGCGTGAAAGCACCTGCATCACGCGTTCCATTTCATGCTCGCGCCCGATTACCGGGTCGAGCTTGGATTCACGCGCGGCCTGTGTGAGGTTGCGGCCGAACTGGTCCAGCACCACCGATCCGGCGGGCTGGCCTTCCTGCTGCTGGCCACCGGTGGAGACGGGCTCTTTGCCCTGGTAGCCGGAAAGCAGCTGGATGACCTGCTGGCGGACACGGTTCAGGTCAGCACCAAGCTTGACCAGCACCTGCGCGGCTACGCCTTCACCTTCACGGATCAGACCGAGCAGGATGTGTTCGGTGCCGATGTAGTTATGGCCGAGCTGCAGGGCTTCACGAAGCGAAAGCTCCAGCACCTTCTTGGCGCGGGGGGTGAAGGGGATGTGGCCGGTCGGGGCCTGCTGGCCCTGACCGATGATCTCCTGCACCTGCTCGCGGACAGCACCAAGCGAGATGCCCAGGGATTCAAGGGCCTTAGCAGCGACACCTTCACCCTCATGAATGAGCCCAAGCAAAATATGCTCGGTGCCGATGTAGTTGTGGTTGAGCATGCGGGCCTCTTCTTGGGCAAGCACGACAACGCGACGGGCACGGTCGGTAAATCTTTCAAACATGAGGCACACTCCTAGCTAACGCGTAATTCGATGCTACGTGCCCCAGGGGTGCTTAAGGAGCTTGTTCGCCATGGGCGTGAGAGGCGGGCGGTAGGCCTAGCTCTGCGCGGCCCGGTAGGCGTCGATGATCTCGCTGTTTACGCGGCCGCGCTCTGAAACGGTGTAGCCGTTCTTGCGGGCCCATTCGCGGATCTGCGCTGCTTCATTGCTGCGGGTCGCGCCGGTGCCGCGCGGACGTCCGGTGCGGCCTCCGACCTTGCGGCCGGCATCCACGTAGGGCTTCAATGCATCGCGGAGAGTTTTCGCATTGTCTTTCGACAGATCAATCTCGTACTGTGACCCGTCCAAGGCAAACCGTACGGTCTCATCCGCACTTCCGCCGTCGACGTCATCCACGAGAATGATTTTTACCTTTTGCGCCATGACAGGCTCCTAAGCAGCTAAAAATGGGAAGACTAATTATGAGACCACTTAGAGTATGACGCAATTGGTAAAGCCCCGTCAAAGTACTTGGCTATTTATTCTCTTCTTCACTCGGTTTTTTCAAAGCTTCATGGTCTACACTCTGGTCAGCTTCCCGTTCTGCCTCGGCAAGGGCCTGCCGCTCCGACCGGTCCGAGTTAAGCAGGGCCCGCATCACGAAATAAAAGAGAGCTGCAACACAAATCGACGGCAGGAGGACTTCTACATATTCCATGGCTAACCCATTTCCGGCTTAAGGAGGGGAAACAGAATTGTTTCCCTGATTCCTGTATTCGTGAAAAGCATCACAAGGCGGTCAATTCCCAGCCCGATGCCGCCCATGGGAGGGGCACCATATTCCAAGGCCCGCAGGAAGTCCTCGTCGAGGGCCATGGCCTCGTCATCGCCGCCGGCAGCCAGCAGGGACTGCTCGGTGAGGCGTTCACGCTGGATAACCGGGTCAATCAGTTCCGAGAAAGCCGTACCGCGTTCCATGCCGCCGATGATGAGGTCCCAGGCCTCGATCAGGCGGGGATCTTCGCGGTTCGGACGGGCGAGCGGCTGCGCCGAGGGCGGGTAGTCGTACACGAAGGTCGGCTGCAGCAGCGTCGGCTCAACAATTTCGCCGAATAGTTCAATAACCAGCTTTTCCGCGTCCCACTTCGGATCCACCTTCACGCCGTGCTTTTCCGCAACATCGCGGAGCACGGCGGCGTCGGTGTCCGGGGTGATCTGCATGCCCACCGCTTCGGACAGGCCGGGGTACACGCTCAGCCAGCGCCACTCGCCGTCCAGGTCAATGGTGCCGGCAGCGGTTTCAATCTTCCGGCTGCCCATGAGGTCTGCGCAGTGCAGGATGATTTCCTTCATCCGCTCGGCCATCACAAACTGGTCCGCGTAGGCCTCGTAGCATTCCAGCGTGGTGAATTCAGGGGAATGCGTGGAGTCCACACCCTCGTTGCGGAAAATGCGCCCGATTTCGAACACCCGCTCAATCCCGCCCACCACTGCACGCTTGAGGTACAGCTCCGTGGCGATGCGGAGGGTCATCTTCTGGTCGAAGGCGTTCAGGTGCGTTTCGAACGGCCGGGCAGCGGCACCGCCGTGCACCAGCTGCAGCATGGGGGTTTCCACCTCCACATAGCCGTGTCCGTGCAGGGTGTCGCGGACTCCGCGGATGACTGCCGCGCGCTTGTAGACCATGTCCCGCGCTTCGTCGCGGACCATCAGGTCCACGTAGCGCTGGCGGACGCGGGTTTCCTCGCTCAGTCCGGCGTGCAGCACCGGCAGCGGACGCAGTGCCTTGGAGGCCATCGACCAGGACTGTGCCATCACTGAGAGTTCCCCGCGGCGGGAGGAGATAACCTCACCGCGGATAAAGACGATGTCGCCCAGGTCCACCAGCGACTTCCAGTCCGCCAGGGATTCCTCGCCGACAACGGCGAGGCTGAGCATGGCCTGCAGCCGGGTTCCGTTGCCTTCCTGCAGGGTGGCGAAGCAGAGCTTTCCGGTGTTGCGGATAAACACCACGCGGCCGGTAACGCCCACGGTCTCGCCGCTGGCTTCGTCGGCCTCGAGGTGGCCGAACTTTTCGCGTACTTCCTTGAGGGAGGCGGTGCGTTCCACCCCTACCGGGTAGGCCTCATCCCCCCGGTCGATGAGCCGCGCACGCTTCTCGGCACGGATGCGCATCTGTTCGGAGGTGTCTGCGGCTTCGGGAACGGGGTTAGATGTGGTCACGGTTATTAAGTTTACAGAGCAAAGCGCCGCTCCCGGTTCCTGTGCTCCGTGCACCCACCCCCGGGTAGGCACGGAGCACAGGTACTTTGCTACGGCAGCAGGGTGTTGTCGATCAGGCGGACCGGGCCTACCCGTGCAGCCAGCAGCGCCAGCGCGGTTCCGGCCAGTGGTTCGCCGGCAGTTCCAGCGAGCGGTTCAAGGGTCTGCGGATCCACCACCTCGAAGTAGTCCAGTTCCACTCCGGGCTGCGACGAGACGAGTTCGACGGCGTCGGGC
Organism: Arthrobacter sp. zg-Y179; assembly: GCF_020907345.1. NCBI lineage: Bacteria > Bacillati > Actinomycetota > Actinomycetes > Micrococcales > Micrococcaceae > Arthrobacter > Arthrobacter sp. zg-Y179. Next base: position 622,429 of record NZ_JAJJOB010000005.1, on the reverse strand, counting down.
AGGTCGAGGGGCCGGCCCGCCGCCGCGCGTTCCTTCAGCAGGTTCAACGCCCGGGACAGCACCAGTGCCGCCTGCCGCTGGCCGGCGTCGAGGAAGCGGTTCCGGCTTGATTCGGCGAGTCCGTCCGCCGCCCGGACAATCGGCACACCGGTGACCTCCACGTCGAAGTTGAGGTCCGAGACCATCCGCCGGATCAGGGCCACCTGCTGGGCGTCCTTCTGCCCGAAGTACGCCCGGAAGCGCGCCGGTACCCGCGGAGCAGCCAGGTGGAAGAGCTTGGCAACCACGGTCAGCACGCCGTCGAAGTGTCCCGGCCGGACGGCACCCTCCCAGCGGGTGCCCATGGTGCCGGCGCTCACACGGACCAGCGGCGCTCCGCCGGGGTACATTTCGTCCTCTGACGGCGCGAAGACGAGGTCCACCCCGGCGCGGCCCAGGAGCTCCAGGTCCGCGCCGAGGGTGCGGGGGTACCGCTGGAGGTCGGCCGGGTCGTCGAACTGGAGGGGATTGACGAACACCGAGGCGGTGACGACGTCGTTGTCCGCCCGCGCAGCGCCCATCAGGGAGGCGTGCCCTTCGTGCAGGGCACCCATGGTGGGAACCAGCGCGAGGGAGGGAAGGCGGGAGGGGTTGGCTGCGGCCGCTTTTTCGAGCAGCTCCTCAGTGGCGGAGCGCAGTTCGGCGGCGGTGGTGACGAGGCGGGGGGTGTTCAAAACTGTCCTTCGATGGGGGGGTTCGTTCGTTCGGGTGTTCAGGGATCCTGCGGGTCCCGAAGGGCGGCCAGGATGGCTTCGCCCTGCTGGGGGGTGAGCAGCCCGCGGTCAACGGCCCGGGAGGCGGTTGCGGCGGACAGCGCGGCGTAGGCGGCGCGAAGGTCCTCCGTGCCTGCCTCGGCAAGGGCACGGGTATGTGCGGACACGGTGCCGACGTCACCCCGGGCCACCGGGCCGGTGAGGGCCCCCTCCCCGGAGGCCAGCGCGTTTTCCAGCGACGCGCGCATGAGCGGCCCCAGGAGCCGGTCCGGATGTTCGACGCCGAGGCCGGCCAGCAGCTGCGTGGACTGGGAGGCGAGGGTGACCAGGTGGTTGGAGGCGTGCGCGAGGGCCGCGTGGTAGAGCACCCGGTCCGCTTCATCGATGACCACCGGTTCAGCACCCATCTCCACCACGAGTGCCTGGGCAATCGGCAGGACGGCAGCGGGGGCGCTGATGCCGAAGGAGCAGTCCGCCAGCCGGGTCAGGTCCAGGCTCATCCCGGTGAAGGTCATGGCCGGGTGCAGTGCGAGGGGAATGGCGCCCGCCGCCCGGGCAGGGGCAAGGATTTCCGTGCCGAACCGCCCCGAGGTGTGGGCTACCAGCTGTCCCGCCTGCCAGGCGCCGGTTTTCGCCAGCCCGGCGACAAGCGGACCCAGGGCGTCGTCCGGAACGGCGAGCAGGACCAGTTCCGAGCGTTCCACGATGTCCGGGATCTCAAGGATCGGCACTCCGGGAAGCAGGTTTTCCGCCCGTTCGCGGCTGGCGTCGGACACCGCGGAAACGCCGACGACGGCGTGCTCGGCCGCGCGCAGGGCAGCACCGAGGACGGCACCGACCCGGCCTGCACCGATGACGCCGACCCCCAGGCGGCCACGGCGCCGTCGTTCTTCGACGCTGGCTGAATCAGCGGTGTTCATGGGGAGGCTCCTCCTTGGAGACGGGTGGTGGCATAACCGGGGTCGTGGCGGTGGGTGCGGACTTGGCCAGGGAAGGGCCGGTGCCGCGCAGCCACTGTTCCGGGAGGTCCCGGCGGCGGGCGGTCCGGGCACGCTGTGCCTGTTCGTGGAGCAGTTGCCGGGCGGTGTCCGCATCGATTTCCACCACTCGTGGGGAAATCGGTCCGGGTGTGGAGTGCAGGACCAGGTCCGCCAGGCGCAGGCGGCGGGCCACCGGACCCTGTTCCAGGGCGAGCGACTGGGTCCTGCTGTGTGGAACCACTTGAAGTGACCGCCACAGGAATCCGCGCCGGGACAGGAGGGCGGTCTCCGTGACCAGGTAGCCGTTCCGCCGCCGGGAAAGCGGGGACAGCCAGCGGGCACGCCGCGGCGAAACGGTGAAGCCCGCTGCCGGGCCGGTCCCGTTCATGCCTGCGGTGAACACCCCCACCGGATCCTCGGTTCCGGGATCGGGGACAACCAGGGCCAGCATCCGCAGGACCTCCTCCGAGGTACCCGCGGGCAGCAGCCGGGTGCGCGCCGATGATTCGCCGTCGGAACCCGCTCCATACCCGGCAACGTTTACGGAAATCGAATACCACCCCGTGATCCGCCAAAGCGGCGGCTGCCGAACGGCCAGGGCCTGGATCCGTCCCGGCGGTACGGTCTGCGCGCGGGTGTCCAGCAGTCCGGAGCGGATCCGGATGCCCTCCCGTGACACGGAGGCGCGGAAGTTGAACCCGGAACTGAACAGGCTCCAGTACGCGCTGCCGAAACCGAAAATGATGGGCACCATGGCGGCGATGGATGCGGCCTCGCCCGTAACGGCCGTCAGGACAATTACTGCCGCGACGGCCAGTATCAGGAAGACGGTGGTCCCGGACAGCAGTACGGAGGCAATCACGCGTCCGGCCGACAGTGCCAGCACCTGCTGTTCGCCCGGCACCGTTGCCTCGCCGGCGCCGCTGCCGCCGTCGGACTGTTTTTCGTCGTCGGCGCCGGAGGCGTCCTTCAGGATCCGCTCCCGAAGCTTTTGTGCTTCCGGCAGGCGGAGGAACGCCAGTCGTACTGCGGACTCACCGGCGTCGGCTACCTCAAAACGCAGTTCGGCCAGCCCGAAAATCCGTGCGAGCAAGGGCTGGACGATGTCGATGGCCTGCACCCGGTCCAGCCGGGCCTGGCGTTGGCGGCGCACCACTATGCCCGAACGTACGCGGATGTGATCATGGGTGAGCTGGTAGCGGGTAAACCACCAGGACAGGAAGAAGGCGCCGGCAATAACCACCAGGGCAATCCCCAGCGCCAGGACTGTCCAGAACAGCGCTCTGCCTGCGGGCAGGTCCATGCCGCCGCCGGAGAACCACGACTCCACCTGGTCCCTGCCCACGAAATAGGCGAGGGCGGCCAATGCGATCCAGCCGCGGACCAGCGGGGAGACCGGGTGCACCCTTTTCCACTCGGGTTCAGTCCTGGTTGCCGGATCGGTGCCGGCGGTTCCGGGGTCCTCGCCCGGAACGCGGGAGGCGCCGGCGGTCACAGCCCGGCCAGCTGCGCTTCGCCGCGGGCGGACAAGTGCTCCCGCAGGCGGGCACCCTCGTCGGTCGGCAGCCCGGCAATGCCGGCGTTGGTGCCCGGGGCGGCGGTGTGGAGTTTCAGTGTGCACAGCCCGAAGGCCCGTTCCAGGGGTCCGACTGCTACGTCCACGTACTGCATCCGGCCGTAGGGAACCACCAGGGTGCGCTGGAAGAAGATGCCCCGGCGAAGCAGCAGGTCCTCGTTGCGTTCGGCGTAACCGATCGCACGAACCTGGCGGGGAAGCAGGAGTCCGCGCCACAGCAGGGTTACGGCAAAGAAGATGGGCAGCCCCCATGCCAGCCACGCGGGGTACCCGGGCCAGATTCCGGTGAGGCGCAGCACCAGGGGAAGGCCGGTCACCACCAGCGTGATCACGGTTTCAATGCCCCAGCTCAGCAGCCTCAGCCGCAGGTACTTCGGCGAGACGCGTTGCCACTGCACCGCTGAGGGGTCAATAGCCTCGCTAGGCATACTCTCCGCCTTCCCCAGAACCATCCCCCGTGCCGTTCCCCGTGCCGGGTCCGGAGCCGGGCCCGGTGCCATCCTTGTCATCAGGGGGCAGTTTACAGAACCGCTCTACGGTAAGCCCCGTGGCAATCATCAGGATCCCGCCTACGCTGACGGCGAGGGAGGACCAGGTGCCCGCGTGGCCCGGCCGCAGCGACCACAGGGGCAGCTGGGTGAGGAAGATTGCGGCATGCCAGCCAAGCAGCAGGGCACCGGCGTAGGCGAGTGCCTGCGCCAGGACAACCGTGCGGGCGGCCGCAAGGGGATCCAGCTCCCGGTCCCGCCGGCCGTTGCGCCAACTGCGCACCCGCAGTCCGAGGAAGAGGGTGGCACCGGCCACCAGGATGATGGCCACCAGCGCCACCGGGCCCAGCACGGGCGCGGGATAGCCGTTTTCCGACAGGAAGAAGTTCGCCGCCCAGCCCACAACGCCGGCAACGAGGCCGACGACGGCCAGCCACCGGTATTGGATGCTGCTCACGAGCTCATTCTCCTTCGAAGACTTCGAGTCCGGGCAGGTCCTCGGCACGGGCGGCCAGCTCGGCCACGGGCACCGAATCCAGCCGGGCGTCGGGTTCCATCCAGGCCCAGGGCTGCAGGACGAAGGCCCTCGTCGCTGCGCGGGGGTGCGGAATGATGAGGTCCTCATCATTCAGGTGCAGGTCCCCGTACGTGATGATGTCGACGTCGAGGGTCCTCGGGCCCCACCGGACAATGCGTTCGCGGTGGTGGCGTGCTTCGACGGCCTGGCAGTGCGCCAGCAGGGCGTGCGGTTCGAGTTCGGTTTCGACCGCCACCACGAGGTTGAGATAGTCAGGCTGTTCAGGGCCGCCGACCGGACGTGTGCGGACCACGGGGGAAACGGCGCTCAGCCGTACCTGCGGATGGTCGGCAAGCTCCGCTACTGCTGAGGAGAGCGTGTCCCGGCTCTCGCCGAGGTTGCTTCCAAGGGCAAGGATGGAATGGACGGCACTCATGCGCGCTCCCGGTGGATGGTGACCGCAACATCGCCGAACTGCACCGTGATCGGTGCCTTCGGCTTATGCACCGTGACCTCAACTGCGGCAAGGACGGAGAAGGAATTAAGGACGGCGTCCGCAATCCGGCCCGCCAGCGCCTCGATCAGGTTCAGCGGTTCCCCGGTGATGATTTGCACCACGAGTTCGGCAACCTCGCCGTAATGCGCCGTCAGCGTCAGGTCATCCGTGGCCGCTGCCGGCCCCAGATCGGTGAACAGGACCAGATCCACAACGAAAGGCTGCCCGTCCCGCCGCTCGTGGGGGAAGACACCGTGGAAACCGGTGGCGGTGATGCCGCTTAGGGTGATCCGGTCCCGCGTTCCGGAAACTCCGGAGCTCAGCATCCGGCTACCCTTTCCAGGCCGCGGCGACTTTTACGGCATCAAGGCTGGCCGGGACGTTGTGCACGCGCACTGCCCAGGCACCGGCGGACGCCGCCAGTGCGGACACCGCGACCGTGGCGTTGTCGCGTTCCAGCGGCTGGGCCGCCTTCCCGTAGCTGGTGAGCAGTGAGCCGAGGAAACGCTTGCGGGATGCACCGATAAGCACGCGGTGGCCCAAGGCGTTGAGGCGGTCGATTCCGCGCAGCAGCTCCCAGTTATGTTCGCCGTCCTTGGAGAAGCCCAGCCCGGGGTCGAGGATGATCTGTTCGGGGGCGGCACCGGCGGCGTAGAACCGGTCACGGACCTTCAGCATTTCCGCTGCCACCTCTTCGACGACGTCGGCGTAGCTGGCGTTGGGGTCATTGCTGCGGACGTTGCCGCGGCTGTGCATCAGGATGTAGGAGACTCCCGTTCGCGCTACAAGCCCGGGCATCTGGGGATCGGTTTCGGTGCCGGACACATCATTGATGATCGCGGCGCCGGCTTCAATCGCCTTTTCTGCCGTGGCGGCATTCATGGTGTCGATGCTGACGAGGGCCCCTGCACGGACCATGGCCTCGACCACAGGCAAAACCCGTGCCTGCTCCTCCTCCGGGGAGATGCGGACGGAGTCAGGCCGGGTGGATTCGCCGCCGACGTCGATGATGTCTGCGCCTTCATAGTGCATCTTCAGCCCCGCGCGGATTGCTGCGTCAGTATCGGCGAACTGCCCGCCGTCACTGAAGGAATCGGGCGTGACGTTCAGGACGCCCATGACCAGGGTGCGGTCGGCGGGAAGGTCGGAGAGCCTGCGCGCCTTACGGGCGGGCCGTACGACGGGCAACGGGGAGGTTGCCGGTCCAGTGCCGGGTGCGGCAGCGAGTGAATCCATGGTGGTCCTATCGTCCTAGTATCAGGCTCATTGCTTCTGCGCGGGTCGCGGTCTCGCGCAGCTGGCCGCGCACCGCCGAGGTCACGGTCTTGGCGCCTGGCTTGCGCACCCCGCGCATCGACATGCACAGGTGCTCGCATTCAATAACCACTATGGCACCGCGTGGGGAAAGATTGGTCATAAGTGCGTCCACGATCTGGGTGGTCAACCGCTCCTGGACCTGGGGCCTGCGGGCGTAGATGTCAACCAGCCGGGCGAGCTTGGACAGTCCGGTGACCTTGCCCTCGTGGGAGGGGATGTAGCCGATGTGCGCGGTGCCGTGGAACGGCACCAGGTGGTGCTCGCAGGTGGAATAAAAGGGAATGTCCTTGACCAGGACCATTTCCTCATGGTCCAGGTCAAACGTGGTGGCGAGCAGGTCCGAGGGGCTCTGGTGCAGTCCGGCGAAAATCTCGGTGTAGGACTTGGCCACCCGGCTCGGGGTTTCCCGTAGACCGTCACGGTCCGGGTCCTCCCCGATCGCGAGGAGGATCTCCCGGACCGCCCGTTCAATCCTTGGCTGATCCACCGGGGAATCCGCTGCCGCTTCGGCGGTCAGTAGGTCATCATCGAAATCGGTCACTGGTCGATCCTATCGCGCCGGCACTTCGTTCCCCGGCGATGCCGGGCGGCCCTGCAGGGCCGCCCGGGACCTACGCCTCGGGGGACGTGCTGCCGGTGCTTCCGCTCCGGCCGGGATGACTGCCGTTTCCGCTGCCCTGGGGCAGGCCGTTGCTGGACACATCGAAGTCCTGCGGCAGATCGGCGTCGGCAATCTGGTCCTGGGGAGCAACCGAGGACGGATCCGGGGCGCCGATTTCCTTGGCCTGGCGCCGTTCCTTCTGGGAGACCACCGGCGGCATGCTGTGGACCGGGCGGGTGGGCTTGGACAGCCAGACCTCCCGGACGTCGCGCTTGCGCACATCGGAGAAGACCTCGGCGATCTCCGCCTGGTTCAGCGTCTCCCGCTCCAGCAGCTCCAGCGCGAGCCGGTCGAGGACGTCGCGGTTCTCGGTGAGGATCTGGTACGCCTCGTCATGCGCGTTGTCCAGCAGGCGCCGGACCTCCTCGTCGACCACGTAGGCCACCTGGTCGGAGTAGTTGCGTTCCTGGCTCATGTCCCGGCCCAGGAACGGCTCGCCGCCGCCGGAGCCGAGCTTGACCGAACCGATCCGCTCGCTCATGCCGTACTGGGTGACCATCTTGCGGGCCGTGGACGTCGCCTTTTCGATGTCGTTGGAGGCACCGGTGGAGGGGTCGTGGAAGACAATTTCCTCCGCGACGCGGCCACCCATTGCGTAGGCGAGCTGGTCCAGGAGCTCGTTGCGTGTCACCGAGTACTTGTCATCCTGCGGCAGGACCATGGTGTAACCGAGTGCCCGGCCGCGCGGCAGGATGGTCACCTTGGTAACCGGGTCCGTGTTCCGCAGTGCCGCTGCCACCAGGGCGTGTCCGCCTTCGTGGTAGGCAGTGATCTTGCGTTCAAGTTCCTTCATCACGCGGCTGCGCTTCTGCGGGCCGGCAATCACGCGGTCAATTGCCTCATCCAGTGCGCGGTCGTCAATGAGGTCCGCGTTGGAGCGGGCGGTCAGCAGCGCTGCTTCGTTCAGGACGTTGGCCAGGTCCGCACCGGTGAAGCCCGGAGTCTTCCGTGCCACGGTCTCGAGGTCCACGCCGGGAGCCATCGGCTTGCCCTTGGCATGGACCTGCAGGATGTGCAGGCGGCCCTGCATGTCGGGGGCTTCGACACCGATCTGGCGGTCGAAGCGGCCCGGGCGCAGCAGTGCCGGGTCCAGGACGTCGGGCCGGTTGGTGGCAGCGATCAGGATGACGTTGGTGTTGCCGTCGAAACCGTCCATTTCCACCAGCAGCTGGTTCAGCGTCTGCTCGCGTTCGTCGTTTCCGCCGCCGACGCCGGCGCCGCGGTGGCGCCCGACGGCGTCAATTTCGTCCACGAAAATGATGGCCGGAGCGTTGGACTTGGCCTGTTCGAAGAGGTCGCGGACGCGGGAGGCGCCCACACCCACGAACATTTCAACGAAGTCGGAGCCGGAGATCGAGTAGAACGGAACACCGGCCTCGCCGGCGACGGCGCGGGCCAGCAGGGTCTTACCGGTGCCGGGAGGGCCGTAGAGCAGCACGCCCTTGGGGATCTTTGCGCCCACGGCCTGGAACTTGCCCGGATCCTGCAGGAATTCCTTGATCTCGTGCAGTTCCTCGACGGCTTCGTCGGCGCCCGCCACGTCGTCGAAGGTCACCTGGGGCATGTCCTTGTTGGTCAGCTTGGCCTTGGACTTGCCGAACTTCATGACCTGCGAGCCGCCGCCCTGCATGCGGGACATCAGGAACCAGAAAATCAGGCCGATGATGATGAACGGCAGGAACAAGCCGAGGAAGCTGGTGAACCAGTTGGTCTGCACCGGCTGGTCGGTGTAGTTAGCCCCGGAGTTGTTAACCGCCTGGACTATTTCCTCGCCGCGCGCAGTGCTGAAGTAGAACTGGACGTCAGTGACGCCCTTGTCGTCAACGCCGCTGTCATTCAATGTCAGGTCGACCCGCTGCTCGCCGTCATAGATCTTCGCCTGCGAGACTTTGTCCTGGTCGAGAAGCTCTATGCCTTCCTTGGTGTCCACCTGCGTTGCTCTGGTGGTACTAAGGCTAGGCACAAGGATCAAAAGAGCGGCCACTGCCAGCGCAATCCAAATGAGCGGGCCCTTGAAGAAGTTCTTGGATTTCATTCGACGTCAGGGCTAATGCCCCGTCCCTCCTGGTCAACAACGCTGGTATGCGCGGAATTTACCTACTAGCTATACACCGTCCCCCAGAAGAACACGGTCCGGGGAGGGGATTAGTTCCCTCAGGGCGTAGAGCATTGCGTCCGTGACGGTCCCCTTGTCGGGGACGGGGAGGAACGGGGCCGGAACCGTTATTCGTAAACGTGCGGCGCGAGGGTGCCGATGAAGTCCAGGTTGCGGTACCGCTCTGCAAAGTCCAGGCCGAAACCGACCACGAACTCGTTGGGGATTTCATAACCGACATACTTAACGTCGATTTCCACCTTGGCTGCATCCGGCTTGCGCAGCAGGGTGCAGATTTCCACGCTGGCCGGGCCGCGTGATTCCAGGTTGGTGCGCAGCCAGGAGAGCGTCAGGCCGGAGTCGATAATGTCCTCGACAATGAGCACGTGCTTGCCCAGCAGGTCCGTTTCCAGGTCCTTGATGATACGGACGACGCCGGAGGACTGGGTGCCGGAGCCGTAGGAGGACACTGCCATCCAGTCCATCGTGACGTGGCTGTGCAGGGCGCGGGAGAGGTCAGCCATCACCATCACGGCTCCCTTAAGCACGCCGACCAGCAGTACATCGCGGCCTGCGTAGTCGCGGTCAATTTCGGCCGCCAGTTCATTGATCCGGGTTTGGATCTGTTCCTTGGTGTAGAGAACGTGCTTGAGATCTGACTGGACGTCGTGTGAATCCACGAATGACTCCCGGGTGCGAAGTGTTGCAGCTTGGATGTTAGGTGCTGCTCTTTTTCCTAAAAACAAGATTGCCATAGCTTGGGGCGCCGTGGTGAACCGATTTGGCGCGCGGCTGGCGGTAGACGCTGACTTTCCCCACCAGTTGGACGGGTCCTGCCGACCCGGTGCGCCGCAGCAGCGCCTGGACCGCCGCGAGGCGTTCGTAGCTCGGCTGCGCACCCCCGAGTTCGAGCGCGGCGAGGGCCAATACGCGCTGGCGGACGGCGGGGGCAAGGTTCCGCAGCTGATCTTCGGGCAGCAGCAGCTCCTCGGAATCCGGGGCGTTGCCGGCCGGAACGGAGCCGCGGAGATCCGCAAAGGCCTGCGCCGCGACGGCGTCCAGGTAATCGGCGTCGGCGGAGAGGATACGTGAGGAACGGAACAGCGCTTCGGCGATGCCGGGGCCCAGTTTTTCTTCCAGGAACGGCAGCACTTCGGTCCGGACCCGGGACCGGGCATACGCAGGATCCTGGTTGCTGGGGTCGTGCCAGGGATCCAGCCCGGCATGCGCGCAGATCTCCAGCGTCTGTTCCCGGCGCAGGCCCAGGAAAGGCCGCAGGTATTTTCCCCGTACGGCGGGCATGCCGGCCAGGGACCGGGTACCGGAACCGCGCATCAGACCCAGCAGCACCTGCTCGGCCTGATCGTCAAGGGTATGGCCAAGCAGGACGGCGTCGGCGTCCAGTTCCTCGACTGCGGCGTCGAGTGCCGCATAACGGACAGTGCGTGCCGCCGCTTCGGGCCCCATGCCGGAGGCCGGCACCTCCACCTTCCGTACGAGAACGGGTTCCAGGCCCATCCCTTCCAGCTTGTCCCGCGCGGCGGCGGCGACGTCGGCGCTGCCCGGCTGCAGGGAGTGGTCAACGACGACGGCGCCCACCCGGTAGTCCCCCCGCCGGGAGAAGAACGAGGCGGCCAGCGCCAGGGCCAGGGAATCGGGGCCGCCGCTGCAGGCAACCAGGATCAGCGGCGGATGGTCTCCGCCCGGGGCCAGGCCGGCGTCGCGCAGGGTGTCACGGATGCTGTTGCGGGCATCCCCCAGCGTCGGAAGGAGCCGCTTGCGCACCCGCGGCGCCGGTCGGGCAGCGGCTGCTGTGCCCTCTGTGGAGCCGGAGTTGTTGAGGTTTTCGTCGAGCACGTTGTTGTTACAGTCCCATCCGGGTAATCCATAGGTCTGCGGAGTGGATCTCCGCTTCGGTCGGGAGGTTTTCGGGGCGCTCCCACACCCGGTTGAAGCCTTCCATGCCCACCTGGTCGGTGACGGCACGGACAAAGCGGGCGCCGTCGCTGTACTGGCGCATCTTGGCATCCAACCCCATGATCTGGCGGAAGAAGCGGTCAATCCAGGTGCGCTTGGCGCCGCGGTTGTTAAACCGCTGCCGGATGGTCTTGACGCTGGGCACGATGCTCGCATCCACGGCGTCCATGACCACGTTTGCGTGGCCTTCCAGGAGCGACATCACCGCCGTCAGGTGGGAGAGCCGTTCCTTGTCCTCCGGATCCTGCAGCAGGGAGAGCAGGTCCACGGACTTGTGCGGCACGCCGTCCGCGTCCACGCCGCCCTTGGGTGCTGCCAGCGCCTTCACGGCGGAACCCAGCCGCTCGGAAATGGTCTGCGCCTTGTCCATCATCCCGTTGGAGAGCTGGCTGATCTGCTCCAGCATGTGAGTCCGCAGCCACGGCGCGGCAGCGAACTGCACCCGGTGCGTCTGCTCGTGGAGGCAGACCCAGAGCCGGAAGTCGGCGGGCTCCACATTCAGTTCCCGTTCCAGCGTGACGATGTTGGGGGCCACCAGCAGCAGGCGTCCGCCGGGTTTGCCGACGCCGCCCAGGGCGGCGAAGGGATCGTACTGGCCAAGGACCTTGCTCGAGAGGAAGGCAAGGATGGTGCCCAGCTGCGCGCCGGTCATGGTTCCGCCCAGTGCCGTGTTGGCGGCGGCCAGCTGTTCCGGGCGGGTTTCGGCCAGATGCTGCAGGGCCGGTCCCATCAGCACCGAGAAGCTCTGCGAGTTGGCGCGGGCCCAGGATGCCCGGTCCACAATCAGCACGTCCGAGTCCCGCAGGTCCCGGGCCGCTTCCAGTCCGGTGATGCGGTGGACGTGCGCGACGGAGGCTTCAGCGGCGGCCCGCAGGTCCGCCACGGCGTCGCGGATCTCGCGGGCGGACATCTTCGGTCCGGGCGCCACCATGGCCGCGGCGGTGGAAGCTGCCAGGTCCCAGTTCACCAGCGACGGCGTCCCGCCGGCGGACGGGTGGGCGTCGGTATTTTTCCCTGCAGGGGCGGAAGGCGCCGGGACGGGGGTCGGACGGCTTCGCTCGTTGCTCTCCATTGCTCCATTCGACCACATTGCCTTCCGGCACCACACCACCTTGAGGGAACGGAGCGTCTGCCCGGTATTACCGGCACCCGCATCCGGCCAGCACGGCCGCCGCGGAATCCACGGCGTCCCGTGCCTGCTGGGTGTTTCCGTCCAGGCCGCTGGCAACGAAAGTGAAGGCAAGTACCCGGCCGTCGGCGTCGGCGGCGTACCCGGTCAGCGCGGTGACCGCCAGCAGGGTTCCCGTCTTGGCCCGCACAATTCCCGCTGCTGCGGAATCGGCTGTCTCGTCATAGCGCCCGGCCAGCGTTCCGCTCAGGGCGGCCACGGGCAGTCCGCCTGCGACGGCGCGCAAATCGGGGTCGGTAGTGGTGAGGAGGATCTGCATCAGCGAGGTCAACTGCGCGGCGGAAACCGAGGTTTCGCCGGACAGGCCGCTGGTATCCCCCAGCACCATTGCTCCGGCATCCACCCCGAGGGCAGCCACCTCGGCCTTAACGGTTTCAATTCCGCCGGCAAAGGATGCCTCACGGTCCGTGGCTGCCGCACTGAGCCGGGCCAGCACCTCCGCTAGGTAGTTGTCAGAGTTCAGCAGCATGTAGTCGACCTGTTCGGCCAGCGGTGCGGAGCGGACCTCGGCGAGGGCAACAGCGCCTGCCGGAGCGGTGCCGCGTTCAACAGACAGCTCTACGTCGATGCCCCTGGGCGCCAGGGCAGCAGCGAGTGCGGCGCGGTAGGACTCTCCGGCGGACAGGGCGGCGTCCTCAACGCGGGGTCCCGGCCCGGTGCCCTCCTCTGCCCATGCCGAGCTCACCGCAAGGGAATGGATCGGGGCGATCTCGCCCGCCGCGACGTCGGCTTCCCCCCAGGCGTCCGAAAGTGCCGGGCCGGTGAACAGCGAATCATCCACCAGCACCTTCACTGGTCCTGCGGTTTCCTTTTCGGCAAGTGCCGCGGCGGTCCGTTCGGCCAGGGTGGCCAGTCCGGCGTGGCCGGCCACGGACCCGGGATCCGAATCCCCAGCGGTCAGCAGCACATCGCCGCCGCCCCGCAGGACCACCGTGCCCGGGTCTTCCCCCGGCAGGGCGGTGGTGGGAAAGCGCGTGTCGCCGTCCATCGCGGACAGCGCCGCGGCGGCGGTCAGGACCTTGAGGCTTGAGGCGGGGGCCAGCCCGGTGGCGCCGCCGCGCTCATAAAGCACTGTGCCGGTGAGCGCGTCCTGCACCACGGCGGAGAAGGTGCCGCTTCCGTCCACGGCCAGTTCGGCGTCGAGCAGGCGGGCCAGCTGCTCCGCATCCGGCATCGGATCCGATGCCTTCGGAGCAGCTACCAGTGTGCTGTCCGTGAGCTTCGCGGGTGCCTGCTGGTAGCGGGGAACCACCTCGGCGCGCTGCACCCGGGGTTCGGTCAGGGACTGGGCAACCGGAGGGAGGGCATAGCAGGCCAACGGAACCAGCAGCACTGCGAAGACCAGGGCCAGCAGAGTGCCGGAGAACATCCGAGACATGTCCCACCGACTCTTTCATTTCCGCCGGCTTGCCCGGCCCGTTTCGGCCCTGCACACGTTCTGTGCACAGGACATATATCTTTAAGACTAGACCGACGCCGGCGCCGGCCCCGATCTTTCCGGTCGCGGGGCATGCCGGCGCATGATCGTCAGCCAAATCTTTCCAGTGGTTCCTCAGCGGGCCACGCCAGTGAGGAGTCGCAATGCCCGAAACGCCCATGACGCTCGACGTCACCATCGAGATCCCCAAGGGATCCCGGGTCAAGTACGAAATTGACCACGAAACCCACCGCCTGCGCCTGGACCGGGTCCTGTTCACGTCCATGGCCTACCCCACCCACTACGGGTACTTCGAGAACACCCTCGGCGAGGACGGCGATCCCCTGGACGCGCTGGTGATGCTGCAGGACTTCGACCTGATGCCCGGCGTACTGGTGGAATCCCGTCCCATCGGCGTGTTCAACATGGTCGACGACGGCGGCGGAGACGCCAAGGTTCTCTGCGTTCCGGTGGACCCGCGCTTTAACCACATCCAGGACCTCTCGGACGTCTCCGACTTCCTGCTCGACGAGATCAAGCACTTCTTCACGAAGTACAAGGACCTGGAGCCCGGCAAGTGGGTTGAAGCCGCTGACTGGGCCGGCCGCGAGGAGGCCGAAGCCGAGGTTCGGGCTTCCCTGGAGCGCTACAAGGCACACGGCGAAGGCCACGAAGAGGACGAGGCCCAGGGCCGCGACGTCGACGCCAACCCCGTCAACAACTAGTTCTTCCTATCGGCCCTGCCGGTACGACGGCGGTGCGTCCCTTGCGGGGCGGCCGCCGTCGGCGTTTAACTCCGCAATCTCAGTTGCCGCGCGCCTTGCGCTGCGCCCACGCGCGCAGGTCTCCCGCGTGGGTCCTGGCCGGAACAACCGCCACCAGCACGGCAACGGCAAGGACAATCCAGCTGGAGGTCAGCCATGCCGCCCACAGGCCCAGCAGGACAATGCCTGCCCCGAACAGCAGGGGAAGCAGCGGGCGGCGGTCCGGGCGGGGTGCTTGCTCCTGGCTGGTCATGCGCCCGACTCTACCGGGGTGCCGGGCCGGGCGCGCCACAACCGCATTCGGTTGTTTTCCGCCGGAGTCTGACATGCTGATGCCATGCATTTTGTGCTGACCATCAACCAGCGGGACTCCCGGGAGGTCGGGGACCTGGTTCCGGACCTGATCCGCTCCCTTCGGCATCTGCCTGCCGCCGTTCCCTTCCAGCGCACCGTCGGTGACGAAGCCCAGGGGGTGCTGACCGATGCGGCCACCGCGGTGGAAGCCGCGCTGACGGCGATCCGGCAGCGCCGCTGGCACGTGGGCGTGGGGGTGGGCGAGCTCCAGGTTCCCCTCCCGGAGAATCTGTCCGACGTGCGGGGCTACGGACTGGTCTATTCCCGGCGTGCCGTGGAGCGCGCCCAGCGCACCGGCGACCGTGTGCCGCTGGCGGTGGAGGGCCCGGATGCGGAACTGGCGGCGGAGGCGGAAGCCGTGCTGCGCCTGCTGGGCCTGATTGTGGCCGCCCGCTCCGAGGCCGAGTGGAAGGTGCTGGACCTCATGACTCCGGGAGCGCGCGGGCAGCAGAAGTTCGTGGCCCAGGAACTGGGAATCACCGCACAGGCCGTGAGCAAGGCGGTGGTCCGGTCCCACTGGAGCGAAGAATGGGCCACCCGTCCGGCCGCCGCACGGCTGCTGGGACTGGTCTACGGTCCGGCCTCGCTTCCGCCGGCAGCGCTCCCCTACCGGGCGTGAGCTAGGCCGTGCCGTCCAGCACGCTGGACAGCACGCTCGCCGCACCGTCCTCGTAGACCGTGCCGGTCACCTCGGAGGCTGCTGCCAGGACCTCGTCCGGCGCCTGACCCATGGCCACGCCTCGGGCGGCCCAGTCCAGCATCTCAATGTCGTTGCGGCCGTCACCCAGGCCAATGGTCAGCGTCGGGTCGACCTCCAGCCGGCGGCGGACCTGCTCCAGCGCGCTGGCCTTGGTGACACCGGACGCGGCGATATCCAGCCAGGCGGTCCAGCCCACGGAATACGTCACGCCGTGCAGTCCGATCGCCTCCACCGCCTCGCCGAATTCCTCTGCGGTGCTGTCGGTGCTGAAAACCACCACGCGGACGGCCTGTGCCTCCAGCATGGACTCGAAGTCCACCGCGAGGGCTTCGGCACCGAAGCTGGCGTCCTGGAACCGTTCGGTGGATAGGAAGCGCCCTTCCGCGTCCTCCAGGGCGAATTTTGCGGTGGGAAGCTTTGCGCGCAGCGCGGCCAGTGCCGGTTTCGGGTCGAAGACCACACGGTCCATTACTTCGTAGCCGTCTTCGAGGGCGGGATCCAGGCGCAGGGTCACGGCACCGTTGGAGCAGACGCAGTATCCCGTGGTCAGGCCCAGGAGTTCGAGGATTGGCAGCGCGGCCCCGTAGGACCTGCCGGTGGCCACCACAAGGTGGTGGCCTGCTTCCGAGGCCTTTCGTGCGGCCTCGCGAACGCCCGGGGACATGTGGCCGTCGTGGTCTACGAGGGTTCCGTCTACGTCGAGGGCTACCAGGTGTCGCTTGTCAGGGGTTCGCTGGTCTTCGATGCCAGCGGTACTCATAGTTGTCATCGTTTTATCTAAGCAGATCGGCAAGGAAGGCGGCTAGGACAGCTGCCACAGGGCCGGACCGGTGGACAGGGTTGATGCACGGCGGGACCCCGGGCAACACCCGAGGTCCCGCCGTCGTTGCATGGAGTTAGAGGACCGGAAGGACTTCCAGTCCGCCCAGGTACGGCTGAAGCGCAGCCGGGACATTAACGGAGCCGTCCGGGTTCTGGTGGTGTTCCAGAATTGCGACGATCCACCGGGTGGTGGCCAGCGTTCCGTTCAGGGTGGCCACGGCACGGGTGCCCTTGCCTTCAGCCTGCCGTTCGCGGATGTTCAGGCGCCGGGCCTGGAAGGTGGTGCAGTTGGAGGTGGAGGTCAGCTCGCGGTAGGCGTTCTGGGTGGGAACCCAGGCCTCGCAGTCGAACTTCCGCGCCGCGGACATGCCCAGATCGCCGGCCGCCGTGTCGATGACCCGGTAGGGCAGCTCGACCTTGGCCAGCATTTCCTCTTCCCAGGCCAGCAGCCGCTGGTGCTCTGCCGCTGCATCCTCCGGCCGGGCGTAGACAAACATTTCCACCTTGTTGAACTGGTGGACGCGGATGATGCCGCGGGTGTCCTTGCCGTGCGAGCCGGCTTCGCGGCGGTAGCAGGAGGACCAGCCGGCGTAGCGGACCGGGCCGCCGTCGAGCTCAAGAATTTCGTCTGCGTGGTAGCCGGCCAGCGGCACCTCGGACGTGCCCACCAGGTACAGGTCGTCTTCGGCCAGGCGGTAGATCTCGGCGTCGTGCGCGACGTCGAAGCCGGTACCCTGCATCGTCTCGGGGCGGACCAGGGTGGGGGTGATCATCGGGACGAATCCGGCCTTCACTGCCTGGTCCATCGCCATGTTCAGCAGTGCCAGTTCGAGGCGGGCGCCGACGCCGCGCAGGAAGTAGAAGCGGGAGCCGGAGACCTTGGCGCCGCGTTCCATGTCGATGGCGCCGAGCAGCTCGCCGATTTCCAGGTGGTCGCGGGGTTTAAAGCCCTCGGCCTCAAAGTCGCGGGGCTTGCCGACGGTCTTGACTACCTCGAAGTCGTCCTCTCCTCCGACCGGAACGCCGTCGGACACCAGGTTCGGGATCCGGCGCAGCAGCGCATCGGATTCGGCCTGGATGGCGTCAGCCTCGGCGCCGGCGGCCTTGACTGCGGCAGCCAGTTCCTTCACCTCGGCCAGGAGGGCCTGCTTCTCTTCACCCTTGGCGGCGGCGACGCGCTTGCCGAAGGCATTCTGCTCGGCGCGCAGGGTCTCGTAGCGGGTCCGGGCGTCGCGGCGGGAGGCGTCAGCGGAAATGATCGCGTCCACAAGGCTCTCGTCGGCCAGCCGGGCGCGCTGCGAGGCTCGGAATTTTTCGGGGTTTTCGCGGAGCTCATTTACATCGATCACGTCTCAAGGGTACCCAAAACCCGCCCGGCCTTTGCGCTGCGGGGCGGCGGCTATTCTGGGAGGCATCATGCCCGTTGAAATTACCCTCCTCCTTGTCCTGATCGCCGCCCTGCTGGCCTCCGCCCTAACCTGGGCCGTTGCCGGCACCCGCAGCAGGCGGCGGGCGGCGGCGGACGCTGCGGTGTTCGCCCCGCGCGGAGCGGCCCACCAGCGGGTGGCGATGGTCGTGAACCCGATCAAGGCGCTTGCTGCCGATGCCGAGGCGCTGCTGAGGGCTTCCTGCGAGCTCGCGGGCTGGGATCCGCCGCTGATCCTGGAAACAACCGTGGACAGCCCGGGCTACCTGCAGGCGCTGCAGGCACTGGAGTCCGGGGCCGACGTCGTCCTCGCCGCCGGCGGCGACGGCACCATCCGCGAGGTCTCGCGCGCGGTGGCGCATTCCGGTGCCGCCCTGGGCCTGATCCCGCTGGGCACCGGCAACCTGCTGGCCCGGAACCTGGACATCTCCGTGGCGGACCTGGCGGGAAACATCCGCAACTCGCTGCACGGGGATGTGCGGCGGATCGATATGGCCGACATTGTGCTCGAAGATGCCTCCACGGGCGGGCGTTCCCACAATGCGTTCCTGGTGATGGGCGGGATCGGCCTGGATGCCCAGGTAATCGCCGCTACCAGGGATGAGCTTAAGAAGCGGGTGGGCTGGCTGGCCTACAGCGAAGCCGGCGTCCGCCTGCTGCCGGGACGGCGGACGCGGATGACCGTCAGCATAGACGACGGTCCGGCGCAGTCACAGAAGGTGCACAGCGTGCTGGTGGCCAACACGGGACGCCTGCCCGCCGGAATCGATTTCATTCCCGACGCCGTGGTGGAGGACGGGCTGCTGGACGTCGTCATCATCAGCCCGCGCAGTGTCCTTGGCTGGGCCTGGGTGGCAGGCAAAGTAATGACGCGCTACCCCAAGGACCTCCCGGTGATCCGTCACCACCGGGTCCGGAAAATCACGGTGACCGTCGCGGAACCCACCCAGACCCAGCTCGACGGCGACCTGACCGGACCCGCCACCACCATCACGGTGGAGGTGGACGCCGGAGCCCTGCTGGTCCGGGTGCCGCCCTCGCCCGTCCTGCCGCCGGAGGCATAGAAACGGCGCCGCACCAGTGGGTGCAGCGCCGTTTCGCAGGAAGGCGTTACTTGCCGTCCTGGGTGCCCTCGGAGTCGGTGTAACCGCCTTCGCGGTCCTTGTCCGTCTTGGCGCCCTCTGCGGCGGTGTACTTGCCTTCGTCCTCGCTGGGGGAGGACTGCTCGCGGATCAGCGCCTCTTCCTCGGCAAAGCGGATGTCGTTGCCCTGGTCGCCGACATCGCCGCGGTAGTTATCGTCATTGGTGGAAACACCGCTGGGCTTCGGGTCCTTGAGCTGCTCTTGTTCGTTGGGGTACTCGCTCATGCCGGCACCTTCCTTCTTGGGGTGGTTGTCCAGTGCGCCAATACTGCGCGCGCCTTCCATCAGCATACTTATCGCCGGTCCCGGCGGAAACCCGGTTAATCCTCGAGCATCATCCGGGTTGCGGTCTCCGACGCGGAGAACCCCGTCACCGGGATGACCTGGCCGTCGAAGAAGCGGTCTACCACCCGGGGATCAATGTAGGACTTGCGGGCGATTGCCGGGGTGTTGCCCAGGTGCTCCGCCACGTCCCGTGCAGTTGCTGCCACGGCCTTCTGCTTCGCCCGATTGGTGGCGGCGGTCGGCGCCATCCGGGCCAGGGACATGGCTGCCACCACCGTGGCCTGCCAGGTGCGGAAGTCCTTGGCGCTGAATTCTCCGCCCGTGACTTCCTTCAGGAAGGCGTTCAGCTGGGCGGCATCGACGCTGTGCCAGGCACCGTCAGCCCCGAGGTAGGCCAGCGCCGTGTCCGCATCCGGGCGGCGGAGCATCGGTTCGAGGGCGTCCGCGAGGTCGGCATCCTTGATGGAGGTGTGCCATTCCTGGCCGCTCTTGCCGGGGAAGTCGAAACGCACTTCCGTTCCATCCAGCCGCACATGCTCGATCCGCAGGGTGGTGGTGCCGTAGGAACCGTTGGCCTCCGCATAACGGGTGCCGCCCACGCGCAGCGCGCCGGCGTCGACAATCCGCAGGGCTGCCGCCAGGGCACGTTCCGAACCGCAGCCCTCGGCGCGCAGATGCTTGGTGATCAGGCGGCGGGCCGCCGGAAGGGACTGGGCGAATGCGAGGGCGCGGTCGAATTTCTCCCGGTCCTTCATCTCACGCCACTGCGGGTGGTACATGTACTGCTTACGCCCGGCGGCGTCGGTTCCCGTCGCCTGGATGTGGCCGTTGGGGTACGGACTGATCCAGACATCCGTCCAGGCCGGCGGAATGGCCAGCGAACGGATCCGGGCCACTACCGTCCGGTCGGTGATGACGTTGCCGCGGACATCCCGGTAACTGAACCCCTTGCCCCAGCGGCGGCGGGAGTAGCCGGGATGTTCGCAGTTGCTTCGCCGCAGACGGCCCATGATGCGTCCCTTTCACCCGCCGCGGACCGGTTCGGCCGCAGGTTCCAGCCCTAGTATCCGTTCAGCAGGGACTCGAACCAAATGTCTGCGGCCCGAAACGCCTCGTCACTGGTGTGCCGGGGTATCTCCGACTCGCGGTGGTCCGCGCGCGGATAGGAGCCCAGGAAACGCAGCTCCGGACTGATCCGGTGCAGGCCCTTCAATGCATCCGCCATCCGGGCATCCGCAATGTGGCCGTCAGCGTCGATGCTGAAGAAGTAATCACCGAGGAACATACCCGTGGGACGGGACTCGATCCGGCTCAGGTTCACCCCGCGGGTGGAAAACTGGTCCAGGATTTCCATCAGGGCACCGGGGTGGTCCTCCGGCAGGGGAACCACCAGGGTGGTCTTGTCGGAACCGGTCGGCTCCGGAAGCAGTCCGGGCAGGCTGATCATCACGAACCTGGTCACGGCATCGCGCACATCGCCGATGTCCTCCCGCAGAACCTCCAGCCCGAGCCGCTGCGCCACCAGCGGCGCGCAGATCGCCGCGTCAAAGGACGGGTCGGACCCGCTGAGCTCCACTGCTGCCGCTGCAGTTGAGGAGGCAGGCAAATATTCCGCCTCGGGAATATTTGCCGCGGCCCATTCCCGGCACTGTGCCCAGGCATGGGTGTGGGTGGAAACCGTGCGGATATCCGCCAGGGCCACCCCCGGACGCGCCGCCAGGACAAACGTGATGGGGACCAGGATTTCCCTCAGGATCCGCAGTGAGGCACCGGCGGAAAGCGCATCGAGGGTGGCGCTGACGCCGCCCTCCACCGAGTTTTCAATCGGCACCACGGCAGCCGTGGCCTGCCCGGAGCGGACCATTTCCAGTGCGGAGTTCACGCTGGGCGCCGGAATGCGGACGGCGTCCTGTGCGCCCGGGATGGTCAGCAGTGCAGCCTCCGTGAAGGTGCCCTCCGGACCGAGGTACGTGTAAACCACGGTTTCCCCCAGCGGGCCGCGGTGGTGCGGAGCGGCCTGGGTGTCGGCGGCATGCGTCATTTAACGGTCGGTTCCTGCCCGTTGTCGGAAACCATGGGCTTCCCCGCCTCGAGCCAGGCACCCATCCCGCCGTTAACGTTGACGGCCGAGTAACCGTTGACTTCCAGCCACTGGGTGGCCCGGGCGCTGCGCCCGCCGGTGCGGCAGATGACTGCAAGGTCCTGGTCCGGGTCCAGATCATCAAGGGCATCGGGCAGCCGGTCAAGCGGGATGTGGAGGGCGCCGTCAACGTGGCCGGCCTCCCATTCGTAGTCTTCCCGTACGTCGAGGATCTTCGCGCCCTCGGGAATGGTGTCTACGGTTACGCTCTGCATCTCACTCATTGCTGCCCTCACTGTCGTACGGGTTGAAAGCTCCGCACCACGGTTCCGGGCACGCCCGGGCCCGCAGTACGGTGCCGTTTTGTCCAGCCTATAGTGGGACGCGGTCCGAGAGAATAAACGCCCGGACACCGCCCGCACCGAAAGGCACGCGATGCCCGCTCTCCACGAGATGACCGCCGTCGAACTCCGGGATGCCCTGGCCTCCGGCGGGCTCGGCGCGGAGGAAGCCACCGACCACTATCTGCGGCGCATCGAGGAGCTCAACCCGGCGTTGGGTGCCTTCCTCACGCCGACGCCGGAACTCGCCGTTGCCGAGGCGCGGGCTGCCGATGCACACCGTGCCCGGGGCGGACAACTTGGACTGCTGCATGGAATGCCGCTGGCGCACAAGGACCTCACGGACGTGGCGGGCGTGCGCACCACCATGGGCAGTGCGGCACTGAACCCGTGGACGGCCAGGGAGGATGCACCCCTGCCGGCCGTCCTGCGCCGGGCCGGGGCGATCAGCCTCGGCAAGACGCAGGTCCCCGAATTCGGGCTCAGCAGTTACAGCGAAAACCGGGTCGGTCCGCCGGCGCGGAACCCGCGCGATCCGCAGCTCAGCCCCGGGGGGTCCTCCGGCGGCAGCGCAGCAGCTGTCGCCGCCGGGCTGGTCCCCTTTGCTCCGGGTACCGACGGCGGCGGTTCCGTGCGCATCCCTGCGGCGGCCACCGGCCTGGTCGGCCTGAAGCCCAACCGCGGGAGGATCCCGGCCGGCTCGGGACAGCAGGACCTGGGCCAGTTCGTGGTGGCCGGCCCGTTGGCCCGGAACGCAGCAGATGCAGCACTGCTGCTGGACGCAATGGTCGACGAACCCAATTACCGTGCCACCAGCGCGGCTCCCGTCACCGGAACGTTCCTTGCGGCCGCACTGCGTGCCGAGGGCAGGTTCCGGATCGGGGTCAGCACCCGTTCGCCCTTCGAATCCAGGTTGGAGATCCGGCTTGAGCCCGAGGCAGTGCAGGCGCTCGACGCCGGTATCGCGGCCCTGACCGGCGCCGGCCACGACCTGCTGGACACGGACGTGGTTTATGACGAACGGTATCCGGATGCCTTCCAGGTGGTGTGGACGGCCGGGCTGGCCACCGCTGCCCTGGCACCGGGCGGGGAAGAACGGCTGACCGACCTTGCCGCCGTTATGCGTCAGCGCGCCCTTCGGCGCAGTGCGGCGGACCTGGTCTCCGCCGTCGACGTCCTCCGCTCCTTTGAAGCCGAGACCATCCGGCAGTACAGCGGCTACGACATGATCCTGACGCCTACCCTGGCTATGACGCCGCGGCCCCTCGGCTGGTACACCAGCGGCGATGCCGGCGCTGTTGACCGGGCGGACGAGGATTATGCACGGCAGTGCCGGTACTCGCCGTTCACGTCCATGGTTAATGTCTGCGGGCTTCCCGCGATTACCCTTCCGGTGCTGGATACCGCCGCCGGCCTGCCGATGGGTGTCCAGCTGATCGGGCGGCCCGGCGCCGAAGCGGATCTCCTGGCCGTGGCAGCCCAGCTGGGGTACTGACCTAGAAGAGGCCGGCCAGCAGCCGGTCGGATTCCCGCTGCCCCTCGGCATCGAAGGCGCCGCCGGTAACGAGCAGCTCGTCCGCACCGGAGGAAGCCAGCAGGCCCTCGAGCCTGCCGTGCACTTGTTCCACCGTGCCGTAGACAGAGGTCTCCAGGGTGGTGCGGACCAGGTCCTGCCGCCGTCCGGACAGTTGGGCGGCGCTTTCCGCTGCTGACAGGGCGGGAAACACCCCCTTGGTCCGGGAATCGGCCAGGGCATGCGCCTCGGGCAGCAGCAGTTCCCTTGCCCCTTCTTCCCTGCCGGCCGCGGCGACGTTGACGGCCGCAAGCACGTAGGGCCGGGGAAAACGGTCCGAGGGGCGGAAGGCTGAGCGGTAGCGTTCGAGTGCACCTGTATGCCCGGCGCTGTTCTCCCGGAACAACGCCGGGCCGCCGAGGACGACGCCCAGACCTGCCCGGGCCGCTATTTCCACTCCTGCTCCGGTGGCAAGCACAAACACCGGCGTCCGTCCGTTGTCCTGCGGGCGGGCGGTGATCGGCGCGGTGCCGTCGAGATAGGCGAGCAGTTCCGCCAGCTGCGCTTCGAATTCCCCTGCCTCGGCCGGTCCCGCCCGCAGTGCCGTCCGCACCGCCGGAGTGAAACCGACGGAACGGCCCAGGCCAAGATCAATCCGGCCGGGATACAGGGCCTGCAGCGTGGCTGCCTGCTCGGCTACGACCAGCGGCTGGTGGTTCGGGAGCATCACACCGCCGGAGCCGATCCGTATGCTGCGGGTGCGTGCCGCCAGTGCGGCCATCAGGACGGCGGGTGCCGAGCCGGCAATACCGGCCACGGCGTGGTGCTCGGCAACCCAAAAGCGCCGGTACCCCAGCCGGTCTGCCGATTCGGCACGTTCAAGCACGGCGCTAAGCGCATCCGACTCGGGAAATCCTTCGCGGGAGTTAGCGCGGTCAAGGATTGAGACGGGAACACTGAGGCTTGGCATACCCATGCCAACCCCCTGCCTGCTTAGGGAATTCCGGGCCGGTCGCGCAAATCGTTCCGTCATGCAGGCCCGCAAGCATGTAATGCGGGCAAAAGCATCCGTTTTGCCTGTGATCTTGGGCACTCAGGGATCGAAACCTTCCTTGTCTCCGGCGGATTCTTTCGGATTTGCCTGCTTGACCACCTGCCGAGGGTGGGAATATTAAACTCGTGAGCCATACCCCCAGTACCTCAGGCGTAAAAGAAGCGCGTAAAACCTTCTTCGGCCATCCCCGGATGTTGGCCAACCTCTTCAGCGTTGAGCTGTGGGAGCGATTTTCCTTCTACGGCATGCAGGGCATCCTGCTGTACTACATGTACTACAGCACCACCGACGGCGGCCTCGGCATCGACGAAGCCATTGCCGTCTCGCTGGTCGGCGCCTACGGCGGTGGCGTGTACCTCTCCACCATCCTCGGTGCATGGCTGGCGGACCGCGTCTTCGGCGCCGAACGAGTGCTGTTCTACGCTGCCGCACTGGTCATGCTGGGCCACATTTCCCTGGCCGTGCTGCCGGGCGCCGTCGGACTGGCCGCCGGCCTGATCCTGATCGCCCTGGGCTCCGGCGGTGTGAAGGCCAACGCGACATCGCTCGTCGGCACCCTGTACGACGAAAAGGACCAGCGGCGCGACGCCGGCTTCTCCATCTTCTACATGGGTATCAACATCGGTGCCCTGATCGGCCCGATCCTGACCGGCCTCGCCTGGACCGAATACGGGTTCCACTACGGCTTCGGCCTGGCCGCCATCGGCATGGCCATCGGCCTGGTGCAGTACGGGGTGACCCGGAAGAACCTGCCCGAATCCGCGCACGAGGTAGCCAACCCGCTGCCGAAGCAGCAGTACATGAAGGTCAGCCTCATCGCGGCTGCCGCCTTGGTTGTCATCGTGCTGGCCGTTGTCTTCGAACTGCTGACCGCCAAGAACCTTGCGGTGGTTATGGCGATCCTCGCCATCGTGGCCTCCGTCGCGTACTTCGTGATCATCCTCAGCAGCAAGAAGGTGAACCGGGTGGAACGCCGCCGGGTGTACTCCTTCATGCCGCTCTTTATTGCCAGTGCTGCTTTCTGGGCACTGTTCCAGCAGCAGTTCACGGTGGTGGCAATGTATGCGGACAGCTCGCTGAACCGCACCATCTTCGGCTGGGAAATGCCGCCGAGCTGGGTGCAGTCCATCAACCCGGTCTTCATCATCATCTTCGCAGCCGTCTTCGCCGGCGTCTGGACCAAGATGGGCGACCGCCAGCCGTCCTCCCCGCTGAAGTTCGCCATGGGCCTGGCCGTCATGGGCCTCGCCTTCCTGGCCTTCATTCCGTTCTCGGGCGGCGCGCCGAACAGCACCCCGCTGCTGGCCATGGCCGGCATCCTGCTGCTGTTCACGTTTGCTGAACTGTTCCTGTCCCCGATCGGCCTGTCCGTGGCAACCAAGCTGGCCCCGGAAGTCTTCCGGACCCAGATGGTGGCACTGTTCTTCCTGTCCGTCTCCCTGGGCACCACCCTGGCGGGCTGGCTGGCCCAGTTCTACGACCCGGCAACCGAAGTCAGCTACTTCACCTTCAGCGGCGTTACCGCGATCATCCTGGGCGTTGCCCTGGCCGCGGCTACACCGTCCATCAAGAAGCTCATGGGCGGCGTGCGCTAAGCACCCGGAGCTTTTCAAGGACGGCGGTACCGGATTTCTCCGGTACCGCCGTCCTTTTTATGTTGCGTCATTTGCTTGGAAGCGCCCCGCCGGCATGGCTAGGATGGTCCCAGCTTCAGGAGACACGGCCGCCAAGCTCCGACTTGGCCGTGCACCAACCCCATGCTTCGCGGGTGGTTCGGATGACGAAGCGGCCTGCACCGCCCTTCGGGCATCCGGTGCGGGCAAGAGCACGGATTCCCAAAGGATCACCGCCATGCGCAAAAGCACCGACCGTATTTTGACCACTCATGCAGGGTCCCTCCCCCGCACCCCTGAACTGATTGCCGCGAACGCGTCGCGGGAAGCCGACCCTTCGGATACCGAGGGCTACGCGGACCTGCTGCAGGCCGCCGTCGCGGATTTGGTGCGCCGCCAGCGCCAGGCGGGCATCGACATCCCCAACGACGGCGAATACGGGCACGCGATGTCCGCCGACGTCGACTACGGCGCGTGGTGGTCCTATTCCTTCTCCCGGCTCGGCGGCCTGAGCGTCGCGGAGACCGGAATCTGGAGCATGGAGCCGCGCCGCTCGGAGCCCGGCAACGTTGTCCTCACCAGTTTCGGGGACCGCCGGGACCGGCAGCGCTTCGCCGATGCCTACACCGACCCGACCTCGGGCATCACCACCGGGGCGCAGAAGGTCTTCCCCAAGGTCACGGGTCCAGTGGAATACACCGGGTACGACGCCGTGGCCAGCGACATTGCCAACCTCAAGTCCGGTTTGGCCGCGGCAGGTTTGTCCGAGGGTTTCCTCGCCTCGCTCTCCCCCGGTTCCTGTTCGCGGATTGCCAACGAGTACTACGCCACGGAGGAGGAGTTCATCTACGCCTGCGCGGATGCCATGCGGGAGGAATATCTTGCCATCGTGGACGCCGGGCTGATCGTCCAGATCGATGATCCGTCCATTGCGGAGAACTGGGACCAGATCAACCCCGAACCTTCGGTGGCCGACTACCTCAAGTTCACGCAGATCCGCGTCGAGGCCCTGAACTATGCCCTGCGCGGGCTGCCCGAGGAACAGATCCGTTTCCACCTGTGCTGGGGTTCCTGGCACGGGCCGCACACCACGGACATCGAGTTCCGCCACCTGGTGGACACCCTGCTGCAGATCAACGCCGGGGGCTACAGCTTCGAGGCAGGCAACGTGCGGCATGAGCACGAGTGGCGGGTCTGGGAAGATACCAAGCTGCCGGACGGGAAGGTCCTCATTCCCGGCGTCGTCTCCCACGCCACCAACGTGGTGGAACATCCGGAACTGGTGGCGGACCGGATCGAGCGCTTCGCCCGGCTGGTGGGGCGGGAGAACGTTATTGCGTCCACCGACTGCGGGCTGGGCGGCCGGGTGCATCCGCAGATCGCGGCGGCGAAGCTGCAGACCCTCGGAGAAGGCGCCCGGCTGGCCAGCGGCCGGCTCTGGTAGGTGATTGTCCGGGTGCCGTGCGGGCCGTTTGCTGCACGGCACCTGCATGCGCTCCCGGGTGCGGGCGTGTGTCTGCCGCCGGCGCCGTTTCTTTGGCATGCTTAGGGGTATGTCTAATCGTGCCGGCCAACGTGCCGAACCTTCCGACCTTGTAGACCTCACCGCGCTTTTGGACGCCTATTACGACGTCGTACCGGATCCTTCCAATGTCGCCCAGCGCGTCGTGTTCGGTACCTCCGGGCACCGCGGCTCCTCCCTCAACGGTGCCTTCAATGAGCAGCACATCGCCGCCATTACCCAGGCGATCGTCGAGTACCGCACGTCCGCGGGCATCACCGGGCCGCTGTTCATGGGCAAGGACACGCACGCGCTGTCCGAACCGGCGCAGAACACCGCGTTGGAAGTGCTGGCCGCCAACGGCGTCAACGTGCAGATCGATGCACGCAACGGGTTCACCCCCACCCCGGCCGTGAGCCATGCCATCCTGGTGCACAATTCCACGCGCACGGAACAGGCTGACGGCATTGTGGTCACCCCTTCGCACAATCCCCCGGCAGACGGCGGCTTCAAGTACAACCCGCCCACGGGCGGACCCGCCGGATCGGACATCACCAACTGGATTGCGGACCGCGCCAACCAGTTGCTGGAGAACGGCCTGGACGGGGTCCGGCGCATTCCGCTGGGCGAAGCACGCCTGGCGGATTCGGTGGGCACCTATGACTTCCTGGCGCACTACGTGGAAGACCTGCCCGCGGTGCTTAACCTGGATGCCATCCGCAGCGCCGGGCTCCACATCGGCGCCGATCCCCTCGGCGGCGCCGCCGTTGACTACTGGGGCGCCATCGCGGAACGGCACTCACTGAACCTGACCGTGGTCAATCCCAACGTGGACCCCCAGTGGGCCTTCATGACGCTGGACTGGGACGAGAAGATCCGCATGGACTGCTCCTCGCCGTACGCCATGGCATCGCTGATTTCCCGGGCCGGGGATTACGACATTGCCACCGGTAACGACGCCGACGCCGACCGGCACGGCGTTGTCACCCCGGATGCGGGACTGATGAACCCGAACCACTACCTGGCCACCGCCATTGACTACCTGTACCGCAACCGCTCCGGCTGGAGCGCCGACGCCATGGTGGGCAAAACGCTTGTCTCCTCCTCCATGATCGACCGCGTCACGGCGGACCTGGGGCGGGTCCTTATGGAGGTACCGGTGGGCTTCAAGTGGTTCGTGCCGGGTCTGCTGTCGGGCGAAACCGCGTTCGGCGGCGAGGAATCCGCCGGCGCGTCCTTCCTCCGGCTCGACGGCCGCCCGTGGAGCACTGACAAGGACGGCATCCTGCTGGCGCTGCTGGCCTCGGAAATGACGGCCGTCACCGGCAAGACCCCGTCCCAGCGGTACCGCGAACTGACCAATCAGTTCGGCGATCCCGAATATGCACGCGTGGACGCACCCGCCACCCGCGAGCAGAAGGCAGCGCTGGCCAAGCTCTCGCCGTCGGACGTTACCGCCACCACGCTGGCCGGCGAGGAAATCACCGCGCGCCTGACCGAAGCACCGGGCAACGGAGCGC
Source organism: Arthrobacter sp. zg-Y179 (assembly GCF_020907345.1). NCBI lineage: Bacteria > Bacillati > Actinomycetota > Actinomycetes > Micrococcales > Micrococcaceae > Arthrobacter > Arthrobacter sp. zg-Y179. The sequence goes on along the minus strand of NZ_JAJJOB010000005.1, from coordinate 593,848 downwards.
CCATCGGCGGCCTGAAGGTGACTACGGAAAACGCGTGGTTCGCCGCCCGCCCCTCGGGCACGGAAGACGTCTACAAGATCTACGCCGAGTCCTTCAAGGGCGAGGAACACCTGCACCAGGTCCAGGCCGAAGCCAAGGCCATCGTGGACGGTGTGATTTCCTAGCTTCCGCCGCCGTAGACAGAAGGGGTGCACCGGCAGGTGCACCCCTTCTGTCAATCCTGCTGTCTATCCCGCAGCGCTTACAGCAGACGACGCAGGAGCCGCTTCTTCAGCCCCGTGTAGGGCGGGTACGCGAACCGGAGGGTGTCCACCAGCGTGCCCTTGGTGAAGACCGGCCGCAGCTGGCTGAACGTGTCGAAGCTGTATTTGCCGTGGTACGCGCCGGTGCCGCTGGCACCTGCACCGCCGAAGGGCAGGCCGGGCACGGCCAGCTGGACGGTGCTGGCGTTGTGGTTGATGCTGCCGGCCCGGACGCCCTCTTCGAACGTCTTCCGGTCCGCCGCGGAGTTGCTGTAGAGATAGGCGGCCAGCGGAACCGGACGGGAATTGATAAATTTCATTGCCTCCGCCAGGTCCCGAACCTCGATGATCGGCAGGATGGGTCCGAAGATTTCCTCCTGCATCACCGGTGAATCCGGGGCTACGTCGGTGAGGATGGTCGGTTCCAGGTACAGGCTGCCGCGGTCGCTGCGCCCGCCGGCCAGGACCGTGCCGCTGTCCAGCAGCCCCACCAGCCGTTCCCAGTGCTGTTCGTTGACAATCCGGCCCAGATCCTTGCTCCGGGACGGATCCTTGCCGAACTGCTCCGCGACCGCCTTCACCAGCTGCTTCTTCAGCGCCGGCGCTGCCTCTTCCGTCACCAGGACGTAGTCCGGGGCCACGCAGGTCTGGCCGGCGTTGAGCAGTTTCCCGAAGACCAGGCGGCGCGCGACGGCGGCCCAGTTGCCGTCCAGCACCACGGCCGGGGATTTCCCGCCCAGTTCCAGGGTGACCGGGGTCAGGTGTTCAGCGGCGGCCTGCAGGACAATCCGGCCCACCCGCTCCCCGCCGGTGAAGAAGATCGAATCGAAACGCTCCTTCAGCAGTGCGGTGCTGGCCTCCTGCCCGCCCTCGACGACGGCTACCGCTTCCGGGTCCACGTAGCGGGGCAGCAGGTCAGCCAGCACGGCCGACGTCGCCGGGGCCAGTTCGCTGGGTTTGAGGACTGCGGCGTTGCCGGCGGCGAGGGCACCGACCAGCGGCGCCAGGACCAGCTGCACGGGATAGTTCCACGGACCGATGATCAGCACCACGCCCAGCGGCCGGGGTTCGGTACGGGCCGACGCCGGCTGCAGGCCCAGCGGGACGGGAACCCGCCGGCTGCGGGCCCACTTCTCCAGATGCTTCAGTGCGTGTTCCGCCTCCGCCCGCACCAGTGAAAGCTCGGTGACGTAACTTTCGAGCGGATTTTTACCCAGGTCCGCGGCCAGCGCGTCCGCCAGCTCCTGTTCCCGCTCATGAAACAGCCGGACCAGCCCCTCGAGCTGCTGCCGGCGCCAGGCGAGCGGCCGGGTGCGGCCGGAGTGGTAGGTTTCCCGCACCCTGGCCAGCACAGCGGGAACCGCTGCGGGGGACCCGGCGAGGTCGGTGGTGGAATCGCTGGAAAAGAATGCGGAGACCATCTCGCTCATGCCTGCGTGCTTTCCTTCGTTGCTTCCGCTGCTTCGTCAGAGGAATCCGGTTTCCGGCCGGTGAAGTGGTCCATGGACTGGTAGACCTTGAAGACGCGCCCGGCCACCACGTCCCAGGCCGGCTGGGGCAGCACATTGCGCAGGGCACTGCCCAGGGCCACGGTCCACGGCAGCTGGATCCGCGCCTTCCCGGCGAGGAGGGCCTCCCAGGCCTTGTCGACCACGTATTCCGGTTCCATCAACGGAGTCATCAGCGGCCCCCTGGCCCCCTCGAACATTCCGGTCTTGATGTAGCTGGGGATCAGGGTGGTTACGGCAACGTGCCCGTTGCCCGATTCGGTGAGTTCCAGCCGCATCGAGTCGCTCCAGCCGATGACGGCCCACTTCGACGCCGTGTACACACTCATTTTCGGCACGGACAGCGTTCCCGAGGCCGAGGCCACGTTGAGGATGCGCGCCGGCGTGCGCCGCTCGATCATGCCGGGCAGGAACGCCCGGGTCACCTGCATGGGCGCCAGCGTGTTCACCTGCATCACCGCATCGATGTCCGCCTCCGGCGCGTGCTCCCAGAAGTACTTGCCGCGCACAATCCCGGCGTTGTTGATCAGGATGTCCGGCACACCAACCTCCCGGATGACCTGATCGGCGGTGGCAGTGATGTCCGGCAGGGAGGCAACATCCACCGCGAAGGGGTGGATTGCCGACGCGCCCAGTTCCCGCAACTGCGCGGCGGTGTCCTCCAGAGCCTCGGCGTTGAGGTCCCACAGCACCACTGATGCCGCGCCTTCACGCACGGCCCGCTCGGCGTAGAGCCGGCCCATGCCCATGGCTGCGCCCGTGATGAGAACTACGCGTCCTGCAACTGAAATGCTCATGCTGCTCCATCGTCCGATCGGTTGTAATCAAGGCCCGGCCCGTCACCGTGCACTGTTCTTATGCAACGTAACATCCCGGGAATCCTCCGGCGGATAGAATCGAGCCAACACACACATGTCTCCGGAAGGCACCACCATGAGCAGATTCGGTACGGACTGGACCCTCCACGGAGACGGCAAGACCATCCGGCCAGGCAGCTACGTTGCCCCCGAGGAACGCCTGAGCTGGCCGCGGACCATCAGCATCGGCTCCCAGCACGTGGTGGCCATGTTCGGCGCGACCTTCCTCGTGCCGCTCCTGACCGGCTTTCCGCCGGCCACCACCCTGCTGTTCTCCGGCATCGGGACCATCCTGTTCCTGATCATCACCGCCGGACGGGTCCCCAGCTATCTGGGTTCAAGCTTTGCCTTCATCGCCCCGATCGGAGCTGCCACCAACCAGCACGGTCCCGGCGGCGCCCTGGGCGGCATCATCATGGCGGGCTTTGTCCTGTTCCTGGTCGGACTCGCCGCGCAGCTTGCCGGCACCCGCTGGATCCAGGTCCTGATGCCGCCGGTGGTCACCGGCACCATCGTGGCCCTGATCGGCCTCAATCTGGCCGGTTCGGCACGGGACAACTACGAGCAGGGGCCGCTCACCGCCACCGTCACTGTAGTGGTGATCCTGCTGACTACGGTCCTGTTCAAGGGATTCCTGGGCCGGCTGTCGATCCTGGTCGGCGTGGTGGCCGGCTACATCACCGCCATGCTGCAGGGCGAGGTGGATTTCCAGGCCATCGGCGATGCCGCCTGGATCGGGCTGCCCGAATTCATGTCCCCCACCTTCCACTTCTCGGTTATCGGCCTTTTTGTTCCGGTGGTCCTGGTTCTGGTGGCCGAAAACATCGGACATGTGAAATCCGTGGCCGCAATGACCGGCCGCGACCTGGACCCGTACGCGGGCCGGGCGCTGATGGCTGACGGCCTGGCCACCATGCTGGCCGGTTCCGGCGGCGGTTCCGCCACCACCACCTACGCTGAGAATATCGGTGTGATGGCGGCCTCCCGCGTGTACTCCACGGCGGCGTATTGGGTCGCGGGCATCGTGGCCATCCTGCTCAGCCTGTTCCCGAAATTCGGGGCCATGATCGCCACGGTGCCGGGCGGTGTGCTGGGCGGTGCCGGCGTCGTTCTCTACGGCATGATCGGCATTCTCGGTGTGCGTATCTGGGTGGACAACCGGGTCAACTTCTCCAACCCGATCAATCTTTCCACCGCCGGCCTGGGCCTGATCATTGCCATCGCGAACTTCACCTGGGTAGTGGCAGGGCTGGAATTCGGCGGCATTGCCCTCGGCACCGGCGCCACCTTGATTGCCTACCACGGCATGCAGGCGATCGCCCGCTGGCGGGGGACGGATCCGGACGAGCCGCAGGAGGACACCGGGGCCAAGCCAAGCCGGCTCGGCTAGGCAGCCGGCCGGCCCCGGATCAGGCTCCTTCGAGAGCCTGGCGCGTAGCCCACGCCACGTACTTTGCCGCCTGCTCCATGGCATCCTGCGGCCGCTGGACCACATCCAGCAGGCTGACGGCCGCAACAATTCCGTACTCCTGCAGCTGGTCAGGGGTCAGGGTGATCCGGCCCGCCACGGCCACCACGGGGATGCCGGCGTCCCTGGCCCGGGCCGCCACCTCCAGGGGTGCCTTGCCGTAGCGGGACTGCTCATCCAGGGAGCCTTCGCCCGTGAGCACCAGGTCGCAGCGCGTAAGCGCCAGGTCCAGCCCGGTGAACGCGCTGAGCAGTTCGAACCCGGGGTTCAGCGACGCGCCGGTGAACGCCAGGAACCCGGATGGAAAGCCGCCTGCCGCGCCGGCGCCTGGAATGTCGACGTCGACGCCGGTCGCGGACTTCAGCAGTCCTGCCCAGTTACCCAGTGCGTCCTCGAGGACCGACTGCGCCCGGGAGTCGGCACCCTTCTGGCCGCTGAACACGGCCACCGTGCCTTCCGGGCCGAGCAGCGGGTTCGTTACGTCGGCGGCAATCTTCAGATCCACGCCGGCCAGCCGGGGGTCCAGGCCGGCGGCGTCCAGGGAGACGGCCTGCGCCAGGGCCGCTCCCCCGGGAGGCACCGGCGCGCCGGCGTCGTCGAGGATCTTCAAGCCCAGGGCCGTCAAGGCGCCGGCCCCACCGTCCGTCATGGCCGAGCCGCCGATTCCGAGGATGATCGTGCGTGCACCTGCATCCAGTGCCTCACTGATCAGCTGCCCGCTGCCGTAGCTGGTGGCCGCCAGCGCGGTCTCGGGGGTGGGATCCAGCAGCGTCAATCCGCTGGCCCGCGCGGTTTCGATCAGGGCAGTATCTCCGCTGAGCGCCCAGACGGCGGTGATTTCCCGCCCCAGCGGTCCCCGGACCCGGGCGGTGCGGGCCTCGGCCCCTGCTACGAGTGCAGCGTCAAGGGTGCCCTCGCCGCCGTCCGCCACCGGTACAGCGGTGACTTCGGCTTCCGGGTAGACCGCCCGCACGCCTTCACCCATGGCCGCCGCGGCCTCCGCGGCGGTGAGTGATCCTTTGAATTTGTCCGGAGCAATAACTACACGCATGCCCTTATCCTGCCAGTAGGGACGGACAAGACCTTCCAAGTAGTCGTTACCGCCACTGCCCGCGGTCTTTGAGGACGTCCACGAGAATGTCCGAACGGTCCGAAACGATGCCATCCACCCCGAGGTCCAGCAGCCGGTTCATGGTGGGCGCGTCGTTCACCGTCCAGACGTGGACCTGGATTCCGGCGCGGTGGCAGCTGCGGACAAAACCCGGCGTCACCACGCGCAGGGGGCCGAAGCGCAGCGGAACCTGAACGCACTGGAAACGGCCCAACCGGGCGAGGACCGCGGCTGCACCCAGCGGGGCGAGCAGACGCAGCGCTGCGGTCAGGGCACTGCCGGCGGAGCTGGCAGCCGGCCGGCCCAACCGGCGCAGGGCGCTAAGCCGGCGGATGTCCGAGAAGGACGCCACCAGGACCCGGTCATGGGCGGAGTGTTTTTCGATCAGGGCTGCGAGCAGTGCTGCTCCGGCAGCGTCCTTGACGTCTACATTCAGCCGCATTTGGGGCCACTCGGTCAGGAGTTCTTCGAAGGTGGGGATCCGTTCCGCCCCGCCCACCAGTACCTCGTCGAGTTCTTTTCGGGTGAGCTGGCTGATTTTGCCCACCACGCCGCCGGAAAGGCGGTCCACGGTTTCGTCGTGGAAGGCCATCAGGATGCCGTCGCGGCTGGTGCGCACATCCGTTTCCAGGTAGCTCAGCCCCAGGTCCGCGGCGGCGCGGAATGCCGAAAGCGTGTTTTCGTAGCCGTCGGGGGAAAAGCCGCGGTGCGCCAGGGCGATGGGTGCCGGCGGGGACTCCGGGGGCGCCGTTTCGTTGTCGCGGGGCGCACGGAAATATGGATAAGTAGCCAGCACATTCGTACCTTACCAAGGGCCGGACTGTACGGGGACGGGCCGCGCCCGGCCGCACGCGCCTAGACTGGCAGCACCTCGACCGGCAGCAGTCCCTGCAGCCGCCTTGTTCCGTGGAGGTCAGTACCGTGCCTGACAAACTTCCCGTGTGGCGCCGCTTCGGAGCACGCTGGCCGCTCCGGCGCCTGCGGAGAAGTGCCGGCAGGGCTCCTGCCACCCTCACCTTCATTGCCTTGTTCTGGATCCTGGGGGCGTTCACATCCTTCCGCGGCCCGGAAGGACCGTTGCTGGATTGGGCGGCCGCCTCCGTGAAAACCCTGGCCGGCAATCCGGCGCCCCTGCTCCTGTCCTGCTTTTGGGCGGGAGGACCGGCCGGCTACCTCGGCGGTACCCTATTGGCTCTGCTGGCCGGGTTACCCAGCGAGCGGCTATTGGGAACCGGACGGTTCCTGTTGGCCGGTTTCGGCGGCCAGATCACGGGCCTGCTGCTTTCCACCGGCTTCGCCTACCTGACCAGTGCCTCGATCGGCGACTGGTCCCGTGCCCTTGTCTCCGAGTCCTTCGTGGGTCCCGTGGCTTTCCTGGCTGCCGCGGCCGCTGCTGCCAGTGCCCGGCTGGGGACCCTGTGGCGTCGCCGCCTGCGGCTCACCCTGTTTACGCTGCTGATACTACTGGCGCTCTACGGCGGAACCTTCTCCTCCCTGACGGTTCTGGGCGCGGCCGCTGCCGGCGCACTGGCCGGGCCCTACCTTGCGGGTCGTCGGCCTTCAATTCCGCGCAGGCTGGTGAGCAGCAGGCGGGAGGCGCGGGTGCTGGTGGCCCTGGTTGTGCTGGCTTCCGCCGCGGGCCCGGTAATCAGCGCCCTGAGCAGCCAGGCCGTGGGACCGCTTTCGGTACTGCGGTACCTCTTTACGGACGTGGAGGTGAGGACTCCGGCAGAGCTGGAGCAACTGTGCGGTGAAGCGGCGGATTCAGCGCGGTGCATCGCCGCGCGTGTCCAGCTGCGTGCCGGCCCGGCCGCATTCTTCCTGGCTACCCTGCCCCTGGTGCTGCTGGCTGTTTTTTCCGACGGACTTCGGCGCGGGCGCCGCTTCGCCTGGCTGGCCGCACTGCTGCTGCAGGGGGCCATGACGGTGCTGGCCGCGGTGCGGATCGGCCGGCTATTGACCGGGGAGGAACCGGGCACCGTGGCCCCCGGCACCGGAAGTTACATCGCACTGGTACTGCCTATGGCCGTTCCGTTGGCGGTGCTGGTGCTCCTGGCTTTGACCCGCGGACTCTTCACGGTTTCCGCGCCTGTCGGCACCTATCGGCGGTTGGCGGGCACAGCCGTCCCGGCGGCCGTTTTGCTTGCCGCACTTTACCTGGGCGTGGGCCTGGTGAACCGGAACGGTTTCTCGCCGCCCGCGACCCCCGCACTGCTCGCGGCGGATCTTCCCGGACGTTTCCTTCCCGTCCTCGAGGTGACCAGCCGGGCCCCCGGCATTGTGCCGGAGAGCCTGCCAGCGGTTCTCCTGTATGAAGGAGTCGGGGTGGCCTTCTGGATCCTGGTGTGCGTCCTGCTGCTGCGTTCCTTCCTGGTTCCGCCTTACAGCCCGGCAACTGCTGATGCGGACCGCGCCCGTTCGATGCTTCGAAGCCACGGCGGCAGCACCATGGCCTGGATGACCCTCTGGGCGGGCAACAACTACTGGTTTTCCCCCAGCGGGAATTCCTATGTTGCCTACCGGATCGATAGCGGGGTGGCGCTGAGCGTCGGAGAGCCGGTGGGACCCCGGGATGAGCTGCACAGCGCCGTCGAGGGCTTCTCGGCTTTCTGCACCGCGAACGGCATCACCGCGTGTTTCTACTCCGTGGGTACCCAGGTGCGGGACATCAGCAGGGGGTTGGGTTTTTCCTCGCTCCAGGTGGCCGAGGAAACCGTACTCCAGCTGGGCTCCCTCGCGTTCAAGGGCAAGAGGTTCCAGGACATCCGCACCGCCATGAACCATGCCCGCAGGCAGGGCATCCGTGCTGAGTGGACCCGTTATCCTGCCGCACCGCTGGCAGTGAAGGACCAGCTGCACGCCATTTCGGAGGAGTGGGTGGCGGACAAGGACATGCCGGAGATGGGCTTTACCCTGGGCGGGCTGGAAGAAGTGGATGACCCGGAGGTGCGCTGCCTGCTGGCCATCGACGAAGACGGTACCGTGCATGCGGTGACGTCCTGGCTCCCGGTGTACCGGAACGGAGCGGTAGAGGGCTGGACGCTGGATTTTATGCGCAGGCGCAGCAGCGGCTTCCGGTTGGGGATGGACTTCCTCATCGCGTCCGCGGCACTGTCCCTCCAGGACGAGGGCTTTTCTTTCCTCAGCCTTTCCGGCGCACCCTTGGCCCGTGCCTACGGGGAGACGGACGACGACGGAACCGGGGAGGGGCAGCCCATGATGGACCGGCTGCTGGACCGGCTGGGGGAAACCCTGGAACCGGTGTACGGCTTCCGGTCCCTGCTGGCGTTCAAGGCCAAGTTCGCCCCGGAGTACCTGCCGTTGTTTATGACCTATCGAGACCCGGCGTCCCTGCCCGCCATCGCCAACGCACTGGCGCGGGCCTATGTCCCGGACCTGTCTTTGGGGCAGGGGCTGTCGCTGGCCCGCCGGATCGTGGACCGTACCGCATGAGGACGCCCCGGCCGTGATGGCCCTGTCCCTGGTTGACGGGATCCTTCCCGTCCTCGCTCTGGCACTGGGCGCGGCTGCGCTTCTCTGGCTCGGGATTGCGGGGAGGCGGCTGGGCCTGCGCCGGATCCTGGTCTACGCAGTAGTTGCGGCGGTCTGCACCGCACTGCTTTATGTGCTGGCAGAAGTTATATTCCATTGGTGGAATGCTTCGCTTCCGCGGACGCTCTACCTCTACTCTGCCCTGGCAATCCTGGGGCTTCAGTTGGCGTCCGGGCTCATGGCAGCTCCAGGCACCCCGTTGTCCCGCCGGGTAGCGGGCATTGCGGCGGGGCTCGGAATACTGCTGGGTTTGGCCTGCACGGTGAACCTCGCCTACAACCAATACCCCACGGTTGGATCCCTCCTGGACCCGCCCACGGCCACGGATGATCCCATTCCCGCTCCCGCCGACGCAGGAGCAGACCGGCCCGCTGCCTCCGAAAACAGCTGGTCGCCGCCGTCGAACCTGCCCGGCGAAGGCAGGGTCTACCGGGCAGAAATCCCGGCGGCAGCCTCTGGATACGCGTCCCACCCCGCGTTGATCTATCTTCCGCCGGCCTATCTGGCGGACCCGGGTGCCGTCAGCCTGCCGGTGCTGGTTTTGATCCACGGCCAGCCGGGCTCCCCGAATGACTGGCTGGTCAGCGGCCGGATAGCCGAAATGATGGACGGCTTTGCCGCCCGCCATGCGGGTCTGGCTCCGATTGTCGTAATGCCCGACGCCAGCAATGACTCCAACCCCGACTGGCCGCTGTGCCTGGACACCAAGGTCAGCGACTCGGCAACCTATCTGGCCCGGGACCTTCCCGCCTGGGTACGGCAGCAACTGGGGGCCGGGACGTCCGGGGCGCACCAATGGGCGATCGCGGGGTATTCGTTCGGTGGCACCTGCGCCGTGCAGCTGGCGGCAAACCACCCCGATGTCTATCCCACGTTCCTGGATATCGCCGGAGAGAACCAGCCCACCGATGCGGACGGGCAGCAGGCCCTGCTGGACACCTACTTCGGCGGCGACAAGGCCGCTTTTGCAGAACAGAATGCCGTGGACCGGTTTCGCCGGATGTCGTTTCCGGACCTTGCCGGGATCGTCGTCGTCGGCCGCGAGGACAAGGTGTACGCGCCGGAAGGCAGGCAGGTGTATGACGCGGCCCGGGCAGCCGGCGCGGACGTGCAGTTCCAGGAACTTCCGGGCGGACACTCCTGGCAGGTCTGGCGGGCCGGGCTGGAGAACAATCTGGACTGGCTGGGCAGGCGGCTTGGCATACTTGAGCCATGAGCTTGGACCCCGCGCAACATCCCTCCCCCGCCGCAAATCCGCTTAGGCGGCTGCTGCATGCAATCAGCCGCGCAACCTCGCCGCATGTGACCCTGCTGGTGATCCTGGCCGTCGGCCTCCTGCCGGCATTGGCCCTGACTCTCGTGTCCGCGGAGGTCTATGACTCGGTTACCGACGCGGACGGCGTGGCGGGCCTGGACCGGCCGGCACTGGAAGCGGCGCTGGGGCTGCGCACTCCCGCGCTGGATGCCGCCGTCACCGGTTTCACCAATCTTGCCGGGACCATCGGTATGCCCGTCATCGCCGGGCTCGTGGTGCTCGTTATGTGCCTGCGCTGGCGCTCCTGGACGCCGCTGATCCTCACGGCGGCTGCAGCCGCCGGTTCTCTGCTCATGACGGTCACCGGAAAGGCTTTGATCGGGCGTACCCGGCCGGAACTGGCGGATGCCGTTCCGCCGTACGAATCATCCGCCTCGTTTCCGAGCGGACACACCCTGAACTCGATCGTCATCGCGGGGATCCTGGCCTATCTGGTGATCCTGCACGTGCATAACCGCTGGGCGAAGGTCTTCACAGGGCTGGCGGCAGCGGTCTTCACGTTTGCCGTGGGCCTGAGCCGGGTCTACCTGGGCCACCACTGGCTGACGGATGTGCTGGTGGCCTGGACGCTCGGAGCGGCCTGGCTCGCGGTGGTGATTACCGCGCACCAGCTTCTGCGGAGGCTTCCCGAACATCGAGCAGCCGCTCAAGGATCACCGCCACGCCGTCGTCCGTGAAGCCCGGTGCCGTGTAGTCCGCCGCCTGGCGGGCATCCGGGTGGCCGGTTGCCATCGCGTAGCCCCGGCCGGCCCAGTCCAGCATGGAGATGTCGTTGGGCATGTCGCCGAAAGCTATGGTCTCTGCCGCGCTAATGCCCTTCCCCTTGGCGTAACGGGCCAGCGTGGCGGCCTTGTTCAGGCCCGGCAGGGACATTTCCAGCAGCGGCATCCGCGGTGCCGAATGGGTGGTTTCCACCAGTTCGGCTACCGCCGGCGCCACCCGGCGCAGGAACTCGTCCGGCGAGATGTCGGTTCCCCGGGCGAGGAACTTCGCCACACCGGGCTGGCCCGCAAGGGATTCGTGCAGCGGGCCGGGCACTATGCCGCCGAGGAGTTCCACGGATCCGGTGTCCACGAAGCCGTCCTCCAGATGCAGGCCGTCCACCGTCTCCGCCGCGAAACGTGCCCGCGGGAAAAGGCCCCGGATGACCTCCGCGGCGGCGAACATCTGCTCCAGCGGGAGCAGCTGCGTCGAAATGACCCGCTCGGCTGCCAGGTCATAAGTGATGGCCCCGTTGGAGCAGATCACAGTACCAACATGCCCGATCCGCTCGCGCAGCGGGTCCAGCCAGCGGGGCGGGCGCCCGGTCACGAAGACAACGTCGATTCCTGCTGCCATGCAGGCACGGAAAGCCCTCACGGTCCGGTCGCTGATACTGTTGTCCGCACCCACGATGGTGCCGTCCATGTCACTTGCTATCAGCCGTACCGGCAGCCGCTGTTCCTGCATGCCATCAAGCTTACTTCCGGCCCCGGCAGGGACCGGAACGGCGCGGAGCCTCCCCAGCGGGACTGCCTGCGGGACGCTAGTCCTCGCGGATTTCCGCTGTGCCGATCATCGTGGCGCGCGCCAGGGTATGGGTAAAGAGCGCGAAGCCCAGGGCAGCCGGTGTGGCGTCCGGCGGGACGTCCAGTTCCTCCGTATCCACGGCGTGGACCACCACGAAGTAGCGGTGCCGTCCGTGCCCTGCGGGCGGGGCCGCGCCCACGAAGCCGGCAAATCCGGCGTCGTTGGCCAACTGCACGGTGCCGGCGGGCATCTGCCCCGTATTGGCGGCATCCGCGGCGAGACCCGTGACCGAGGCGGGGATGTTGAAGGCCGCCCAGTGCCAGTAGCCGCTGGCGGTGGGTGCGTCGGGGTCATACATCGTCACGGCAAAGCTGCGGGTCTGTTCCGGGAAGCCGGACCAGGTCAGCTGCGGCGAGGCATCGCCGCCGTCGGCTACGCCCATCTTGGCGCTGTACTGCGCCGGTGCGAACGTGCCTCCGTTCGCGAATTCTTCACTCTCGACGGTGAACTCCGGCACCTGCGGCAGCGCCTCGTAGGGGTCTCGGCTTTCCACTGATTTCCTTTCGGGTAGTTGGCATCGGGGCCGCGGCGTGCGGCGGGATCAGGGAACTTCGCGGCGGTAGGGCGGGTTGGCTCCGGCGCGGGAAACGGTGACGGCTGCTGCGCGCGCGGCGAAGGAGAGCAGCTGCTGCAGTTCGCCGACGCCGATCCGGGCCAGCTCGCTGCGGCGGGCACCGCCGTCGAGCTCGCGGTCCATCAGCCCCACCAGGAGGGCGGACATAAACGAATCCCCGGCACCCACGGTATCCACCACGCTGACGGTCGGTGCGGCGACTTCGCATTCACCGGCCGCGGCCACGGCCCACGGTCCCTTCGAGCCCCGGGTGACCACTACCAGCGAGGGGCCCGCATCGAGCCAGCGCCGGGCGGATTCCTCCGCAGATTCGTTCGGATACAGCCACTGCAGATCTTCGTCGGAGGCCTTGACGACGTCGGCGAGGGCGACGAATTTCTCGGCCTGTTCGCGGGCGTAGGAGACGTCGGTGATGATGGTCGGCCGGCAGTTCGGATCGTAGGTGATGGTGCAGCCGGGCCGCGCCTGTTCCACGGCGCGCAGCACGTGGCTCGCACCGGGCGAGAGCATGGACGCGATGGAACCGGTGTGCAGCATGGTGGTGCCGTCCAGCAGGGCCGGAAGATCCTCCGCAAGGCCCGGCAGCTGCCATTCCAGGTCAAAGGTGTACCGGGCGCCGCCCACCGGATCCAGCACGGCCGTGGCCACGCTGGTCGGCAGGTCATCGGCTTCGAAGGCGGTCAGCACGGAATTGGTCCGCAGGTGCTCGGCGATCATCGCCCCGTAGGTGTCCGAACCGAAGCGGCCCACAAACTGCACGGGCCGGCCCAGCCGCGCCACGCCCACAGCTACATTCAGCGGGCTGCCGCCGGGGTGTGTTCGCCGCGGCGCCGTGTCGCTGACTACTTCATCAACAAGGGCTTCCCCAATAACTGTAAGCACACTGCCAACCTAACAGAGCAGTCTTCCGCTTGCCTTAAGGAACAGGTATTCCGGCCGCCTCACGGACCGCCTCGACGACGGCGTCCCATGCCGGGGTGCCGGGGGTGATCATCGCGAAGTGGTCGCCGGGAATGAGGCGCAGCTGAGCCTCCGTACCGCTTGCCTTGGCAGCGTCCACCCAGCTGCTGGAGGAACTGAGCGGCACCGTGCTGTCTTCCTCGCCGTGCAGCGCCCACACCGGAACCGGCAGCGGCAGTGCGCACATAGGGTCCGCGTCCCGGTAACGCCGGGGATCCTCTTCCGGCGTGCAGCCGAGGAAGTTCCGGACCGCGCCGTTGCTCAGGCCCAGTTCGTGGGCCTCGGCCAGGTTCAGGACGCCGGAGGAGCTGACGACGCCGGCCGGCACAACGTGCGGATCGGTCCGTGCCGCGGCCAGCACGGCCAGGTGTCCGCCGGCGGAGTGGCCCAGGAGGACCACCCGGGAGAGGTCGACGTCGTGCTCCCGTGCCGCCGGGGACAGCGCGTCGATTCCGGCGCAGACATCCTCGAACGTTTCCGGCCAGCCGCCGCCTTTGCCGGCCCGCCGGTACTCCAGGTTCCAGGCGGCAAACCCGCGGGCGGCCAGGTCCGCAGCCAGCGGCCGGCCCAGTTCCGCGTCATAGGCTGCACGCCAGTATCCGCCGTGGATGATGACCACAACGGCCTGCGCCGCGGCACCGCTTTCCGGAAGGGTAAGTTCGGCGTACTGGTCCGGGTCCGGCCCGTAGGAAATAGGCAGTGCAGGCGCTGGCATGATCTTCCTTCTGCTCGCGGGGCTTAATCTGATAGGGAGCCTATCGCCGGAGTCGGATAAACGCCGTGCCATAGGCTGGGGGCAGGCAGGGGAAAGGGAAACAGCTTTGAGCGCGTGGGACACACTGGATGAGCGGCTGCGGCCCACAGTCCAGGCCAGTACCGATGAGTACGCCCGGGTCCGGCCGGGACTGGAAGCGGTTACCGCGGAGATGGAAGCGAATCTTCGCGCTGTCTTTGCCGACAGTCCGGTCAAGCCGCTGTTCGTTGCCTCGCGCACCAAGAGCGTGGAGTCATTCCGGGACAAGGCCTCCCGGATGCTGCCCCCGGAGCACCCCGGCGAGCTGCCCTCCCTGCTGTTCCCGGAGCCGCTGCGCAACCTCACCGACCTCGTAGGCCTGCGCATCATCATGACGCTGCCGCACGAAGTCGATGAAGCAGCGAACCTGATCAAGCGGCAGCGGGCGGAGTTCGACTGCCGCGGCGACCGCGAGAAGGACATTGGCTCCATTGAATCCGGTACGTACGGCTACTCCAGCCGGCACCTGATCCTGCGGACCATCCAGAACGAGACTGTGCGGAACTACCACAAGCTGCTTGACCCGGACCAGCGGCCCAACGGCAGCTACCTGTTCGAAGTGCAGATCCGTACCGTGCTGGCCCATGCCTGGTCCGAGATCGAGCACGACATCCGGTTCAAGGCCGGCGATCCACGAGCCTGGAGCCCGTATTTCGACCGGCAGTTCACGGCAACCGCGGCCATGCTGGAGACGGTGGAAACCGCCTTTGCCGAACTGCACGAACGCTACGAAACCGTCACCGGCTTCTGGGACGAGGAAGGCCAGGGCAGTGCACCGCTGACTCCGAACCGGATCCGGGACATCTGGATGACACTGCTCCCGCACGTCAACCGCAAGTCCGGTGATGACTGGGGGTGGGCAGCGGAAATGCTGGCCGCGCACGGCATGAAGACCACCATGGACCTGGCCGGGCTGCTGCAGGCCGAAGCCATCACCAAGGTCCGCGCCGCCCTGGACCACCGCTACTCCCCCGGACCGGACCGGCTGCTCGATGACCTGCTGCTCTGGCGTTTCGGCAAGGAACACATCGACCTCACGGCCGAACCGGAGGATGCACCGGTCAAACCCCGCCGGGAGTCCCTGGGCCGCCGTTACCGGCTGATGCAGCTTTACCGGGCACGGGAAGCAGACCAGGGGCAGTAGCCGGTCCCCGGAACCTTGCCCGGCACCGCTGTGCCCGCATAGCTTTGCCCCGTGGTCATTTCTCTTTCAGGGCAGGATGCACGGCGGATGCGGCGCTCTTCCCAACTGCTGGGCGGTTCGGATCTGTCCCCAGCCGACGTCGTGCGGCGCGCTGTCGCACTGCAGGGCCAGGACCTGCCCGCAGTGCTGCGGGCCATTGCCGTCCGCTCCCGCCCCGGAACCACCGTCCAGGACGTCCGCGACGCGTTTGACCGCGGCGAACTGGTGCGCGGCTGGCCGATGCGCGGCACCCTGTTCGCCACCACGCCGGAGCATCTGGCTGCCCTGCTGTCCTTTACTGCGGATCGGGTCCGAACCATGACTGCCCGACGCCGGGCCGAGCTGGGGCTTGAGGAGACGGTACTCGCGCGGGGACGGGACACCCTGCGCGAGGCGCTGGGCGAGCGGCCCCTGGGGCGCTCCGAAGCGCTGGAACTCTGGGAAGCTGCGGGGATCGACACCTCCGACGGACGCGGGTACCACCTGCTGATGCACCTCTGCGTGGAGGGCCTGGCGCACTGGGGACGGTTTTCCGGTAGCCAGCAACTCCTCACCCTCACGGCACCGGGCGCCGTCGGCCCGGGCGCGGGCGACGGCGATCTTACCGCCCTGGTGCGCGGCTTCGTGCTGGCCCGCGGTCCGGTCACCGAAGCGGATCTGGCCTGGTGGACCAAGCTGCCCAAGACCGTGGTGCGCAAGGCGGCAGCCGGCGTGGCGGACCTGGTGCAGGTGGAAGTGGACGGTCGGCCGGCATGGATCATCGGTGAGCCGGAGATTCCGGAACCTTCCGGAGTGTCATTGGTGCCGGCGTTCGATGAGTGGATCCTCGGTTACGCGGACCGTTCCCTGGTTGCCAGCCCGGCGATGCTGGCGGCAATTGTCCCGGGAGGCAACGGGGTGTTCCGCCCGGCCGTGCTCGACGACGGCGTGGCCGTGGGAACCTGGCGGCTGCCCCGCACGTCCCGGGCCACCCCGGAACCGGTAATCGATCTGGTGGAACGGGTCTCGGCAGCCAAACGGCGGGCCGTCGAGCAGGCAGTGGCGAACTGGCCGCATGGCTGACGGGTTCCGCGCCGGGTTACCGGCCGCTCTGTCAGGCCGAGACGCGCCGCACCAGCCGGACCGGCGGCAGGCTAGGCTGAGCCGGCTGCACGGCAGATTCCGCACCTGATTCCGGCGCGCCCAGCGGAGCGTCAAGCGGAGCCACGGCCATCCGCGCGAAGCGTTCCCCCAGCTCCCGGGCGTCCATCCGTACCGTGGTCAGCGGCGGCACCGCCAGCGACGCCAGCGGAATGTCCTCAGCTCCAATCACCGCCAGGTCCTCCGGCGCACTCAGTCCGTGCGCGGCCAGCCCGGCCAGCAGGGCGAAGGCGTGCTCGTCGTCGAACGCGCAGGCTGCGGTCACCGGCTGCGGTCCTGCTCTCCAGCGGTCGACGACGGCCGCCGCCTCCCCTGCATCCAGGCCCAGCCGGGCGACGTCGGGCTGCGGAAGCCCAAGCCGGCGGCAGGCGTCTGCAATTGCTGCCAGCCGGACATCCACCCGCCAGGCGTAACCGGACTCCGGTGGAACCGCCACGCCGATCCGCCGGTGGCCCGCCGCGGCCAGGTGCTGTACCTGGCATGCCCCGATGCCGAGGTCCGGCGCCAGCGGGTCTTCCAGCGCCTGATGCAGGGACGCAACCTTGATGCCGCTGGCCGCCAGGGCTGCCAGTTCCGGTTCCGGGAGCGGGGTGAGGAGGATCAGCGCTGCCGGAGCCAGCGACTGCACCAGGGACGGCGCTCCCCCCTGCACCGGCAGGCGGTGCGCCACCAGACGCAGTCCCTGCCGTTCCACTTCCTCGGAGGCGGCATCGATCATGATGGCCAGGGCGCGGCCCAGGGGCTCGGGCGGCAGCAGCATCAGGACCAGATCGCTGCGGCCGCGGCGCAGGGTGCGGGCAGCCGTCGACGGCGTGTACCCGAGTGAGCGCGCTGCGGCCAGCACCCGGTCCTGCGTCGCGGAGGAGATACTCTGCCCGGCACGGCCGTTGAGCACGTAACTGACGGTGGCACGGGAGACGCCCGCGGCCTGCGCAACGTCGTTGGACGTGACCCTGCGGTTCATCCCGTCCCTCTTTCGCTTTGCCCTTGCGACCCGCCCAAACTCGGCGGTGCCAGCCCTTATCCCTTGGAGATTTCTCCGGTAGTCTGACGATACAGGCAACTTACACGTGTAACCATCGTGGTGAGCTGCCGATACCGGCGGCCGCAGATTACGGCCGCTCCCCGATCGAAAGGACCGGTTCGTGGCCAATTCGCCCATCACCGCCCAGAACACCGTCCAGCAGTGGCTCGACCACCCCGCCGGCGGCCCCGCCATCCGCGGTTTCCTTGCGCAGGCCGGAAGCGACGAGAACACACTCGGCCCCGCCCTGACCATGAAGCTGCAGCAGCTGGTTGACCTCAGCCAGGGCAAGTTCCCGCAGGCTGCCGTGGATGAACTCGTGAAGCAGGCCAACGGCGGCGTGATGCCCGAGATCGCCGAAACCGTCCTGCCGACCGTTGAAGGCCGCTTCGAAGGCCGCACCGTCATTGTCACCGGCGCCGGTTCCGGCATCGGCCGTGCCACCGCCAGCCGCATTGCCCGTGAAGGCGGCCGCGTGATTGCCGTCGACATCGCCGAGGTGAAGATCAAGGAACTCGCCGAAGAACTGGGCGAGGCCATTGTTCCGGTGGCGGGCGACCTGACCGACGCCGCCGCCATCGACAGCATCATGGCCGCTGCCGGCACCAAGATTGACGGCCTGGCCAACGTGGCCGGCATCAACGATGACTTCTCCCCGCTGCACGAGGTCTCCGATGCCATGTGGCAGAAGATCTTCGCCGTCAACGTGGAAGGCCTAATGCGTCTGACCCGCGCCGTGCTGCCGACCATGCTCGAAGCACGCAAGGGCTCGATTGTGAACATCACCTCCGAGGCCGGCCTGCGCGGCTCCGCCTCCGGTGTGGCCTACACGGCGTCCAAGCACGCCGTCGTCGGCATTACCCGCAGCACC
The DNA here is from genome assembly GCF_020907345.1 of Arthrobacter sp. zg-Y179. Taxonomy (NCBI): domain Bacteria; kingdom Bacillati; phylum Actinomycetota; class Actinomycetes; order Micrococcales; family Micrococcaceae; genus Arthrobacter; species Arthrobacter sp. zg-Y179. The sequence continues at coordinate 575,681 of NZ_JAJJOB010000005.1, read as the reverse complement.
GCGTTTATGTATGCCCGCGAAGGCATACGCGTAAACGCCGTTGCTCCGGGCGGCGTAGCCACCGGCATTCCGATGGGCGGCAAGACCAGCGAGTACGGCGAGGCGCGCTTGTCCCCGGCACGCGTGAATATTCCGGGCCTGGCCTCGGCGGAGGACCTCGCGGCCTCCATCACGTTCCTGCTCAGCGATGACGGCGTGAACATCAACGGCGCCATCCTGCCGTCGGACGGCGGCTGGTCCGCGGTCTAATCCCGCTGATCTACAACGCCGGCGGCCGGTGCCTTCCTCCGCGGAAGGTGCCGGCCGCCGTCGCGATTTTTGCCGGTCCTTGCCGCGGGTCAGAACCGGTAGACGGCCAGTTCCTCAGCCGCCTCAAAACCCTGCCGCGCGTAGAAGTTCTTCGACGCCTCAGACGGAGAGGTGACAATCCGCGCCGCCCCGATGCCCCGTGAATAGTCGACCGCCGCGGACACCAGGCCGCTGCCCACCCCCGCGTTGCGGTGCGGGGGCAGCACGTAGGCATTGGCCAGGTAAACCCAGACGGAGGCCGGCCTGCCCGGTTTCGGCATACGCTCGAAGATCGACAGGTTCACCATACCGACCAGGGCGTCGCCGGCATCGCCAACGGCGACGAAGAAGGTACGCGGGTTGGCTGCCAGCCACGTGCTGAACTCGGCCACAAAGCCCGCATCAGCCGGGCCGTCCCCGCCCGCCTCGGCCGCCCAGGCAGCCCGGAGCCGGGCGAGTTGGGGGATGTCCAGCGGTGTGCCTTCACGAATCATTGCGCCACCCTACACGACGGCGGCCGGCGCCCTCCCGAAGGAAGGCACCGGCCGCCGTCGTACGTTCTAAAAAAAGCCCCTAGGCTCCGGACACCGCTGCGGCGAGCTTGTTCAGCGAGTCCTCAAGGTCGTCCTTGGACACCATCGGGAAGGAAACCTTCTTCAGGGTTTCCTTGTCGGTGACGTGGGACCAGTCATAGGTCAGGGTCACCTCGGTGGAATCGGCGCCGTCGGCCTGAAGTTCCCAGACCCACTGCCAGCCCATGGGCTCGGTGCCGGCCGGGGCGGTCTGCCAGGCCAGCAGCTTGTTGTGGTCGTACCCGGTGACGTGGTTTTCCGTCTGGTAATCGCCCATTTTTTCGTTGTGCATGTTCATCTTGAAGACCTGGCCGGAAGCCGTAATGCGGTCGGTCTTCTCGTCCGAAACGACCATGCCGGAACCGTCCAGCTCGTGGTGGCGCTCGGGGTTGGACAACAGGTTAAAGATGTCTGCTGCCGAGGCATCGATGACCCGGGAAACTACAACGCTCGTCTGATCAGTGGTCAATGAACTCTCCTTCGATGGATGGATAGTACTTTTTCCACGGCGGGCTGCCCCTTACGGGCGCCGCCGAAGCCTGTGCGTACCGCGCCCGGCCGGTGAAACTCAGCCTGGCGTGTCCTGCTCTGCTTCCTGCAGGTTCCAGCCGGTGATGTACGGCGGATCCTGCCCTTCGTCGCGGGTGTACTGCCGGGCACGTGCCCGTTCGTCCTGCAAATGCTGCCGGAAGGACGCCTGCGTCGATCCCAGCGACGCTACCCGGTCCAGCACGTCGATGGCCAATTGGAACCGGTCAATCTGGTTCAGCATGGCCATGTCGAACGGCGTGGTGGTGGTGCCTTCTTCCTTGTACCCGCGCACATGCAGGTTGTCGTGGTTGGTGCGCCGGTAGGTCAGGCGGTGGATCAGCCACGGATAGCCGTGGTAGGCGAAAACCACCGGCTTATCCTGCGTAAACAGGGTGTCGAAATCCCGGTCGGAAAGCCCGTTCGGATGCTCGCGCGGATCCTGCAGCACCATCAGGTCCACCACGTTGACCACCCGGATTTTCAGCTCCGGGAGCTGGTCCTTCAGCAGCGCGGCAGCGGCCACTGTTTCCAGGGTCGGCACGTCGCCGGCGCAGGCCATCACGACGTCGGGATCGGTCCGGGTGCCCGGACCCGCACCTTCGCTGCCGGCGAAGTCCCAGATGCCGATGCCGCGCTCCACATGCAGCAGCGCCTGCTCCGGATCCAGCCAGACCGGGGCCGGCTGCTTGCCGGAGACCACCACGTTGACCCGGTCCCGGCTGTCCAGGATGTTCCCGGCCACCGCCAGCAGGGTGTTGGCGTCCGGCGGCAGGTAGACCCGGATGACGTCTGCCTTTTTGTTCACCACATGGTCAATGAAACCGGGGTCCTGGTGCGAGAACCCGTTGTGGTCCTGCTGCCAGACGTGGCTGGAGAGCAGGTAGTTCAACGACGCGACCGGCTGGCGCCAGCTCAGCCCGCGGCTGACCTTCAGCCACTTGGCGTGCTGGTTGAACATGGAATCCACAATGTGCACAAACGCTTCGTAGCAGTTGAACACGCCGTGCCGGCCGGTCAGCAGGTACCCCTCCAGCCAGCCCTCGCACAGGTGCTCGCTGAGCACCTCGGCCACGCGTCCGCTGCGGGCCAGGTGTTCATCGAGTTCGTCAATCCGCTGCTGCCAGGCCTTGTCCGTGACGTCGTAGACGGCCTGCAGCCGGTTGGACGCTGTCTCATCCGGCCCGAAGATCCGGAAGTTGGACGGATTCTTCCGGATCACTTCACGCAGGTAGCCGCCCAGGTTGAACATCGGGCTGACCCGCTCGGAACCCGGGTGGTCGATCTTCACCGCATGGTCCGCGTACTCCGGCAGGTGCAGGTCCTGGAGTAGGCGCCCGCCGTTGGCGTACGGCGTCGCGCTCATCCGCAGGTCCCCTTCCGGGGCCAGCGCGGCAATCTCTTCGACGAGCCGGCCTTCAGCGTCAAACAGCTCCTCCGGCCGGTAGGACTGCAGCCATTCCTGCAGCTGGGCCAGATGCTCCGGGTTGTCGTGGATCTCGGTCAGCGGCACCTGATGCGCGCGCCAGGTGCCCTCGACCTGCAGTCCGTCGACGACGGCCGGCCCGGTCCAGCCCTTGGGCGAGCGGAAGACGATCATCGGCCAGCGCGGAGCGTGCTGCTCCATGGCGTCGGCGCCCGGGATGTCCGGGGTCACCGCGGTTTTTCCGCCGGTGCGGTACGGCTCCTGGATCGCGGTGATTTCCGCGAGGCAGGTCTCCAGCACGGCAGCGAAGTCCTCGTGGGCCTGCCGGACGGCGGCCGGATCCTCCACGGTCACCACGTAGGGACGGTAGCCGTAGCCTTCGAGCAGTTTCAGCAGCTGCTCCTCCGGCATCCGGGACAGGACGGTGGGGTTGGCGATCTTGTAGCCGTTCAGGTGCAGGATGGGCAGCACCGCTCCGTCCACAGCCGGGTCGAGGAAGCTGTTGGAATGCCAGCTGGCGGCCAGCGGACCGGTTTCGGCCTCGCCGTCGCCGATCACCGTGGCAGCCACCAGGTCCGGGTTGTCGAAGACCGCCCCGTAGGCGTGGGCCAGGGAATAGCCCAGTTCACCGCCCTCGTGGATCGACCCGGGAGTCTCCGGGGCCGCATGGCTGGGGATTCCGCCGGGGTAGGAGAACTGCCGGAACAGGGTGCGCAGTCCTTCCTCGTCCTGTCCCACATGGCTGTAGATCTCCGAGTAGGTGCCCTCCAGCCAGGCGTTGGCAACATTCGCCGGGCCGCCGTGCCCGGGTCCGGTAATGAACAGGACGTTGCGTTTCTGCTCGCGGATCAGCCGGTTCAGGTGGGCGTAGATGAAGTTCAGTCCGGGTGTGGTCCCCCAGTGGCCCAGTAGCCGCGCCTTGACGTCGGATTTTTCCAGCGGACGGCGCAGCAGCGGGTTGTCCCGCAGGTAAATCTGCCCGGCGGAGAGGTAGTTCGCGGCCCGCCACCAGGCGTCCACGCCGTCCAGGGCACTGTCGGGATGCGGTTCGGTGCCGGGGATGCGGTCCGGCGGGGCAGCACTGGTCTCGGTCATCTTGGGTCCTTTCCGGTCGGTGTGATGCGGTGCGCCTAGGCGGTCTCCACCACGACGTCGGACGGTTTCTTATCGGGGCGCAGGCCGCGCCAGACGGGATGGCGGAGTTTTCCGGTGCCGGTGCGTTCGGAGAAGGTCACTTCGCCCACCAGTGCCGGCCGCACCCACTGGGCATCGGAGGCATCTGCGGACGGAACATCGTCCAGCGGCGCCGTTTTGCGGGACATCTTCTTCAGGCGCGGACCGATTGTGGCGAGGTCCTTCTCGCTCAGTCCGGACCCCACCCGTCCGATGTATTTCAGGTCCACCCCGTCCGGAACGGCAACCAGGAGGGAACCGACCTTGTTTTGCCGGTTGCCCTGCCCCGGCCGCCAGCCCACCACCACTACCTCCTGGGTGAGCTGGTTCTTCAGCTTTACCCAGTTCTTGGAACGCCTGCCGGGGTTGTAGGTGCTCGTACGGCGTTTGGCCATCACGCCTTCCAGCCCCAGTTCCCTGCTGGCCGCCACCGCCTCGTCCATGGACATGTCCAGTGCGGGGGGAACCTGGAGGTGCCCGCCGGGGACGGGCTCGACGGCCTGCTCGAGGATTTCCCGACGCTGTTCGTAGGTGAGGTCCGCCAGCGAGTTCCCGTCCAGCCAGAGCAGGTCAAAGACCATCAGATGCACCGGCGTCCGTCCGGCGGCGGCCGCGATTTCCCGCGGTTTGGTCAGGTGCATGCGGGGCTGCAGCAGGCCGAAGTCCGGCCGGCCGGCCTTGTTCAGCGCGACGATTTCGGCGTCCAGTACGGCCCGTTCCCCGTTGAGGTGCGCGCTGAGGTCCTGCAGTTCCGGATAAGCGGCGGTCATGTCGTTGCCGTTGCGGGAGATCAGCCGGGTGCCTTCCGGCGTCACCGTGACGACGGCGCGCACGCCGTCCCATTTCATTTCGAAGGCCCACTCGTCGTCATTGTTGATCTCGGCCCGGCTGCCGAGGGTTGCCATCATCGGCTCGACCGAGGGCACCGAGGCGTCTTCCGCGTCGCGGGCCACCTTCCCGACGTCGACGGACGAGGTTTTTGCCGGGGCGGCGGCCGTGGCGGGACGTGTCCGGGCGGCAGCGGCCACGGACTCCGTGGGCGATTCCGGCGCGTCCGCGGGCGCATCCGCAGGAGCGGCGGCGGACCCGTCCTCCGGGGCTTTGGGCGTTCCCTTCTCGCCCGGCTTCGGCTGGTTCTTCATGAGGTGGATCAGCCAGTTGTTGTTGGCCTTGTCGCCGCCCGAGCCGGTGTGGATCAGTGCGTAGCGCCGGTCGGCTGCCCCTTCCCGGGCCAGGCCGCCGTCGGGCTGGCCGTGGAGCACGGCGATGACTTCCTTGCCGTCCCGCCACTTTTCCCGCTCATACGTGCCGTGATCCCAGATGGTCACGTCCCCGCCGCCATATTCCCCTTTGGGAATATGTCCCTCAAACTTGCCGTAATCCAGCGGATGATCCTCGGTCTGCACGGCCAGGTTGTTCTTTCCGGACGTCGACGGCGGGCCCTTGGGCAGCGCCCAGGACACCAGCACGCCGTCGTGCTCCAGGCGGAAGTCCCAGTGCAGCCGGCGGGCGTGGTGTTCCTGGATAACGAAGCTGTTGCCCTCCGAGGGAGTGGACGGTTCCTCCGGGACGGGTTCCGGTGTCTTTGCGGCGTCCCGCATGCTCCGGTACTTGGTCAGCCGGTCCCCGCCGGAGCCGGCCTCGGTGTCCCCGGTCTCCGCTTCTTCGAGTGCCTCTGCCTCGAAGGCTCCGCTTTCCATACCGGCGAGCGGATCGGACCCGCTGCGGACGCGGTCCATCACCTGCAGATAGTCCAGCTGGGCGAGATCCGGATCCTCGAGTTCTTTCCAGGTCCGCGGGGCGGCCACCGTGGGGGTGAACCGTCCCCGCAGCGAGTAGGGGCAGATGGTGGTCTTGTTGCCGTTGTTCTGGCTCCAGTCCACCAACACCTTGCCCACGCGCCGCGTTTTCTTCATATCGCTGACCACCAGGTCCGGATGGTCTGCCTCCAGGGCGCGGGCCAGCTCATGGGCCACCGCATTGATGTCGTCGGAGCTCTGGCTGCCGTCCAGCGCGGCATAGAGGTGGATGCCCTTGGAACCGCTGGTCACGGGGCGGGCGTCGAGGCCCATGTCAGAGAGGATGACCCTTGCCAGGCGGGCCACTTGGGCACATTCGGCCAACCCCGCCCCTTCACCGGGGTCGAGGTCCAGCACCATCCGGTCCGCATTGCCGATCTTGCCGCGCGGCCCGAACTGCCACTGCGGCACATGGATTTCGAGGGCGGCCGACTGGGCCAGCCAGGTCAGCGTGGCCAGGTCATTCACCACCGGGTAGGTATTGGTGGAGGTTTTGTGCTCGATCGAGAACCGCTTTACCCATGACGGAGCGGAGTCCTCGAGGTTCTTCTGGAAGAACACCTGACCGGGATGCTCGGGAGTTCCCACACCGTGCACCCAGCGCTTGCGGGTCGCCGCGCGGTTGCGGGAGTGCGGCAGCATGTACTCGGCCACGGCAGCGTAGTAGGCAATCACATCCGCCTTGGTCGTCTCCGTTTCCGGGTAAAGCACCTTGTCCAGGTTGGTCAGGCGGAGCCGGTGCCCCTCCACACTGACGGTCTCCTGGTTTTTTCCTCCGCCTGTCGCCATGCCCCCTAGTCTTACCGGGATACCGGGCAAATGCCAGTATTTCATCAGGGGGCTTATCAATCCGGCGGTAACCGCAACAGCAAACCGGAAGAGTCTTCGGAAGGTTTCGCCCAGAGCGTCCGGCTGCCCTGACCATCCGCGGCGGCGCGCGCGTATGTTGGAAAAATGACGGAAAGCCAGCACATTCTGGTCACTGGAGCCACCGGTTATATCGGCGGACGGCTTGTCCCGCTGCTGCTTGAGGACGGCCATCGCGTGCGCGTCCTGGCACGCTCCCCCGAAAAGCTCTCGGATGTGCCCTGGGCGTCCGACGTCGAAATCGTCCAGGGTGACCTCTCGGACCGGGAATCCGCCGCGGCTGCCTTCACCGGTATCGACACCCTGTACTTCCTGGTGCACTCCATGGCGTCCGGGAAGGGTTTCGGCGGCCAGGAGGCGGCTATCGCCCACTTGGTGGCCGACGCCGCCGCGGAGGCCGGCGTGCAGCGGATCGTGTATCTCGGCGGACTGCACCCGGCGGAAGGCGAGTTGTCGCCGCACATGAAGTCAAGGACCGAGGTGGGGCGGATCCTGCTCGACGGCGAGGTGCCGGCCGTTGTCTACCAGGCCGGCGTTGTGATCGGTTCGGGTTCCGCCTCCTTCGAGATGATCCGGCACCTGACGGAAACCCTGCCCGTGATGCCGGCGCCAAGCTGGGTACGCCGGCGTATCGAACCGATTGCCGTCCGGGACGTCCTGCACTACCTGGTGCGGGCCGTGGATCTCCCCGCCGGCCTGAACCGCACCTTCGACATCGGGTCCCGGGAGGTCCTGACCTACGCGGAAATCATGAACGGATATGCGGAGGAGGCCGGATTGCCCCGGCGCCGCATCTACGCCCTGCCGCTGCCGGCGCCCCGGCTGGCCGGACACTGGGTGGCCCTGGTGACCCCGATCCCGCGTTCGATGGCGTTGCCGCTGGTGGAATCCCTGCAGCACGACGCCGTTGCCAAGGAACACGATATTGACCAATACCTGCCGCAGCCCGACGGCGGGCTGACGGACTACCACGACGCCGTGAAGCGGGCACTGGGCAAGGAGAAGCGCGGCGAGGTGGAGACCACCTGGGCCAGCGCCTCGGCGTCGTCCGATCTGGCCTCCGACCCCCTGCCCAGCGACCCGGACTGGGCGGGCCAGACGGTCTACGTGGACTCCCGGCAGCGCCGTGCGGCCGTGGACCCGGCCGCGGTCTGGCAGGTCATCGAGGGAGTGGGCGGCCGGAACGGCTGGTATTCGCTGCCCATGGCCTGGGCCATCCGCGGGGTGCTGGACAAAACCGTCGGCGGGGCGGGCCTTACCCGCGGCCGGCGGAACCCCACCACACTGTTCACCGGCGACGTGGTGGACTGGTGGCGGGTGGAACTGCTGGAGCGCGGCACCCTGCTGCGGCTGCGTGCGGAGATGCGGGTGCCCGGCAAGGCCTGGCTGGAGATGCGCGTGGATCCGGACGGCGAGGGCGGCAGCCTGTACCGGCAGCGGGCCATTTACTTCCCGAAGGGTCTGGGCGGCAAGCTCTACTGGTGGCTCATTGCCCCTTTCCACGGCCTGATCTTTCCCTCCATGGCCAAGAACATCACCCGGCAGGCAGCGCGCCTCACAACCCCTGCCGCCCCCGACACGGCCGTTTAGGCGACAATCGTGTAACGGCGTCCGAGAAATCCAAAGAAGCTAATATCATCGGTAGGACAATACGCGCCGGTCGAGCCGGCCCAGCTGCAACTATGCCGGTTCCGTCTTCCTGGCGGCCCCCGGCGTGTACTTGAGGGGACTTGGCTGTGCAGGACAAGAAGAGCCGTAAATGGCCAATAGCCGCGGCGGTTGCCGCGGTGCTCGTCATAGGCGGAAGTCTCGGCGCAGCCTTCGCCACCGGCCGTCTGGGCCCTTCCGAAACAGGTTCGTCTCCCTCAGCGGGCTCGTCCGCATCGGCGTCGCCCTCCGTGCAGGCCGCCCCGGTATCCATCACCACCACTCCGGCTGACGGCGCCGTAGGCGTCAACCCCGCAGATCTTCCCTCCGTCACTGCCACCAATGCAGTCATCAACAAGGTCATCCTGAAGCCGGAGGCAGGCGGAGATCCCGTGCCCGGCGTGATGTCCGGCGACGGTGCCGTCTGGACCGCCGATGCGCCGCTGGCCTTCAACACCAGGTACGGCATGGAGGTGGTCCTCACGGATTCCGCCGGCAAGGAAACCACACGCAGGCAGGGCTTCGAAACCGTGCTTCCCGCGAACGAAGCCAATGCCTTCATGTATCCGCAGAACGCCGCCAGTGTGGGCGTGGGCCAGCCCATCGACATCACCTTCAGCGAACCGGTCACCAACAAAGACGCCGTGGAACAGGCCATCACGGTCACCAGCACCTCGGGCCAGACCGGTGCCTTCTTCTGGATCACGGACAACCGGGTCCGCTACCGCCCGGAAGCCTTCTGGGCCCCCAACAGCGCCATCACCGTGGACATGCAGTTGTTCGGCGTCGACTTCGGCAACGGCATGATCGGCAACTTCAACGAAACCCGTACCTTCAACACGCACAACACCCGCCTGGCCGTGGTGGATAACAACACCAAGACCATGCAGGTCTTCCTGGACGGGCAGCTGGTCCGGACCTTCCCCGTCACCCTCGGCGAACCCACCTGGCCTTCGCCCGGCGGCTACCAGGTTGTCGTCAGCCAGCACGAGAAGCTGCCCTTCCGCGCCGAAAGCATCGGACTGTCACCCGGAGACCCGGACTACTACGAACCGTTCGACGCCTCGTGGGCCAGCCGCCTGACCAACAGCGGCGTCTTTGTCCACCAGGCCCTCGACGGCGCGGTGGGTGCACTTGGCCGGATCAACGTTTCACACGGCTGCGTCGGAATGTCCGCCGAGGGCGCCAAATACTTCTACGACACCTTCGACGCCGGGGACGTGGTGCAGGTGCTGAACACCGAAGCCGGGCCTGTCCCCATTGACGACGGCTACGGCGACTGGAACATCCCCTGGGACCAGTACGCCGGGCAGCCCTAGGCTTCTACGCGCAGGCCCAGCTGGGCCGCGAGCAACGGGGCCAGCAGCACCAGCTGTTGTTCGTCCACCGTGAACCCCTTAAGACCGGCAAGTCCGGTGATGCTCCGGAACTCGGATCCGCGCAGGTCGGCATCGACTGCCGTGCCGCCGCTTCCCAGCAGCAGGGAGTCGATCCGGCAGTCGCGGAACGCCACCCGGTTCAACCGCGCGCCGTCCAGGTCCAGTTCCCCGATGATGCAGTTGGAGAACAGCACGTTGGTCAGCGTGCAGCCGCGCAGGTTGAGGAAGTCGATCTTGCCGCCGTCAACCCGGACAGAGTTCCAGCTTCCGCCGTAAAGCTCAGCGGAACCCAGGCGCGGGTTGGAAATCTCCACGTCCCGGAACGTGGTTCGTGCCGCCCGGAACACCGGGGCGTACAGGTTTTCCAGGGTTGATTCCATAAACCGGGCGGCGGTGAGGTCCGCGTTGTCCAGGGACACTCCGGTGAGGCTGCATTCGGAGAACACTGCCCCGCGCAGCTCGAACCCGGCGAAGGACTCGCCGGTATAGGCCACCGCTTCCTGGTGGCTGCCCACCGGGACGCCGGCACCGTCGCTCAGGTCCTGCGGGCGGACCGGCTCCAGGACCGGCGGTTTGGTTCCGGTGCTGCGGGAACGCACCATGCCTAGGCGGACCGGCGGCCGAAGAGGAAGTATGCGATGGGACCGGCGAAGTTGATGCCGCACGCAGCCATCCACCATCCGCGGCTGCCGCGGATCTGGTCCTTCGATCGCTTCTTCAAATCCCGCAGAGCGGCTCCGGCGAGCAGGAACTGGAGTCCGGTCAGGGCTCCGAGGCCCTTTTTCTGTCCGCTGCTCAGGTCCTTGAGTTTTTTCTTTGCCATCGCCGTGCCTTCCGGTGGGTTGTTCCCGCCGACGGTCGTCGTACGGGTCTGAACCCGATTATCCGCTATTGGCCGCTTCCGGGAGCAACCGAGCCGGCCTGGCCGAGCACGGAGTGCCCGCCCAGGCGGTGATAGGTGCGGTTGTGGTAAACCAGCGGTTCCTGCTCCGTGCTGCCGGGGAGGATTTCCAGGACGGTGGCCGCGATCAGGATGGAGCTGCCCACCGGGATCCTGCCGTCGATCCGGCAGCGAAGTGCCACGGGAGCTTCTTCCAGGAGGGGTTCGCCGCCGGGCAGCGTGCGGGTTGGGGTGGAGCTGAACCGATCCGCGCCCTGCCGGGCGAAAAGTGCAGCGAGTCCGGCATTCTCGGCGCCAAGCAGGTGGACGACGACGGTCTCGGACCCGGCGATTACACCGGCCGTCCCGTGGGTTGAGGCCAGGGAGAAGGACAGGATAGGCGGCTCTGCCGAAACCGAGGAAACCGAGGAGGCGGTCAGGCCCACGGGGCCGCTGCCGCCGTCGGCCGTAATGATGGCCACGCCCGCCGGATGAGCCCGAAAGGCGTCTTTGAATGCATCCGTTACATTCCGCTCGCATAGAGCCGTATTCCGCGTCATCTCAAGTCCTTCCGCAGACCACCCATCGAGGGCATCCCTCAACGCTAGAACCTCAACCTTAGTTGAGGTCAAATCGTGCGGCCTCAGACGTCGAATGCCCGGGCCCCGGTGCCGGTGCCCGAATCCTCGGGATTCACGAACCGGCACTGGGCCAGCGAGAGGCAGCCGCAGCCAATACAGCCGCCGAGCCGGTCACGAAGCGCCTGCAGGTGGCGGATGCGGGTATTGAGTTCCTGCTGCCAGGCGGCGGAAAGCCGCTGCCAGTCGGCCTGGTCCGGAACTCCGTCCGGAGGCAGTTCGGCGAAAGCATGGTTGATTACGGCCAGCGGAATGCCTGCCTGCTGCGCCGCGCGGATCACGGCCACGCGCCGCAGCACCGATCGGTCGTAGCGCCGCTGGTTACCCTGTGTCCGCCGGCTGGAGAGCAAGCCCTGACGCTCGTAAAAGTGCAGCGCCGAGACGCTGACGCCGCTGCGCTCGGCCACCTGCCCCACAGACAGTTCCACACGCGCCGGCCCGAATCCGGGTGTATTCGCTTCCACGGCCTCGCCTTCCCTCGCTGCACCCATTATCCGCCCGCTGCTGACTTGCCGGAGGCAATGGAGGGGACGCGCCGGTCCGCGGAATCCATCACTTAGGATTCGGGCGGTTATATTCACAGCGCAGGCCACCGAATCCCCTATCTAAGAGGTAATTGTGAAAGTAGAAATCCGTCACAGCCCGGCATACGCAGTAGCTCGCTGCTTTCTTGCACCCCACGAGACAATAAAAGTGCAGCCGGGAGCAATGATGGCTCATTCCTTCGGAGTGACGCTTACGGCGAAGGCCGACGGCGGGTTCATGAAGGGCCTGGGGAAAATGATTGGCGGAGAGAGCTTCCACACCACCGTTTTCACCGCCCCCGCCCAGGGCGGCTGGGTCGATGTCATTTCCGAATCCGTCGGAGACGTGGTTTCCGTCGGGGTGGACAACGCAACAGGCTTCCGCTTGACGAAGGGGGCCTGGCTGGCAAACGACGGGAACCTCGACGTCGGCCCGGACGCCTCCCTGAATGGAATGTTCTCCGGCTCCGGCCTGGTTGTGCTGAAGGTCAGTGGTCAGGGCAACCTCCTGGTTTCCTCCTACGGCGCATTGGACGTTGTGTCCCTGAAAGCAGGAGAAGGCTTCACCCTGGACACCGGCCACCTCGTGGGCTGGGAGTCAAGCATCCAGATGAGGACGCGCAAGGCGGCCGGCATCCTCAACTCGCTGAAGAGCGGAGAAGGCCTGGTGGTTGATCTGCAGGGGCCCGGCGACGTGATTATGCAGACCCGCGTTTTCAGCCCCGTCGCTACCGCTGCCCGCTGACACCCCCGTCCGCCGCCCGGCAGGATTCCACGACAACAGGATTCTGTCCTTCCCTCCCGTTCACTGGCGGCCGGGACTGCGGCATGTGAAAGTGTCCCTATCGGGCCGAAACCGCTGCGTTGCGCGGTCGGTGAAGGTGCCGCCGCAACGAAGGAGGCAGCCATGGATCCCGCACCCCTCGGACCGCCGGAGAAACCCGGAACGCTGGTTTTCCTGCCGGGCACCGGCAGGCCCAACCCGCAGCTCGCGGACCGGATCCGGGAGCAGGTGGCCGAGGTACCGGGATTGTCCGATTACCGGGTGCTGGCGGTTGACTGGGCCGCCGCCGCACCCGATGAGGTCAGCTTTGTCCCGGCATTGCCCCCGCGGTATGTCGCCGACGATCCGCCCGGCGTGACCGATACGTCCCTGGCCCTGGCCCTTTTCGGTATGGACCTGGGGGCGGCTGATCCGCTGAAACAGGCCTCCAGCGCCGGTGCCCCGCCGGCGCGGCCGGACGCGGCTTTGCTGGGGGAAACGCTGCAGGATCTGGTCCTGGGGCTGATCACGGACGCGGGGATCCGGCACCGGATCCGCCTCACGGATGCCGCGGGCAGTTTCTTCGGCAAGGTCGCCTTTTATCTGCGCCACGGTCCGGCCGCCCGCGCCCGCATTGCTGACACCCTGCGCAGTATGGACCAGGATGCACCGGTGGTGTTGTTTGGACACAGCCTCGGCTCCGTGGCGGCTGTTGACCTGCTCAGTTCCCCCGAGGCGGAGGGCATCCGGGTGGATCTGCTGGTGACCGTGGGCTCGCAGGCACCGTGGTTCTACCTCCTCGATGCCCTCGCTTACCTCGGGCCGGTCCGCGGCGGTTCGGGGCCGGCAGTTCCCTGGTTGAACTTCTGGGACGAGCGCGACCTGATTTCCTTTTGCGCCGAACGGGTGTTTGCCGGCCGGGATGTGAACGTGACCGACAGCGAAGTGGACTCGGGCAAACCGTTTCCCGAATCCCACGACGCCTATTTTTCCGATCCACGCGTGTACCGGCAGCTGTGGGAGCATCTGCGGGAGGCACGCGCAGACAAACCCGACTCTGGCAACGGAACCGGAATCTAGTGTTCACTGGACTACATGAGAGCGATCTGGAAAGGCGCCATCGCGTTTGGGCTGGTCAACGTGCCGGTCAAGGTTTATGCCGCCACCGAGGACCACGACGTCAGCCTTCACCAGGTGCACGGCAAGGACGGCGGACGCATCCGCTACCAGCGCCGCTGCGAGATCTGCGGCGAGGTGGTGGAATACAAGGACATCGCCAAAGCGTACGACGACGGCGAGCAGACCGTGGTCCTTACCGACGAGGATCTGGCGTCCCTTCCCGTGGAGAAAAGCCGGGAAATCGACGTCGTGGAATTCGTGCCCAGCGAGCAGGTGGATCCCATCCTGTTTGACCGGACGTACTACCTGGAGCCGGACTCCAAATCGACGAAGTCCTACGTGCTGCTCCGCCGCACCCTTGAGGACACCGACCGCACGGCCATCGTGCAGTTCTCGCTCCGGCAGAAGAGCCGGCTGGGTGCCCTGCGCGTACGCGGCGACGTGCTGACCCTCCAGACCCTGCTGTGGGAGGACGAGGTCCGGGAGGCCACCTTCCCCTCGCTGGATGAAAAGGTGCGGATTTCCGCCAAGGAGCTGGAGATGTCCTCGGCCCTCGTGGATTCCTTCAGCGGGGACTTCGATCCTTCCGAATTCACCGACGATTACCAGGAGCAACTCAAGACCCTGATCGATGCCAAGCTCGAACAGGGAGAATCGCTCGACACGGAGGAGACCTTCGGCGGAGAATCCGAGGAGGACGAGGGCGGCAAGGTCCTGGACCTTATGGAGGCGCTGCGGCGCAGCGTAGAGAAGAACCGCGATAAAAAGAGCGGCACCGACGCTAAAAGCACCAAAGAGGACGGCGCCAAGAAGGCTCCCGCCAAAACCGCGAACTCCAAGAGCACCAAAAGCACAACCAAAACCCGGAAAGGCGCCTGAGCACTATGGCATCTCGTAATTTCTTCACGGACCGGTTCGGCCGGCAGACCGTTTTCAAGGTGCCCAACGGGCCGCTCATCGGCTGGGGCGTGTTTGGCGTGGCGTCAATGATGGCATTGACGCCCAGGAACGCCGGGCTGCTGAAAACCCTCAGCAAAGGCTGCCTGATGGTCTGGGCCCTTGGGGAGACCTTCCGGGGTGAAAGCGGCTTCCGGCGCAGCATCGGGGCCGCCACCCTGCTTCGTGAGGTCACCGGCCCGGCGGACCCGGACACTGAAGCCGGCACGCCGAAGGTGTCCGACAGCAGCCGGAAGCACTAGTCCGCTCGGGGCCGGCCGTACGGGATGGTCCCTACTGGCGGTATCCCTCGACTTCGCCCACGGGCCGCTCCTGCGCCTCATCCGGGTTCTGTCCGGCGTCGGCCTTGGCCCGCCGCTGGCGGAGGAGGTCCCAGTACTGGTCGAGCTGTTCCTCCACCCGCCTCAGCTCCGCGGCGTGCTTTTCGGGTTCCGCACCCGGGTCCGCCTCCCGAAGGGACTGCTCCTGCGCTACGAGTTCCTGGATGCGGTGCTGGATTTCCTGTTCGTCCATGGCTCCTACGCTTCAGCTCGGCGTTGCTCTCGATCGACTGGCGGTACCTAGTTGGGAACTGATCCTTCGCCGGGGTTCGGGTTGCTGCGGTACGAGCTCGATTCGCTCTCGCGGCCCAGGAAGATACCCAGCAGGATCATCACTACGGCCAGCACTGCGTGCAGCCAATTGTCCGCCGTGTTGAAGGGAACGAAGTTGGCGTCCGAATCCAGCGGGATGAGCAGCCCGTAAATGAAGAGCAGGGCGTAGAGGATGCCTCCTCCCAGCAGATAGAGCTTCGCCGAGGAGTGCTTACGCGCCAGGGCAAGCCCGGCGAAGCCCAGCAGCATGTGGACCACGTTGTGCAGCACCGAGACCTGGAAAATGCCCAGAAGGGCGGCCTCCGATGCGTAACCCGAGAAGTAAAGCTGGCCGTAATTTATGGTGGCCCCGGGAATGAACCCCAGGACTCCGATAAGCAGGAAAACAATCCCGAAGGCAATTGCGGCTTTTTGCGCATTGGTCCTGCGGGCCGAAAGACCGCCGCCGGAACTGTAGCTGGGGTATGCCATGATGACTCCTCTGCTCCGCAGCACGGGAGGACCGGACCGGGAGGATTCGGTGATCAGGACTTTAAACTGTTGCACAATTGGGGCAAGGTGGGAAGCATACTGACTTTCCAGGACCACGAGGGGGTACCAGATGGGGTTTGCGCCTAAAACGGCGATAGTCACGGGGTCTGATTCCGGCATTGGACGTGCCGTCGCGGTAGCTCTGGCGAAGGCGGGCATGGACGTGGGTATCACCTGGCATTCCGATGAACAGGGTGCCGTGGACACGGCGGAGGAGGTCCGCTCACACGGCCGCGCCGCCGTCGTCGCCCGGCTGGACACCACGGATCTGCCAGGATGCGCGGACGTCGTGGATTCCCTGGCGGAGAAGCTGGGCGGCCTGGACGTGTTCGTCAACAACTCCGGGACCGGAGACGGGCAGAAGTTCCTGGACCTGACCTATGACGCCTGGCGCACCACGGTGGACACCAACCTCAGCGGGGCCTTTGTCTGCCTGCAGCGGGCAGCTCAGCGCATGGTTGCGCAGGGCAACGGCGGCCGGCTGATCGCCGTCACCAGCGTCCACGAACTCCAGCCACGGGTGGGCGCTGCGGCCTACACCGCCTCCAAGCACGGGCTCGGCGGGCTGATGAAGACCATCGCCCTGGAGCTGGGAAGCTACGGGATCACGGCCAATTCGGTGGCCCCCGGGGAAATCGCCACACCCATGACCGGGCAGACGGACTCCGACCCCCGGGCCGAGGACCGCCCCGGCATTCCGCTGGGCCGGCCGGGCTACGCTTCCGAAATCGCCGACGTCGTGGCCTTCCTGGCCTCACCGGCGTCGTCCTACGTCACCGGGGCCTCCTGGCCCGTCGACGGCGGCATGCTCCAGATGGGACCGCAGGGCGGCTCCCACATCACTTCGTCAGCTTGGCGGGAAGGATAACTTGAAATCTCTATGGCTCGATAACGCGCCCGTTATACCCACTGATCTCTTCGACCCGGAGGCGTCCTACGACACCGTGGTGGTCGGTGCGGGACTTACCGGCCTCACCACGGCAGCTCTGCTGGCCCGCAGCGGACAGCGCGTAGCCCTCCTGGAAGCACGCACGGTAGGCGCCGTCAGCACCGGCAACACCACAGCGAAGGTTTCGCTCCTGCAGGGAACGCAGCTCTCCGGCATCACCTCGCACCACAACGCGGAGACCGCCCGCCAGTATGTGGAAGCCAACCGGCAGGGACAAAGCTGGCTGCTGCGCTTCTGCGACGAACACGGGATTGGCTACGAGGTCCGGGACGCGTACACCTATGCCACCACCGAGCAGGGACTCAAGACCCTGCGGAAGGAACAGGAGGCAGCCCAGGCCGCCGGACTCGACGTCGAGTTCACCGCGGAGACCGAACTGCCCTTTGAAACCACTGGCGCACTGCGGCTTCGCGACCAGGCACAGATCCAGCCGATGACGGTGCTGGCCGGCCTGGCCAAGGACTACCGCGCCCATGGCGGCGCCCTGATCGAGGGCGTCCGGGTGACCGGCGCCCGGCATGAGGACGGGGCGGGCATCAAGGTCGGTACCAGCCAGGGCGAGGTCACCGCCCGGCACCTGGTGTTGGCCACCGGCATCCCGATCCTCGACCGCGGCGGCTACTTTGCCGTCCTGAAGCCCGAGCGTTCCTATGCGGTAGCCCTGCCGGTGACGGGAACGGTTCCGCAGGGCATGTACCTCTCCGTCGATTCGCCCACCCGCTCGCTGCGGACCGCAGAGGCGAACGGCATCTCCTACCTGCTCGCCGGGGGCAACGGGCACACGGTCGGCCGGAAAAAGCACACCCAGGAACTGGTGGACGATCTGGTGGACTGGACCGTGGAGAACTTCGCGGTGGGAAGCGCGGCCAGTTATGCCTGGTCGGCGCAGGACTACTCGCCGGCACGCAGCCTGCCCTACGTCGGGCAGCTGCCGCTGATGGGCTCCAACATCTATGTAGCCACCGGGTACAACAAGTGGGGCATGACCAATGCCGTTGCGGCTTCGCTGGCACTGAGCGCGGAGATTCTCGGCGGAGAGAACCCCTGGGCACGCGAGCTGTACAAGCCCCGGGTGGCCCCGCTCGATGCCGCCTCCACCCTGCGGGACAACGCCGAGGTGGGGCTTTCCATGCTCACCGGCTGGGCCGCCGGACTGGTCAACAGTACCGACACGGCCCCGCCGGAGGGGCAGGGAGTGGTGTCCCGGGAGAACGGGAAGCCCGTGGGTACCTGCACCGTGGCCGGCAAGACCAGCCGGGTGTCGGCCGTGTGCCCGCACCTCAAGGGAGTCTTGAACTGGAACGACGCCGAACAGTCCTGGGACTGTCCGCTGCACGGCTCCCGGTTCACGGCCAAGGGAACTCTGCTGGAAGGTCCCGCGGTTAAGAACCTCGATCCCGCCTGATCGCGGGACCCCGTTAAACCCGGACCCGTTAAACAAGAGACTGCGGATGCCTTGCAAGGCATCCGCAGTTCTTTTATGACCTGCCGGGCGGCTAGAGACCGGCCCTGGGTCCGCCGGATTCCGGGTCATCCATTGCCGGATCCGCATCCGGAGCCGCCGCCAGCCGCGACGTGTCAGTGGAGGTAGGTCCTACCGGAGCCGTGCCGGCTGCGCCGGTGGCAGCATTGCCCGGTGCATCAACATTTCCCCGCCACGAGCCCGTTTCCGAACCGCGGCTCTCAATAAATTCCTTGAAACGGGCGAGGTCCGATTTGACCTGCCGGTCATCGGCGCCGACCACGGAACCCAGCTTCTCTACGACGTTTTCGGGTTCCCAGTCCAGCTGGACGGTTACCCGCGTTTCGGCGTCGCCCAGGCGGTGGAACGTTACGACGCCGGCATGGGACTTTCCGTCCGTACTCTTCCACGCGACCCGCTCGTCCGGATGCTGCTCGGTGATTTCAGTGTCGAATTCCCGCTCGACACCGGCCACCTTGGTCACCCAGTGGGTGGTGGTGTCCGAAAGCTGGGTGATGGAGATAACGCCGCCCATGAAGTGGGGGAAGGACTCGAACTGGGTCCACTGGTTGTAAGCGGTGGTTACCGGTACTGATACGTTGATCGACTCTTCTACGGTGGTCATGCTGTCCCTCCGGTAGTGCGAATCCTGCCTTTGGCCGGGCCGTTTCTCACAGGTCCCGTTTTCCTCACCGTACACAGGACGACAACGCACTTCAACTGGAAGTAAGGTTGCTTATATTAGCTTTCCCGGGAACCTGTCCATTCTGTTCCGAGCCGCTTCCCGGGGTTAGGCTGGGGAACAATCCACCTGCCGAAGCCGCTTTGTCCGGACGGTATCCGGGCTTTTTCGGCAGGTGAGTCCAGTACTCATTTTTCGTCAACATTGGAGGAAACATGAAGGCATCTGAAGAGCTGACCACCAACCTGCAGGCCGTCCTGGTGGACATGATCGAACTGCATCTGCAGGGCAAGCAGGCCCACTGGAACGTAGTGGGTAAGAACTTCCGGGACCTGCACCTGCAGCTTGACGAGATCATTGACGACGCGCGCATCTTCGCGGACGAACTGGCCGAGCGCATGCGTGCCCTCCGCGCCGTCCCGGACGGCCGCAGCCTGGCGGTCGCCAACGGCACCAGCCTGCCGCCGTTCCCCGCCGGGCTGGTTGACACCCGCGACACCGTGACGCACGTGGTCGCCATGCTCGAGGCCGTCGTCAAGACCATGCGCGACGTGCATGACCAGGTGGACGAAGAGGATCCGACCACCGCAGACATCCTGCACGGCTTTATTGCCAAGCTCGAGCAGTACGCCTGGATGGTGGATGCCGAGAATATCTCCGCCACGGCGGAGGTAGTCACGCCCGAAGACAGCAATCTGGAACCGACCCGCTAAGACTCCGGCTTCCGGGCCGGCGCATCCCTTTCCACGGGGGTGCGCCGGCCTTTGCCGTCCCTGGAGGCTCTGCCGGCCCAGCAGCCGTGCCCCGGGGAACGGCTAACCCTCGATGGCCTGCCGCACTTCTTCCAGTAAATCCATCATGTGCGCCAACGCGGCAGCACCGTCTCCAGCGGCGACGGCGTCGGCCACCAGCACATGCCCCCGCAGGGCAGCCTCGCTCGGTTTCGGCGGCATCATGCCCTGCCGGGTGCGGCCGGCAAGGACCTCGGCAACCACATCCTGAAGCGATGCGAACATGTCGTTGCCGCTGGAGCGCAGCAGCAACGTATGGAATTCAATATCGGCCTGCAGGAACTCCTCCAGCTCTCCCGCTTCTCCGAGCCTTCGGAGCTCCGCGGCCAGCTCCACCATCCGGTCACGCTCGGCGGCTGCAGCGTGTGTGGCGGCGGCCGCCGCGGCCACCGGCTCCACTCCCACCCGCAGTTCGGTCAGGGTGCGGAACTGCTCTGCCCGGCCCGGCCCGGCAAGGCGCCATTTGATGATCCGCGGATCGAACACGTTCCACAGCTGGGGATCCTGCACCACAATGCCGACGCGGCGCTTGGAATACACCAGGTTCATGGACTCGAGGATCCGCATGCAGTCGCGGACCACGGTTCGGGAAACGCCGAACTCCTGCTGCAGCCCGTCAAGCGTGAGCCGGTCCCCCGGCGCAAGCACGCCGGAGGCAATGTCCTGGCCCAGGGTCTCGATGATCCGGGCGTTTAGGACCGCGGCCGGCGGGCCGGCGTGTTCGTTCATATCCGCATCTTTCCAGCTACGTTCCTTTGTATATTCCTTACAGTGCATATGATTGGGAGGCCCGAAATCAGCACGGATCCTGCCGGTAGCGCTGGTCGCCCCCTGTTTCAGCCTAGCCTCCGAACCATGCCTTTGATCAGCCGCTGACGGAGCATCGATTTCTCCGGCTGCGCCAACTGCTGTTGGTGATACCTTTGTGCTCAACAGTTCGGGTCAGCAAACCGGCCCGAACCCGCGACAACGGCGTCCCAAGGAGATTTCAAATGTCCCCAGCTGCACAGCACCTCGTCATCATGGGTGTTGCCGGATCGGGCAAAACCACCATTGCCAACCTGCTTTCCAAACGGCTCGGATGGATTGCCGCAGAGGCCGACGAGTTCCATCCGGCCGTTAATATCGCCAAGATGTCCGCCGGCGTCCCCCTGGACGACGACGACCGGTGGCCGTGGCTCTACGCCATCCGCGATTGGATGGGTGTCCAGGCGGAAAACGGCCGGTGCACCATCGTTACTTGTTCCGCGCTGAAGCGCACGTACCGAAATGTCCTTGCACAGGCAGCAGGAGACGTAACGTTCGTCCACCTGGACGGGAGCAGCGAAGTGCTTGCGGAACGGATGAAAACGCGAAGCGGACATTTCATGCCGCCGTCGCTGCTTCCCTCGCAGCTGAGCACGTTGGAGCCGCTTGCCCCGGACGAAGCCGGTCTCCGGATTGAAATAACGGATTCTCCTGCCGAAATCGTGGATGCCATTCTCCGACACCTGGGCTTCGCGGTCGCCTAGGCATCCCCGCTGCCGGTCCGCCGCCGGTCCAAGGTGAACGCAGGGCCGGGGAAACCGTGGAAAAATAGGTAGCTTCAATAAATTCTTTGGCGCCTGCACCGCCCTCTGGAAGGACTTTTCAACCATGATGGGTGGCCACCATGCCGCTAGCGGCGCTGCGGCATGGGTTGCCGTTGCCTCCACCGCTCCCCACGCATTCGGCTGGTATCCGGTGACGCCGCTCGGCGTCGTCACCGGAGCCCTGTTGACCGCCGGTGCCGCGCTGCTGCCCGATCTCGACCATCACAGCGGGACCATTGCCCATTCCCTTCCCCCGCTCACCAAAATCCTTGCCCGCTTTACGGAGGCCGTCAGCGGCGGCCACCGCCGCGGCACGCATTCCCTGCTCGGGCTGGCGGTCTTCGTGGCGCTGGCGACGGCATTGGGCAGGGTGACTACCGAGGTGCCGGTCTTCGGCTCAGTGGCGCTGGGCGCGGGGATCCTCTCCGTCCTGCTGATGGGATTCGCCTTCAAGGCACTGAAGATCGCCGGCGGACCGGTTCGCAGCTGGTTCCTCGCCCTGGCCTTCTCGGGGTTCATTGCCGTCTATGCACCGGAAAACAATGACTGGCTGCCGGTGGCGGTGGGCCTGGGAGTGGCAGTACATATTGTCGGTGACCTCCTCACCCACCAGGGCGTAATGATTCTGTGGCCGCTGCGGATCAAGCGCCCGCGTTCCCTGGTCCGCTTCCCTGTGGTCAGTAAGCTGTGGCGGAGCAGCGGCTGCTTCTCGCTGCCCCTGATCGGCGCGGCCGGATCATGGCGCGAATGGGCCCTGATGGTGCCCGTGACCATTTACGCGATTTACGGCGTCACCGTGGACGGCATGACGGCGCTGACCGGTTGGTCCCCCTACACCTGACCCGCTTCCGCGGACGGGAGCACAGCCGAGCGGGACTAAAGTTGAAGTGTGGAACTGGCTCTTTTCGCTGTAGTGGGTGTTGCCGTCATTGTGACGGTTGCTGCCTTTTCCAAACGCCTCGGAATAGCTGCACCATTGATCCTGGTGGTACTGGGGCTGGCCCTTTCCTACACGCCGGGCGTGCCGGAGTTCTCCGTTCCACACCAATGGATCCTGATGGGGGTTCTGCCCCCGCTCCTCTATGCCGCCGCGGTGAACGTCCCCGTAGTGGACTTCCGACGCAACATCGGTGCCATTTCCTCGTTGTCCGTCTTCCTCGTCCTGTTTTCGGCTTTCGCCACGGGACTTCTCCTGTACCTGCTGCTGCCGGACCTGAACTTCGCCGCCGCGGTGGCGCTGGGCGCCGTCGTCAGCCCGCCCGACGCCGTCGCTGCCACCTCGATCGGAAAGAAGCTGGGCCTGCCGCCGCGCCTGGTCACGGTGCTCGAAGGCGAGGGGCTGGTCAATGATGCCACCGCCCTGGTGCTGCTGCGCTCCGCCGTCGCCGCCTCCGCCGGGGGCCTGTCGAGCATCTGGGCCGGCATCGGCGACTTTGGTTTCGCCGTCGTCGTTGCCGTTCTTGTCGGCCTGCTGGTCGGCGCGGCCACGGTCTATGTCCGATCCAAACTCCAGGACCCGGTTCTGGATACGGCAATCTCCTTCGTGGTTCCCTTCATAGCCTTCATTCCGGCGGAGGAAGCCGGGGCCTCGGGTGTCCTGGCCGTCGTCGTGGCCGGGCTGTACACCGGGCACCGGAGTGCCTCAGCGCTCACGGCGCAGGCCCGGATAAATGACAGCATCAACTGGCGGACCATCCAGTTCCTGCTGGAGAACGGCGTTTTCCTCCTCATGGGACTGGAACTGCGGCATCTGGTGGAGAACGTCGACGCCAGCCTCCTTCCAGTCCTCGATGCCGTACTGATCGGCCTGGCAACCACCGTGCTGCTGATCCTGCTGCGCTTCGCCTGGGTAACTCCGCTGATCTACCTGCTGCGGCTGAAGGTCCGCCACCAGGACCGGCGGACGAAGCGGTTCCGGCTGGGTCTGGACCGGATCAAGGCGAACGGGCTGAGCGACGAGCGGCAGCGCAGGCGGCACCGGCGGGCCGAATTGCTCTACCTCCGCCGCCGGGCCGACGTCGAGCAGCTCAGCCGCGAGGGTTTGGGCTGGCGCGGAGGCATGGTGATCTCCTGGTCCGGCATGCGGGGCGTGGTAACCCTGGCCGCGGCCCAGTCCCTGCCGGAGCAGACCCCGTACCACGAGCAGCTGGTGCTGATCGCCTTTACCGTGGCCGTGGCAACCCTGCTGCTACAGGGCGGCACCCTGCCGTGGCTGATCCGCCTCCTGGGGGTTCGGGGCCGGGATGTCGCATCGGACCAGAGGGAGCTGGCGAAGCTGCTGGACGAGCTCAGCGGTGCCGGACTCAGCGTTCTGGAGCGGCCTGAGCATTGCCCGGGCGTGCGTCAGGAGGTGGACCCGGATGTGGTCGAAAGGGTCCGGCAGAGCACCTTCCTCCGCAGCGAACTGGCATGGGAGCGGGTACGTGCACTAGGGGAAAACGAGGATCCGACGCCGCAGCTCCAATACCGGGCGCTGCGCCGCGCCGTCGTCGAGGCCGAACGGGACCAGTTGCTGCTGGCCCGCCGAGAGGGACGCTTTGCTTCCCGGACCCTTTCCGAGGCACAGCGGTTGCTGGACCTGGAGGAATCCCGCCTGCGGCCGCGGCTCGGGGAACGCTAGCGGGCGCCGCCGGCCCAGCATCGCGGCCGGCCCCCGCCTCAGTCCTGGTGGAGCTGGAGGTAGTTGCCGCAGCCGTCGTCGAAAACCGCCTGGGTGCCCGTTGAATCAAGGGTTGGTTCGCCGAGGAACTGGACGCCGAGCCCCGATAACCGCTCGTACTCCGCCTGTACATCCGGTACGCCGAGCACCAGCACAGGCAGCTGTTCCCGGTACAGCCCCGACCGGTACGCTTCGGCAACCGGGTTGTCGCTGGGTTCGAGCAGCAGCCCCGGGCCGCCCGGGTCCTCAGGCGAGCAGACGATGAACAGGTTGTACTCCGGCATGGCCATCAGGGGTTCCAGGCCCAGGGTGCCCGTGTAGAACTCGTAGGCACGTTCCGGGTCCACCACGTGGATGCCGCTCATTTTGATCCGCATCTGCGGAACGGTACCCCCGGCTCAGGCCGGTGTCAGCAGTGCCGGATCAGTTGTTGACAACGGTATTTCAACGGCTGCGGCGCGGCTTGCCGTTTTTGCCGGCGCCTTTGCCCTTGCCTGCGGGACGCCCGCCGGACTTTGCCGCAGGCTTGGCCGCGCTCCGGGTCTGGCGCTCCTTGGTCCGCTTCTTGGCTGATGACTCCTGTTCAGCCTGGATGGAGGGCTGGCGGGAGCTGTTCGCGGTCCGTCCCCGCACCACTCCGATGAATTCTTCTATGTCCGGCTCGTCCCGGTCCTGCAGCCAGGCAATTCCGATCCGGGTTGCCGGAACGCCGCTTACGGGCCGGGCTGCAACGTCCTTCCGGGAGTGCAGACGGGCTACCGACATGGGGAGAATCACAACACCGCTGCCGGCGGCAGCCACCTCAAGGGCGACGGCGGCGCCTCCCATCACGTCAATGTCCAGAATCGTCTCGCCGTCGAGATCCGCGAGGTCGACGGCGTCGAAGGCCGCCAGGGGGTGCTCCTTTGAGGCGGCGGCCACCGGCTGCTCTTCGTACAGCGGAATCACGTTCACACCGTCCGGGCGTGCGAAACCTTCGGCAGGAATACGGATAAACGCCAGATCCGCCCGGTTGGAGGCAAGTTCCTCCAACGCGGCCGGCTCCTCACACTGGAACGTCCGGAGTTCCTGGTCCTGCCGTTCCCTCCAGCGGGTAATCCATTTGCCCGGAGTCACGCCCGGTACGTAGGCCACGGTCAGCGGCCGCGACGTCGCCCCCTGCAGGGGTGCTGATGTGTCTGTGGGCATCAGAACACCTTAGCCCACCGGAAGGTGGCGCGGCGGGCGGATACCCTTGGAATATGACCACCGAGAAATCTCCCCAATCCATGAAGCCTGCCACGGCAGCCAAGAAACTGGGCATCTATCTGCCCGCAGCGCCGCAGGACTTCCAGGACGGGCCTATTTCGCGGGCCCGGTTCGATGAACTGCAGTCCAATCCGCCTGAGTGGCTCACCGAGCTGCGCCGCACCGGCCCGCATCCGCGCCCCGTCGTGGCGCAGAAGCTCAACGTCTCGATCGGCGGTTTGACCCGCGCCGGCGTGACCGAGGCCCTGACCACCGAGGAAATCAAGGCACTGCTGGCCCAGCCGCCGGCCTGGCTGGTTGAGGAACGGGCGAGCTTTGCCGCCGTCCGTGCCGAAGCCCAGCGCGTAAAAGAAGCAGAAGCCAAGAAGGCGGAACGCGCCTAGGAGCCGTTCGGCTCACCGGATTCGCAATAAGGGAGGGGCCGCGCAGCATCTGCGCGGCCCCTCCCTTATTGTGTTGGCCCTTGTTCGGAGTCCCCTGCTCCGGGGATCGCCCGGGACGCAGGACGCAGAACGCAAAAAAGAATGACCCCGGCCGTCTGGCCGGAGTCATTCTTTATCTATGTGCGCGAGGGGGGATTTGAACCCCCACGCCCTTTCGGACACTGGCACCTGAAGCCAGCGCGTCTGCCGTTCCGCCACTCGCGCATAAATGGTTTCCCGCGGCAACGCTGTGCGGACGATCTGACACGATCCAAGTGGATCCCGTCTGTGATCATTCGTTGCGTTTCCTCGGGAACAGCAGAATCAAGCATACCGGCATTTCGGCCAAACACCTAAACGGCTTCCGGGACAACATAAAAACCGCGCTGTTGCAGGGAACGCCGGCCGTTCTCCCGGCTGCAGAGGGTAGGCCGCGAAGCCGGCAACGGGGGTGGAACAGCGCCCGGACCGGCACGCGGGGCACCGGGACGGCGGTAAGACATTTATCTGCAGTCACCAGTAGTATCGAAGTGGACGCATGTACCTGTGCCCTGCCGGAACCAGTCGCGAACCAGTTGCGAACCAGTCCCGGCAGACAATTGGGCCCCGCACCGCGGCGCCGGGCAGGTACTGCTGACGAGGCAATTCAATGGACAGGACACGGAAGGAGACGGACTTGGGCATACTCGACAATGTCGAACGCGGCATCGAAAAGATTGTTCGTGGTGCTTTCGCGTCCGGTTCGTCCGGCCGTGTTGAACCGCTGGAGCTTGCCATCGCACTCCGCAAGGAACTGGATCAGCATTCCATGGTCCTGGGCCAGGGCCGGACCCTGGCACCGAATGTCTTTACGGTGCGGCTTTCCACCTCGGATTTCGCCCAGGCACAGAAGTGGGGCGCACCCCTGGCTGAAGAGCTCTGCGACGTAGTCATCAAACATGCCCGCAGCCAGTCCTACACTCTTCAGGGCCCGGTGCGGGTTTCGTTTACCCGCGATTCCTCCCTTAAGGCAGGGGTGCTTGAAGTGGATTCGTCCACTGAAAAGTCACCCTCGGCCCAGACCCGGATGCCCTCCCCTCCTGCACCGCGGCAGGGACCATCGGCTCGGATGCAGCCCGTCTTGGACGTTGACGGACAGCGTTACACCCTCAATGCGCCCTCAGTGGTTCTGGGCCGCTCCTCCGAAGCCGACATCCTCGTGGACGACACCGGCGTTTCCCGCCGTCATCTGGAGATCCGCACCGAGAACGGAGCCAGCCGTGCCATCGATCTGGGCTCCACCAACGGCAGCTTCGTCAACGGCCAGAAAGTTCAAGGTGAAGCAGTGCTTACCGACGGATCCACAATCACCATGGGGCGCACCCGAATCGTCTTTCGGCTGCTGCCCGTCCGGACCGGGGGACGTTAGTGCTCAGCGAATTAACTGAAACGCTCCTGCGCTACGGCTTCCTGATCCTGCTGTGGATCATGGTGGTCAGCGTGGTCGGCGCCATCCGACGCGACCTCGCCGTTGGCAGCCGCAACCGGACCGGGACCCCGACGGCCCGCCAGATCCGCAAGGACCCGAACCTTGAAAAGCGTGCGCCGGCCCCCAGCAAAGTGACGCCGAGGGAGCTCGTGGTGACGGAAGGCCCGCTGCGCGGAACCACACTGGACCTGGCCGCCAGCCCCATCCTGCTTGGACGGGCACAGGAAGCAACCCTTGTCCTGGAAGACGACTACGCCTCCGGCCGCCATGCCCGCCTCTTCCCCCAGGGCAGCCGCTGGTTCGTTGAGGACCTCGGTTCAACCAACGGAACCTATCTCGGTGGAAGCCAACTTACCCGGGCGTTGCCCGTCGAACCCGGTGTGCCGATCCGCATCGGTAAGACGGTCATCGAATTGAGGCCCTGACAGTGGCCCTGGTCCTCAGATATGCAGCACGGTCCGATGTTGGAATGGTTCGTTTCAAGAATGACGATTCCGCCTACGTCGGCCGTTACCTCGCCGTCGTTGCCGACGGCATGGGCGGCCACGCCGGCGGCAACGTCGCCTCCGCCTCCACCGTGCTCGATCTGGTCCATTTGGACAGCAGTGTCCACGAGGATGAACCACTGACCGTCCTTGCCGATGAAATCCAAGCGGCGAATTCGCTCCTGTCCGAGTTGGTCACCACCAGCCCCCAGCTCTCCGGCATGGGAACCACAGTCACCGCGCTGCTGCTGCACGAGCAGCGCCTGGCACTGGCGCATATCGGCGACTCCCGCGCCTACCGGCTCAAAGACGGCCGGTTCGAACAGATCAGCATCGACCACACCTTCGTGCAGCGGCTTATCGATGAAGGGCGTCTGCAGCCCGAAGAAGCCGAAGTGCACCCGCATAAAAACGTCCTCATGCGCGTGCTTGGCGATGTTGATGCCAGCCCCGAACTGGACCTCGCCACTTTCGACGTCGAGCCCGGCGAACGCTGGTTGCTGTGTTCCGACGGGCTTACCGCCGTCCTGCGGGATTCCGACATCGAGGGCGTTCTCCGCAGCACCTCGGACCTGCAGGAGTGCGTAGACACCCTGGTTGAACTCACACTGGCCGGCGGTTCTCCGGACAACGTGACAGTTGCTGTCATTGAAATCGATGAGGACCCCGACGCCGGCTCTGCGCCGGCCACCGCTCCGCTCTCCGAGGTGTCCTCCAGGGACAACGCGTACCGCCCGACTGCTGCTGTAGCTGCGGCCCCGCCCGTGACCGAGGATGAGCCGGGATCGCGCGCGGAGGATCCCGCTGCCCAGGACGACGCCGACGACGCCGAGAGTGAGCGCGAACGCGCCCAGCTGATCCGCCAGGATCTGGCCTCCCGGCCGCACGTATTGGTTGGCGCGGCGTCCCTTGCCACCGAGACCGGTGAAATTCCGATCGTCACGAAGCGGTCCGCCGAGCGGCGCGCTGCCCGCATGCTGACCCACAAGGCCGAATCCGAGCAGCAGGCAGAGCAGCCCACCGGGGACTCGCCCCGTACCGGTTGGAAGCGCTGGCTGCTGCCGGCGTTCCTGACCGTGGTTGCACTGCTGCTCGCCGTCGTCGTGTGGCTCGGCTACACCTGGACGCAGACCCGCTACTACGTGGGCTCCTATGACAATCGGGTTGCTATCTACAACGGTGTCTCCCAGACCGTCGGACCTATCCAGCTCTCACATGTCACCGACGTATCCGACATTCCGGTGGACAGCCTCTCCGAGTATCACCGCAACCGCGTGGAAGACACCCTTCCTGCCCGGGATCTTGAGCATGCCGGTGAGATAGTCAGCGAGTTGCGGGACACTGCCAAGGCGGTCCTGTGTCCGCCGGTGGACAACGGTTCCGCTACTGCTGCACCTTCACCAGGTGCTACCGCCGCACCCAAAGCCGAACAGAACAGCGCCTGCGGAGGTGAGCAGTAATGTCGGATGTCCTCACCGTGCCTAAACCGCGCCGGAACACTGAAGCCCTCCTCCTCCTCGTTGCGCTGCTGGTCGGAGTCGGCGCCAACATGATCGTTGGCCTCGACGAAGACCGCGCCTTCGACTCCGACTTCTGGGTCCAGGGCGGGACCCTCATGGCGCTGGTGATCATCTTCCACCTGGTGCTGCGCTTCCGTGCCAAATATGCCGATCCGGTAATACTTCCGATTGTCACTGCCCTTAACGGCATCGGGCTGGCCATGATCCACCGCCTGGACATCACCAACGGCGATGACGCAGCGGACCGGCAGCTGTTGTGGAGCACGGTAGCCGTGGCGGCAGGAATCGCCGTGCTGTTCATCATCAAGGACCACCGGATCCTGCGCCGCTACACCTACATCTCCTTGATAGTCAGCGCGATCCTGCTGCTCCTTCCGCTGATGCCGGCCCCCGTGGGCCGCGAGATCAACGGAGCACGAATCTGGATCAACGTTGGCATCGGGACCTTCCAGCCCGGTGAAATCGCCAAGATCACCCTGGCCATATTCTTCGCCGGGTATCTATCCACCAACCGCGACCTCATCCTGCTCGCGGGGCGGAAGGTCGGGCCGCTGCAGTTCCCGCGTATGCGGGACATGGGCCCCATGGTCGTTGCCTGGCTTGTCAGCATCGGCGTGCTCGTCTTCCAGCGGGACCTTGGCTCGTCCATCCTCTTCTTCGGCCTGTTCATGGCCATGATCTACGTCGCCACCAGCCGTGTGAGCTGGGTAGTGATCGGCGTGGGCCTGCTCGCAGCGGGCGGTTTCGTCGCCCTTCAATTGTTCAGCCACCTGCAGGCGCGGATCCACGGCTGGCTCAACGCCTTTGATCCCGAGGTCTACAACGGGGCCGGCGGCAGCTACCAGGTAGTGCAAGGGCTCTTCGGCCTGGCCAGCGGAGGGCTTGTCGGCACCGGTCTGGGACAGGGCCGGCCTGATCTGGTGACCTTCGCGAACAGCGATATGATTATTGCCGCCCTCGGTGAGGAACTGGGCCTGATCGGCATCTTCGCGATCGTGCTGATGTTCGTCCTGCTGGTATCCCGCGGATTCCGTGCCGCCCTGGGCACCAAGGACGGTTTCGGAAAGCTCCTGGCATGCGGATTGTCCTTCATCATTGCCCTGCAGTGCTTCGTGGTGATCGGCGGCGTCACGCGCCTGATCCCGTTGACCGGGCTGACCACCCCGTTCATGTCTGCAGGCGGCTCCTCCTTGCTGGCCAACTGGATCATTGTGGCGCTCCTGCTCATGATTTCCGATGCCGCCCGCAGGCCCGTGCCTACCGGCCCGCTGTCCACCGACATGGTTCCCGCCATGGCAGAATCCCGGTCCGGCGCTTCCGCCCGTACCCGGCGTTCCCCTAAGGAAGGAGACGAATGAACCAGGCTATCCGTAACAGCTGGGTAGTGGCCCTGGCAATGTTCGTGCTCATTCTCGGTTCGCTGACGTATGTGCAGTTCTTTGCCGCCGAGAAGCTCAACACCAACCCGAATAACAACCGGGCCATCTACCGGGATTTCGGGGAGCCCCGCGGCTCCATCCTCGTGGATGGCAAGGCTGTCGCCGAGTCCGTTCCGTCCGACGACCAGTTCAATTACCAGCGGGTCTACAACAGCCCCGAGCTGTATTCGCACCTGACGGGCTTCTTCAATCTGAACGGCACCACGCAGCTGGAAATGGCAATGAATGAAGAGTTGTCCGGCAACAGCTCCCAGCAGTTCTACGACAAGCTGGTCCAGGTTTTCTCCGGCGCGCAGAGCCAGGGTGCCTCGGTGGAACTGACCATCGATCCGGAACTCCAGCAGTTGGCCTATGACCTCATTCCTGACGGCCAGCGCGGGTCAATCGTGATGATGGACCCCAAGACGGGCGATATCCTCGCCATGGTCTCCAAGCCGTCCTACGACACCAATCTCCTGGCCGCCCACGACACCGGGCTGCTCAGCACCAACATGGACGCCCTCACTTCCCAGCCGGGACTGTCGCCGTATACCAATCCGGCCACCCAGTCCCTGCTGGCTCCCGGCTCCGTCTTCAAGCTGGTGGACACTGCGGCAGCCCTGGAATCGGGGAAGTACGACGCCGACTCGGTGATCCCGAACCCGCCCTCGCTGCCGCTGCCCGGGACCAACATTTCCCTGCCGAACTTCGTCACCGGAGCCTGCTCGGCCCGCGCCGAGGCGGACTTTGCCTTTGCCCTGGCCCATTCCTGCAACACGGTCTTCGCCCAGGTGGCGCTGGATCTCGGCCAGGACAATATTGCGGCACAGGCCGAGAAGTTCGGTTTTGATACCTCACTGAAGATTCCCACCGACGTCGTCGCCAGCCACTTCCCCGAGAACGAGGACGAGGCCCAGCTGGCCCTGGCCTCCATCGGCCAGGGCAGCGTGACGGCCACCCCGCTGGAAGTCGCCATGATCTCTGCAGCCATCGCCAATGACGGCGTGCAGATGACTCCGAACCTGGTCCGCAGCGTCCGCGCTCCTGATCTGTCCGTAATAGACGAACCGAAGCCCACGGAACTAAACACTTCCGTCAGCCCCGACACGGCACGCCAGCTCACCGAGTGGATGGTCGGCGTCGTAGACAACGGCAGCGCCACTGCCGCCCGGATTCCGGGCATACAGGTGGCCGGCAAGACCGGTACGGCCCAGGTCGAAGGCCGGGGAGACAATGCCTGGTTCACCGGGTTCGCTCCGGCCGACGATCCGCAGGTGGCCATTTCCGTCGTCATGGAAGACGTGGACCTGACCACCGGTGCCCAATTGACCACTCCAAGCGCGCAGAAACTCCTAGAGGCGGTGTTGAATAAGTGAGGCCTACATCGGGTATCACCTTAGGCGGCAGATTCCAGCTGACCGACCGTATTGCCATCGGCGGTATGGGCGAGGTCTGGAAGGCACGGGACCTGGTCCTGGGCCGCATTGTTGCCATCAAGATCCTCAAGGAGGAGTACACCGGGGACCCGGGCTTCCTTAACCGGTTCCGGGCGGAGGCCCGGCACACCGCGCTGCTCAACCACCCCGGCATCGCCAATGTCTTTGACTACGGCGAAGAGGACGGTTCGGCGTACCTGGTCATGGAACTTGTTCCCGGCCAGCCGCTGTCCACCATCATTGAGCGCGACAAGGTGCTCTCACCGGACCGGACACTGTCCATCATCGGCCAGGTCGCCACTGCGCTGGCCGTGGCCCACAACCAGGGCCTCGTGCACCGGGATGTGAAGCCCGGCAACCTGCTCATCATGCCCGACGGCAAGGTCAAGATCACCGACTTCGGGATCGCCCGCCTGGCCGACCAGGTGCCGTTGACCGCCACCGGACAGGTCATGGGCACTGCCCAGTATCTGGCTCCGGAACAGGCCACCGGACAGCAGGCAACGGGTTCCAGCGACATCTACGCGCTTGGTGTCATTGGCTACGAACTTCTCGCCGGCCGCCGTCCCTTCTCCGGCGAATCCCAAATCGCGATTGCCCTGGCACAGGTCAACGACACGCCTCCGCCGCTGCCGGAAACCATTCCGGAGCCGGTGCGTGCCCTGATCATGTCCATGCTGGCGAAGGACCCGGCGGACCGTCCCGCCGACGCCGAATCGCTGGCCCTTGCCGTCGCCGCCATCCGCCGCGGAGACATCCACGCAGCGCAGGAAGCCGTCCCCGGAATGCTGCTCTTCGGATCCTCCGCCGGCGCGGTCACAGCCCCGGTGCCCACCACCGGTACTTCTGCCACCCGCGTGGTGGACACCGCACCGTCGACATCGGCCCTGCCCACGGTCGCCGGCGCATCCGTGCCCGACGCCCGCACGGGTGAGCTTGCCGCATCCCGTGAGTGGACCGACGAAGACGATGTCGATTACGACGACGGCGACCCGGGGGACGTCGAAGAGGAAAAGCGCCGCAGCCCCTGGACGATCCCGCTGATCGCCTTGCTCGTGCTCATTCTGGCCGGCGTCGTCGCGTTCTTCGTGCTCACCGGCTCCGAGGGAGACGAGGACCCGGCCCCCGCCGCGAGTTCGTCTGCCGCCAGCCCGTCCCGCAGCCCCTCGCCTTCCAAGACCACGGCGTCTGCCACGCCGTCCGAAACCCCCGACGAAATCCGCATCGATTCGGCCACGTACGAGGGCCGGCCCGTTAACGAGGTCTACGGCGAACTGATTGCCCTGGGCCTTCAGGTGGAACGGCTTCCGGTTTCGGACGCAACCATCCCGGAAGGTTCCGTCATTGAGGTCAACCCCTCGGGAACGCTGAGCCGCGGGGATGCCGTGACCATTATTTACTCCTCGGGCCCGGAAATGGTTTCCGTCCCCGCCCTGACCGGACAGCCTGAGGCTGCGGCCCGCCAGCGCATCGTCGATGCCGGCCTGATGCCGGTCAACGGCGGCACCCAGCAGTCCGACGCCGCTCCGGGCACTGTCGTGGGGGTCAATCCCACCGAAGGCTCCAGCGTGGCGCGGGGCTCTTCCGTCACCTACTACATCGCAGAAGCAGCCCCTTCAACCCCGGCTCCGGCTCCGACCACCCAGAATTCTTCCGCCCCGCCGGCTGGGAGCGAGGGTGCCGACACCGGTATCGGTTCCCGTCTGAACCAGTCGGGTACGGGTTCGGATCAGTCCGGCGGCGCCAGCATGACCGGCCCTACAGGCAGCAGCTAAGAGACCATGAGCGCAGAATTCCTTCGAGGGCAGCCCACCCTCAATACCGATAACGTCCTGAACGGGCGCTACGAGGTGGGTGAACTGATCGGACGCGGCGGAATGGCCGACGTCTACCTTGGGCGGGATATTCGCCTGGGCCGGACCGTGGCCATCAAGGTGCTGCGTCCGGACCTGGCCCGTGATCCGCTGTTCCAGTCACGCTTCCGGCGCGAGGCACGGGCTGTGGCGGGGCTGAACCACCCCTCTGTCGTGTCCGTATATGACACCGGAGACCAGGAGTCCGTCTCGCCGCGGGACGACGTGCGGCTGCCCTACATCGTGATGGAATACGTTCCGGGGCGGACCCTGCGCGACCTGCTCAAGGCAGACGAGCTCACCATCGAGAAGTCGATTGACTATTCCCTCGGCGTCCTCGCTGCCCTTGATTACAGCCACCGGTCCGGAATCGTCCACCGGGACATCAAGCCAGCCAACGTTATGGTGACCGCCGACGGCGGAGTAAAGGTCATGGACTTCGGCATCGCCCGTGCCATGGCCGATTCAGCCGCAACCATGACGCAGACCCAGGCCGTAGTCGGTACCGCCCAGTATCTATCCCCCGAGCAGGCCCGCGGCGAAACCGTGGATGCCCGCAGCGACCTTTACTCCACCGCATGCCTGCTGTTCGAACTGCTTACCGGCAGGCCTCCGTTCATCGGTGAAAGCCCCGTCTCCGTGGCCTACCAGCACGTCCGCGAACAGCCCGTCACGGCCAGCAGCCTGAACCCCGAAATTCCAGCCGCCCTGGACGACGTCTTGAAACGCGGACTGGCCAAGGACCGCGACCACCGTTATCAGACCGCGAGGGAATTCCGGGAAGCCCTGCTTTCGGCGCGCGACGGCGGACCCGTCACCGCTGCTACACAGGCGATCTCCGTGCCAAGGCCGCAGGAACCCGCCACGGTTGCCATGGCATCTGCTCCCGAGGACGAACCCCGCACACGGGCCATGGCCAAAGTGCTTGCCGGCGGCTCCCTGCTTTCGGACGATGCTCATCCCCGGACAGAAGACCATCCGGCCCTCAACATCGGTTCCACGGGCGACCGTGACCCCCAGCAAAAGGCCCGCCGGCGGGCCTGGATCACCGTTTTCAGCATTCTGGTGGTCCTGGTTCTCGCCGTCGGCGGATTTGTCGGATGGAACATGATCAATGCCGAACCCGCCGCACCTGCTACCGCAGCCGTGCCCCAGGTCGAGGGCAAATCCCAGACCGATGCCATGAACGCCATTATCAGCGCGGGCTTCCAGCCCCCCAGGATCAGCGAGGAATACAGCGACAGCGTGGCCGAGGACCTGGCCATCCGCACCACTCCGGCGGGCGGCGCGGACGTAGTCAAAGATGAGAGCATTACGCTCTACATCTCCAAGGGCCCTTCCAGCATGACCATCCCGCAGGATCTGGTGGGAATGACGGAATCGGGTGCCCGTGACGAGCTTCGCGGGCTCGGACTCAGGGGCGGGTCTACGATCGGGGGCAACAGCTCCACAATGGAGTCGGGACGCGTTCTCGGCACCGACCCCGCTGTCGGCGAGACCGTGCCGGCGGACAGCGAAGTCGACATCGTGGTGTCCACGGGGCGGGTCACCGTTCCGAACCTCGAGGGGATGCCTTGGGAGCAGGCCGAAACCAGGCTGGTCGATCCGGCACTCCTTCTGACTCCCAAACGAACAGAGGTCGAATCCGCCGATGTAGCACCCGGCACGGTCATTTCACAAAGCGTTCCCGGCGGCACGGACGTGGCCCCGGGCACTACCGTGATCCTGTCGGTTGCCAAGGCCCCTGCTCCGGAGCCGACGCCTGCTCCGACGGCCTCGCCGTCCAGTACGGCCCTCCTTCCGGGACGGCGCTAGGCGCGGGCCGGAGTCGCCTGCCCGGCCTGCGCTGCGCTGGAGATGAGCGGGCTCAGCGTGGCCGCGTGGGCCGCCGCTCCTGTCAGTCCGACTGACTCCAGCCAGTTGCCCAGCATTTGATAGCCGCCCTCCGTGAGGACGGACTCCGGGTGGAACTGCACGCCGGACAGCGGTGCTGCCGCATGCCGCAGGCCCATGATGATTCCGCTGGCCGTTCGCGCCGTAACCCGCAGCTCGGCGGGAATGCTATCGGTGACGGCCGCCAGCGAGTGGTAGCGGGTAGCGGTAAGCGGGCTGGGCAGCCCCGCGAAAACATCCTCGCCGCCGTGTTCCACCAGCGAGGTCTTGCCGTGCATCAGTTCAGGCGCGTGCGTCACCGTG
The DNA here is from genome assembly GCF_020907345.1 of Arthrobacter sp. zg-Y179. Taxonomy (NCBI): domain Bacteria; kingdom Bacillati; phylum Actinomycetota; class Actinomycetes; order Micrococcales; family Micrococcaceae; genus Arthrobacter; species Arthrobacter sp. zg-Y179. The sequence goes on along the minus strand of NZ_JAJJOB010000005.1, from coordinate 539,837 downwards.
CCGCCGTACGCCTCCGCCAGTGCCTGATGGCCCAGGCAGATGCCCAGCATCGGCGTTGCAGTAGTTCCGCACCAGCGGATCAGGTCTACCGACACACCCGCCTCGCCCGGCGTGCCCGGACCGGGGGAAACCAGCACCCCGTTGTGGCGGGCAGCCAGCTCAATCGCTGACTCGACACTCAGGTCATCATTGCGGATCACCGTGGTTTCCGCCCCGAGCTCCTGCAGGTAGCCCACCAGCGTATAAACAAAGCTGTCGTAGTTGTCGACCACCAGGATCCGGGTGCTCATGGTGCTAGGAACCGCCAATCGTTGAATCCGTTAATGAAGGAAAAAGGCTGCTCTCGGCAAGCCAGGGGAAGACATACTCCATCAGGGCCAACACGGCCGCGGCGATCAGCACCGCGGAGAGCAGGATCCGGAACCACAGCGGTCCGGGAAGGTGCCGAAACAACCATCCGTACATTTTAGCGACCTCCGGAGGCATTGGCGGCAACGACGTCTGCAATTGCCGACGGGGGTCCCGCGGACAGAGGCTGCCACGAGTCCAGCAGGGCGTAGGCAATAATGCGTTCCTCGGAGCCGAAGCGCGGGTTGCAGCTGGTGAGGGTCAGGAAGCGTTCGCTCGGGACAGCCGCGGGATCCGTGGGGACAGCAGCAATCACGTCGACCCGGTCGGGCAGCACTATCTGGGTATTGCGGTAGACGTAGTCGTAGTAACCGTCCGCGGTCTGAACGTAGATGTGGTCTCCGGGCACGAGGGTGTGGATGGGATCCAAGGCCTTGCCGTGGGTCTGCCGGTGGCCGGCTACGGCGAAGTTGCCAACACCTCCGGGCATCGCGGTAGCGGGATAATGTCCCAGCCCCAGGCGATCCAGCACGGCCGTTCCGACGCCGCTGGTCACCGGAGCGGCATAATCCGCCCCGAACCGGGGAACATAGACGACGGCGAAGGTCTCGCCTTCCTTACTTAGGGGGTCCAGCACCACCGGATCTCCGTAGTCCTGGGAAGAGGACGCCGGCGGTGCTGCGGGGAGGTCGAAACCCTCAAACAACCCGTCAATGGCCTCCTGCTGGGCCCGGTTCGAGTCAATGTTGGTCCACCAAAGCTGCCAGGCAACAAACAGTGCCAGGACAACTCCCAGCGTTATCAGGAGCTCTCCGGCTACCTGGACCACCATCCGGCCCTTTCCTCCTGACCGGCGCGGGGAAGCACGACGCCGGCGTCGGTGCTTCATGGTGGTGACGGATGGCTCGGCCAACGCTCTCCTTTTGGCGGGGACCGGTATTTCACGGCCTTAGGGAACCCGGGACAGCTCGCCCGCGGAATTCGCTAGGATAATCAGAATAGGGATGACCCTAACAGGTCTGCGCGTTGAAGGAGACTTCTCCCGCGGGACCGTGGTTGTCCCAGCCCATAACCACAACCACCGGCGTCTGCAGAGCCGGTTCCGCTAGGAGGATCCGTGCCTGAGTCCAAATCCCGCAAGAAGCCTTCCCGCACCGCAGCCCCAACGAAGACTGCGTCGGTGCCCAAGGAAAATCCCGTTTGGTACAAGCCTGTCATGTTCGGCCTGATGATCCTCGGCCTCCTGTGGATCATCACGTACTACATCACCCAGGGGGAGTACCCGGTTCCGGCTTTCGGTGACAGCAACATCCTGGTGGGCTTCGGCATCGCGATTGTGGGCTTCCTGATGACGACGCGCTGGCGCTGACGCTCCGGCCTTCGTGCCCCAGGCTTCCCGGCGCCGTTTTCGGCGCCGGGAAGCCTTTTTGTTTGCCCGGACGACCGCTGTCCCCTGTTTTCCACGTTGTTCACAGGTTGTGCACGGAGTTATCCACAGGTGTGGGAAACTCTGTGGGTTACTTCGGCAACTTCCTTGCAAACAAAGGGAAGGAGGTTATCCACACCTGTGGAATTACATGTGTGTAACTCCCTGCAGCCTATGGATAACCCTGTGGATCGGCGCTGGGACTCGGAAATTACATCCATGTAGGTTATTAACACTGTGGGTATCCCTGTGGATAACTTTTGGATGGCTGGAGCAGCCTTGGGCCGTCCTTCCGGTGCCCCAGGTCCTGACAGGCAGGTCCCTCGAAGACTTCCGCGTCGTTAAAGGGATGTGCCCGCCGTCAGTGACGGCGGGCACGCAGATCGGTGTCAATATCGCGGGGGGTTAGCCGGGGATAATCTGCACCGGAGACTGCCAGAGCACAGCTGCCACCACAAGCACCAGCACAATCCCGGCAAGACCGGCGAACTGGACGGCCGTGCGGTGCTTTCCGCGGGGCGTGTACGCCAGAATGGCTGCACAGGCCGCTCCGGTGATCAGGCCGCCCACATGGGCCTGCCAGGCGATCCCGGGAACCACGAACCCAAGGACGAGGTTGACCGCCAGCAGGATCAGCAGCGAACGCAGCTCCCCCCGCCGCTGCCGGATCACCACGAACAGGGCACCGAAGAGCCCGAACACGGCACCGGAGGCGCCCACCACGGCAACCGTGGGATCCGCCAGGTACATCACGCCCACAGAGCCGCCCAAGGCCGAGATCAGGTACAGCAGGACGAACCGGACGCGGCCGAACAAGGGCTCCAGGCTGCGGCCCAGGAACCAGAGGGCGTAGAGGTTAAAGGCAATATGGATGGGACTGCCCTGGGAATGCAGGAATGCTGCGGTCAGCAGGCGCCACGGCTGATAATCCGTCAGCACGGGTGCGTAGAAGAAAGTCCGCGTGAATTCGGGCAGCAGCAGCTGCAGCACGTAGGCAACGGCGCACACCGCCATGATGGTGATGGTCACCACCGGTTTTCCGTTCGGGGCGACTCGCCCTCCGAAGGGAGTCCGGTATGCAGGCTGCGTCTTGCGCTGCTCGTTGAAGCAGTCCACGCACTGGACGCCTACTGCAGCGTTCTGCTGGCACTCGGGGCAGGCAGGGCGCCCGCAGCGCTGGCAGCGGATGTAGCTGACCCGGTCCGGATGGCGGGGACACACGGGCACCTGAGAAGCCGGCACCTCGGCCGGCACACCATATGACATTGCTGGGACTCCCGGATTGACGAAAGCCCCGGCCGGAGACTCCGGCCGGGGCACCTTCGGACAGATTAGAGCTGTTCGACGGTAATGCTGTTGATAACCACGTCTTCGGCCGGCTTGTCGCGGCCGTCGGTGGAAACCGCATTGAGCTGGTCAACCAGTGCACGCGACTCGTCGTCGGCAACCTCACCGAAGATGGTGTGCTTGCCCTGCAGCCACGTGGTGGGCACGGAGGTGATGAAGAACTGCGAGCCGTTGGTGCCCCGGCCCATCTGGACACCCGCGTTGGCCATGGCCAGCTTGTACGGGGCGGAGAAGTCGAGATCAGGGTTGATCTCGTCGTCGAACTGGTAGCCCGGTCCGCCGGTGCCGCGGCCCAGGGGGTCGCCGCCCTGGATCATGAAGTCCTTGATGATGCGGTGGAAGATCGTTCCGTCGTAGAGCGGACGGGTGGTCTTCTCACCCGTTGCCGGATCGGTCCACTCGATTTCGCCGGTGGCCAGGCCCACGAAGTTCTTGACCGTCTTGGGGGCGTGGTTTCCGAACAGGTTGACACGGATGTCGCCCATGGAAGTGTGGATGGTTGCTTTTGCTGTAGGAATAGCAGTCATAAGGCCATTGTTCCACGGCGCTTCTACGCGTGGGCGGAATCGGCCGTGTTCAGCGCACAGTGAAAACCGCGCCCTGTCAGGGCCCTTGATAGCAGAGACCCGCAGGAACACGTAGGCTAAGGCTGAAACGACAACTATCCCGGGAGGTAGTTTTGAAGAAGGACCGCATCACCCATGATCTCGAAGCCAATGTTGCAGCAGGCATCGTGACTGCCCGCGAGTGGGCAACACCCAAGGTCGACGCAGCCAAGGGCTGGGCCGTTCCGCGGATTGAAAAGGGGATCGAGACCGCATCTCCGAAGATCCAGGACGGCATCAAGCGCGCTGCTGATGAAATCGCCCAGGGCGTAGCCACCGTCACGCCCCGCATCCAGGGCGGGCTCGAGAAGGTTGGGCCGCGCATCAGCCACGCAGTGGATGAAGCCGCTCCGCGCATCCAGAACACCCTGGACCGTGCCACCCCGGCACTGAACACGGCCAAGGACCGGGTTGTCGATGATTACATTCCCGCCCTGTCCACGCGCATCGGGGTTGCCGCAGACAGCGTTTCGCGCAGCCTGACCGCTGCCAACGTACCGGTGCAGACGGCCGTTGCGAAGGTCACGGGAAACAAGAAGGCACTGAAGCGGGCACAGAAGGCGGCCGCGCAGGCTGCCAAGGAAGCCCGCAAGAGCCAGAAGGGCGGCGGCAAGGGCTGGCTGGTCTTCGGCATCATTGCAGCGGCCGTAACGGCCGGTGTGGCCGCCTGGCGCGCTTCCCGTCCGGTCGAGGATCCGTGGAAGACTCCGGCTCCCAAGCCTGCCGCCAGCACCGGCGCAGCGCCCAAGCCGGCAACCACCACCCCGGCAACGGCTCCTGCCAGCACCGGTGCTTCTTCCACCGCTGCGGCTAAGCCGGCAGCGGCCACCACGCCCATTGTCGAGGTGCCCAAGCCGACGCCGGCAGCCAAGCCTGCCGCGAAGACCACGGACGCCGCTGCGCCCGCTCCTTCCGACACCGCGGAGACCGTCGCCAGCATCAAGGAAGCAGCCGAGCGTGCTGCTGCGCGGTCCGGCGAGAAGGCCTCCGATGCCGGTAAGCACAGCAAGGAAACCACCGGCGACGCCAAGGAAGCTGCAAAGCCCTCCGGCGCCCATTCGGAGAACAACACCGGCAAGTAGCAGAGCCGGTTCGGGTATCGGCTAGGGCCGGACCCGGACAAGTACTGAAGAAGGAGGGCTCCGCCTATGGCGGGGCCCTCCTTCTCTGTTTTGGAACCCTCTGTTTTGGAACCCTCTGCTTTGAAACCCCTGCCTAGAGTTGGTCCCCGCCCAGGGCCGGCGGGGCGGGTGGCACCGGCTGCGCGGTTGCCCCGGACCGTCTGCGGAGCCTGCCCTGGCCGGCAACGACAACCGTTAGACCCGCCAGGATGAGTGCCAGCCCCGCATAAGTACCGGCGGGAAGCTGCTCGTGAAGGAAGACGGCCGCCAGGATGGCAGCTCCCGGGATCTCCAGCAGGATGATCATGGACACGACCAACGGACTGATCACGGCCAGCAGGTGATTAAACACTGTGTGGCCCAGGATCTGCGCCACCACGGTCACTCCGAGGATCCCCACCCACGCCGCCGGCGGGAAGCCGACGATAGGCTGCCGGAAGGCTGCGCACAGGGCCAGGAGGAGCACCGCGCAGGCACCGTAGCAGAGGGATGTATAGATGCCCGTAGACATGGATTCCCGGGCTTTGCCGCCGGCAATCGTGTACACGCCGGCCAGGGCGCCTCCGGCCACGGCAAGCACGTCGCCGATGAGGGCCTCCCGGGACAGGCCCAGATCGAACCCGGCAATCACCAGCACGCCTGCAAACGCGGCTGTGAGTCCCGCCAGGACGACGGGCGGGACCCGGATGCCCTGCAGGACATTGAACAACGCGATCCAGCCTGCCTGCAGGCATACCAACGCCGTGGCAGCGGCAACGGACGTCAGTTGCAGCGAGGTGATGAAGCAGGCGAAGTGCAGTGCCAGCGCGACGGCGGCAATGGCGGTCCACTTGTAGTCCCGGGCGGTGAGCTGTCCGAACTCCCGACGCCGGCCCAGCACGGCCGGAGTACCCATCAGTACCGCACCGATGGCATTGCGCCAGAAAGCAATGGCCAAAGCCGGGGCCGCGGTAGCGGCCATAATGGGCCCGGATGCGGAGACGCCCAGCACTCCTACCACCGCGAGGAAAATATTCACAGGCCAACACTAGTGCAGGACAGCGGGGCTCCGGCGCCGCGGCGGGGGGAAGGGACCCCTGGCGAAGCCGGGCATCCCTGACAGGTGAAACGCAGAAGGTCCCCGCTCCGAAGAGCGGGGACCTTCTGTATTCGGTGGAGGCACGGGGACTCGAACCCCGAACCCCCTGCTTGCAAAGCAGGTGCGCTACCAATTGCGCCATGCCCCCGAAATGAGAACTTATCCAGTATAACCTATTGTTGCCTCAGGTTATGACCGGAAGCTGTTTGGTTTTAGTCGACCTTGTCGGTCGATTCCTTCCAAACGGTCTTCTCAGCAGCAGTTTCCTGCCACTTCTTGAAAGCAAAGACTCCCGCAGCCGCAGCTGCCGTTACTGCCAGCAACTTCTTCACGGAATCCTCCTTGCCGTTGTGGTCCACCTCTTGCAAGGTGTTCCGTGGGCGTACCAGGACTTGAACCTGGGACCTCTTCGTTATCAGCGAAGCGCTCTAACCGCCTGAGCTATACGCCCCGAACCTCTTCGGGCCGAGATATGACTTTACCGTACCTTCGGCCCGGCGCCAAATCGAGTGGTTTTCCGGTTCCGGAGGAGCTGTTTGGGCGCCTCCGGAACCGGAAAACGCTAGTCAGTCGTCTGTCAGCGTGACACCAATACCGCCCACCAGGGTGGAAGCGATGTTGTACAGCACGGCCGCGAGCATCGACAGCGCCGTCAGCAGCAGGACGTTCACCACGGCGATGATGGTCGCAAAGGAAACCACCTGTCCCAGCGAGGCAAAGTCACGGAGGTCGAAGCCGCCGGACTCGCTGCCGGCAATCTCGCCCAGCAGCGTGTTGACGCGGTCAAAGATGCCGGTCAGGTCCAGCACTGTCCACAACACAATGGCAGCCACCACGGTGACAACGCCGAGCGCCACGGACAGCAGGAAGGCCATTTTCAGGACGGACCAGGGATCGATCTTGCTGACCAGCAGCCGGGCCTTGCGGGCCTTGGCCTTGGGAGCGGGCTTCACCAGCGGCTGGCGGTTACCCGAGGTGCTCTGACCCCCTCCAGGACGCTGGGCAGGGCGGGCGGGGGTTTTCACCCGCGGCCCGCCGCCCGAGGACGACCTAGGGCTTGGGTTGGTCGAGCTCACTCGCTACCTCCATCTTGTGCTGACTGTGCATCGGGCGCAGCCGTTTCATTTGTAGACAACGGTACTTCATCGCCTGTGGGCTCCACAGGTGCCTCCCCGGCGGCTGCCAGCGCCGCTACGGAAGTTCCGTCCGACGGTTCGGCGTCCTCTTCAATGGCCAGGTCGCGCTCGGAATTGCGGGCAACGGCGATAATCCGGTCGTTTTTGTCCGGCTTGGCGAAGATAACGCCCATCGTGTCGCGGCCCTTGGACGGCACGCCGGTGACGGAAGAGCGGACTACCTTGCCGCCCTGCATAACCACCAGTACTTCGTCCTCTTCCTGGACCACCATGGCGCCGACCAGGTGGCCGCGTTCCTCGGCGAGTTTGCCGACCTTGATGCCGAGGCCGCCGCGACCCTGGACACGGTATTCGTCCGAGCTCGTGCGCTTGGCGTAGCCGCCTTCGGTCACCGTGAAGACAAACGAGTCCTCGGTAACGACGTCGGCTGCCAACAGTTCGTCGTCTTCCCGGAACTTCATGCCGGTAACGCCGGACGTGGCCCGTCCCATGGGACGCAGGGCATCGTCGGTGGCGGTGAAGCGCAGCGACTGGCCCATGCGGGAAACCAGCATCAGATCATCCGTTTCGGAAACCAGCTGGGCCGAGACCAGTTCGTCGCCGTCCCGCAGGTTGATGGCGATGACGCCGGCGGAACGGTTGGTGTCATAGTCCGCCAGCCGGGTCTTCTTGACGAGTCCGCGCTTGGTGGCAAGCACCAGGTACGGAGCGGCGTCGTAGTCCGGCAGTGCCAGGACCTGGGCGATGTGCTCGTCGGGCTGGAAGGCCAGGAGGTTGGCCACGTGCTGGCCCTTGGCATCCCGGCCGGCTTCGGTCAGTTCGTAGGCCTTGGCCCGGTAGACCCGGCCCAGGTTGGTGAAGAACAGCAGCCAGTGGTGCGTGGTGGTGACGAAGAAGTGCTCGACGACGTCGTCCCCGCGCAGCTGGGCGCCCTTGATGCCCTTGCCGCCGCGGGCCTGCTGACGGTAGTTGTCGCTGCGGGTGCGCTTGACGTAGCCGCCGCGGGTGATGGTGACCACCATTTCCTCTTCGGGAATGAGGTCTTCCATGCTCATATCGCCGTCGTAGCCCATGAGGATGTGCGTGCGCCGGTCATCACCGTATTTGTCGGCAATTTCCTGCAGTTCGTCGCTGACAATCTGCCGCTGGCGCTCGTCGGAGGCCAGGATGACGTTGTACTCGGCGATTTCCGCTTCGAGCTTGGCGTGCTGGTCCTGGATCTTCTGGCGTTCCAGGGCAGCCAGGCGGCGCAGCTGCATGTCCAGGATGGCCTGGGACTGGATCTCGTCGATTTCCAGCAGGCCCATCAGGCCGTTCCGGGCGTCCTCAACGGTGGAGGAACGGCGGATCAGGGCAATGACCTCGTCCAGTGCATCCAGCGCCTTGAGCAGGCCGCGCAGGATGTGTGCGGCTTCCTCGGCCTTGCGCAGCCGGTAGCGGGTGCGGCGGACGATGACTTCGAGCTGGTGGGCAACCCAGTGCCGGATGAAGGCGTCCAGGCTCAGGGTGCGGGGCACACCGTCCACGATGGCCAGCATGTTGGCACCGAAGTTGTCCTGCAGCTGGGTGTGCTTGTACAGGTTGTTCAGCACCACCTTGGCGACGGCGTCGCGCTTGAGCACAATCACCAGGCGCTGGCCGGTGCGGCCGGAGGTTTCGTCGCGCATGTCGGCGATGCCGGTGATCTTGCCGTCCTTGACCAGCTCGGCGATCTTGACGGCCAGGTTGTCCGGGTTGGCCTGGTACGGCAGCTCGGTGACCACCAGGCAGGTGCGGCCCTGGAGTTCCTCGACGTTGACCACGGCACGCATGGTGATGGAGCCGCGGCCGGTGCGGTAGGCATCCTCGATGCCCTTGTGCCCGAGGATCTGCGCGCCGGTGGGGAAGTCGGGACCCTTGACCCGGCGGATCAGTTCTTCAAGCAGCTCTTCATTGGGCGCGTCCGGGTTCTGCAGGTACCACTGGACCCCGTCAACAACTTCCCGCAGGTTGTGCGGCGGGATGTTGGTGGCCATGCCCACGGCGATGCCGGAGGAGCCGTTGACCAGGAGGTTCGGGAACCGGGCCGGCAGGATGGTCGGTTCCTGGTTGCGGCCGTCGTAGTTGTCCTGGAAATCAACGGTTTCCTCGTCGATGTCGCGGACCATTTCCATGGCCAGCGGAGCCATCTTGGTTTCCGTGTAACGGGGCGCCGCGGCGCCGTCGTTACCCGGGGATCCGAAGTTGCCCTGGCCCAGTGCCAGCGGGTAGCGCATGGTCCAGTCCTGGATCAGGCGGACCAGGGCGTCGTAGATCGCCGAGTCGCCGTGCGGGTGGTACTGGCCCATGACTTCGCCGACCACGCGGGCGCACTTGTTGAAGGAGCGGTCCGGACGGTAGCCGCCGTCGAACATCGCGTAGAGCACGCGGCGGTGCACGGGTTTCAGTCCGTCCCGCACGTCGGGAAGGGCGCGTCCCACGATGACCGCCATGGCGTAGTCAAGGTAGGAGCGCTGCATCTCGGTCTGCAGGTCGATCTGCTCAACCCGGTCTGTCAGTGCGGTCCCGGCCAGGGGAGTCTCGTCCCCGGTTACCTCGGGAGTCTCATCACTCATAGTTCTGCTTCCGTTTCTAAGTCGCTAAAGTCCATGCTCTCCGGCAGCCAGTCGCCGGCACTGAATCCGCTAGATGTCCAGGAAGCGCACGTCCTTGGCGTTCTGCTGGATGAAGCTGCGGCGGGACTCGACGTCTTCGCCCATCAGCACCGAGAAGACCTGGTCCACGGCCGCTGCGTCATCCATGGTGACCTGCAGCAGCGTGCGGTGGTCGGGATCCATGGTGGTGTCCCAGAGTTCGGTGTAGTCCATCTCGCCCAGGCCCTTGTAGCGCTGGATGCCGTTGTCCTTCGGCAGGCGCTGGTTGTTGGCCAGGCCCCGGGTGATGACTTCATCCCGCTCACGGTCGCTGTAGACGTAGTCGTGGGCGTGGTTGGACCATTTGATGCGGTACAGCGGCGGCTGGGCGAGGTACACGTAGCCGCTTTCGATCAGCGGACGCATGTAGCGGAAGAGCAGCGTCAGCAGCAGGGTGGTAATGTGCTGGCCGTCGACGTCGGCATCGGCCATCAGCACAATCTTGTGGTACCGGGCCTTCTCCACATCGAAGTCCTCGCCGATTCCGGCGCCGAACGCGGTGATCATGGCCTGGACTTCGGCGTTGCTGAGGGCTCGGTCCAGGCGGGCACGTTCCACGTTCAGGATCTTGCCGCGCAGCGGCAGGATGGCCTGGGTTTCGGGGTTGCGTCCGCGGACGGCCGAACCGCCTGCGGAGTCGCCCTCCACAATGTAGATTTCAGACTTCGACGGATCCTTGGAGGAGCAGTCCTTCAGCTTGCCGGGCATGCCGCCGGATTCCAGCAGTCCCTTGCGGCGCGTGGATTCGCGGGCCTTGCGGGCAGCGAGGCGGGCCTGGGAGGCCTGGATGGACTTGCGGATTACGTCGCGGGCCGGGCCCGGGTTGCGTTCCAGCCAGTCACCGAGCTGGTCGGTGACCACCCGCTGGACAAACCCCTTGACCTCGGAGTTGCCCAGCTTGGTTTTGGTCTGGCCTTCGAACTGCGGTTCGGCGAGCTTGACCGAAATGACGGCGGTCAGCCCTTCACGGATGTCATCGCCGGTGAGGTTGTCATCCTTTTCCTTGATGATGTTCTTCTCGCGGGCGTACCTGTTGATCAAGGACGTCATGGCGGCGCGGAAGCCTTCTTCGTGCGTTCCGCCCTCATGCGTGTTGATCGTGTTGGCGTAGGTGTGGACGCTCTCGGAGTAGGCGGTGGTCCACTGCATGGCCATTTCCACGGCCATCTTCTTGTCCGAGTCCTCGGTTTCGAAGGCGATCACGTCATCGTGGACGACTTCGACCTTCTTCGCGGAGTTCAGGTACTTGACGTAGTCGAGCAGCCCGTCTGCGTAGAGGTAGTCCACCGTGCGGTGCTTCGGAGCCGCGTCCGCGTCAGTGGTTTCGGCGATTTCCTCGGTTTCCTCTTCCAGCGTCCGCTCATCCGTGAGCCGGATGCGCAGGCCCTTGTTCAGGAAGGCCATCTGCTGGAAGCGGGCACGCAGGGTTTCGAAGTCGAACTCGGTGGTCTCGAAGATCGCCGGATCCGGGTAGAACGTCTGGGTGGTGCCGGTTTCGCTGGTTTCTTCGCCCTGGCGCAGTTCGCCGACGGGGTGCCCGCCGTTCGCGAAGCTCTGGTGCCAGACGAAGCCCTGCCGGCGTACTTCAGTTTCCACCCGCTCGGAGAGCGCGTTGACCACGGAGATACCAACGCCGTGGAGGCCGCCGGACACTGCATAACCGCCGCCGCCGAATTTGCCGCCGGCGTGCAGGATGGTCATAACAACCTGGACGGTGGGGATGCCTTCGGTGGGATGAAGATCCACGGGAATGCCGCGGCCGTTGTCAGTGACGCGCACGCCGCCGTCGGACTGCAGGACCACCTCGATGTGGTCGCAGTAGCCGGCCAGAGCCTCGTCGACGGAGTTATCGACCACTTCGTACACCAGGTGATGCAGGCCGCGGGGGCCCGTGGAACCGATGTACATGCCCGGGCGCTTTCGGACTGCCTCAAGGCCTTCCAGAACCGTAATTTCATTCGCGCCGTATTCCACGGGGGTGGCCTTTTCCGGCACTGCGTGGTCCTCTGGTGTTACCTCTGAGTTGTCCATCTCATTGTCGTTAGCCACAGGTGCTGTCGACTCCTCTTGTGTTCGTCAGAATTGAAGCCTCCCCAGCGGACAGGCATCTCCACTCTCAATTCTACCGCGCCGCAGGGGGCAAACCTGTCCAAAACACCCTCTGGCAGGCCACTAATGATGCTTTGAAGCGAATTGGAGCCGCCCGGATAGGGGCGGATACCAGCAAGGGGGTTCTCCGGCCCCTAACCGGCTCCTGTACGGGCAGGATTTCCGGTCCCTGCCGCACTGAGGCTCCGGATGCCAGGCGATCGACCTACCCGTAGGTATCCCGGGGGCCCCGCCCCTTGACGCTGCGCAGGCCCTTGCGCCAGTTCGGCGCCGCCGGACCGATGACCTCGATCTTGGTGACGACGCCGGAACCGAGTTCAGCGTCGAATCGGGCAATCAGGGTGTCCCGCAGCAGCCGGAGCTGGGTGGCCCAGGCCGTCGAGTCACATCGAACCTGCACCGTGGTGTCCTGGAAGGACTCCGGTTTGCAGTGCGCGCTGACCTCGCTTCCCACCAGCTCCTCCCAGCGGGAAATCACCGATCCGACGGCGACGGGAGAATTCCAGCCGCGTTCATTCACAAAGCGGGTGAAGACATTGCCCAGGCCCTGCGGGTCCCGCCCGACATACTCTCCGGGGATAAAGGGGGTCTGCCGGCTGCGGCCGGTCTTGCGCCGGGTGGCGGGGGTGCGCTGGTTTCCGCGGGCCTGTGCGGCCTGGCGCATGCGGTTGAGCTGCTCCCGGGCGGCGTCGGGCCGGTCCTCGGGCTCCTCACCGGGGAGCACGTGCTCAGGAGACGGGCACACTGACGCCTCCCGGGATCACGTTAATGACCCGTCCTGCCAGTGATTCCGGGATGTCGTCGCCGACAGCCGCAGTCACCAGCACCTGCTCGGCTCCAGCCACAATTCCGGCGAGCCGCTGCCGGCGCTGCACATCCAGCTCCGCAAACACGTCGTCCAGGATCAGGATCGGCCCGGAACCGGGGGTGGGATCATCGCTGGTCAGCAGGTAGTAGGACCCCAGGCGAAGGGACAGGGCAAAGGACCAGGTTTCCCCGTGGGAGGCGTACCCCTTGGCGGGCGCCTGTCCGAGGATCAGCTCCAGTTCGTCCCGGTGCGGGCCCACCAGGGAGATTCCGCGTTCAAGCTCGCGCCTGCGGTTGGCGGCGAATGCCTGCAGGAACCGCTCGGTGAGTTCCGGCACGGTCAAGGAATACAACTCGTCCGGGTCCTGGGAACCTTCCACAGCGCCGTCGTCGTTGACGGTTCCCTGCAGAGTGGACCGATAGACCGCCCGGGCAGCCTTCGAGCCGTCGGTGAGGTCTCGGTAGGCCGCCTGCAGGTGAGGCTGCAGGCGTTGGAGCGCCTCGAGGCGAGCTGCCACCAGCTCGGCGCCGGCTACAGCCATGTGCTGGTCCCAGACGTCCAGTGTTGCCTCGTGCGCGGAGGTGACGCGGCCGGCGGCCCGTGCCGATTTCAGCAGCGCGTTCCGCTGCTTCAGCACGCGGTCGTAGTCCGAGCGGGTTGCCGCATGGCGGGGCACCAGGGAAACGATCAACTCATCAAGGAAACGACGGCGGCTGCCGGGATCGCCCTTGACCAGTGCCAGGTCCTCGGGCGCAAAGAGCACCGTCCGGCACAGGCCCAGGATGTCCCGGGCACGGACCGGATTCGCGCGGTTGATCCGGGCCCGGTTGCCGCGGCCGGGGTTCACTTCCAGCTCGACGCCGGTGGCCTGGGAACCCCGCACCAGACGGGCCCGGATCAGTGCCTGTTCGGCATCGAAGTTCACCAAAGGGCCATCCGTGCTCACCCGGTGCGAAGACAGCGTGGCCAGATAGCCGATTGCCTCAACAATGTTCGTTTTGCCCGTGCCGTTGGGTCCGACAAACACGGTGACTCCGGGTCCGAGCCGGATGTCCAGCTGTGGATAACTGCGGTAGCCCGTCAGGGAGAGGTGGTCAACGTACATGGGTTCTGATCCTCTCCTGTCCGTCGGGCCTGTCGGGCCGCCGGCCGTTTCCGGCCAGCGGGCTGCCCACTGCTCAACAGGCCCTTGTCAGGCCCTTGTCAAATTGTGTTACATCGACATTGTTACGCCGTTTTTTCGGCGCCGTCGCGCGCTTATGGCCGTGACGCTATGCCGGGGCCGTCGAACTACTGGTTCGGCAGACGTACCGGCATCAGCAGGTAGCGGTAATCGGCCTGGTCATCGCCGGTGAGCTCTTCCTGGGCGGAAATCACTGCCGGCTTGGGCGGCGTCGTGAAGGAGAAGCGGACATATTTGCTCGGGAACGCGCTCAGGCCTTCGCTCAGGTAGTGCGGGTTGAAGGCGACCGTGATGTCGTCGCCCACCAGAGCCGCTTCCAGTGCTTCAGATGCCTGGGCGTCTTCGCCGGTACCGGCATCAAGGGAGAGCTGGCCGTCGGTGAAGGCCAGACGGACCGGTGTATTCCGTTCGGCCACGAGGGACACTCGACGTACGGCTTCCACCAGCGCAGAGGTTTCCACCGTGGCGTGGATCGGCGTGTTTTCGGGGAAAAGAGAGCGGATCTTGGGGTAATCGCCGTCTACCAGCAGCGACGTGGTGCGCCGGCCGCCGCTTTCAAAACCGATGAGTTCACTGTCATCGGACAGGGCGATGTTGAGGTCGCCTGCGCCGCCGAGGGTCTTGGCCACCTCGTTGAGGGTCTTGGCTTTGACGAGTGCACTGGTGGAAATCCCCGGGGTAGCCGGTTTCCAGGACAGTTCCCGCAGGGCCAGACGGTACCGGTCGGTAGCCAGGAAGGTGATGAGGTCATCTTCGATTTCCATCCGCACACCCGTGAGGATGGGCAGGGTGTCATCCCGGCTGGCGGCAATGATGACCTGCGACACGGCCTGCGCGAAAGCATCGCCGTCGACGACGCCGCTCACCTCGGGCAGGGCCGGCAGTTCCGGATATTCGGCTTCAGGCATGGTGGCGAGGTTGAAGCGGCTGTTGCGGCAGGTCAGCGTGACCTTTGAGCCGTCGGTCTCCACTTCCACCGGAGCCGAGGGAAGGCTCCGGCAGATCTCGGCCAGCAGGCGGCCGGAAACCAGGATGGTGCCTTCTTCGCTGATGTCAGCCGGAATCTGGAGACGGGCGGAAATTTCGTAATCGAAGCTGGCGATGCTCAGGGAACCGTTTTCAGCCTTGATAAGCAGCCCCGAAAGGACCGGAACCGGCGGGCGCGGAGACAGGGAACGTGCTGTCCACGTGACGGCCTCGGCCAGGACATCCCGCTCAACTCGAAACTTCACTGAAGGGTGCCGCCTTTCGCAACGTACTTCTCAGTACAACTGATCTTGTCTTGAACTCGTGTGAGTTATGTGGTGGTGGAACGGGGAAGCATCCGCGGACTGGTCCGGGTAGGAGCGGATAGACGGGCATTCAGCTCCAGCTACCGGACCGTACGGGTTTACACGCGAATGACAACCATACTCTGTGACAGCTTAGCCCTGTCCGGTGGTGAACTGCACCGGAGCAGGACCGGAGAGGCGAACGGTCGGGTGCTGGCCGGCCCTCTGGTCAATGAGTTTTTCATTGGATGTGTCGGGGAGGTTCGAGGGGTGCGTGAGCTTAGTTGTTATTTGGTGGAACCGAATTTCTTAAGATCCGTAGTGTTAATAACTCCTGTGGATACTGTGGATAACCCCTCATGCCGGGGCTTCCCGGCTGTTTAAGCCTGTTGATAACCTGTGGACGCGCTGCAGCGGCCGTGCTCGGGGCTGTTGGAAACTTTTTAAGGGTTCCGCGTATCCACAGGGAAGAGTGGGTAACCAGGGGTTGTCCACCGGGTTATCCACACCCTTGTCCACAAATGTTAATTTCGAGCCCCTGCGGGGCTCTTTTTCACCGGTGTTCAGGCTTCGCGCTGCTGCTGCTTGATCCTGTTGGTCAGTTCCGTCACCTGGTTGTAGATAGCCCGCCGTTCGGCCATCAGTTCGCGGATCTTGCGGTCTGCGTGGATCACCGTGGTGTGGTCCCGCCCGCCCAGTTCCTGGCCGATCTTGGGCAGCGACATGTCGGTCAGTTCGCGGCACAGGTACATGGCGATCTGCCGGGCAGTGACCAGGGTCCGGGTCCGGGACTTGCTGCAGAGTTCTTCGAGGCTGATCTGGAAGTAGGCGGCAGTCTGCCCGAGGATTGACGCGGCGGTGATTTCCTGGGCGCCGTCGTCGGTGATCAGGTCCTTCAGGACGATCTCGGCAAGACCGACATCCACTTGCTGCCGGTTCAGGCTGGCGAATGCGGTTACGCGGATCAGTGCACCTTCAAGTTCCCGGATATTGGTCGAGATCTTGGACGCGATGTACTCCAGGACGTCGTCGGGAGCGCTGAGACTGTCCCCGATGGCCTTCTTCCGCAGAATCGCGATGCGGGTTTCGAGCTCCGGCGGCTGCACATCCGTCAACAGGCCCCATTCAAACCGCGACCGCATCCGTTCCTCGAAACCGGAAAGCTGCTTGGGCGGCAGGTCCGAGGTGATGACCACCTGCTTGTTGTGGTTGTGCAGGGCGTTGAAGGTGTGGAAGAACTCTTCCTGGGTGGCGTCCTTGTTGGCCAGGAACTGAATGTCATCAATCAGCAGGATGTCCACGTTGCGGTACAGCTGTTTGAAGCTGGCGCCTTCGTCATAGCGGATGGAGTTGATGAAGTCGTTCGTGAACTCCTCCGAGTTCACGTAGCGGACCCGGATCCCGGTGTACAGGTGACGGGCATAATGTCCGATGGCATGCAGGAGATGGGTCTTGCCCAACCCGGAGTCGCCGTAGATGAACAAGGGGTTATAGGCCTTCGCGGGGGCTTCAGCCACGGCTACGGCGGCAGCGTGGGCAAATCGGTTGGACGATCCGATAACGAAGGTTTCGAAGACGTACTTCGGATTGAGGCGGCCGAATTCCTGGCTGGTGCTCGGCGGCGTCGGGGAAGGTGCACCGCTTTCGCCGGAGGGTACGGGGCTGGGGGCCGCCGGCTGCTCTTCGGGCTCCGGTTCGGCTTCAGCCACGGGAGTGAGGTCGGAGTCAATGACGAAAGCACACTGGATGTCGGCCTGGAAAACGCCGCGAAGGACTTCGTCGAGGATGTTCTTCAACTGCGTCTGCAGCACTTCACGGGTCAGTTCGTTGGGTACCGCCACCAAAAGGGTGGTGCCGATCAGGCCCTGGGCCTGCGCAAGCACCACGAATCCACGCTGTCGGGGAGTGACCCTGTCATCGGTCTCCAGAGTCCGAATGACCTTGCGCCAAGAGCTGCCCACATCGTTGATTTCGTCCGTACCCACAAAAACCTCTCATGACGCCCTGCGGCTGTCTAAGAAAACTCGGGATCCCGGTGGGGATCCCGGCACTTCATCCACAGAGTTATACACAGATAGTGGATAAAGTACCCGTCGCCAAGCCTAGAGGATGATTTCCCGTGGTGGTAGCTGGAAATCCGCCTGTACAAGGGCCTGTTGGCTCTCTCACAGGGCACATGGCCGCAGGATACCCACAGCAGTTGTCCACAGCTGTTGAAAAATCTGGGTGCACAACCGGATGTGCGGACTATCCACAGGGTATCCACAGCCTGGCGCGCGCTGTGGATTACTCGCGCTCCGAGCCCGGTTTGACTGGTGACCCTGTCTCACCTAACGTTGAGTAGTCCTTTGTGTCTGCTATCTGTACTCACACATGCCCTGCAGGGGTTCTGGAAATCAGGGTCCAGGTCCGGGCGAGTACAGACAGACACATGAAAAAAGCGCCGCTTGTTCTTCCCCCTTGTCGCAACAAGTGCCGGCGCGACTCAAGATTGTCTTGGAGTAACTACCGTGAGCAAGCGGACTTTTCAGCCGAATAACCGCCGTCGTGCCAAGAAGCACGGCTTCCGCCTTCGCATGCGTACCCGTGCCGGCCGTGCCATCCTTTCCGCACGCCGTGGCAAGGGCCGTACCGAACTGTCGGCCTAAATAACCTCAAAGTTTGTCGATGCTGCCTCTTAGCAGCTTTACTCCGGATTCCAGGTGGTCATAATGCTGGCCGTGCGGAACCGGGTAAGGGCATCGGCAGATTTTTCTCGTACTGTACGTTCCGGTGCCCGCAGTGGGCGCCGGAACGTAGTGCTATATGCGCTTCCTACGGGTGACCAGCCGAGCCGCATAGGCTTCATAGTGGCCAAATCCGTCGGGAACGCGGTGACACGCAACCTCGTTAAGAGAAGACTGAGGGAAGCGGCAGCGCAGAGCCTCGCTCTTCACCCCACCGGGTTTGACGTGGTGGTGCGGGCCCTGCCTGCTTCCGCCTCGGCGTCGTGGCCGGTACTGAGTGCCGACTACCACAGCGCCTTGAATGCCTGCATAGCCAAACTTTCGCAGCTTTAGACATGTCAGGTGAGGAAGGATGAGCCAGCGATGAGGGACTCCGGATCTATTCCGTTGAGGGCCTTGATTGCTGTTGCCCGTTTTGTATGGAACCTCCCGCGCATGCTCCTCATCGGCCTGCTCATGGCGTACCGGAAGGCCGTTTCGCCCCTCTACGGCCAGGTCTGCCGATTTTTCCCTTCGTGTTCCGCCTATGCCCTCGAAGCAGTCACCGTCCACGGAGCCGTAAAAGGCTCCTGGCTGGCTTTCCGACGGCTTATCCGCTGCCATCCTTGGAACGGCGGCGGCGTGGATCACGTACCTGATGGACACCGGATTTGGGACTCAACGAATGTCCCGAGGATCATTGTGCTGAATCACCCCGTGATTCCAGCTGACGAAGACAGCCGCTCGGCGGCCTGAGGAGAGTAAATGGGTTTCTTCGAGACGATACTGTTCCCCTTTAAGTGGGTAGTGTCATGGATCATGTGGGTCTTCCACGAGGGATTCGTTTTCCTCGGGATGGATGCCGCATCCGGGTGGACCTGGACGTTGTCCATCATCGGCTTGGTGATCGTGATCCGCGCCGCGTTGATTCCGGTCTTCGTCAAGCAGATCAAGGCGCAGCGCGGAATGCAGTCGCTGCAGCCGGACCTGCGCAAGCTGCAGCAGAAGTACAAGGGCAAGACCGACCAGCTTTCGCGTCAGGCAATGACGCAGGAGCAGATGGCCCTGTACAAGAAGCACGGCACCAACCCGTTTGCGGCCTGCCTGCCCATGCTCGTACAGATGCCGTTCTTCTTTGCCCTGTTCCAGGTGCTGAACGGAATTTCCTCGTCCAATGCCGCGGGCGAGGGCCAGGGCGCGCTGTCGCACAGCGCCATCCAGCAGTTCGACGAGGCCACCATCTTCGGTGCCCCGCTGTCCTCCTCGCTCTTGCACGGTTTCGGCGACGAAGGCCACTTCTCGGTTGTAGTGCTCTCGATCATCATGATCCTGGCCATGACCGCTTCGCAGTTCATCACGCAGAAGCAGATCATGTCCAAGAACATGTCCGAAGAGGCCCTTGCCAGCCCCTTCATGCGCCAGCAGAAGATGATGCTCTACGTACTGCCCATCGTCTTCGGCGTCGGCGGCATCAACTTCCCCATTGGTGTGCTCATCTACTGGACCACTACCAACCTGTGGACCATGGGACAGCAGTTCTTCGTCATCCGGCGGATGCCTACCCCCGGCTCGCCGGCAGCAAAGGCCCTGGCCGAGCGCCGTGCCCGCAAGGGCCTGCCGATGGTTCCGCTCCTGGGTGAGAAAAAGGGCGAAACGCCCGTAGAGGTACCCGCAGCACCGAAAGGCCAGCGCACCCAGCCTCAGAGGAAGAACAGGAAGAGAAAATGAGCACTGAGCACATTGACGATCCCGCGGTTCCCCTTGTAGACGCTGCGGAGCCTGAACAGGTCCGCAGCGGGAGGCTTGAGGAAGAGGGCGACGTAGCCGCCGACTACCTGGAAGAACTCTTGGATATCGCCGACATTGACGGGGATATCGACATTGAGGTCCGGAACGGCCGTACATACATCTCCGTAGTGTCCGAGGAAGGCGACGACGCCGCTCTTCAGGCCTTGGTGGGACCCGATGGTCAAGTGCTGGAGGCATTGCAGGAACTCACGCGGCTGTCGGTGCTGACGGCCACGGAAAACCGCTCCCGTTTGGTCCTGGACATCGTTGGCTACCGCGAGGAGCGCGGCGGGCAGCTGCAGACCATCGCCGAGGACGCAGCCAAGCGTGCCAAGGAAACCGGGCAGGAAGTGGCGCTCGTTCCCATGAGTGCCTATGAGCGCAAGATTGTTCACGACGCCGTGGCTGAACTTGGCCTGGTCAGTGAATCCGAAGGTGAAGGCGCGGACCGCCACATCGTCGTTTCCCTGCCTGCTTCTTAGTTACCCCACCCGGCAGTGCAGACAAGGAATATCAAGTAAGTGGTTGAAACAACTCCCGCAGAACTGGACGCCGCCCGGAAGATCTTCGGTGACCGTCTGGATCTGGCTCAAAGATACGTAGAGCACCTCGCGACGTCGGGCATGGAACGGGGCCTCCTCGGCCCGCGGGAAGTCCCGCGGCTATGGAGCAGGCACGTCCTGAACTGCGCCGTGGTGGCCGAGCTGATCCCTGCGAATGCCACCGTCGCCGATGTCGGCAGCGGTGCCGGGCTGCCCGGCCTGTGCCTGGCCATCGCCCGGCCCGACCTCAGCATGACGCTCATAGAGCCCCTTGAGCGCCGGGTTATCTGGCTCAATGAGGTGGTCACGGATCTTGGACTCGACAATGTCCGCGTGATCCGCGGCCGCGCAGAACAGGTAGTAGACGAGGTAAACGTGGATGTAGCCACGGCCCGGGCTGTTTCGGCCCTCGGCGGATTGGCCGGACTGACGGTGCCTCTGCTGCATGGCAAGGGGCAGGTGCTGGCCATCAAGGGCCGCAGCGCCGAAGAAGAGGTGCAGAAAGCCGCGAAAGCAATCCGCAAGTTGGGCGGACGGGATACGGCTGTGCTTACCGTAGGGGCGGACGTCCTTGAGGAACCGACCACGGTGGTACGCATAACCGTGGGGTGAGGAGCCCGACACCTTAGCTTTCATGCACACACCCATGCCGGTCCCGGGGAATGGCCGTGAAGCGGATAGTCTAGATGAACTAATGCCTTAACGCTTTATGTTGGAAAGTGAGCATGACCAGGTGAGTGCGCGTGATTCTGCCGCAAAACGAATTCCTCCCTTCGCCGCACTCGGTTCTGCCCTGTCCGCCTCCTTCGGTAGAAAGCAACCGCAGGTGGTTGTGGAAAAGCCGGCGATCGTTTCACGTGAAACGGTGCCGGCCGAGCGGCCGGAACCCGCCAAATCGCTGGAACCGGCCAAGCAGTTAGAACCGGCCGAGCCGTTGGAACCCGCCCAGACTGAAAGCAGTGCCGCACTCGTGCAGGCCCCCCGAGCTATCGAAGGTGGTGTATCCGAAGGAGCCGCTCCTGTGGCGACTTCGGAAGACGTTATGGATTTGATGGACGAGAGCACCCCGCTGGCGCGGGAACTGGCCAGTGAAAACCGGCGTCGGGAGAAGCTCCGCGGACGCGTTCTGCCGCGGCCGCCCCAGACGCGCATCATGACGGTGAGTAACCAGAAGGGCGGGGTGGGGAAAACGACCACCACGGTCAACCTTGCTGCTGCCCTGGCAACTGCCGGCCAGAACGTTTTGGTTATCGACATCGATCCCCAGGGAAACGCATCCACGGCCCTTGGCATCGACCACCGTGCTGACGTGGAGAGCATCTACGACGTGCTGATCGATGACCTTCCGCTGGCAAATGTGGTTGCGCAGTGCCCGGACATCAGCAACCTCATCTGTGCGCCCGCCACTATCCACCTCGCCGGGGCTGAAATCGAACTGGTTTCCCTGGTTGCGCGTGAACAGCGTTTGAGCCGCGCCATCAATGTCTATGCGGCCGAACGGGAAAAGCAGGGGCTGGAGCGCCTGGACTACATATTCATTGACTGCCCGCCGAGCCTTGGTCTGCTTACCGTCAATGCCTTTGTAGCGGCGAGGGAAGTCCTGATCCCCATCCAGTGCGAGTACTACGCGCTCGAGGGCCTCAGCCAGCTGCTGAAGAATATCGAGATGATCCAAAAGCATCTGAATGCAGATCTGGTTGTCTCTACCATTCTGCTGACCATGTACGACGGTAGGACGAACCTCGCCGCGCAGGTTGCCGCCGAGGTGCGCGAACACTTCCCTGAGCAGGTGCTGCGCGCCGTCGTCCCGCGTTCGGTTCGCGTTTCCGAGGCACCCAGCTATCAGCAGACGGTCATGACGTATGACCCGTCTTCAACTGGAGCGCTTTCCTATTTGGAAGCGGCAGCCGAGATAGCCCAGCGCGCCTAGTGACACCCCGGCGGGGTTCGGCTGCCAACTTGCTTCCGCGCCATAGAATACTCTCACAATCAATCCGTGCCGCTTGAAGTGCGGGCATAAGGGAAGGACTTACCCATGGCCGAGAAGCGTCGGGGTTTAGGCCGCGGTCTGGGAGCTTTGATTCCTAGCAGTGCGGAACCTGCGGAGACAGAAAACTCGAACCAGGGAACCGTCACTCCGGGGCGTCCGGCTGATTTGTTCTTCGCCGCAGCCGATGAGTCCCGCTCACAGTTCGGTGCTACAGGTCCGCGCAAGGGTGCAGGGATCAACAAGGAAGCGCTTCGCGGTCCGGCAAAGAAGTCGACCACGCGCAGCTCCACGACGCGTCCGGGTGTCCGTAATGCTGCGGAGCCGGAGGCGCTTAGCCCTGCTCCGGCTGCCAAACCCGGTGATTCAGGGGCCGTAGGGACGGATGCTGATTCTTCGCCGGTGTCCACCAGCCCCGATTCCGGCAACAAGGGCGCCAAGCGGGCTCCCAAGGCCTCCCAGAGCGACGTAAAGGGCACGGCGAAGACCAAGCCTACGGACGGCCCTGAGGCTGCGGTTGAAGCGCCGCAGACTCCTCCAGCTCCGGAGCCTGGTCCCGTGGAGGCGGCTAAGGAAATGCCGGTTGAGGACGCGGGTGCCCCGGTGGAAGCGGATGTTTCCCGTGAAACATCGACCCCGGATTACAGCGGGGAAGAAGGCCTGGTCCAGGTGCCAGGTGCGACGTTCGCCGAGCTTCCGATTGATTCCATTCATCCGAACCGCAAGCAGCCTCGGTCCGTCTTCGATGAAGACGACATGGCCGAACTGGTACATTCCATTCGGGAAATCGGCGTACTCCAACCGATCGTTGTTCGCCCCTCGCTGGAAGGGGATGCGGAACACCCCTACGAACTCGTTATGGGTGAACGGCGCTGGCGTGCATCACGCGAAGCCGGACTTTCCTCGGTGCCGGCTATTATCCGGTCTACACAGGATGTCGATCTTCTCCGTGACGCCCTCCTGGAGAACCTGCACCGTAGCCAGCTGAACCCGCTGGAAGAAGCTGCGGCTTACCAGCAGCTGCTGGATGACTTCGGTTGCTCCCACGAAGAACTCGCAGATCGAATCGGCCGCTCCCGGCCCCAGGTAACCAACACCCTGCGGTTGATGAAGCTTCCCCCGTTGGTTCAGCGCCGGCTGGCCGCTGGAATTCTCTCTGCCGGGCACGCACGCGCGTTGCTCGGGCTTGGGGATCCGGCTGAGATGGAGAAGCTGGCGCAGAAGATCGTAGCCGAGGGCCTTTCCGTGCGTGCCACGGAAGAGATTGTTTCGCTGGCCGACGGCCTGCGGAAGCCGGCCAAGACCTCGAAGCCAAAGATCGGCGCCCGGCATGAACGGCTGGATTATCTGGCGACGTCCCTCGCTGACCGCCTGGACACCAACGTCAAGATCACCCTCGGCGCCCGGAAGGGTAAGGTCAGCATCGAATTCGCGAGCGTGGATGACCTGAATCGAATTATGGGTGTCCTCTCTACCCCCTCGGAGTAGTTCTTCGCCCGACGGGTGCCTTAAGGGCCGGTGTTTCACGTGAAACACCGGCCCTTAGCGCGTTCTAGGGAGAGGTCGCATGGGCGCGTTTGCCGGGATCGGCGGTCGCCGGGCTAGCTGCAACCACCCACACAGCGCTGCGACCGACCGACCAACCGCCCGGTTGATGCGTGTCTACGGAACCGTGTGCGGCCGGTTTCCTTCGCTGCTGGCCCCCTAATGCGGTTGATGTGTTGGATCCCCGTCCCGGGAGGTATCGATACACGGGACGGTCCCTGTGGGTGGCATCGCGTAGTCTCCACCCGGGTACGGTTCTTGGTGTTTCACGTGAAACACATTTTGTAAGGTCGGAGGGGCCCTTGCGCCGCATCTCTGGTCCCGAACCTGGCGGGCGTGGGCATCACTACCATGGTGCGTGCGTCACCTAATGCGACGTTTCACGTGAAACCTACCTCCGGCTGCGGTGGTAGTACATACAAGCTGTACCGTATCCACTACCGCAGCACCCGTGCGGCCCCTGACTTGTTGAGTATGTGATCGGCGGGGAGTACTGAACCGAGCGAAGTCGTGTCGGGCTAAGCACCTGTGTTCCGGCCTAGGCTCCGGTGATACAGGCGCGGTGCCTGGGTGCCGGCGAATCCCACCGTTGAGTCCCACGGTGCTAGTAAACCTTTGGGCTACAGCAAGTCCCAGATTCCTTCGATGTAGAGAGGCCGTATCCGCGATTTACCGCGAGCACACCTCGCTCAGCGGTTGATGAACGAGCTTTAGATCGGTCAGGTAGCCGTGTGCAAATAAGGCGACACGGAGCACCTCAGGCCGACACAGCTTCACAGTGCTGGTCGATTCCCGCCGTGCTGAAGGCAGAGATGAGCCGTGAGCTAGGGCTGTTTCACGTGAAACCATGTGTTTGCAGACAGCCGGTACGCAGGCACCCAATAGCGAAGCGCCTTCGCAAAGTATGCGCGGCACTGTCCGGCCGGGTGGTAGCTCGTGTACTGCTAGCTGGGTCGCCATCGGCTGTGGTGTAAATGGCCATTGTCGAGGGCCAAACGCGACGGTCCTTCACTGACGCATAGTGCCAGGGCGTCGGTTTAGGGCCACCCCCTCCCTCTCGGCACCGAGGTCCTGGCTCTGTCCTACAGATCGGGAAGACAGACGGAACTGGGCGCCTAAAAGGTGGGAGAGCGTGAAGCGCAGCGGTCCTTCGTTGAGTGTGGTGGCAGGTGTGCAGGCCAGCGGTCCTTCAAGCGGTGTGGAGGTGTGCGTGAAGCGCATGTGAAGCACTGGGGTCCTTTCATCCGCCGGAATAGGGTCTGCGCCACGCTGCCACTTGTTCGTATTCCCTTAGTACGTCATGCCTGTTTCACGTGAAACGCCCCCGGGCGTGCGACCAGGGAGAGCATCTAGCTGGGCTCGAAACACGTGCGGAACTGGTGCGTGTCCAAAGGGCATGGAGGAAAGCGAGGCTCGTGGACGGCCGTTTAGCTGCCCTCAGCACGCACTATCGCGGCATGGGCGATGCAGGGCTTGGCGGAACAGGCAGCATCGCGTGGCGGTGTTTCACGTGAAACACCCGCCCCGGGGCAGAGAGGGGTCTAGGCCGCCGCACCTAAGAGGGAGCGCCGTGGGCGCGAGGACCAGAAGGGCCACACGCGGCCTTGGGGGCCCCGCGTGAAGCCATGGACACTGAGCCGGGTTCTGGATACCAGGCAGGCTGCGGCCCCGCCTGGCGGTTCATGAGCATGATCTGCCCTGCCGCCGGCACCGCGGGTGGCGATCGGTATCCCGCCGGCGGCGTCGATTGCGGGGTGCGAATTCGAACTGCGGCACAAGCAGACCTATTGATCTGGTGCTGTCCAGGGACGCGATTAGGTGCTGTCCAGGGACGTGCCAAGGAGCCCGAAGATGGCCCCAGGGACTGCACCTCAACTGGATTTTGAGGCTGGAACTGACACAGCAGCAATTAGGCAGCATGCCGGCATGAAGGATCCATCCGAGTGGCGGACTCGGTTCTGGCGATTTTCCCGTCTCATGTGTCGTCGATGCCGCAGGGCGGAGGCTTGAGGGCAGCGGCACTCGGTGCCACCGACGCCGGAGTCCGTATCGGCTCATTGAGGTATTTCATTTGGTGCGCTCTGTCCTATGTTCGAAGGGCGGGTGTCCTGTGACCTGGTGACCTGAAGTCTGCAGGTAGAGGGTTTCTGCGCGGACTCTGAGCCGGAGAGTTGTTTAGCGACGGTAAACACAACTTAACGTCGCTACCCCTGGATACGTCTGCGAGGACGAGAGGACGATTGAACCGAGAACGCAGGCGACGCCTGACGCACCCGGCACCACGGGTAGCGGCTCGGGGTCTTTGCAAATCTGGCATCTGGGCAGTGCCGTGCTAGATACCGACTGCTTGTCCCGCCGTGCCGGGAAGTATGTCTGGCGGCCTTACCGTAAAGCCAATTGGGTGCTTATCGTGCGGATGGGGGTAGGGCCTCGGAAGACCCCCTCGCGGGTCGGCCGCGGTGGAGCCTCACCTGTCCAGTCAGGGTTTGCAGCCGTCAATCGCTTAACGCTCGTGTGACTTCCGAGCGTCCGATCGAGCCTGGCTGCGCTTCGCCTAAGTCCTGCCACTCTTCCGAGCGTCCAATCGGGCTCCGCTGCGCTTCGCCTAAGTCCTGCCGGACGTCGGCAGAGTGGGGGCGCCTTGGTTGAATGTGTTGTTTGTCCACCCTCGTCGAGAAGCCCGCCGGCTGGTGTTCGCCAGCGACTTCAGACGAAAGCTGTGAAGCTCTGAGGCTGCTAGCTCCTCCAGGATGGGAAGCAGCGGGGGCGCGAGAAGTAAGTACGCTTCCACACCGGACACCGGACACCGGACACCGGACACCGGACACCGGACACCGGACACCGGACACCGGACACCGGACACCGGACACCGGACACCGGACACCGGACACCGGACACCGGACACCGGACACCGCACGGCGGACAGCGGACACCGCACGGCGCACGTAGGACGCCGGAGGCAGGAGGCCGAGCACCGCACATAGGACACCGCACTGCGCTGACCAGCTCCATCCTCGACGCTGTGTTTCACGTGAAACGTGGACGGGGTAGAAGCTCCCAGCGGTTCAGGAACGCCTATCCGACGGGAGGATTGGTTAATGCGGGGTGTTCATCGGGCAGCTTCCGCATTCTACGCAGGGGCGACAGGGCCACCGGAAGGAAGGCCACACAGGCAGCGGCAGCAGCGATCCACAGTGCTGCCTCAGCTCCGTACAGCTGCCCAAGCACGCCGCCTAGCAGCGCGCCGACGGGCTGGGTGCCCCAGACCAGAAAACGCATGGTGGCGTTCATGCGTCCCAGGAGGCGGTCCGGGGTCAATCTTTGCCGGAAGCTCACTTGAGTGACGTTGTAGACCACCGTGCCGAAGCTGGCCACGCCGAGTCCAGCCGCGCCCAGCCAAACCGACAATCCGCCTCCCGCCGCAGGCAGCAGAAGCGCAAACGGCGCTGTCACAGCCATGGACAGCCAGATGGCAGGTCCTTCACCTAGCCACAGGGTTAGCCGCCGGGTCGCCAGGGCGCCGGCAAGGCCGCCAATCCCAAGAACCGAAAAGACAATGCCGATTTGGTGCGCACCAAGGCCTAGTTCTCTCGGAAGAAAGAACACCAGCATCGCCATGTAGGCGGCAAAGGCCAGATTGAACAATGCTGTAGCACCAGCGATGGCCCTCAGCAGGGGGTTGCCCAGAACGAAACGCAGGCCCTCTGCGATGTCCGTGCCCAGCTGGGATCCCGGCACCGGCTCCGGCTTGGGCTGCCGGTGACGCATGCGCCCAACGAACAGCGCGGACAATCCCATCGCAATTGCATCCAAGGCCAGGGCAACCGGTGCCGTCAGCCAGGCAATGAGCTGGCCGGCTGCGACCGGACCCCCGAGTTGGGCAACTGAGTGCACCGTTTCCAACTTGGCATTTCCTTCGACCAAATGGTCCCGCCCGATAAGCCGCGGCAGATAGCTTTGGTAAGCGACGTCGAAGAAGACGCTGAAGACGCCGATAAGCAACGCCACGACGTAAAGCTGCCAGACTGTGAGTATCCCGAGCCACCAGGCGAGAGGAACGGTGAGCAGGACCGCCGCCCGAATCAGGTCCGAAGAGACGAGCACGTGGCGGTACCGCAGCCGATCGACCCATACTCCAGCGGGCAATCCGATCAACAGGAACGCAACGGTGCTCATGGCGGAAAGCAGTCCAACTTCGAATTCATTGGCCGTCAGGGTCACCACCGCCACCAGCGGCAGCGCCAGGCCCGAAACCTGCTGCCCTAGCTGGCTCAGCGAAGTGGAATAGAACAGGAATCGGAAGTCATGATTCCGTAGGACTCCGCCAGGTACCGCAGCTGCGTCGCCGCCTTCAGTCGTCATGCCGTTGACTCTGGCCAATCGATTGACCTTTGTCAATAGCCCCTCTGGTAGTCTGCACACATGACAGACGAGAGCGGCACGGTCCCTCGGCGGTCAGCAAGTGAGGAAGAGGCGAAAGCCCTTGCGTCGGCAATGCGTATCCGCATTTTGCGCCTCTGCCGGAAAGAACAGCTGACCAACAAGGAAATTGCGACCAGGCTCGCCGCCAATCCGGCAACAGTGCTCCACCATGTCCGCAAGCTCGTCTCAGTAGGCTTCCTGGAACCGCAGGAGGCCCGGTCCGGACCCAGTGGCGCATTCGAGATTCCCTACCGCGCCACGGGCAAGTCATGGCAGTTGAACCTCGACGGCCGGGATCTCCGCTTGCGGGGCGCAGCTATCGGCGCGTTTGTTTCCGAGGTCGAACAGGTCCCCGCGTCGGAACAGGTCCAGATTTCCCGGCTAGGTATACGCCTCAGTGAAGAAGGACATGCCCGGCTCCTCGAACGTGTCCAGGCACTTCTGGATGAGTTCGAAGCCGAAGAACCTCCTGAGGGAAGCACCCATTACTCGCTTTTTATGGCCATCCATCCTGACTCTCCACCTGAAACGCAGCCAGAGCGGTAACCAGGAAATACCAGAACCCCTGACGGTTCAGCAGGGGTATATTTCGGCTACGCCGGCATGGCTACGCGGAGGCAGGAAGCACGTTGTTTCACGTGAAACGGATTACCTGATCGACTGCAGCCGTTCGGACGCGTCGACAAAGGGCTGGAGCGGCGGAGTGAAACAAATCGCGCCGGCAAGTCCGCCGCCGTGCAGGGTCGCCCCGATGTGCACCGGAGGTACGAGACGGAGATCGGCAATGGCGGCAGCATCCATGCCCCAGGGGACCCCGCGCCCGCCAAGTGCCGGAATCCGCAGCGTCGGATGCTCCGCCGACGCAACCGCATACAGGGAGCTGGTCAGTTCCATCATTTGCGCCGGAGTCCCGACAGAGACCGGACTCAGGGCGGGAGCCGCCGCCGCAGCGGCGCCGCCCAGCCCCAGCGTTTCCATGATCAGGCTGTCGCCACCGCTGTACCCCAGATCAGCGGACGTCCAGGGCGGCATGAGTTTTCCGGGAAACCCGGCGATCGGTGGCAGGGGTGTACGGAACCACTGGCCCGGAACGCCGGAAACCCTGATCGCGAATTCCTTTTCGTTCATTGCCATGGCCGTGACGATGGAGCTGCCCGGAATTGAGTCCGCTGCGTCCGCAATCACCTTTGCGGCTGCCATGGCGACGTGAAGGAAATGGAATTCCGCTGTGTCGAGGTACGCCAGCAATGAAGCTGCCTCCGGGACATCGCCCGGACGCTGGAGGACGCGTTCCAAGACGGCATTCCGGAACAGAAGCCCGGCAGCGGTCTGCCTGCCGTGAAGTTCATCGCCCATCGCCAGCGCCTGCGCCATGATGGGCAGGAGCGGTATGGGAGATCCCCGGAGGATCTGTGCCAAGGCCGGTGCCACATGGTTCCTGATTCGGGCCAGATTGTCGTTGACCGCTGGTCCCTGGGAACCGAAGGTAAGCGCCTGCGCCCCTGGACCTTCATTCATCCTGCACGTAGCGGTGCGTCCGGACAGGCGGTCCTGTACAACGAGCACGGGCATGGAGGCGGAGCAAACTCCCGTAAGCGATCCAACGGCACCGTAGTCGTGGCAGGAGCCCAGCCGGATCACCCCCGAGTGAAGCAAGGCGTCCGCCTCTGCCGGGGTGGCAGCAAGCCCTTCGAATATAGCTGAACCGACAACCGCCAAGCGTTGGCAACCGGTGTAATCCTGCCACTGCATCAACGGTCCCGAGACGAGGATGGTGTCCTCAGTCATGCCCGGGACTGCCTCCAGGGCTGGAAGGACATCGATCAGCTCGGGCTCCGCGGAGAGCATTGCCTCGACAGCTGCTTCATTGGCCGAGAGGCGGGAAACCTCCCTCGACGTGGTCGTCATACTGTTTCCGCTGCCATGGAATTCCCCCGAACCGTCATGCCAGAAGCATGGCACACGGCACGGTACGTTGGTGCGATGAATGATGGCGCATCGCCCGGATTCCCGGGTACGGTCGCTCGGGCCTACGACGCCGTTGCCCGGGCCTACGCGGAGCTGATCCCCACGGCGGGCGGGGCCGGGGGGCCGGAGGACGAGCTGGACCTGGCCATGGTGCACAGATTTGCCGGCTCGCTGCCGTCCGGGGCCGCCATCCTGGATGCGGGGTGCGGAGCCGGGCGGATGATTAGCTATCTCGACGCACTGGCGCCACTGGCTATCCAAGGGTGCGACATTTCGGAAGGTATGGTCCGCCAGGCCCGGAAAGCCCATCCGCGAAGGCGGTTTGAGGTAGCTGCGATATCCTCGTTGCCCTACGCCGACGGATCATTCCACGGGGTGCTGGCCTGGTATTCGATTATCCACACCCCGGGTGCAGCATTACCGGAGGTTTTCGCCGAGTTCCGGCGGATACTGCGCCCCGGTGGACGGCTCTTATTGGGTTTCCAGGCAGGGGTGGGGTCCCGGAGAATCACAAAGGCCTACGGACAAGAAATGGAACTCACGGCCTATCTCCACGACGTCCCGAAAACAGCCGCGCTGCTGGAGGGAGCAGGTTTCCAGGTCCGGGAAAGCCTGAACCGTCCCCCGACCTCCGCGGAACGCTATGCGCAGGGATTCATCAGCGCACAACGCCCGGGCTGACAGGCGCTTAGCCCTGCGGGAAAGTTCGATGCCCTGCAGCGCAAACGCTCAGACCTCACCCCGAGCGAAAAACGTGAGATCTGCGCGCACTACTGGGTTTCGATAGGAAACACGCTGCCTAGAGGCCGGAAACCCGTCTCGCAGCCGGCTCTTCCGTCGGATTGAACTTGAGCACATCATCCAGGGCCAGGGTGCCCGTGGGCTGGTCCTCCTCCTCAAGGAGGTACAGGCGCTGGATACCAATCACGATTGAGTCGGCTACCGTCTGGCGGAAGACCGGATCGGCGAGGCGCTCGGCGTCGTGCGCGTTGCTAAGGTAGCCCAGATCGAGCCCCACGGACGGT
This sequence comes from Arthrobacter sp. zg-Y179, assembly GCF_020907345.1. Taxonomy (NCBI): domain Bacteria; kingdom Bacillati; phylum Actinomycetota; class Actinomycetes; order Micrococcales; family Micrococcaceae; genus Arthrobacter; species Arthrobacter sp. zg-Y179. The sequence continues at coordinate 508,751 of NZ_JAJJOB010000005.1, read as the reverse complement.
ACACCCGGCACCTTCAGAGTGTCCCAGGTCCGGGCATGAACGCCCAGATTGTCCATGTCGGTACGGGCGCCTAGTTCCTTCAAGAGCAGCACGGCGGCCCGGTGGCCGATGGGGGAGCGTGCTTCACCGGTACCCGGCAGGCCCCAGTAGTAGGCAGCCGTGCCGGAGGCGGCCTGCTGGTTCAGCCAGTCACAGTGGATATCCAGGTTCAGGCTGGGCACGTTCCGCGGCGATCCTGATTCGGATGCGGTGCCGCTTTGCTGCGGAACCAGCCGGGCGCCGAACTCACGCAGGATGCGCTCCACACGCCCGGCGATATCCGTGGTGACCAGCAGTTCGGTCAGCGGATCACCGCTGAGCCGCTCCACGCAGTGCGGCGACACCAGCTGCGAACGGCCGATGTTTACCGAAATAACGCGCCCACGCAGGGCCGCGGTGGAGCGGTCCAGCCGTTCGTAGTCGCGCAGCGCGAAAGCCTGGCTGGGCGAGATGGCGCGGTTCACCCGGGACATGGACAGCATGGTGTCGCGGTCGCACACACCGGTGCCCGGCAGCCCCAGGTTCTGCTGCAGCTCGGCCACTGCGTAGCGGGTACGCACGCCGAAACTGCCGTCAATGTGACCGTAGTAGAACCCGAGGTGGGACAGATGGCGTTGGAGCTCAGCGACATCGTCGCCCCGCAGCTGCCCGCCCTCAACGTAGTTCAGGGTCCGGTCTCCGAAGCGGAACTGCGCCTCGGACAGGGCCCGCTGGGTGTCCGGACCGGCAACGCCGTCGACAATCAGGCCTCGGCTCTGTTGGAAAGCCCGGACCGCGGCGTCAACGTGGTCATCGAAAACGGTCGGATCATTAACGGCGTCCGGTGCCAGGTAGGACAGGGTGACGCCGGCGCGCAGCAACGCTTCACGAAGCGCTACCACACGCCGGCTGGCATCCAGCCTTCGCAGGCTTTCACCATGCACAGTCATTGCTATTTACTTCAGGAAGGCCGCGAATTCCTGCTCCAGGACCTGCTTCGGCTTGGCGCCGATGGAAGTCGCCGCAACCTCACCGCCCTGGAACACGTAAACGGCAGGGATGGAGGTGATGCCGTACTGAGCGGCGATCGCGGGGTTTTCATCCACGTTCACCTTCACTACGTCCACCTTGTCGCTGTACTGCGCGGCAATGTCGTCGAGGATGGGGGACAGCATGCGGCACGGGCCGCACCATTCAGCCCAGAAGTCCACGATTACGGGCTTGTCTGCGGTCAGGACATCGGTACCGAAAGAAGCGTCGGTTACTGCTTTTGCACTGCTCATTTTTTGCTCTCCTAAGCGAGGAACGGAATTAGAGGGCTGCGTGTTCGGAAACAGCCTCTGACGGCGGGGTGGGGACCTCCGCCGCGGTGGAGACGGAATCGCCCAGATCGGCGAGGTAGTGTTCGACGTCGACGGCGGCCACACAGCCGGAGCCGGAGGCGGTGATGGCCTGCCGGTAGGTCGGATCGATGACGTCGCCGGCCGCGAAGACACCCGGGAGGGACGTCTTGGAGGTACGGCCCAGGACGGCGATGGTGCCCTCCTCGGTGAGTTCAAGCTGGCCGCGGACCAGGTCCACCCGGGGGTCGTTGCCAATGGCCACGAACACACCCGTGACGTTGAGCTCGGATTCGGAACCGTCCTTGGTGCTGCGCAGCACCAGGCCGGTGACCTTGTCCTCGCCGCGGATGGCGGCTACTTCCGAATCCCAGGCGAAGCGGATCTTCTCGTGGGAAAGGGCACGCTCCTGCATGATCTTGGAGGCACGCAGGCTGTCCCGGCGGTGCACCACGGTGACCGAGGAGGCGAACTTGGTGAGGAACAGTGCTTCCTCCAGAGCGGAGTCGCCGCCGCCGATGACGGCGATGTCCTGGCCCTTGAAGAAGAAGCCGTCACACGTGGCACACCAGCTGACGCCGCGGCCGGAGAGGCGCTTTTCGTCCGGCAGTCCCAGTTCCCGGTAGGCGGACCCGGTGGAGATGATGACTGCGCGTGCGCGGAAGGTTTCGCCCGTACCGATGGTCACCGTTTTGATGTCGCCGGTGAGCTCCACCTCTGTGACGTCCTCGAAGAGGATTTCGGTCCCGAATCGAGCGGCCTGCTTTTCGAAATTGGCCATCAGATCCGGTCCCATGATGCCTTCGGGGAAGCCGGGGAAGTTCTCCACATCGGTGGTGTTCATCAGCTCGCCGCCGGCGGTAACTGAACTCGCAATCAGGAGCGGCTTCAGGTTGGCACGCGCCGCGTAAACGGCAGCGGTGTATCCGGAGGGGCCGGAGCCGACGATGATGACCTCGCGGACGTCGCCGGCAGCGGCGGCGCCGTCGTTGGCTACGGGGTTTTCGGTGCTCACGGGGCGGTGAACCTCTTCCTTGTAGAACTACAGTGTGGAACTAAAAAACGGAGATCGAATCCCGAAGGACCGATTCCTACTGGGATCACCCGGCACAACGAATACCGGGTCCAGCTTATTCCGGCAGCCCGGGCCGGGACAGGCTCGTCACGGCCGGGCGGCAGGATCGGAGCGCAGGGGTCAGGACACGCCGATTTCGGCGATCCGAAGTCCCCACGGGTAAGCGGCCTGCACCCCGTTGAGGCGGGGCAGCTGCGTGAAGTTGATGATGACATAGCGGGCCGTGGCTGGCTGTCCGTCCGTCTTCGGCACCGGAATGCTGGTGGTGGGACCGGTGAAGCCGCTCTGGGCCACCGAGGTCGCACCCTCCAGATCCGGAGTGTCGTTAAGCATTACGGAGAAGCTGCCGCCCGTGCCGTTCAGCTGCGTGATGTTGACCTCGTTGACCGCCGATTCCGTCCCCAGATCCACCACCATGGCCATGCTCTGGGCGAGCCCGCCGAACGTGTCGCTGGCGTACACGTAGCTGGACCAGTACGAGGACGGGTTGCCGTCGATGATCTGCGGCAGGGCGCCGTCGCTGCCGGAATCGAGCTGCGGGTTCCCCGGAACCAGACGGGTGATGCCTGCAATCTCCGGTGCCGGTGCAGGTGCGGCGGCGTCCGCGCTCGGGGCGGCCTGCGCAGCATCCTGCGTCGGTTCGGTGGAGGCACCCGCTTCCGGGTTGGATTCGAACATGTCGCCCATTTTGCCGAGCTGGGAAACTGCGAGGACCACTGCGAGGACAAGCACGAGACTCAGGACCGCCCCGATAAGCACGCGGCCGGACTTGCGGTTCGGTTTTTCCTCGGCGCTGTCCTCTTCGTAGTCCTCGTCCGGATCACCGTACCCGTAGCCGTCTTCGTCGTAATTTCCTGCCGCCAGGGCGGACTTGGGGAAGGTCGACGCAGAGCGGGAGTTTCGTTCCGGAACAGGTGCAGCCTGGGGCTCGTCATCTTCCCACTTGGTGACCTTGGCCGGGCCGGCTTCGGCGGCGGACTGCCGGGGCCGGTTAGCGGGAGGCGGGGGGACGTTGGCGCCGCCGGTTGCGGCTTCAGCCGGAGCGTCGGCGGACTCGCCGAACTGAAGATCGCGCTCGGCCGCGGCGGCCCCGGCACCGGCTCCGGCAGCAGCGGCGGTGCGTCCAAACCGGGGGAGCTTGGGCTTGTGCGAACCGGAGAGCAGCGGCTTGCGCTGCTCGCGCTCCTCGTGTTCGACGTAGCGGTCTTCCTCGACGGTTTCCGGCTCGCGGGAGCGGGGCACACCGAAGATTTCCGAGCCGAGGGTGTCGGTGAAGAAAGGCTCTACGTAGGGGGCATCCCGCTCAATTACGAGATCCAGGAGATCCGCCGCGCTGGCAGTATTCGTGACCAGATAGGTACGGCCGTCACTGACACCCAGATCCAGCACCTGGACGTTGCCATGGCGTTCACCGGTGGCGATTTCACGGGCGCTTGCCGAGACCTGGCTGGCATTCATGGGGGCGGCTACGAGGATGCTGACGGAGCGGTTCAGGACCTGGTCCACACCATCGAGCACCATGTCCTGTTCAGCTGAAGCGAGTACCAGGGCTGTCACCTTGTAACGCCCGCCCAGTACTGAACCGACGTCTACGGACTGTGGCACGTGTTCCTCCCATGAAAACGGCAATAAGACTGCGTCAGGCTTATCTGACATTGCGTACTCGGATGTTCGTTCACGGACACGGAACACGGCCGGCTGCCGCAGCCCTGAACTGCCTGCTTTGTTCCCATGCTACCCGTGCCGTCACAGAATGCCGGAAGCGGCACTTTAGGGAGTGCGCCGGAGTTTGGCAAGGAGCGGTGCCAGGAACGCGTCAAGCTCGGAGACCTTCAGAACGCGCAGCATGAGGTAGTACGCCACGGCCATCAGGGCGCCGCAGACCACCAGGACCACTGTGGCGGAAGGCACCGACTGCCAGGCAAAGCCGTCGGCCGAGTACCCGCCCAGCACGGCCAAGGCGGCAGACCCGACGGCGGAAGCAGCCAAAGCGGCAACCACGAGCCGGACGTGGACGTCAAAGATCCGGGCCCCGCCGTAGTCGCCGAGGCTGCGGCGGAGGAAGATGTGGCTGAGGACGGCGGCCGCGACGTTGCCCAGGGAATAGGCGATTGCCAGGGCGAAGATGATCCGGTCCGCGGGCAGGGTGGCTGCCCCCAGGGCAAGCGTGATGCCGAAGGCCGAAAGAATCAGCTGCATAACGAGCGGGGTCTTCGCATCCTCGTTGGCGTAGAAGGCGCGGTTCATCAGGAAGGTGGCGCTGAGGAAAGGTGCGCTGATCGCCAGCAGCACCAGCACCTGGGCCTGCAGCGCGGCGGAGACATTCGATCCGCCGCTGAACCAGATGCTGATCGGTCCGGCCAGGACAATCAGCACCGCCGAGCAGAAGACGGTGGCCACGCCGATGGCCCGCAGCCCCTGCGAAAGGGTCGCCCGGACGCCGTCGTAGTTTTTCTCCGAGTAGGCGTGGGACATCTGGTTGAAGAGCACCGTGGCGAGGGACAACGTGATGACGGAGTGCGGAATGATGTACAGCATCGACGCCGTTTCCAGGTTCAGCTGCCCGGCAATCTCACGGCCCATGGCCTGGTATTCGGGCCGGGCTTCGGAGGCGATCGTGGCCACGGCTGTGTAGACCAGGTAAGCGCCGTTGCCCACAAGCATGGTGATGATGGTCCACTTGGCCACCTTCCCGGTTTCCCGCAGGCCCACCCCGCGAAGCCCGAACGAGGGACGCAGCCCCAATCCAAGGCGGCGCAGCGGGACCAGCAGGATCAGTGCCTGCATCACAATGCCGAGGGTGGTGCTGCCGGCCAGGAGAACGGTGGCCTGGGTAGTCCAGTTCTCCGGAGAGAACGACGACGTCTCCTCCCTGCCGATGAACGTAATGAAGACGAGCAGGCCGGCGATCGCGATGATGTTGTTGACCACGGGCGCCCACATATACGCGCCGAACCTGCCGTTGGCGTTGAGGATCTGCCCGATCACCGCGTAGGCGCCGTAGAAGAAGATCTGCGGGAAAAGCCAGTAGGCGAAGGTGGTCGCCAGGGTCAGCTGGTCCGGGCTCAGCGACAAGACCGTGGACAGGATCACGGGTGCAGCGAGCGTGGCCACGAGGGCTATGCCGGCCAGCACGAGGAGGCAGAGGGTGAGGATCCGCGAAACGTACTCGGCGCCGCCGTCGGGCCGCTTGCTCGCCTTGATGATCTGCGGGACCAGCACTGCGTTGAAGACGCCGCCGGCCACCATCAGATAGATAAAGTTCGGCAGCACGTTGGCTGAACTGAAGATATCGGTGACCAGTCCGGTGCTGCCGATGGCGATTGCCAACAGGGCGGTGCGGACCAGTCCAAGGACGCGGGAAACGAGTGTTCCCGATGCCATCACGACACTCGAACGCGTAGTACTGGGGGCTATGTTCTTTTCGGCCATCGTGACCCTATGTTCTCACCTCCGGTCCGGATTGCCTCAAACGGCGCTGCGCCCCGGGGGAGTCAAAGGTAGCGGGGAAGGATCTCGCGGGCGAGGTCCGCGATGCGGCGCTCATTGGGGAAGGAGAGCCTCCGGCCGAGCTCCGCCAGCGGAACCCAGGCGACGTCCACGGCTTCGTGGTCCGGATCATTTTCGATGGTCAGATGCCCGCCGCAGGCTTCCAGGAGGAAGTGGTGGACCGTCTTATGCACCCGGTGCCCGCTGACCGTAAACCAGTAGTCGATACTGCCCAGTGCCGTCAGGATGCGGCCGTCAATGCCCGTTTCCTCCGCAATTTCGCGGATGGCAGCAGCCTGGTTGTCTTCGTCGTTTTCGGGGTGGCCCTTCGGCAGGCACCATTCCAGCCGGCCGCCGCGGTTCAGGCGGGCAATAATCGCGACGTGCAGCTGCTCCGTTGAGGTGTCCACCACAATCCCGCCGGCCGAAACCTCCTCCACCGTGGGGAGGGGGGTATGCACCGAATGCGCACCGGCGCCGCCCATTGACGCAGTCAACGGGGTCCGCTTGGGGGCGCTCGGTACGGGATGGGCCATACTCCCACTGTAACGATCTTTGCCGGGGGATGATGACTGTTATGCGGGCTGCCGGAGAGGAAGCGGGAACCCTCGGCGTGTCCGCGCTCCGGCTCTCACCCCTTGTCGGCCTTCACCGTTTTATCTGGCAGGCTTAAAGCACTATGGTGCACCTTTTTGATAGTTCGGCTTTGAATTCCCCGTTACCCGAGGTGATCCCGGAACTCGGGGCGCGTTTCGAGGATGCCGGGTACGAGCTTTCGCTCGTTGGCGGCCCCGTCCGCGACCTGTTCCTGGGCAGGGTTTCCCCGGATCTGGATTTCACCACCAACGCGCGCCCGGACGACATCATCAGGGTCATCAAGGGCTGGGCCGACACTTACTGGGAGATCGGCCGGGAGTTCGGCACCATCGGGATGCGCAAGGACGGCTTCCAGGTGGAGGTCACCACCTACCGAGCCGATGCCTATGATCCCGACTCCCGCAAGCCCGCCGTGGCTTTCGGCGACAAGCTGGAAGACGATCTGTTCCGCCGCGACTTCACCATGAACGCGATGGCGCTGCGGCTGCCGTCGATGGAACTGGTGGATCCCTTTGGCGGAGCCCGCGATCTGCATGCGGGGATGGTGCGCACCCCCGGTGCGCCGTCGACGTCGTTCTCCGACGATCCGCTGCGCATGATGCGGGCCGCCCGCTTCGCCTCCCAGCTGGGGGTGGAGGTGGCGCCGGACGTTTTCGAAGCGATGCGGGACATGGCCGGGCGGATCGAAATCATCTCCGCCGAACGGGTCCGGGACGAATTGACCAAGCTGATCTGCGGCAAGGCCCCGTGGACCGGCGTGAACCTCCTCGTGGAGAGCGGCCTGGCCGACCACGTGCTGCCTGAGGTTTCGGCGCTGCGCCTCGAGATTGATGAGCACCACCGGCACAAGGACGTGTACCAGCACTCGCTGACGGTCCTCCGCCAGGCGTGCGAACTGGAAACCGACGGCGACGGCCCGGTGCCGGCGCCGGATTTCGTGCTGCGCTTCGCGGCCCTGATGCACGACGTCGGAAAACCCTCCACCCGCCGCTTTGAATCAACCGGGTCCGTGAGCTTCCTGCACCACGACGCCGTCGGCGCCAAGCTGACCGCGAAGCGGATGAAGGCCCTGCGGTTCGACAATGACACCATCAAGGCCGTGGCCCGCCTGGTGGAACTGCACATGCGCTTCTACGGCTACGGCGATGCAGGCTGGACCGACTCGGCAGTGCGCCGCTACGTGAACGACGCCGGTCCGCTGCTGCAGCGGCTGCACCGGCTTACGCGCTCCGATGTCACCACCCGCAACCGGCGCAAGGCCGAGCGGCTGGCCTTCGCCTACGACGATTTGGAGCAGCGCATAGCTGCCCTGGCCGAGCAGGAAGAGCTGGCCGCGATCCGTCCGGACCTGGACGGCGAACAGATCATGGCCCTGCTGCAGATCCGTCCCGGACCGGTGGTGGGCCGTGCGTACCGGTTCCTGCTGGAGGAACGGATGGAAAACGGTCCGCGGAGCGAGGCTGAAACAGCTGAGCTGCTCCGCGCCTGGTGGGCGGAACAGCCCGAGAACCCGAATGCTGCCGCCGGCACAGCACCTGATACAACGGAACCGGAACCCCAGCGGGAACCGAAAGCATCAGGTACGAATATGAAGGACAGCGAAAAATGAGCAACGGGGAAAACTTCGGACCTGCAGTCCCGGACCTGACTCCGTCCGGAACCCGGCTGCCCCGCCTCTGGCTGCTGCGCCACGGGGAAACCGAATGGTCCCGGGAAGGCAACTACACCGGCCTGACGGATATCCCCCTTACGGCCGAGGGCGAGGCCCAGGCTGAGGCCGCGCGGGCCAAGATCGGTCCGGTGGCCTTTGACCGGGTACTGACCTCCCCGCTGATCCGTGCCCGCCGCACCGCAGAACTGGTGGGTTACCCCGATGCCGAGGTGGTTCCGCATGCCCACGAGTGGGACTACGGGGACAACGAGGGCCGCAACAGCCGGCAGGTCCGCGCAGAGAATCCCGGCTACCTGATCTGGAAGGACGGCGTGCCCAACGGGGAGACCCTGGCGCAGGTCGCCGAACGGGCCGACCTCATCATCTCCTCCGTGCAGGCCGGCAGCGGCACTGAAATGGACCGCGACCCCGAAGCGACGCCGGTGGAGAAGGTACTGCTCGTGGCGCACGGCCATTTCCTGCGTATCCTGGCTGCCCGCTGGCTCGGCCTTGCCCCTGAGATGGGCCGGCATTTTGCGCTGAGCACCGCAGCGGTCTGCACCCTCGGCTGGGACAAGCACACGCCCGCAGTTGTCGGCTGGAACCTCTAGTACCGCGACACCGCCCTGCCCGTACGACCCTGAATTAAAAGTTTTTCAGGGAATTTAGCGAAAGTGCTTGGCAGGCCCGTGAAGTCTGTTGTACCTTTCTTTTGCGGGCACGTTAATTGTCCGCAATAGACCGAACTGGATTCCCTGCTTACGCAGCTGCTTCTGCAGCCTTACGTCAGTGTCCAGTACCCCGGGTACCGCGAACAGGAGGTGGAGATTGATGAACACTAATGGAATTCACATCGTAGTTGCCGGTGGCAAAACCGGCGGCAATCTCCGGCCGTCCTTCCGGAAGTCCCAGGTGCCAACCTCGGTCCTCCCCGGTCGGCCCCGCGCCGCTTCCCGGTTTACCGGAACTGCCAGCTGGCCGGCCGTTTCAGCATAAACGCTGCCGACCAGGCAAAGCAGTCTACCGCCACCGGCGCCAGCATCGGGTGCCCCCGTCCGGCTCCACACACGCTCTTCCAACGCCCCTCCCTTTCAGTGGGGAGCTGGCCGGGCCCGTGTAGTGGATTAGGCGCGGCACGCTAGCCGGCATTCCCATTGAAAGGCATTGCCGCGTCAAAGGTCGGGTATTTCCCGCAAATCGCCTTGACGCCGCTTTAATGTCCTTTATTGGCTTCCCGCGTCATTTCGACGTTCTTTTTTTCCTTATTCTTTTGTGCCCATTTTCGGGCCTTCCTGTCGGAGCTTCCAATGCCTGAATTGCCCCTGCCCAATACCACTCTGCCCAAAACCACCCAACCCGGTCCCCGGTCCGGATTCCAGGGCCGGCTGCCCAATGCTGCCGCCGGCCGCGATGAGCCGCTGCTGCCCCGCGCACGGCCTCCGGAACAACCCGCTCCTGTCCTGCGACGCGCAGCCAGGGGGGTGTACGCAATGCTCAAGCGCCTGCGGAGTTCCTACCTCCGGTCCAGTGACGTCCATCAGGCCCGGTTGGACGCGGCCCTGACCGGTGAACAAGGTCACCTGCTGATGCACTACTTCAATTCCGTCAAGTAAGCGAGGTCCCGACCTGTTCAACCGTCGCTGCCCGGCACCTCCCTGTGGGATGCCGGGCAGCGCCGTGCCCGGCATCAGGCGGCGAGGGGACGGACGTGTTCTGGCTGACAGGAAACAAAGCTCGAGCCCTCGGCGTTATAAAGTCGATAGAGAACTTAACGGTCAGGAAGGGAGCGAAGTGCCCCAGGTCAAGCGTGTGGCCATGCTCTCCCTTCATACCTCCCCGCTTGAACAGCCCGGGTCCGGCGATGCCGGCGGCATGAACGTATACGTCCGCTCCGTTGCCCTCGAGCTGGCGCGGGCAGGTACCGAGGTGGAGATTTTCACCCGGGCCACCGACCCTCTGCAGACCGCCGACGTTGCTCTGGCCCCCGGGGTGAAGGTTCGCCACGTGGTTGCCGGTCCCGTCCGCAAGGTGGCCAAGGAAGAGCTGCCGTACCTGGATCTGGCCGGCGCGGTGGCTGAAGCGCAGCCGTTCCTGCTGGCGGGCGGCTTCGATGTTGTCCACTCCCACTACTGGGTTTCAGGCGCCGCAGGACTATCCGTGGCGCGGCAGTGGGACCTCCCGCTGGTCCACACCATGCACACCATGGCTCGGGTCAAGAACCTGCAGGGGCAGCCCGGTGAAGCGCTCGAGCCGCAGATCCGGATCGACGGCGAGGAGCAGATAGTCCGCGGCGCGACCCGGTTGATAGCCAATACCAGCACCGAGGCCGCCGAGCTCGAAACATTTTACGGAGCCGATCCGGACTCCGTGGACGTGGTGGCGCCGGGCGTGGACCTGAATGTGTTTTCACCACGCGGCAGGCCAGGAGTGCAGGCCGGACTGGGATTCCTTCCCGGGGTTTTCCATGTGGTTTTCGCCGGCCGGATCCAGCGCATGAAAGGCCCCCAGATCCTGGTGGAGGCCGCCGCCGAGCTGCGCCGCCGCCGCCCGGACATTCCCCTGCGCGTAAGCATCCTCGGCGCCGGCAGCGGCTCCTCCGTGCTTGACCTGGCACCGCTGGTCCGCCGGTTGGGACTGCAGGACACGGTGTCCCTGCGCCCGCCGGTCAAGCCGCACCAGCTCGCTGCCTGGTTCCGGGCCGCCGACGTCGTGGCCGTGCCTTCCTTCAGCGAATCGTTCGGCCTGGTGGCCCTCGAGGCCCAGGCCTGCGGCACCCCCGTCCTCGCCGCCAATGTGGGCGGGCTGCCCAAGGCTGTGCGCAACGGCAGCAGCGGCGTCCTTGTGGACGGCCATGCCCCGGGCCGCTGGGCCGCCGAACTGGAGGCACTCTACGACGGCACCGACCGCCGTCGTGCGCTCGGTGAAGGGGCTGCCGCCCACGCTCAGGCATTCGGCTGGCGCCGGACCGCCATGCTGACCGCGGAAAGCTACCGCGAGGCGGCCGAGCAGTTCGCCAGCCGCTCCGTGCGCAAGTAGCCCTGGGCGGCTCCACAGGCTGCTGCCGCCCCTGCCCTGCTGATAGCTTGTCTTGCATCCATACGACCAGCGGCCGCCGAGGGTTTTCGTTGACGGCACAGCGGAAGGGCGAAAGATGACTGTCGGTGCCGATATGCCCTCGGACCTCGAGATTTCCCGGGCGGCACGCCTGCTGCCCGTCACGGAGATAGCCCGCCGTGCGTCCATTCCCGACGCCGCGCTGGAACCCTACGGGCGTTACAAGGCGAAGGTTGACCCGGCCCTCCTGCCCGAGGGGCCGGCGCGCGGCCGGGTGGTTTTGGTTACGGCCATGAGTCCCACGCCCGCCGGCGAAGGCAAATCCACCGTGACGGTGGGCCTGGCCGATGCCCTCCAGCGGGCAGGCGAAAACGTGATGATCGCCCTGCGCGAGCCGTCCTTGGGTCCGGTCCTGGGGATGAAGGGAGGCGCCACGGGCGGCGGCTACTCGCAGGTGGTGCCGATGGAGGACATCAACCTGCACTTCACCGGCGATTTCCACGCAATCACCGCAGCCAACAACGCGCTGGCCGCACTGGTGGACAACCACATCTTCCAGGGAAACCAGCTGGGGCTGGATCCGCGGCGCATCACCATCAAGCGGGTGATGGATATGAATGACCGTGCCCTGCGGGACATTGTGATCGGCCTCGGCGGTCCGGCCCAGGGCGTCCCTCGGCAGGACGGCTTCGACATCACCGTGGCATCGGAGGTAATGGCCGTCTTCTGCCTTGCACGGAATCTCTCTGACCTGTCCGGCCGTCTGTCCCGGATCACGGTGGGCTACACCTATGACCGCCGGCCGGTCACCGTTGCGGACCTCGGTGCACAGGGCGCCATGACGCTGCTGCTGCGCGATGCGGTGAAACCAAACCTGGTGCAGACCCTGGCCGGGACCCCGGCACTCGTCCATGGCGGCCCGTTCGCCAACATTGCCCACGGCTGCAACTCGGTCATTGCCACGGCCACAGCACGCCGGCTTGCGGGCATTGTCGTCACGGAGGCCGGTTTCGGCGCCGACCTCGGTGCGGAGAAGTACCTGGACATCAAGGCGCGGGTGGCCGATGTCGCCCCGGCCGCCGTCGTGGTGGTGGCCACCGTCCGTGCACTCAAGATGCATGGCGGAATACCGAAGAGTGATCTGGCCGCGGAGAATCTGCCTGCTCTGCAGGCAGGGACGGCGAACCTGCACCGGCACCTGGAGAATATCCGCCGGTTCGGAATCAACCCCGTGGTGGCGGTCAACCGGTTCAGCACGGATACCGAGGCGGAGCTGCGCTGGCTTATCGACTGGTGCGCGGAGGAGGGCGTGACGGCCGCGGTGGCCGATGTGTGGGCGCAGGGCGGCGGCGGCCCCGGCGGCGACGACCTGGCGGCAGCTGTGCTCCGGGCGTTGGAGCAGCCCTCCGATTTTCGGTTCCTGTATCCGGACGAGCTGCTGGTGGCGGAGAAGATCAGTACCGTGGCCCGGGAAATCTACGGTGCCGCCGACGTCGAATTTTCTCCCCCCGCCCGGCGCCGGCTGCAGGAGATCGAAGAGCGGGGCCTGGAGCACCTGCCGGTCTGCATGGCCAAGACTCCGTACTCCTTCACCGACGACCCCACGGTCCTCGGCGCGCCTGCCGGATTCACCCTCCATGTGCGGGACCTGATCATCAAGACCGGTGCCGGCTTCGTGGTGGCATTGACGGGCGCCGTCATGACCATGCCCGGACTGCCCAGGAACCCGGCGGCGCTGCGCATGGATGTGGCCGCGGACGGCACGCCAAGCGGACTGATTTGAGCTGAACACAGCAATGCCCCCGGTTCCGGAGCCTTCCGAAACCAGGGGCATTGCCGCTGGGGGTCTTAGCGCTCAACCTCGCCGCGGATGAACTGCTCTACCTTTTCCTTGGCGATGTCATCGTTGTACTGCTCCGGCGGCGACTTCATGAAGTAGCTCGAGGCCGAGAGGATGGGCCCGCCAACGCCGCGGTCCAGGGCGATCTTGGCGGCACGCACGGCATCGATGATGACGCCGGCGGAGTTGGGGGAGTCCCATACTTCCAGCTTGTACTCCAGGGACACCGGAGCGTCGCCGAAGTTGCGTCCCTCGAGGCGGACAAAGGCCCATTTACGGTCATCGAGCCACGCGACGTAGTCCGAGGGGCCGATGTGGACGTCGTCGGCCTTCAGGTGGGCCGAGGTGTTGGAGGTGACGGCCTGCGTCTTGGAGATCTTCTTGGATTCCAGGCGCTCGCGTTCGAGCATGTTCTTGAAGTCCATGTTGCCGCCGACATTCAACTGGTAGGTGCGGTCCAGGATGACGCCGCGGTCCTCGAACAGCTTGGCCATGACGCGGTGCGTGATGGTGGCGCCGAGCTGGCTCTTGATGTCGTCGCCGACAATCGGCACGCCGGCAGCGGTGAACTTGTCCGCCCACTCCTTGGTGCCGGCAATGAAGACGGGCAGCGCGTTGACGAAGGCGACGCCGGCGTCGATGGCGCACTGGGCGTAGAACTTCGCAGCCTGCTCGGAGCCGACCGGCAGATAGCAGACCATAACGTCCACCGCGTTGTCCCGAAGGGCGGCAACAATGTCCACCGGCGACGCATCGGATTCAGTGATGGTTTCCCGGTAGTACTTGCCGAGCCCGTCGAGGGTGTGCCCGCGCTGCACGGTGATGCCGGTCTGCGGCACGTCGGCAATCTTGATGGTGTTGTTTTCGCTTGCGCCGATCGCGTCAGCCAGGTCGAGGCCGACTTTCTTGCTGTCGACGTCGAAAGCGGCAACGAACTGCACGTCATTGACGTGGTAGTCGCCGAACTTCACGTGCATCAGGCCAGGGACGGTTTCGTTGGGATCGGCGCTGCGGTAGTACTGGACACCCTGCACCAGCGAAGCTGCGCAGTTTCCAACACCCACAATTGCGACCCGGATGGGGTTCTCGGACACGGTTCTCCTTTGAAGAAAAATGTTGAACGCTGCGCCCCCGGCGCAGACAACCTCCACAGTCTACGTGCTTGGCATCACATCTTCCGTTCGCCCCGGACCGCCGGGTCCTCAGGGCGCTGTTTTCCCCCGTTCCCGTCCGTTTCCCCTCGGTCCCCGCCGTGGCCGAAGCGGCGGCGCACTGGTGGATACTGGACCCATGCAGCCCAACTCCCGGCGCGGTCCGCAGCGCATTGCGGCGCCCTCCCGCAACGATCCGTTCCTGAGGAAGTTCACGGAAGGCATCGGCGGGCCCCTGGGTCGCCATGCCGCCCCCGGCCTCGTCTCGCCCGGATTCTTCACCGTGGAACGGGTGCTGGTCCTATTCACGATCGTCTCCGCACTGCTGGCCGTCCTGATTAAGACACCCTGCCGTGCGGGCGGCTGGAGCACTCCGGACCAGTTTTACTCCACCTGCTATTCGGACTGGCCGGAACTCTTCCGCACCCGGGGGATAGGCGACGGCGTTTTCCCGTTCCTTACGGAGGGTGCGCTTTTTGAGTATCCGGTCCTCCTGGGACTCCTGGCCGGCGCCACCGCCCTGGTTGTGCCCGGCGAAGGGGGCACGGCCTTGAGGTCGCTGCAGTATTTCGACGTCAACGCACTCCTGGCCACGGGGGCGTGGATTGCCACGGTCATAGCGACCATGCGGCTGGCCGGCCGCCGCCCGTGGGACGCTGCCATGGTGGCGGTAGCCCCGGCGGCGATCCTGTCCGTCTTCATTAACTGGGACATTTTCGCAGTGATGCTGGCCACGGCCGGCATGTTGGCTTTTGCCCGGAACCGTCCGGTGGCAGCAGGAGTGCTGATTGGGCTGGGAACCGCACTGAAGCTTTACCCCGTGCTGATTCTCGGCGCCGTGCTGGTGCTCGCGCTGCGGACGCTCCGCCTGCGCCCGGCGGTGCTGACCTTCACGGCTGCGGCAGCAACCTGGCTGGCCGTCAACCTGCCGTTCCTGCTCCGCGATTACGAGTCATGGCGCTTCTTCCTCACGTTCACCGCGGACCGCCCGGCGGGCTACTCTTCCATCTGGTTCGCCTGGAACCTGACCGTGGAGCGGGCCGGCGGAACCGGCGTCGGACCCGAATTCATCAATCTGTGGGCCTACCTGCTGTTTGCGCTGGCGTGCCTTGGAATCGCCGTGCTGGCGCTGCACTGCAGGCGGCGGCCGCGGTTGGCGCAGCTGGTTTTCCTGATTGTGGCGGCCTTCATCCTCACCAATAAGGTCTACTCGCCGCAGTTTGTCCTCTGGCTCATTCCGCTGGTCGCCCTGGCCCGGCCGAGGTGGCTCGACTTCCTGATCTGGCAGTTCTTCGAAGTGCTGCACTGGTGGGCTATCTGGATGTACCTCGCGAAAGAGACCTCCGGCGGCGCCGCCGAGAACAACATCGATTCGCCCTACTACGTGCTGGCTGTTCTGGGCCACGTGCTGGCCACCGTCTATCTGATGTACCGGGTGGTGTCCGACATTCTGGAACCCGACGGCGACCCCGTGCGCCGGGGCGGCGTCGACGATCCGCAGGGCGGACCGTTCGACGGTGCCCCCGACCGCTGGGCCCTGCGGCGGCGAAGGCCGGTATCCTTGGAAACGCATGCGGCCCCGGCGAAAGAAGCACAGTGACCCCCGTTCCATACCGTTCCGAGCAGCTCACCCAAGAGGCGTTCGAGGCGCTCGCCGCCGCGCACCCCGATGTGGTGATCCCGCTGGAGCAAACCCCTTACTGGGCGGATTTTGAGCGGAAGCTTGGCCGCAGCCCGTACGGCATCTGGGCCTATTACGACGGCGACACCCTGGTTGCCACCGCCAGCTACCTCCGCTCCGAACGGCGGCTGCGGCCGTCCCTCGTGGTCGTCAACGGCCCCACCTGGTTCACCACGCGCACGCACAACGCCGAAGCCCGGCTCGTGTCCACTGTGCAGGAACAGTTCCGGACCGATCCCGCCGTCGACCCGCTGTACATCCGGATGCAGATCGCGCATCCGCAGCCGCCCGTCACCGGTCCGCTGGAACACGGCTGGTACGAACGGGAAATCGTCGTCGACCTGACTCCGGATACGGACGAAATCTTCGCGTCGTTCCGTTCCAACGCGCGGAACCTGATCCGCAAGGCGGAGAAGCTGGGCGTCAAGGTCCAGACCATCGAGCGCGCCCGCTGGGCAGAGGTGTTCCGCACGGAACTGTTCCCGATCATGCAGGAAACCGCTTCGCGGGACGGCTTCTCGAGCTTCGAGTCCTCTTTCTACGAAACCCTGCTTACCGAACTCGGCGACCATCTGCGCCTGATGGTGGCGTACATGGACGGACAGGCCGTGTCCTGGCTGATCACCACCGAGTACCGCGGTTACTCGGTTTACTACTTCGCGGCGAGCTCGCACAGCGCCCGCAAGACGAACGCGCCCTACCTGCTGCTCTGGGAGGCCTTCAAGGTCCTCAAGGAAGCGGGCAACACGGCGTGCGGCCTGACCGGGATCGTCAGCGACAACTACCCGAGCCTGATTAACGTCACCACGTTCAAGCGGAACTTCTCCAAGACGGTGGTCACCATCCCCACCACCTATGACATTCCCCTGCATCCGCTGCGGTACGCTCTGGTGGCAAACGCCCTCACGCTGCGGCGCGAGGCACCCGCGAAGCTGCGCGGCCTGCCGGCCTCCGCCAAGGGCCTTGCAGGCCGGATCACCGGACGGAAGGGCGAAAAGGCGGCCTAATGAGCGATGTCAGTGTAGTCGGGGCCGGTCCCAACGGACTCGCGGCGGCGGTCATCATGGCCCGCGCCGGCCTCAAGGTCGAGGTGTTCGAAACCCAGTCCACGGTCGGCGGCGGCAGCCGCACCAAGGAACTGATGGAACCCGGCCACCTGCACGACATCTGCTCCGCAGTGCATCCCATGGCCCTGGCCTCTCCGTTCTTCCGCAGCTTCGGACTGGACCGGCGGATTGACCTGGTGGTGCCGGAGATTTCCTACGCCTCGCCGCTCGACGGCGGCCGCGCCGCACTGGCGTACCGGGACCTGGACCGGACGGTGGAGGGACTCGGAAGGGACGGTGCCGCCTACCGGCGGCTGATGGAGCCGCTGGTCCGGCGCAGCGAGGCAATCACCGAACTGCTGATGGGTTCCCTCCTGAGTGTCCCCCGGGATCCGATTGCGCTGGCGGCCTTCGGACTGGCCGCGCTGGACCAGGGCACGCCGCTGTGGAACCGGCGGTTCGTGGAAGACGCCGCCCCGGCGCTGCTCTCCGGCGTAGCGGCGCATCCGGTGGGGAAAATGCCCTCGCTGCCCTCCGCCGGCGGCGGGCTGATGCTGGGCACCCTCGCCCATTCCGTCGGCTGGCCCATCCCGGTAGGCGGTTCCCAGGGCATCGCCGAGGCGATGGCCGACGATCTGCGGGCGCACGGCGGCACCATCTCCACCGGCCACCGCATCACCTCCCTGGATGAAGTGGCGGGCGCCCGGGCCGTCATCCTCGACGTCTCCCCGTCGGTGCTGCTGGAGCTGGGCGGGGACCGCCTGCCGCCGCGTTATGCGCGGGCACTGGAACGCTTCCGCTACGGCAATGCTGCCTGCAAGGTGGACTTCATCCTCTCCGGCCCGGTCCCTTGGGCCAATCCGGAGATGGCCCGTACCGGCACCGCCCACCTGGGCGGCACCCGGGCGGAATTGGCCGCAGCGGAGGACGACGTCGCGGCCGGCCGGCACCCGGCCCGCCCCTACGTCCTGTTGTCCCAGCCCAGCGGCTTCGATCCCACCCGGGCGCCCGCGGGCCGTTCCGTGCTCTGGTCCTACTGCCATGTGCCCGCCGGATCCACGGTGGACATGACGGAAGCGGTCACCGCGCAGATCGAGCGCTTCGCTCCGGGCTTCCGCGACGTGATTGTCGATTCGCGGGTGACGACGGCGGCGGACCTGGCACAGTACAACGCCAACTACGTGGGCGGGGACTTCGGCGGCGGGGCAGTGACGCTGGCCCAGATGCTGATTCGTCCGGTCCTGTCCCCGAAGCCGTGGCGCACGGCGCTTCCCGGGGTCTACCTCAGCTCGGCGTCAACCCCGCCGGGACCGGGCGTCCACGGGATGGGCGGCCTGCATGCTGCGAAGCTGGCGCTGAGGGACGTGTTCGGGCTGCCGATGCCGTCGCTGGAACCTGTGCAGAGGGCCCGTTAGGGACCTCCGCCTCCCGGCCAATCAGGGGGTTCCACGGCACCCGGGATCCGCCCTGCCTTGGATTGTGATCCCTGTCATAGAACCTTGTATGTTATCGGGTACCGGCACCGCAGCCGGGTACTTGAACTGGGGGAACAAGTCATGGGGGACAGACAAATGGATAGCCGCAGCCCGGTTGATGGCGCGCAGGGGAACCAGGGGGTTCCGCCGCCGCCGCCCGGTCCGGGCATCCAGCAGCAGCAGCACCCACAGCAGCCGCACCAGCCCAATCCCCATGAACCGGCCCCGCAGGCACCGGCTCCGCAGGGCCAATGGCCCCAGACAGCTCCTCCGCCGCCCGGGGGACCCGGACTGCCCGGACAGGCATCGAGGCAGCCGAACCCGAAGCGGCGTAAAGGCCTGATCATTGCCGGCAGTGTTGCCGCTGGACTGCTGGTGATCCTGGGCGTTGGCGGATTCTTCGGCTATAAACACCTCAGCGAGACGACTTACAGTCCCCGGGTGCAGGCAGAGGAGTACCTCCAGGCACTCGTCGACGGGAACGCCGAAAAGGCCCTCAGCATGGCACCGGTTGAATCGGACGACGAGGTGGACACCTCGCTTATGACCAATGAAGCCTTCGAAGCCGCCGAGAACCGGCTCAGCGGCTTTGAGGTGACGGAGGTGGCCGTCGACGGCGACACGGCCACGGTCACGGCAGATATTCGACAGGGCGAGGAAAGTGAGTCCATGACCCTGGAGCTGTCCAAAGCAGGCACTGAGGCTGTGTTCTTCAACAAGTGGAAGCTCGACGGGCCGTTGGATACCTGGACGGTCGACTACCTGGTGGGAGGCGACGTTACGGAATTGACCGTCAACGGGGTAACGGTTCCCGTGAAGCCGGAAGGCAAGCTGGCAGTCTTCCCGGGCGATTACACCTTCAAGGCACCCGAGGGTGACAAGTTCATCCGCTACGGTGACGACATCACGGTGAGCACGGGGCTGATCACCGGCGAAGAGAGCGGCGTGACGGAGATGTCCGTTCTCTACTTCCCGCTCCTGACTGACGCGGTCCGGCCCGAGATTGAGGCCCAGACCGCGGCCCACCTGGACAAGTGCATGCAGTCCACCGTTCTGGTGACGCCGGGATGCCCGAACAAGATGGAAGAAGAAGACCCAAACAACGTCCGGAATATCAAATGGAGCATGCCCAAGGCGCCGACTTACGACGAGATTGACGGCGACCCCCTGGCGCCCTTCCGGGTTGTGGCCAGGGACGGGGAAATCACCTTGAATGCCGAGCTTAAGGTGGGCGAAGACTGGGAACCGGTGGAGGCAAAGGGCGTGCTGTACGAGATTCCTGCAATCGTGACTATCCAGGACGGGAAGCTGACAATGGAGTTCCCCGAATAGCTGCAAAACGTATTGGAGCTTGAGGCCTCGTGTCCCAAGGCCGGTCATGGGGAACTGACAAGGTGGTTCCCCATGACCGTACACATCACCAAAGGGACCTCCTGACGGGCCGGCTGGGGAATCCCTGGGGGACGGGCCCGTAATTGTTACCTCCGTCATGAAACCCGATAAGTTATCGGGTGCCGGCCGCGTAGCCGGGTACTTGAACCGGGGGAGCAAGTCATGGGGGACAAACAGGTGGACTATTACGGGCCGGGGGCCGGAGTGTACCCAGCCGCACCGTCGCCCGATGCCGGCAATGAAAACCAGAAACAGTGGCCAAAGCAGCAGTGGCCTCCGCCGCCCGGTCAGAGCAAGCAAGCGCAGGAACCGGCCGAAGCTGACCCATTGCTGCGCAGACGCCTGATCATCGCAGGGAGCGTCACCGCCGCGGTGCTGGTGGCCCTGATCGTCGGAGGCTACTTCGGCTTCAAGCACCTGAACGAGAACGTGTACGGTCCGCAGGTGCTGGCAGAAGAGTATCTGCAGGCAATCGTCGACGGGGACGTGGAACGGGCCATCGCCATGAGTCCCGAACATAATTGGCAGCACTTCTCCTTGATGACCAATGAGGTCTACGCCAAGGCGGAAAACACGATCACCGGCTTCGAAGTGACCGATGTGGCGGTCACCGACGGCAAGGCCGACATCAGCGTAGACATCGAGCAGGGCGACGACACCCAGGCCGTGACCCTGGACCTGCGCACCGATGGCACTGAGGCGTTGTTCTTTCGCAAATGGAAGCTGAACATCGGTCTGGGGAGCGCCCCGGTGCACTACATACTGCGGGGGGATGCCACTGCCGTGGCCGTCAACGGTGTGGACATTCCCGGCCAGGACATGGAGATGCTCCGAAGCAGCACGATATTTAGTTTCCTGCCCGGCGACTACACCCTGGATGCCTCTGCCGGTACTCCCTACGCCGAATATCCTGACGAGTCGGTGAGTGTGCGGCTGAACCGGGACGGCACTGCTGCTGCTCAGGAACCAACCGTTGACCTGAAGCCGGCTCTGACGGACGCCGGCCGCGAGGAAATTCAGGCCGGGCTAACGGCCCACCTCGAAGAATGCATGAAGTCGACGGAACTGATGCCGAAGGGCTGCCCGAACCAGTGGACGGCCGAGGATCCGGATAGTTACCGGAACATCTCCTGGAGCATGCAGACTGCGCCCACCCTCGACCCCATCGAAAGCGATCCCACGGGACCGTTTTCGGTGAGGGCCGTGAAAGGGGAATTCATCTTGGACTCCGAAGTGAATCGGGGCGGCTCGTGGCAACCGCAGCGGGAGACCTACCAGCTTTACTGGATGTACGCCGATGTGGAGATCAACGGCGAGGACCTGTCCCTCACCTTCGCTGACTGACAGCGCTCCGGCTCCGGACGCCTAGCTACTCGACCGTCAGCTCACCCATCCGGGACCATTCTTCGCCCTCAATGACGGTGTTGATGATCTTCGGGGTTTCCACCAGCGCCGGGACCATGTCCTTCATGGCCTGCTGGAAGTGGTCGCTCTGGACGTGGGCGGCCGCGGCGTCGTCCTTGAACGCCTCGACGAGGACAAACTCGTTGGGGTTTTCCAGGCTGCGGGACCAATCGAACCAGAGATTGCCGGGCTCGGCGCGGGTGGCTTCGGTGAACCCGGCGGTCAGATCCGGCCAGCGCTCGGTCCACTCGGGCTTGACGAGGAACTTGACGGTAATGAAGATCATTTCGGTCCTGCTTTCTTGAGATTTTCCTTGAAATGCCAAGGGTTTTCATCGTATGCCCGGACGGCGGCACCGGGCCACCGGAGGGTGGGACGGACGAAATGGGAAGATGGGTACGTGGCGCACCTCGACGTATCCAACATTGACTATTTCCTCTCCGACGGACGGCAGCTGCTCAACGGCGTCAGTTTCAAGGTCGGCGACGGGCATAAGACTGCCCTGATCGGCCCCAACGGCACCGGGAAAACCACCTTGCTGCGGATTATCGCCGGTGACCTGATGCCGGACGAAGGCACGGTTTCACGGTCAGGGAACATGGGCATCATGCGCCAGTTCGTGGGGCAGGTCCGGGATGACAGTACGGTCCGCGACCTGCTCGTCTCGGCCGCGCCGCCGGCACTCGCTGCCGCTGCCCGCGAAGTGGACGCCGCCGAGCTGGCCATGATGGAGCACGACGACGAGCCCACCCAGATGCGCTACGCCACCGCCATCACCGAATGGGGCGACGTCGGCGGGTACGAGCAGGAGACCGTCTGGGACGAGGTGACCATGGCCGCGCTCGGCCTGCCCTTCGACCGGGCGCAGTACCGCAAGGCCGCAACCCTTTCCGGCGGCGAGCAGAAGCGGCTGGTCCTGGAAGCACTTTTCGCCGGCCCCGACGAGCTCCTGCTCCTGGACGAACCGGACAACTACCTCGACGTGCCCGGCAAACGCTGGCTCGAAGGAAAACTTGCCTCCTCCAAGAAGTCCGTGCTGTTCGTCAGCCACGACCGGGAGCTGCTGGACAATGCCGCAACCCGCATCGTGACCCTGGAGCCGGGCATCAACGGCGCCTCCGCGTGGATCCACGGCGGCGCGTTCGGCAGCTACGTCAAAGCCAGGGAAGACCGCAACGCCCGGTTCGAGGAACTGCGCCGGCGCTGGGACGAGGAGCATCTCAAGCTCAAGGAACTCGTCAACATGTACAAAAACAAGGCCGCGTTCCGCTCCGACATGGCCAACCGCTACCACGCCGCCCAGACCCGGCTGGCTAAGTTCCTCGAAGCCGGCCCGCCGGAAGCCCTGCCCGTTGAACAGAACGTCAAGATGCGGCTGCGCGGCGGCCGCACGGCCAAGCGCGCCGTCGTTGCCGAGAAGCTGGAACTGACCGGACTGATGAAACCGTTCAGTACGGAAATCTGGTTCGGCGACCGGGTGGGGGTGCTCGGCTCGAACGGCTCCGGAAAATCCCACTTCCTGCGCCTGCTGGCACTGGGCGGCAGCGATCCGGATCGGGAACACGAGCCGGTGTCGGAGGTGGAGATCGCCCCGGTACCGCATGCCGGGTCGGTGAAGCTGGGTGCCCGCATCCGTCCCGGGTTCTTCGCCCAGACCATGATGCGCCCGGACCTCGCCGAGCGGACCCTGCTGGACATCCTGCACCGCGGCGATGAACACCGGTCCGGGCTGGGCCGGGAGGCAGCCGCAGGAGCCCTGGACCGTTACGGGCTGGCCGCCTCCTCGGAGCAGAAATTCGAGTCCCTTTCCGGCGGCCAGCAGGCACGCATGCAGATCCTGCTCCTGGAACTGTCCGGCGCCACCCTGCTCCTGCTGGACGAGCCCACCGACAACCTGGACCTGCACTCGGCCGAGGCGCTGGAAAAGGCCATTGACGCGTTCGAGGGGACCGTACTGGCGGTCACCCACGACCGCTGGTTTGCCCGCAGCTTCGACCGGTTCCTGGTGTTCGGCTCCGACGGCAGGGTCTACGAGTCCGAGACTCCGGTCTGGGACGAGAAACGCGTGGAGCGCGTGCGGTAGGGGACAATACTGGCGTGAACGAAAACAGTGCGCAGCCCCTCAACGATGCCGCCCTCCGGCACGAAACCGCCCTCAATAAGGCACTCATTGCCGTCTTCGTGATCTTCGGCCTCAACGGCCTGGTGTTTGCCAGCTGGGCAGCCCGCATTCCGGCCGCCGCCGAGGATCTGGGCATCGGCGCGGCGGGCGTCGGCCTGCTCCTGCTCTTCTCAGCCATCGGATCCGTGGCCGCGCTGCCGCTGGCCGGTTCGGTGGCGCAACGCATCGGCACCGCAGGCACCGTGCGGGCCGGCGGAATTACGACGTCGGCGGCCTCCCTGGCTATTGCCGCCGGACTCAGTCTGGGCTCGATTCCGTTGACCGGTGCCGGCCTGCTGGTCTTCGGCGTCGGCATTGCCGGCTGGGATGTCGCCATGAACCTGGAGGGTGCCGACGTCGAACGCCGGGTGGGCCGGACGGTGATGCCCAAGTTCCACGGCGCGTTCAGCGCCGGGGCGTTTGTTGGTGCCATGATCGGCGCGGTGCTCTCCGCCCTGGGCGTCTCGCTGTCCCTGCACCTGCTGGGCATCCTGACGGTTGTCTGCATCGCGGTGCTGATTGTGCCGCGGAATTTCCTCCAGCTGCCGCACCATGCTGCCGCCGGCGGAACCGACGCGACGGCTAAACCCTCCCGGTTCGGTGCCTGGCGGGAGGGCCGGACGCTGCTGATCGGCGTCGTCGTCCTGGGTGCGGCACTCACCGAAGGTGCGGCAAATGACTGGGTGGCCAAGGCGACCGTGGACGGACTGGGTACCAGCGAGTCCGCCGGTGCCGTGATGTTCGGTGTCTTCGTGGCAGCCATGACCCTTACCCGCTGGTTCGGTGCCCGGCTGATCGACCGGATGGGCCGCGTACCGGCGCTGCGGGTGTGCATGAGCGCCTCCCTCGCCGGCCTGCTGCTCTTCGTTTTTGCCCCGAACCTCGGGCTCGCCGCCCTCGGTGCCGTGCTGTGGGGCATCGGTGCGGCACTGGGCTTCCCTATGGGCATGTCTGCCGCCGGGGAAGATCCGGTCCATGCTGCCGGCCGGGTATCGGTGGTGTCCACCATCGGCTACATGGCCTTCTTCGTCGGCCCGCCGGTGCTTGGTTTCCTGGGCGAGCACTGGGGTGTGCGCAACGCCCTGCTGGTGGCGGGCGCGGCCATGCTGGTTTCCATTGCTTTTGCTCCTGCTGCCGCCGAGCAGAAGACCAAGCCCGGATCCGCCTAAAGCTGCGGACCGTTTCTGTCCGCAAAGGACGGGCGCGGCGGGCCTCCCCGGTCCTACCCTCGACGCATGTCCTTTTCACCACAGTCCACGCCGTTGATTTCCGCCGAGGGGCTGACCAAGGTCTATTCCTCGAAATCCGGTCCTGTGCATGCTCTGGACGGACTGGACATAACTGTCCCTGAAGGAACGGTGACCGCTTTGCTGGGCCCCAACGGGGCCGGGAAAACGACTGCCGTCAAGGTTCTCACCACCCTGATCCGGCCCAATTCGGGTACGGCCGTTATTGACGGCATAGACGTCCTCACCGACCCCAAAGAAGTACGCCGCATCATTGGAGTGTCCGGCCAGTACTCCGCCGTGGACGAAAACCTCACCGGTATCGAGAACCTGGACATGGTGGGGCATCTGTACCACCTGCCCGCCCGGCGCGCGAAGGAACGGGCAATCGAACTCATCGACATGTTCGAGCTGTCCGACGCCGGCAACCGTCCGGTCAAGGGCTATTCCGGCGGCATGCGCCGCCGCCTTGATCTCGCCGGCGCCCTGGTGAACCAACCCCGGGTCCTGTTCCTGGACGAACCGACAACGGGGCTGGATCCGCGGTCCCGGATCGCACTGTGGGGCGTCATCACCGACCTCGTGGCCCGGGGGACCACCCTGCTGCTGACCACCCAGTACCTGGAGGAAGCGGACCAGCTGGCTGACAAGGTGGCCGTGATCGACGAGGGGAAGGTTATTGCCGAGGGCACCTCGGATGACCTGAAGGCACAGATCGGCGGGCACCGCGTAGCGGTGGCACTGCATCGCCAGGAGGATGCTGACGAAGCAATGTCCATCCTGGGCCGGCACGGTTCCGGTGAGCCGCACGTTTCCGGCGACGGCCGGACGCTGGAGGTCGCCGTCGTCGACGGTCCCGCCGCGCTACAGCGCATCCTGTCCGAGCTGGAGGCCGACGGCATCGAACTGCATGATGCCGGCATCCGCCGCCCCACCCTGGACGACGTCTTCCTGCAGCTCACCGGCAAGCCTGCCGAAGCGGACAGCGAAACGGAGAAAGAGGAGGTACGCCCATGAGTGCGGCAGTTTCGGCCACCGGCATCCGGGCCGGCACCCCAAGCCTTCCGGCACGTTGGGCCGGCGACGGCTGGACGGTCACCAAGCGGAACCTGATCAAGATCAAGCGCTCACCGGACATGATCATCTTCGCCGTGCTGCAGCCGATCATGTTCGTGCTGCTGTTCAGCCAGGTCTACGGCGGGTCCATTGCTGTGGCGGGGACGGACTACACCCAGTTCCTGATGGCGGGCATCTTTGCCCAGACCGTGGTGTTCGGGTCAACGTTCTCCGGCTCGGCCATGGCACAGGACCTGAAGGAGGGGATCATTGACCGGTTCCGGACCCTGCCGATGAGCCCGTCCGCGGTGCTGATCGGCAGGACCAACGCCGACCTGGCGCTCAACGGGATCTCCATGGTCATCATGATGGGAACCGGCCTGCTGGTGGGCTGGCGGGTGAACTCCACACCGGGCCGGTTCCTGGCCGCCATCGGGCTGCTCTTGCTGTTCTCCTACGCCTTCAGCTGGGTCATGGCCCTGCTTGGTATGTCGGTGCGTTCACCGGAGACAATCAACAACGCGTCCTTTATGATCCTGTTTCCCATCACCTTCATCTCCAACGCATTTGTACAGAGTTCCAACCTTCCCGGCCCGCTGGAGACTTTTGCGGACTGGAACCCGGTTTCGGCACTTGTGCAGGCCGTGCGCGAGCTGTTCGGCAACCTCGGCACCGCCCCCGTGCCGGACACCTGGCCGATGCAGAACGCCGTTGCCACGGTGCTGATCGGCGCGGCGGTGATGCTTGTGATTTTTGTGCCGCTGGCAGTGCGGAAGTTCGAATCGATCAGCTCCCGGTAGCGGGCCGGAGCCTTTTGGAAACGAGGATCAACCATGATTGAGGCCCGCAACCTCGCCAAGGTCTTCGGCGGCAAGACTGCCGTCGACGGCATCACCTTCGATGTCCAGCCCGGCAAGGTCACCGGCTTCCTCGGCCCGAACGGGGCCGGTAAGTCGACCACCATGCGCATGATCATGGGGCTGGACTATCCCACCGCCGGCAGCGTGGCGGTTAACGGCCGGCCTTATGCCGACCACAAGGCGCCTCTGCGGGAGGTCGGTGCGCTCCTGGAAGCAAAGGCTGTCCACCCTAAACGGACGGCCTACAACCATCTGCGGGCGCTCGCCGCCAGCCACGGCATCCCCAGGGAACGCATCACCGAGGTCATCGAACTGACGGGCCTCGGTGCGGCGGCCAACAAGCGTGTGGGCGGTTTCTCCATGGGGATGGGCCAGCGGCTGGGAATCGCGGCGGCGTTGTTGGGAGATCCCCGCACGCTTATCTTCGACGAGCCGGTCAACGGCCTGGACCCGGAGGGTGTGCAGTGGGTCCGCCATCTTGCGAAGGGCCTGGCCGCGGAGGGCCGCACGGTGTTCATTTCCTCGCACCTGATGAGTGAGATGGCAGTCACCGCCGACCACTTGATCGTGATCGGCCGCGGCAGGATCCTGGCGGATGCGCCAATGGACCAGGTCCTCGCCGGCAGCGGCCGTGAACGCACCATGGTGCGCGCCGACGACGTCGATGCCCTGGAAGCGGCAATAGGTTCGGACGGCGTGGAAATACGCCGCCCGGCACCGGGGCAGCTTGAAATCCTCGGGCTGTCCGCCCGCGGTATTGCCGAAGCTGCGCTGTCGCGGCGGATCCTGGTCACTGAGCTGACCCCGCGGCAGGCATCCCTGGAGGACGCCTATATGGAGCTGACCCGTGGAGAGGTCGAGTACCAGTCCCGGGATATCCAGCAGGACACTTCGGGGAAATCCCTAGTCATCCCTAAGGGGGACCCCTGATTCATCCCTTGGACCGGTCCCGTTGCGGTGCTGGACGCCTATGGTGGAGGTAGACCCCCCAGCTTTAGCTTCCCAACGTGAGGATCACCCATGATCGAGGCATCCGGCCTCTCGAAGCGCTACGGCGGCAAAACCGCCGTCGACAATGTTTCCTTTACTGTCCAGCCCGGCAAGGTCACCGGCTTCCTGGGTCCCAACGGGGCCGGTAAGTCGACCACCATGCGCATGATTGTGGGTCTGGACCGTCCGACTTCGGGCCGGGTGCTGGTCAACGGCAAACCCTATGCCCGGCACAAGGCACCGCTGCGCGAGGTCGGTGCCCTGCTCGACGCGAAAGCCGTCCACACCAAGCGCAGCGCGTACAACCACCTGCGGGCCATGGCAGCCACCCACGGCATTTCCGCCAAGCGGGTGAACGAAGTCATTGAGCTCACCGGTCTGGGCCCGGTGGCCAAGAAGCGGGTAGGCGGCTTCTCCCTGGGTATGGGGCAGCGGCTTGGCATTGCCTCGGCACTGCTGGGAGACCCGCACACGGTCATCCTGGACGAGCCGGTCAACGGACTCGATCCGGAAGGCGTCCTCTGGGTCCGCCACCTGGCCCGGGGGCTGGCCGCGGAAGGCCGCACCGTGTTCCTCTCGTCCCACCTGATGAGCGAAATGGCGCAGACCGCGGACCACCTGATTGTGATCGGCCGCGGCCAGATCATTGCCGATGCGCCCATCGCCGAGATCATTGCCGGCCAGGACAAGGTACGCGTCCTGGTCCGTACGGACAGCCCGCGCGAGCTGCTCGAAGCGCTGGCGGGGCCGGGGGTCACCGGCGTGGAGAAGGAATCCGGGCTGCTGGAGGTCACAGGTGCGGGACCGCGTACCATCGCCGAGGCCGCGCTGGACCGCCGGATCCTGGTGTACGAACTGACGCCCCTGCAGGTTTCCCTCGAGGACGCCTACATGGAGCTGACCCGAGATGACGTTGAATACCGGTCCCAGAACCTGCCGCAGGAGCTAACCGCTGCGGGAACTGCCTCCGGGAAGGGGAAATAGAACCGTGAGTACCGCTACAACATCCAAGAATCCCGCGTCGTCGCCGGCGGCCTCCTCCGGCTCCGGGCTGAGCTTCCTCCGGGTCCTGAAATCCGAGTGGATCAAGATCACTACGGTCCCTTCCACCGTAATCCTCCTGGCCATCACCGTGGTGGTGATGGTCGGACTCGCAGCTCTCGCTGCCTGGGGCACAGCCCAGATTGTCAATGAATTCGGCGGCGGCGCCGGCAGCCCCGAAGCAGCGCAGGCCGGGCCGCCTGCGGCCGACAGCCTGGTTCCGGAGATCCCCGCCAGCGGACTCTTCTTCGGCCAGTTGCTCATCGCTTCCCTCGCGGTGGTGCTCATCGCCTCCGAATGGGGCACCGGAATGATCCGCTCCACCTTCAGTGCTGTTCCGAAGCGCATTCCGGCGCTGCTGGCAAAGAACCTGCTTATCGCCCTGATTTCCTTCGCGGTCGGCGCCGGTGCCGCCTTCATTTCCTTCCTGGTGGCCCAGCCGATCCTGGGCAGCGCGGACCTCAGCCTGTCCCTGGATGATGACGGAGTGCTTGCCAGCATCCTCAACACCGGAACGTGCCTGGCGCTGATCGCCGTGTTTGCCATGGCCATCGGCACCCTGGTGCGGAACACCGCCGGAGGCGTGGTGACCGCCATCGGCATCATCTTCGTCCTGCCCCTGGTGGTGGCCATCGTGCAGAACCTGGCGGACTGGATCCCGGACGCCGCGCGGTTCCTGCCGAGCAACGCGGGAACCCAGCTGGTGACGGCCGGCCCGATTGCGGACGGAGCCCTCACCCAGCTGCAGGGCGGCCTGGTCCTCGCAGCCTGGGCAGCTGTACTGCTGATCGCTTCCCTGGTCGTAACCAAGAAACGGGACGTCTAGGGCACTGAACTTCGGCAAGGGCGGCGGCGGAAGAACGGCCGCCGCCACCCTTGCCGGAATCAAGTCTCACGAACAATTCCTCCACAACCCCCGGCAATGCTCGTGCCGGGGGTTCTTTACGCCCGCGAAGGCCGATGGTTACGCCGGGGCGGCGGGCTCTGGTTGAATCGGAGCATGTCTGACGCATTGGCCCACATAAATGACCTCGGCGCGTTTGTCAGCGCCTCGCCCTCCAGCTTCCACGCTGCGCGTGAAGGTGCGCGCCGTCTGGCGGAGGCAGGGTTCACGGAAGTATTCGAGACCGAAGATTTCCCGCGCTCGGCCGGAAAGTTCTTTGTAGTGCGCGACGGCGCGTTCATCGCCTGGGTCACGCCGGAGGACGCCGGCCCCGCCACCGGGTTCTCGATCCTTGGTACCCACACCGACTCCCCGTCCTTCAAGCTGAAGCCGCGGCCCACCACCGGACGGCTCGGCTGGCTGCAGGCCGGCGTCGAAGTCTACGGGGGCCCGCTGCTGAATTCCTGGCTCGACCGGGAGCTGCAGCTCGCCGGGCGGATGGTCACCCTGGCCGGCGAAGAGCGGCTCGTGGAGACCGGCCCGCTGATGCGCTTTCCGCAGCTGGCCATCCACCTGGACCGGGCCGTGAACGAGGGCTTGAAGCTGGACAAGCAACAGCACATGAACCCGGTCTGGGGACTGGGGGACCCGTCTACGTCCGACCTCGTGGCGCTGCTGGCGGCCATGGCCGGCCTGGCACCTGAGGAGATAGGCGGCTACGACATCGTTGCCGCAGACACCCAGGCACCGCAGGTTTTCGGAGCCGAGGGAGAATTCTTCGCCTCGGGACGGCTGGACAACCTTTCCTCAGTCCACGCCGGCGTCGTCGCACTTATCGCGGCCGACGTCGCGCCCACGGCGCCGGTTGCCGTGCTCGCGGCGTTCGACCACGAAGAGGTGGGCAGCGGCAGCCGGTCAGGCGCGGCCGGCCCGTTCCTCGAAGATGTGCTGCTGCGGATCGGTGACGGGCTCGGCGCGACGACGGCGGACCGTGCCCGGGCGATGGCGGCGTCCTTCTGCATTTCGGCGGATGTCGGGCACGCCGTCCACCCCAACTACGCGGAGCGGCACGATCCCGCCAACCACCCGGTGCTCAACGGCGGGCCGCTGTTGAAGATCAACGCCAACCAGCGTTACACCACGGACGCCCCCGGCATGGCCCGCTGGGCGAGCCTCTGTGCGGCCGCCGAGGTGCCGTACCAGGAATTCGTTTCCCACAACTCCGTCCCCTGCGGCTCCACCATTGGACCCCTGACCGCCACCCGGCTCGGAATCCGGACCGTGGATGTCGGGATCCCCGTACTCTCCATGCACTCGGCCCGGGAAATGGCAGGTGTGGAGGACCCCCGGCGACTGGCCGCTGTGGCACAGCTGTTCTTCGCGGCGGGGGCCGCCTGACCCCGGCGGAAGGGCCGGCGGATGCCGGCGTGTCAATCCCGTCCCGGGAAATCGGATAGGATAAGAAAGTCTGTGCTGTCGGCTTCGGTCGGCAGATTCCCCCCCCGCTGCGGATCAGCTGCATGCCGTGGGGGAGACAACGCAAAAGAACCTCCTGTTACGGAAATGCCGTGACCGTATAGCCCAAAGGAGGTGGGTTCACAAATGCGTGCTTATGAACTGATGGTAATCATCGACCCCGAGGTCGAAGAGCGTACCGTCGAGCCTTCGCTCGACAAGTTCCTCAATGTTGTCCGCAACGATGGTGGAACCATCGACAAGGTAGACATCTGGGGCCGTCGTCGACTGGCCTACGAAATCCAGAAAAAGACTGAAGGCATCTACGCGGTGGTTAACTTCACCGGTACGCCTGCAGCAGCAGCCGAGCTTGATCGCCAGCTGAGCCTCAACGAGACCATCATGCGCACCAAGATCATCCGCCCGGAAGAGCAGAAGATCTCGAAGAAGGATGCCAAGAAGGCCGCTAAGGACGCTGCAAAGGTTTCCGCAGAATAATTTCGGCAACCCGTACTGATATCAGGAGGCTTTCATGGCAGGCGAGACAACAATCACCGTCGTCGGTAACCTAACCAACGACCCGGAACTGCGGTTCACTCCGTCCGGTTCGGCAGTGGCGAACTTCACCATTGCTTCGACCCCTCGGACCTTCGACCGTCAGTCCAACGAGTGGAAGGACGGCGAAACGCTGTTCCTCCGTGCGTCTGTCTGGCGTGAAGCTGCTGAAAACGTCGCCGAGTCCCTCACCAAGGGAACCCGCGTAGTTTGCCAGGGCCGCCTGAAGTCGCGTTCGTACGAAACCAAAGAAGGCGAAAAGCGCACCGTAATGGAGCTTGAGGTCGACGAAATCGGCCCCTCGCTGCGTTATGCCTCTGCCAAGGTCACCCGCACCCAGCGCTCCGGCGGTGGCGGCGGTTTCGGCGGCAACAACGGCGGCGGTGGCGGCGGCGGCTTCGGCGGCAACTCCAACTCCGGTTGGGGCGGCGGCCAGCAGCAGCAGGCGCAGTCCGCACCGGCTGACGATCCCTGGGGCGCCCCTGCGGGCGGCAACTCCGGTGGATGGGGCAGCGGCCCGGATTCGAACGATCCGCCCTTCTAAACCTCTTCATTCGAAGAGCGGCTAACCCCATTCGGGAGAAGCGGCCCTTCACCCGGCGCCTTCGGGCGCCATCCTCAGACGGCAACCGCCGTCGAGCCCATCCCGTGGAAAATGTATCCACGGGCTCCACTAGACATAAGGAGCTCCACGATGGCTAAGGCTGAACTTCGCAAGCCCAAACCAAAGTCCAATCCCTTGAAGGCCGCTGACATCACTGTCATCGACTACAAGGACGTAGCATTGCTGCGCAAGTTCATTTCCG
The DNA here is from genome assembly GCF_020907345.1 of Arthrobacter sp. zg-Y179. Taxonomy (NCBI): domain Bacteria; kingdom Bacillati; phylum Actinomycetota; class Actinomycetes; order Micrococcales; family Micrococcaceae; genus Arthrobacter; species Arthrobacter sp. zg-Y179. The sequence goes on along the minus strand of NZ_JAJJOB010000005.1, from coordinate 476,505 downwards.
ACCGCGGAAAGATCCGCGCTCGTCGCGTAACTGGCGTCTCCGTGCAGGAACAGCGCAAGATCGCCCAGGCAATCAAGAATGCCCGCGAAGTTGCTCTCCTGCCTTACTCCGGCGCTGGCCGCGGCTAAAGGAAAGGAACCTAACTCATGGCAAAGCTCATTCTGACCCACGAAGTAACCGGTCTCGGCGCTGCCGGCGACGTCATCGAGGTTAAGGACGGTTACGCACGTAACTACCTCCTGCCCCGCGGCTTCGCTCTGACCTGGACCAAGGGTGGCGAGAAGCAGGTTGAGTCCATCAAGGCTGCCCGCGCTGCCCGCGAGCACGCTTCCCTGGAAGATGCTCAGAAGCAGGCTGCTGCTCTCTCCGCCAAGCCGGTCAAGCTGACCGTCAAGGCCGGCGAGTCCGGACGCCTCTTCGGTACCGTCAAGCCCGGCGACGTTGCCGCTGCTGTCGAAGCCGCCGGTCTCGGCGCCATCGACAAGCGCAAGGTTGAACTCCCGACGCACATCAAGTCGGTTGGTTCCTTCCAGGCCAACGTCCGCCTGCACAACGATGTTGCAGCCGTCATCGACCTCGAGGTCGTTGCAGGCTAACGTCTGACGCAGACACACAAGCACCCTCCGGCCCTTCGGGCCGGGGGGTGCTTGTGTGTGGGGAACCGCTGCCGCGGCAGCCTTTCTCCACGCCCCGGCCGCAGACCTCCGCACTCCGTGGTCCGCTGAGGCGGCTGTTGTGGATATCGCGGGGGTCATGTGTGGATTTCGGCACCCCTAGGCCTGTTTTGAGCTCCTGTCAACATGGCCCCGGCGCCCCGGCGCGGCGGAAAAATAGTTTGTTTACACAGGTGTGGACAAGCGTTTGCCCTAGTCAGAGCCCCTTTTGTGGAAAAAGTAAAGATTTATCCACATGCTTATGCCCAGCCTGTGCACAAGACACGCCGCGTTATGCACAGACTGTCCACAGGACCTGTGGATAACTCGTTTGTCGGCAGGGCGAAGGGGGCATACGGTTGCGGTGAATCCCTTCTTCAGACGCATGTCCGCCGGCTCGGATCCGTCAGCACCGCCGCCGCCGTTCCGGCCGAAAGTCAGTGCGGGCTGATAGAGATAGACAAGCCCTCCGGCAGGGCAGGGATCGAAACGTCTTAGCCTTTATTGAAAGGGTCACAGTGTCGCTCACGCATACGGACTCCCCGGCATCAACATCAAGTCCGGACTTCGCGAGGACACCGCCGCAGGACCTGGTCGCGGAACAATCGGTGCTTGGCGGCATGATGCTCTCCAAGGACGCCATCGCAGACTGCGTGGAAGTCCTGCGTGGGCTCGACTTCTACCGTCCTGCCCATGAGGCCATCTACGAGGCCATCATCGACCTCTACGGCCGCGGGGAACCGGCGGACGCCGTCACCGTTTCGGATGAACTCACCAAGCGCGGCGAGATTGGCCGGATCGGCGGACCGGCCTACCTGCACGAACTGATCCAGTCCGTTCCTACCGCGGCCAATGCCGGCTTCTATGCCGAAATCGTGCGCGAGCGGGCGGTTCTGCGCCGCCTCGTTGGTGCGGGCACCAAGATTGTCCAGCTGGGTTACTCCAACGAGGGCATGGAAGTGGATGACATCGTCAACGCTGCCCAGGCCGAAATCTACGCCGTGGCCGAGCGCCGGACTGCAGAAGACTATGTGCCCCTGAAGGACATCATCGAGGGCACGGTGGACGAGATTGAGTCAGCCGGACACCGCGGCGAAGGCATGACCGGCGTGCCGACCGGCTTCTACGAGCTGGACGAGCTTACCCAAGGCCTGCACCCGGGCCAGATGATCGTTATCGCTGCCCGCCCCGCCGTCGGCAAGTCCACCTTCGCGCTGGACTTCGCCCGGTCCGCGGCCATCAAGAACAACATGACCACCGTCTTCTTCTCCCTCGAAATGGGCCGCAACGAAATCGCCATGCGCCTGCTCTCGGCTGAAGCGACCATCGGCCTTCAGGACCTGCGCAAGGGCACCATTAAGGACGAGCAGTGGGGCAAGATTGCCACCACGATGGGCCGGATGAATGACGCGCCGCTGTTTATTGATGACAGCCCGAACATGTCCCTGATGGAAATCCGGGCCAAGTGCCGCCGCCTGAAGCAGCGCCATGACCTCAAGCTCGTGGTGCTGGATTACCTGCAGCTGATGTCCTCGGGCAAGCGGGTTGAATCCCGCCAGCAGGAAGTTTCCGAGTTCTCGCGTGCGCTGAAGCTGCTGGCCAAGGAACTGGAAGTTCCCGTGATCGCGTTGTCGCAGCTGAACCGTGGTTCGGAGCAGCGCACCGACAAGAAGCCGATGGTCTCCGACCTGCGTGAATCGGGCTCCATCGAGCAGGATGCGGATATGGTCATCCTGCTGCACCGCGAGGACATCTACGACAAGGAATCGCCGCGTGCCGGCGAGGCCGACGTCATCGTGGCCAAGCACCGTAACGGCCCCACCAAGACCATCGTCGTAGGGTTCCAGGGCCACTATTCACGCTTCTCGAACATGGCGGTTGAGGGCGGCAGCGGCTTCTAGCCGCTGCGTTCACCGCCCCTCCACCGCTTCCCCCACCGCCCCAGGAGATCCAGCATGCCCAAGTCCAAGCCCCGCAAGAAAGCCGTCTCCAAAAAGAAGCAGGCCCGCCGCGCCGAGCATGAAGTCAATGCTCTGCTGCGGGGCGAAACCGCCTACTTCAGCGATGAGGCAGAGGCGCTGCTCACCGCCCGTGGCTGGATCAGCGAGCGGGACCAGCCCGGCGGCCCGGACCAGGGCGATGCCTGGTACTGGATGCCGTCCCAGCTGCCGGCTTACCTGGAGGAAGGCGAACCCGTCCCCACCTCCATCTACCCGTCTTCCGAGAGCACCTTCGTGAGCCAGTTGGCGACACCGGACGGCTCCGTTCCGCCCGTGGCACAGACGGAGTACGACTCCCTTGAGGAACTCGAGGGGGACCTGGACCGGCTGGAGGCCTATCGGGTGCCCGACGACGCGTGGACCGTCCTGGGCGGAGGCCCGTCGGCTGAAGAGACCCCCGGCGATCTCATCGACTCAATTACCGAGGAATGGGAGCTCATTGCAGAGCTCATCCACTTCCCGTACAGCAACGACACCGGTCCGCGTTCCTTTGCAGCCGTGGAGCAGGCCGTGCAGGACGGCAGGCTTACTGAGTACGCCTACCGGTCAATCCTGGCCGGCCGCGCCGCCTAGCCCCGGCTTGAGGCGCCGGGGCCGCCGGCCGGCTCTCCGTGGCTATCGTGGCTGGAGGCCAGCTGCCATGGCACGGAGGCGACCATGATGGCCGGCTCGAAGTGCAGCCGGGCTTTGATGCGCAGGGCGGTCTGGTTGTGCACCAGCTGTTCCCACCACCGGCCCACAACGTACTCCGGAATGTAGACCACGAACAGTTCCCGCGGCGCGTTGCGCCGGGCATCGCGAAGGTACGCCAGCACGGGGGAGATGGTCTCACGGTACGGCGAGGAGAGGACCGTCAGCGGCACGGGGATCTGCAGGCGCTCCCAGTCGGCCAGTGTGCGGCGGGTGTCCTCCGGATCAAGATCCACAATGATCGCGTTCAGGCTTGAGGGACGGGACGCCCGTGCATAGGCAATGGCCCGCAGGGCAGGCTTGTGGACCTGCGAAATCAGGATTACCGCATTGACCCGGGAGGGCAGGGCCAGACCGTGGTCGTCGGCGCTGAGCGCCAGCTCGCGGGCAACCGTGTCGTAATGGACCCGGATGCCGTACATGATCACGTAGAGCACGGCCATGGCCAGCAGGGCAATCCACGCACCGTGGGTGAACTTGGTGATGATGACGATGAGCAGCACCAGGGCGGTCATGCCGAAACCGATGGAGTTGATCGCCCGCGAACGCTGCATCCGGCGTCGTACGTCCTTGTCCCGTTCGGTGCGCAGCTTGCCGGTCCAGTGCCGGATCATGCCCAGCTGGCTGGCGGTGAAGGACACGAAGACCCCGACAATATAGAGCTGGATCAGCTGGGTGACATCGGCGTCAAACGCAATGATGAGCACCAGGGCGCCCAGGCCCAGGGAAATGATGCCGTTGCTGAACGCCAGCCGGTCCCCGCGCGTGCGCATCTGGCGGGGCAGGAACCCGTCCTTCGCCAGGATCGAGGCCAGCACGGGGAAGCCGTTGAACGCGGTGTTGGAGGCAAAGACCAGAATCAGTCCGGTGGCGGCCACGACAAGGTAGAAGGCGATGCTGCCGTCGCCGAAGATGGTCTCCGCCAACTGGCTGATCACCGGATGCTGCACGTAGTCCTCGCCCACGGGGGAACCGTTGGCCGTGAGCTGGGTGGCCGGGTCCTGGGCTACATGGACCTTGGTGAGGTTGGCCATGGCGATGATCCCGCCGATCATGGCTGCGGAAATCACACCCAGGAGCAGCAGCGTGGTGGCGGCATTGGCACTCTTGGGTTTGCGGAACGTCGGGACGCCGTTGCTGATGGCTTCAACGCCGGTGAGTGCGGCTGCGCCCGAGGAGAAGGCCCGCAGCAGCAGGAGGACGCCGGCAAGTCCTACCAGCCCTTCGTCGAAACCTGATTCCCGCACCAGTTCAAAGGAAGCCGAGGGGGCCTGACGGAGGTTTCCGCTGAGGAACTGGAGGAAGCCGGTGAGGCACATGCCCAGCACGGAAGCCATGAAGATGTAGGTAGGTACGGCAAATAAGGCGCCGGCCTCCCGGATGCCGCGCAGGTTAACCAGAACCAGCAGCGCTACGCCGATCACGGCGATGGTGGCCTGGGTGCCGTGCAGCGCGGGGATGGCGGTCACAAGGTAGGACGCCGCCGAGGACATCGACACAGCGACGGTGAGCACGTAGTCCACCAGCAGCGCGGAGGCGACGGTCAGGCCGGCGGGCTTGCCCAAGTTGGTGCTCGCAATTTCATAGTCACCGCCGCCGGACGGATACGCGTGTACGTTCTGCCGGTAGGAGGCCACCACCGTGAGCAGGACGACAATAACGGCCAGCCCCACCCAGGGGGAGAGGGTCACTGCAGCGACGCCGGCCAGCGCCAGGGTAAGGAGAATCTCATCGGGCGCGTAGGCAGCAGATGAGAGGGCGTCCGAGGCGAAAACCGGGAGCGCAATCCGCTTGGGGAGGAGGGTGTGCGAGAGCCGTTCGTTGCCGTAAGGACGCCCGACCAGAATGCGTTTGAGCGCATTGAAGAATGTGAGCACGAGGACCAACGTTAGACCCGTGCGCCTGCACTGTCCAGAAGCGGAAAACGCAGTGGCTGCGCCCTCCTCCGGGCCTGGCCGGCCCGGCTGGGCCACCGGCACCATCCGGCACTCGGGCACCATCAGCGGAGCGCGATCACCGGGGCCTGATCAGGGGCACCCGGGGCAACCGGGGCAGACGGTTGGTGGGGCGCGGGGATCGAGTCCAGGCAGGAGTTATAGGTTGCCGTCTTTTAGTGTCTTTCGTCACTACCAAAAAATGACGTGGATCACCAAAAAGGGGTTCTGAACCCTCAAAACCAGTCTGTGACAAAAACTACAAAACGGGGTTTGGATTCTACTTCTCGCGCTTGTTTGCGCGGATCTGGAAAAGATAACGATTCATGCATACTTGATATCGATTTGATCTCGATAAAAGACTCCCCTACGTTGGTTAAGGCCCTGATCGAGGGCTGGACCGCCTGACTGGATCGAAGTCGGCGGCGGCCGGCACCAATCCTGGTGCGGCCTCAAACCAGTAAGCCTGATGCCACGCGTCCACTGCACGTCGCCGCTGCGTGGCATTGACGAAGACCTCTATCACTTTGGGGAAGGCGACGGCGTGCAGACGCCCGGGGACGGGATGAGCGCAGGTGGAACCCATGGGAGCAAAAGACTTATGAAGAACCAGAAGATCCGTCGTATCGTTCGCCGTGGCCTGGCTACCGCCGCCATCACCGGTGCTGGCGCTGCAGGACTCGTAGGAATGGCCGCCCCGGCCAACGCAGCCTCCATGGACTGGGACGCCCTCGCACAGTGCGAAAGCGGTGGCAACTGGTCCATCAACACCGGCAACGGTTACTCCGGCGGACTGCAGTTCAGCCCCAGCACCTGGGCAGCCTTCGGCGGCACCGGCGACGCAGCGAATGCCAGCCGGGAGGAGCAGATTGCCGTAGCCGAGCGTGTCCTGGCTGAACAGGGCCCCGGCGCCTGGCCTGCCTGCACCGCCAAGCTGGGCCTGACCGGCGCTACTGCCAACCCGCAGGCAGCCCAGGCTCCGGTTGAGCAGGCTCCTGTCACCGAAGCCGCTCCGGTTGAGACCTACACCGAGCCCGCTCCGGTGGTCGAAGCCGCTCCGGTTGAGACCTACACCGAGCCCGCTCCGGTCGAGACCTACGTACAGCCGCAGACCGTTGCTCCGGCACCGGCCAGCGTCCCGGTTGAAGCCGTGGCTCCGGTTCAGACCCCGGCCCCGGCCCTGTCCGGCGAGACCTACGTCGTCCAGGCCGGTGACACCCTCTCCGAGATCGCCGAGAAGCTCGGCATCGAAGGCGGCTGGCAGGCGCTGTACAACGCCAACCTGGACACCGTAATCCACCAGGACCTGATCTTCACCGGTCAGACCCTGCAGCTGCCGGCCTAATCACGGCAGAGTGAGTCTTCGGTAGCTGTTCCGCCTTAGTGCGGCGATCGAAGCAGAACGGGCGCTTTACGCAAATGCGTAAAGCGCCCGTTCCTTTTTAACTCTCCTCACCCGCCGGCGATCGACTGCAGGACCAGAAGCTCTGCGCGGACGGGCAGCACGGTGGACGCACCGTCCAGGTCCCGGACGTCCTCCCCGTCCAGGTACAGGTTCACATAGCGGCGCAGCTCCCCGGTTTCATCACAGATCCGGCGGTACACACCCGCAAAATCCGCCTGCAGGAGCGCCAGGACATCCGCAACCGTGACGTTTCCCGGTGTCCCTGCACCGGGCGCGGGACGAAGGGTCAGCATGCGCCGCCCATCCGCGGCGTCGGCCAGCGCCGCAGGAAGCAACAGGGCGACGTCGGTGCGGCCGGGAGCGTCAGGCCGCAACTGCGCGGACACAGAGCACATCCGGAAGATTTGCCGCTACCAGGTGAAAGCTCTCACCCTCGTCGGCGCTGGCATACACCTCGCCGCCGCGGGTGCCGAAGTAGATACCGGCGGGATCGGCGCCGTCAACATAGGCAGCATCGCGCAGCACGGCGTTGAAATCATAGGCGGGCAGACCGTCGTCGAACCGCTCCCAGCTCCCGCCTGCATCGGTGCTGCGGTACACCGCCGGGCGGCCCTGCGGCGGATTGCGTTCCCCCGCCGAACCCAGCGGAATGGTCCAGATGGTGTCCGGGCGGGTTGGGTGGGCAAGCATCACGAACCCGAAGTCCGCGGGAAGGCCGTCCGCAATAGACAACCACTGTCCGCCGGCGTCGTCGCTGCGGTACACCCCGCCGTGGTTCTGGGCGTATAGCCGCTGCGGGTTGCCTGCGTCCCGGGCCACCTTGTGCACGCACTGTCCGAACTCTGGATATTTCTCCGGCATAAAATCCGCGATGATGCCGGTGTTGAACGCATCCCAGCTCTCGCCGCGGTCATCGGAGCGGTAGACCCCGCCGCTGCTGATCGCCACGTGGACGGAATCATCACTCGGACTCGGCAGCACCGTATGGGCGGCCGGACCGCCGTAGCCGGCACCCCACTGGGTGCGGTGCGGGTGGTCCCACAACCCCCGTACAAGTTCGAAGTGCTTGCCGCCGTCCTCGGAGCGGAACACGGAGATCGGTTCGCAGCCCGCCCAGACCACGCCCGGCCGGTCCGCGCTGTCCGGTGCCAGCTGCCAGATGCGCTCCAGCGAGGCGCCCGTGTCCTCGGGAAAGGCAATGGCTGCCTGCTCGGGTTCCTGCCAGGTCCGCCCCAGGTCATCCGAAATCGCGACATTGGTGCCCCACCATTCGGACCGGACACCGGCCAGCAGGCGAGGGGTCCCGCTGCGGGTGTCGAAGGCCAGGGACGGGACCTCCGTCATGGCAAATTCCGGCCCGCGCAGTTCCCAGTTTCGACGGTCCGGGCTCGTGGCCAGCCACAGGCCCTTACGGGTTCCGATGGCGACCACGGTGGCGGCACCGGGGGATACGGCGGGGGACACGGCAGCGGGCATCGCTTCGGGCACGGCATCCATGCGGTTATTCCAGCACCGGGGGTGCCCTGGAACAAGGGCATTCTCAAAGACCGGCTTCCCTGAGCCCCAACGGATGCGCACCGCCGCATGGAAATTGCTGCCCCGGGTGCGATAGACATACAGGATGCTGTTGTTGCAGCCGGAATCCCGGCGTCCATGATTTACATCGATCCGCCGATGTGGCCGGCGCACAACACCCTCTTCTCGCACCTGATTTCCAACTCGGGGCTGGACGAGCTGCATGCGTTCACCCGGGAGGCCGGCATCTCGGACCGGGCGTTCGACGGCGACCACTACGACGTGCCCCGGGAACGCTATGACGCGCTCGTGTCGCTGGGGGCCGTGCCGGTCAGCTGCGGCGATCTGGTCCGCATCCTCATCTCCAGCGGGCTGCGGATCCCGGCTCGGGAGCGTCCTTCTGCCCTTGCCGTGCCGCTGCGCCACCGGTGGAACCTGCTGCTGCCGGGGATGCCGGAGCTGGGCGAATACCTGCTTCAACTCTGGAATGAACCGCACCGCCGTTACCACGACCGCAGGCATCTGCTGCAGGTCCTGGAGGCCCTGGACCTGCTTGCCGGCGGAGAGATTCCCCGCCCCGTGGCCCTGGCCGCCTGGTTCCATGACGCCGTGTACACCGGCCGGGCCGGCGAGGACGAGGATGCCTCGGCCCGGCTGGCCGAGCAGCTGCTGCCCGGCGCGGGTGTGGCTGCCGCAGAGACCGCGGAATGCGCACGGCTGGTCCGCCTGACGGCTAGCCATGATCCGGCTGCAGCTGACAATAACGGCGCGCTGCTCACGGACGCGGACCTGGCAGTGCTGGCCCGCGAACCAGCGGGTTATGCCGCCTATCTGCAGGCAGTCCGCGCCGAATACGCGGACCTTTCAGCGGAGGACTTCACCGCCGGACGACGCCGGGTGGTCCGGCAGCTTGCCGCAGCGGATCCGCTCTTCCGGACGCCCGTCGGACGGCAGCTCTGGGAGGAGCGGGCCCGCCGCAACCTCGCTGCGGAACTGGCGGGAGGCCCGCCCGGCGCGTCGGGGACGGCACCCGCCGGCGCCCGGGATGCGGCCACGGACCAGCCATGACAAGACGCGACAACGCGCCCGGGTTCAGCGGCCAGTTCACCGGGCACCGGCGCGGCAGCCCCGGCTACCGCGGCGTCTTGGTGGGATTGGCCGCGGCCGGTGTGGCTACCTTCGCCCAGCTGTACTCCCTGCAGGGAGTCCTGCCCGAACTCGCTGCCGATCTGGGTATCTCTGCGTCTTCGGCCGCGTTGACGGTTTCCGCAGCCACCCTCGGACTCGCCGTCACGGTGATTCCCTGGTCCGCCGCAGCGGACCGGTTCGGCCGGCTGCCGGCCATGCGCCTGGCGATCCTGGCCGCGGTAGTGCTGGGCCTGGCCGTTCCCCTGAGTCCCAATCTGCCGGTGCTGCTGGGACTCCGCTTCCTCGAGGGGGCGGCACTGGGCGGGATTCCGGCGGTGGCGCTGGCCTACCTCAGCGAGGAAGTGAGCAGGCTGCATGCCGCCGTGGCTGCCGGGACCTACGTTTCGGGCACCACGATCGGCGGCCTCGCGGGCCGGATCCTGGCCGCACCCCTGGCGGAACTGGTGAACTGGCGGGTGGGTGTAGCCGCGGTGAGCCTCCTGGCCGCCGGAGCCGCAGCCGTTTTTATGCTCACCGCACCCCGCCAGCACGGCTTTGTGCCCGTGCGCCGTGCCGCCCCCGGACACGGTCTGGCTGCGCGGCTGGCGGCGAACCTTCGCAGCCCGCGGCTGCTGGCCCTGTATGCACAGGGGTTCCTGCTGATGGGCGGCTTCGTGGCGGTCTACAACTATCTGGGTTTCCGGCTGGGCGAGCCGCCCTTCGGGCTGCCCCAGAGCCTGGCCAGCTCCCTGTTCCTCGCATATCTGGCCGGAACCTGGTCCTCACGGGCCGCCGGCACCCTGGCGGCCCGGCTTCGCGGCGGGCGGAAGCCGGTGCTGCTGCTGTCTCTCGGCGGCATGGGGGCGGGTCTTGCCCTGACGCTGGCGGACAACCTTCCGGCAATCGTCGCCGGACTGCTGGTCTTCACCGCCGGTTTCTTCGCCGCGCATTCCATTGCCTCCGGCTGGACTCCGCTACTCGCCCGGGAGGGGCGGGCGCAGGCCTCCTCGCTCTACAACCTCTTCTACTACACCGGGTCCAGCCTGCTGGGCTGGGTGGGCGGCTATTACTTCCAGCAGGGCGGCTGGCGGTTCCTGGTGCTTTTTGTCGGCGTGCTGCTGCTGGCGGCGGCACTGGTGGCCGTCCTGGTCCTGCGCCGTAACGACGACGGCGGGGAGTAACGCCCGCTTTCGATGCGGGGCTTCCGCAAAACGTAGGCTGGAAGGTGTGAAGACCGAAGCGGACCTTTCCTCCCGGCGGCTCAGCCGCCGGATCCTGGCCCTGGCCCTCCCGGCGCTGGGCGCACTGATTGCCGAACCCCTGTTCCTGCTGGCGGATTCCGCCATCGTCGGCCACCTCGGCGTGGCCCAGCTGGCCGGCGTCGGCCTGGCCTCCACAGTGCTGCAGACCGCCGTCGGGCTGATGGTCTTCCTGGCGTATTCCACCACGGGAACGGTGGCGCGCTACCTCGGCGGCAACCGGCAGCCCGAGGCGCTCGCTGCAGGACGGGACGGCATTGCCCTGGCCGTCCTGTTGGGCGCGGTGCTTTCGACCGCGGGGTACCTGTTCGCTCCACAGCTGTGCAGCGCCATGGGTGCCACCGGTGACGTGCACCGCTACGCCGTCGACTACCTGCGCTTTTCGATGCCGGGCCTGACCGCGATGCTGGTGGTCCTGGCCGCCACCGGCGTGCTGCGCGGGCTGCAGGACACCCGCACCCCGCTGGTGGTCGCGACGGCCGGCTTCGCCGTGAACATCGGGCTGAATTACCTGCTGGTCTACGGGTTCTCCCTGTCCGTGGCGGGATCCGCCCTGGGCACCAGCATCGCGCAGTGGGGCATGGCGGTGTTCTACCTGATCGCGGTTGCGCGGATGGCACGCTCCCACGGTGTACCCCTGCGTCCGGCGGTCTCGGGCATCCGGGCCACCGCCCACGTGGGCTCGTGGCTGATGCTGCGGACACTGAGCCTGCGTGCGGCGGTGCTTGCCACAGTCATCGTAGCCACCGCGCAGGGGCCGGAATCCCTCGCAGCGCACCAGCTGGTCATGACCGTGTTTACCTTCCTGGCGTTCGCGCTGGACGCACTGGCCATCGCGGCGCAGGCAATGATCGGTAAGGAACTGGGGGCCGGAGATACGGCGACGGCCCGCGCACTGACCCGGCGGATGATTGTGTGGGGCGTGGGCTTCGGCGTCATCACCGGAGCGCTGCTGGCGCTGGTGGCGCCGGTCGCCGGCGTGCTCTTCACCAGCGACGCCGGAGTGCAGCAGGCCATGACCGCCGGGCTGTGGATCCTCGCGGTGTCCCAGCCGATCTGCGGGCTGGTGTTTGTGCTGGACGGAGTGCTGATCGGGGCGGGGGATGCCAAATACCTGGCCCTCACCGGCGTGCTGAACCTGGCCGCCTATCTGCCCCTGCTCATCTGGGTGCACGCTGCTGGCCTGTCCGGCGCCGGGGGGATCGCGTGGCTGTGGGCGGCGTTCGCCCTCGGCTATATGAGCGCACGCGGAATCACCTTGTCCTGGCGGACCCGGCGGGACGCCTGGATGGTGACCGGTGCCGTGTCCGGTGCAGGGAGCGACTAAGCTTGACGGTGGCCAACCGGCCACCGATATGACGTAAAAGTGAAAGCGGAGGCTCTGCAGTGGGCGCATCCAATCCCGGAGCACCTTGGGGACCCATGCTGGTCCGTTCAATGGTCGCAGCAGTCTACGGCGTGCTGACCGTGTTCTGGCAGGATCCTACCGAGCCTGTCCTGGTGGTTGCCGGCGGCACCTATCTGCTGCTTACCGGCGTCGCACTCTGGCCCATGCTTACCGCGGCACGCGGACACGGCAACGTTCGGACCTTCCTGCTGGTTGAAGCCGCCGCCTATGTTCTTGCCGGTGCAGCCACGCTGGTCTTCGCCTCGGCGGAAGCATTCCGGGTGTCGGCCGCCGCCGCCCTCATTCTCGGGGGAATCCTGGAACTCACCCTCTGGGTCCGGAACCGCACCGGATTCCTGCCGGCCCGTGACTGGCTGATCACCGGTGCCGCCGCCCTCGTGGCTGGCATCCTGGTCCCGCTCGTCTACGACCTGGGCGTCCGGGCGCTGCTCGGCGTGACCGGTGGCGCGGCGATCATCATTGCGGTGATCGTGGCCATTTCAGCGCTGGGCGCCCGGCATGATTCCCGCGCCGCCGTGGACGAGCAGGCATAGGCCGTAAACTAGGTATCGCGCGCGGTGCAGTTACGCACCGATCCGCGCCACCCCAACGCAGCAGGAGGCAATGATCGTGGCGAACAGCTCAACCGGTGGACCGCAGAGGCGGAACTCCGTAAAGGCACCGCTGATTTTCTCTGCCGTGCTGGCGTTGATTGCAGGCCTTGCCACCATGATCTTCGCCACCGGGGGAGCGGAGCAGGAGCTGCGGTTCGACCTCGGGCTTATTGCCGTCGGCATTGCGTTTATCGCGTCGCTGCTGGTCTCTTCACTGCTGCTGATGACGGAGAAGCCGAACCCCGAGCACCTCAGCCAGGGTTCGGGCATCCACCGCAGCTCGGCAAAGATTCCGGGCGGTGCGGGAAACATCGGCAAGCCGACCCCGCCCGCGGGTCACACGGACGACGACGATTCTCCCCGGCCCACGGATCCCACCGCCTGAGCAGCTAGATCTCCCTGGACGGGTCGTACTCCCCGGTGCCCAGGATGAGTTCGGCGGCGTCAGCGGACCGGTCGGTCACCGTGGTCGGCGACTCCAGGTGGACTGCACCGGACGGAATCATCCCGGCGCCGCCGAACCTTTCCATTACCCGCCACTGGGCTGCCACGTCCTCCCCGGCGTGCCCGGGCGGCAGCTGGTCCCAGAACCCGAAGCCGCCGCACGCAAGCAGTGCCTGCCGGTCATAGAGGACGCAGGCCCCCACCCAGGCGATCCGGTACAACCGCCATTCTCCGGGCGGGAGGCGGAGGTCGGAAGCCACATGGGCCAGATTCGCCGCGTTGTGCAGGGTCCAACGCGAGAAGCCCGGCTGGCTGCGGCGAATCCGTTCCGGCTGCACCTGTCCGTTTTCCCACATCTCGAACGGCTGCTGTTCCTCGGGCCGCCGGTCGGCGAGATAGGACAGCCCCTGTACGGCCGCCCCCACGAATCCGCCGCCGGACGCAGCCAGGGCCCCCGTCAGCCGGGCCAGCATGTCCGGTTCCAGCCAGACGTCGTCGTCCAGGAACAGGACCTGCGGAGCACCGGACTGCCCAAGCAGGAAGTGCCGCTGTTCGGCCAGCCCCCGCGTCGGCAGGTGCCTCAGCAGCCGGACCGGACGGCCCTGCGCCTCCAGGACCCGGACCATCGCTTCGGCGGCGGGATGGTTCCAGGACGGGACATCGGTACTTTGGTCGCTGATAACGACGGCGAAGTCCGGCCCGTCCTGCGCGGCCAGCCCGGCGAGGGTGACCGCGAGTTCGGCCGGCCGGTTGCGGGTCGGAATCAGCACGTCCACCTCCGCCGTGCTGCCCGAATCGGGCGGGCCGCCCCAGTCCCCGGACCAGCGGCGCGTCACGGCGGGTCCCCGGGATTGTTCCCGCCTCCGGCAATGCCGCCGCTGCCCGCGGGGTTCCCGCCGGTCTCCCCGGCATCATTCGCGGTGCCGCCGGACCGGATCCGGGACACCAAGGCAGTGGTGGAGTGGTCGGAGACGTAGTCCAGGATCAGCACCCGGCCGCCGCACTCCTCCACCACCGGGGTTTCCGCCAGCATCTGCGCGGAGTAGTCCCCGCCCTTGGCGTAAATGTCCGGACGCAGTTCCCGGATGAGCGGAATCGGCGTGTCCGTCTCGAACACGGTCACGTAGTCCACGCAGCTGAGCGCGGCAATGATCCCGGCCCGGTCATGGACGGGATTGATGGGACGGCCCGGTCCTTTCAGCCGGCGGGCGGACGCGTCGCTGTTGAGGGCGACCACCAGGATGTCGCCGAGCTGCTTGGCCTGGTTCAGGTACCGGGTGTGCCCGCGGTGCAGGACGTCGAAACACCCGTTGGTCAGGACAATCCTGCGCCCGGCAGCCCGCTCGGCGGCGGTCCGGGCCAGGAGATCCGCCTGGCTGAGCGCCGTATCCGCAAAGCTGTCCAGATGCTTTTCCAGGTCGGCGGTGCTGCACACCGAGGTGCCGGGCCGCTGGACCACAATATCGGCGGCGTTCTGCGCCAGGTCCGCGGCGGTGGACAGCGGCAGGCCTGCGGCACGGGCCAGTGTCAGGCAGGCAACGAAGGTGTCGCCTGCACCCGAGGCCTGTTTTTCGGCAGCGGGACGCGCCCAGGTGCGGTGGAACCCGCCGTCGGCGCCGATCACGGCCGCGCCGTCGCGGTCCAGGGTGACAGCTGCCGCTGCCGCACCGGCGGCAGCCAGCAGGTCCGGCGCATAGGTGCGAACCGCGGCGGCACGGTCCGGCCCGAGCGGCTTTGCCCCGCCCAGCAGTTGTGCGGCTTCGGCGGCATTCGGTGTAACCAGGTCGGGCGCCAGAGCGGCCCAGCCCGCGGCGTCGTGCGCATCCACGACGGTGAGGCGACCGCCGCGCAGTGCCACCAGGGCATCGCGGACGGCGCCGTGCAGCAGCCCGGTGCCGTAGTCGCAGACCACCAGCGCATCGGCGTCTTCCAGCAATGCAGGCACGGAAGCCGCCAGCAGTTCCTCCGCCTCGGCCGGGAACCGCCCGCCGTCGTCGAGCCGGAACAGTACCTGCTCCGCGGCGACAATCCGGTCCTTCGTGGCGGTCGCGGCGCCGGGGTGCTGCACCATGCCGCGCAGGTCCACGCCCGCCTCGGCCAGGATGCCGCGCAGCCGGTCACCGGCGGCGTCGGCGCCGGTCAGTCCGCCAAGCCGTACCCGTGCACCGAGGGCCTGCAGGTTCATGGCGGTGTTTCCCGCACCGCCGGGTGCGTAGTCCTTCCGCTGCACATCCACCACGGGAGCCGGCGCCTCCCGGCAGAACCGTTCGGTGACCCCGGACCACCAGCCGTCCAGCATCACATCGCCGATGACCGTTATGCGCAGGGAGGCTGCCGCGAGACGGTCAGGCAGCCCTGGCGCGAGGCTGCGGACCTCCCCGGGGTTCCGGAAGTCCGTCACTCCGGTATTCCCGGTGCCGCGGTGCCCGGGGAGCCGACGTGGACCACCTTTACCAGGGAGAACTCGTCCAGGAGTTCCGGGCCGTAGCCAAAGCCGCGGCCGCTCCGGCGCCGGGGCTGCGCCGAGCCGCCCGGGGCGCCGCCGAAGACGGCGTTGATCTTCACGGTGCCCACGTCCAGGGCAGCCACTGCCCGCTGCGCGTGGGCAATGCTTCCCGTCAATACAGTGGCGGCCAGTCCGTAGGACCCCCCAGCTGCCAGGGCGAGCCCTTCGTCGAAACTGTCCACCACCTGAATGGGGGCCACGGGGCCGAACGTTTCGGCGTCGAAGACCTCCATCCCGGCCGAACAGTTCAGCAGGACGGTCGCGGGGTAGTGGGCCCCGGGTCCTTCCGGCAACACGCCGCCCTCTGCAATCGTGGCGCCGCGGGTCAGCGCCTGGGTTATCTGCTGGTGCACGGTGTCGCGGAGCCGGGCATCCACAAGGGGCGCCACCGCGCCCTCCCGATTCCGTCGCCGCGCTTCGGCAATGAGCTCGGCGCAGAACGCATCCGCGATGTTCCGGTGCACGTAGATGCGCTCCACCGAGGTACAGATCTGGCCGCTGTTGCTGAATGCCCCGACAGCTGCCTGTCCGGCCGCCCATCGCGGATCCACATCCGCATCAACCAGCAGCGGATCGTTTCCGCCGTTCTCTAGAATGACGTGGGCTCCCGTCAGGGCAGCCGCCCGGGCAATCCTTGCGCCGGTTGCACTTGAACCCACGTGTGCCAGGACGTCCACCCCTGCCTCCATGCTCAGCTGGGCACCCACGTCCGGGCCGCCGGTGACCGTTGTCAGGACACCGGCGGGGAACACCGGGGCGAGGATTTCCCCGAGCAGTTTCCCGGTGTGGGGAGAACGCTCGCTGGGCTTGCTGATTATCGTGTTCCCGGTGGCCAGCGCCGCGCCGATCAACCCGGCGGCCACGGCCACCGGGTCGTTCCACGGTGTCAGCACCACGGCGACGCCGCGCGGTCCGGTTACCGTGTAATCCGCGGCCAGTGCCGCACCGCGGAGGCTGTGCCCCCGGTGCACCGGGCCGAGTTCGGCGTATTGCTCCAACGTGGCCGCCCCGGCCTGCACCCCGGCGAGGGCCTCGGCCTCCGGCCGTCCGGTCTCGCGGGTGTTCCACCCGGCCACTTCGGCGGCCCGCAGTTGCAGGGCAGCGGCAGCGGCGCGCAGGAGGCGTCCCCGCTCTGCGGGGTCGGTGCCCGCCCACCCGGGGAGGGCGCCGCGGGCTGCCGCCACGGCGGCCCGGATGCCGGCACGTCCGTCCTGCTCCACCCGACCCACCAGTGTTCCGTCCCGCGGATCGAAAATGGTGATCGGCTCGACGGAACCGTTGGGGTGCATCGGGGAAGCGGGCCGGGGAGCCGGCGGCTGAATGGTGGTGGACATGCTGCTCCTTGTCGCGCGTTGTATAGCTCCCATACCCCGTTTCCGGCGGGTTCAGACAGGTGGGGAAAGCAGGTGCGGGCTCCGCTCACCTGGAGTAAACACCTCCCTTGGGTCCGGCGCCGCCAGCACCTATGGTGAGTGCCCACAGGGCAGACCGCGCGTACGCGGGTCCTCGGCGAAAGGAAGCCCAATGATGCAGAAGACCACGGAACAGCGCGGGCCGCTTCACCCCCGGGGGGACCGGCCGGGACTCGTCCGCGGGGTCGGCCCCCTGGCCGCGCCCTTTCCGAATGTGAAGAAAATCGCCGTGCTGCGCGGCGGAGGGCTGGGGGACCTCATGTTCGCCCTGCCTGCGGTCGAAGCGCTCGCCGCCGCTTATCCGTCCGCATCCATCACACTGCTCGGCACTGCGCTGCACGCCGCCCTCCTGGCGAACCGGCCCGGACCGGTGCAACGGGTGGAGGTCCTGCCAGCCGCCCCCGGCATTGCCTCCGGACCGCAGGACCCGGAGGCCGTTGAGGCATTCCTGGCCCGGATGCAGCGGGAGCGGTTCGATCTGGCCGTACAGGTGCACGGCGGCGGCCGGAACTCGAACCCCTTCCTGCTCCGCCTGGGGGCACGGCACACGGTGGGGACCCGCACCCCCGATGCCGCCGCCCTGGAACGGAGCATCCCCTACATCTACTACCAGCACGAGGTCTTCCGGGCGCTGGAAGTGGCCGGGCTCGCCGGAGCCGCCCCCGTCAGCCTGGACGCGCAGCTGCCCGTCCTGCCCGAAGAGGCAGCAGCGGCGCGGGCCCTGGTATTGCCGGACCGGAACCTGGTGAGCCTGCATCCCGGGGCCACGGACCCGCGGCGGCGGTGGCCGGCGTCGTGCTTCGCGGAGGTGGCGGTGCGTGCCGTCGCCCGGGGCTGTCAGGTGGTGGTGGTGGGCGACGACGCCGACCGGGGCCTCGGGCAGGAGGTTGTGCACCGGGCGCTCGCCGAGGCCGGACGCGATGTACCCGTCCGCTCGCTGGCCGGCGAACTGGGCATCGGCACGCTCGCAGCCCTGCTGCAGGCCAGTGCGGTAATGGTGGGCAATGACAGCGGGCCCCGGCACCTGGCGCAGGCGGTTGGAGCCGCCACGGTGGGGATCTACTGGTTCGGCAACGTCGTCAACGCCGGGGCGATGGGCCGCACCCGGCACCGGGTGCACATGTCCTGGGTGTCGGAGTGTCCCGCCTGCAAGGCAGACGTCACGCAGGTCGGCTGGACGGCGGAGCGGTGCGAGCATGATGACTCGTTTGTTGCGGAAGTGCGGGCAGCAGATGTGTGGGCCAACGTCGACCAGCTGCTGGGGTAGGAGCAGCCGGGGCTGGGGATCTTCCCCGTTGGCCGCCCTATTGACTGCTTCATGCCTCAAGCTCAAGCTTTTAACCGCTGGGGTTTGGTGCCTATGTAAGGGCTGAAAGATCTGGTTCCGCTTGCTCTATTTCTCGGAGCAATTTCGTACGCAGCGTTTGCCGTTCCACTTGCGTTTGCCGGCACGGCTTACGCGCGTGCCACTCGAGTCAAGGAGAAGTGGTCAACGGACGTGGCGACATTGGTGCTAGTTTTTCTCGCGTGTTTTTCCGGGGGTGGCACGTTTGTTCTTTACCTCGAAGCAAAGGAAATATGTGCTGATCTGAAGGCCGGTGTGGCAAGTGGAACGTACCCGGAGCAGTCCGTCGAGAAATGTACCAAGGGCTCTTTGAACCGTAAGGGGCGATCGTTCCTCATGGCGTGCCGCCGGCACCCGCCGTCCTGACTCCAGGGGAGGGTAAAGCGACGGAAACGGTTGAGTGCCGGGCGGTGCGGCGCGAGACTGGTGCCGTCGGGTGTATCCGCCCGCGTGCGCCGAACCGGCAGGCCGGCGGACTTTGAAAAGACAGGACGGACACCATGGAGCTTGTGCCGAACAATTCGCTTAAGTGCGCAACGCCGGAGGAAGGGCGGCAACTGGCCGTCAACCTGGCGCTGCAGACTGCCTTCGCCATTCAGCCGGACGGGCAGGTGGAGCACATCATCCGGGATGCCTATGCCAACAACCCGGACAGCATCATCGCTGCCTCACACGTGGTGGCCACCGAGTTCGCGACCGTTGCGGCCGCGAACAACTACTGGCGGTAGCCTTCGGCCAGTCCGCTCCGCCCCGCCCCGCGCCGCCCGACCGGCTAGGCGTACAGCCGGCTGAGGAACCGGGCGATAACGGCCGGTCGCTCCTGGCCCTCGATTTCGATGGTGAGGTCCGCGACCACGTGCAGGCCGTTGCCCTTGACCTCCTGGACATCGGCAATCACGGCGGTCATCCGGATCCGGGAACCGACCTTCACCGGCGAGGTGAAGCGGACCTTGTCCAGACCGTAGTTGACCTTTGTCTTGACGCCCGTCACGTCGAGGAGCTCGCCCCACATCGGGATCAGCAGCGACAGTGTCAGGAATCCGTGGGCTATCGGGGCGCCGAAGGGACCGTCCTTGGCCCGCTCCGGATCCACATGGATCCACTGATGGTCGTCGGTGGCATCGGCAAACAGGTCCACCTGACCCTGCGTAATCTCGCGGTAGGCAGAGGTGCCGACGTTCTTGCCGATGAGGTCCTTGACCTCTTCGAACGCTACGACGGTCTGGGCGGAGGCGGGTGCTTCAGTCATGGAAAACTCCTAGGTTGCTGGACGGATACGGCGGAACGTGTCAGGCGAAGGCGCTCTTGCCGGTGACTGCGCGGCCGACGACCAGCGCATTGATTTCGTGGGTTCCCTCGTAGGAATAGACGGCCTCGGCGTCGGCGTGGAAACGGGCGACGTCGGTGGCCAGGGTGATCCCGTTGCCGCCGACCACTTCGCGGGCCAGGGCTACGGTTTCACGCATGTGCAGGCTGATCCACATCTTCGCCAGGGCGGAATCCTCATCCCGGAAAATCCCTTCCTGCTGGCGCTCCGCGAGGCCTGCCACCAGATTCAGGGACGCGGTGACGTTGCCCAGCATGCGGGCAAGTTTTTCCTGGACCAGCTGGAAGCTGCCCAGCGACCGGCCGAACTGTTCGCGGCTGCGCACGTACCGCAGGGCGGCTTCGTATGCTCCGGCCTGGATGCCGGTGGCAATCCAGGCGACGTCGGACCGCATGGCCCGCAGCATCGCCGCGACGTCCTTAAAGGAGTTCACGTTGCCGAGCCGCCGGGATTCAGGAACACGGACACCGTCGAGGTAAATATCGGCATTCTGCATCATCCGCAGCGACGTTTTGCCGCGGATCTTTTCGAGCCGCACCCCGGGCGCTTCGCGGTCCACGAGGAACCCCTTGACCTGTCCGTCGGCGCCGTCCCGGGCGAAGACCGCCAGGTAGTCGGCGGTGAACGCCCCGCCGATCCACCGCTTGGCCCCATCCAGGATCCACTCTTCGCCGTCGCGGCGTGCCGACGTCGCCAACCCGCCGGCAATGTCCGAACCGTGCTCGGGCTCGGTCAGGCAGAACACGCCGGTCATCTCAAAGGAGGTGATCAACGGATCCCACTGCGCGAACTGCTCCGGCGTTCCGCCTACCCGGCAGGCTGTGCGGAAGAGCCCGGCCTGCGCGGTGTAGTAAGTGGCAAGCGAGGCGTCGGTGCGGGCCAGTTCGAAGATCCGGAAGCCGTGGTAGAGCGCGCGGGGTTCGGCGCCGTCCGCGGTGAGTTCCTCCGGAACCATCAGGTTCAGCTCCCTGAGCGGGCCGTCCAATTGGTATGGGAACTCCCCGGCCTCCCAGTATTCCGCCAGCAGCGGCCGGGCGGAGTCCTCCAGCACCCGCCGCAGGCGCCGCAGCGGAGCCTTCTCCGCCTCGGTCAACCGCCCCTCGACGTTGAACGGATCGCAGTCTGGGTACAGGCGCGGCTCGGTCAGCACCCCGGTCATGCGCTTTCCCCTGCGCTGGCAGCGCTGGCAGCGGCGCCGGCCGCTGTATCCAGCCCGAGCAGGCGCACCGCGTTGTCCTTGAGGATTTTCGGGCGTACTTCATCCTTGAAGCTCTGCTGCTCAAAGGCGCCCAGCCACTTCTGCGGGGTGATCAGCGGATAGTCGGTGCCGAACAGGACCTTGTCGGCCAGCATGGAGTTCGAGGCGCGGACCAGGGACTCTGGGAAGTACTTGGGCGACCAGCCGGACAGGTCGATCCAGACGTTGGCTTTGTGGGTGGCGATGGAGTTGGCCTCGTCCTGCCACGGCACTGACGGGTGCGCCATGATGACCTGCAGTTCCGGGAAATCCGCGGCGACGGCGTCGAGCAGCATCGGGTTCGAATAGGCGAGCTTGATGCCGTAGCCACCGGGCAGCCCGGCCCCCATGCCGTTCTGCCCGGTGTGGAACAGGGCCGGGACGCCCAGGGCGGAAATGGCCTCGTAGATCGGATAGAACTGCTGGTCAGAGGGGTCGAAGTTCTGCAGCGAGGGGTGGAATTTAAAGCCCTTGACGCCGTAGTCCTCCACCAGCATCCGCGCCCGGTCCACGGCACGGCTGCCCTGCAGCGGATCCACCGAACCGAAGGGAATCAGCACGTCATTGTTGCGTGCCGCGCCTTCGGCAATCTCCTCGATGGAGTTCGGTTCGTGGCCCAGTGCGGTGGTGGCATCCACGGTGAAGACGACGGCGGCCATCCGCCATTCGCGGTACCGCTCGGCGATGGTGTCCAGGGAGGGGCTGCGGTCTTCGGATTTGAAGTACTTGGCGGAAGCCTCGGTGAGGGCTGCGGGCAGCGACGCGTGGCCGTGGTCGGAGCACTCGATGTGTACATGCATGTCGATGGCGTCCAGGGACGCGAGGTCCAGGCCGTATTCATATCGCATAGCGGTTTCCGTCCCTACCGGGCCTGCGGTTCAAGTTCTTCGGGCAGCGGAGGCATCTTTTCGCCGACCGGCTGGAGGTTTCCTTCGATGAGCGCCGGGAACTGCTCGCGCAGGGCCTCAAACGTCCACCCGCCCTCACGGTATTCGGTGACCACGGGTACCGGGTGGGAGAAGATCTGCAGCCGGTCGCCGCCGGCGCCGATAACCTGCCCGGTGATCCCCGCCGCGTCGTCGGAGGCCAGATATGCGATCAGCCCGGCGACGTCGGCGGAGGTGCCGAAACCCAGGTCCTTGCGGAAGAAGTCCGGCATCGGCTCGCCGCGGCGTTCCGCCTCGACGGCGGCGCGGAAGTAGGGGACCGTCTCGGTCATGGCGGTGGCGGCCACGGGGATGACGGCGTTGGCGGTGACGCCGGCCTTGCGCATTTCCAGCGCCCAGGTGCGGACCATGCCGACGATGCCGGCCTTGGCGGCGGCGTAGTTGGTCTGCCCGAAGTTGCCGTACTGGCCGGTGGGGGAGCCGATGGTGATGATCCGGCCGGCCACGTTGTTTTCCTTGAAGTACCGGTAGGCCTCGCGGGCGCAGGTGAACGTTCCGCGCAGATGCACCTGGATCACGAGGTCAAAATCCTCGTCCGTCATCTTCAGCAGCGACTTGTCCCGCAGCACACCCGCGTTGTTGACCAGGATGTCCAGGCGGCCGAAGGCGGACACGGCGCCTTCCACCAGGGCGGTGGCGGCTTCAGTGGTGCCTACCGGGGCGACGACGGCGACGGCCCGGCCTCCGGCGGAAGTAATCATTTCGACGGCACGGTCAGCTGTTTCCTGGACCACGTCATTGATCACGACGGCGGCGCCCTGGTGGGCGAGTTCGGAGGCGTAGGCCAGCCCGAGGCCCTGGCCGGAGCCGGTGACGACGGCGACCTTTCCGGCAAGTGCACCAGTGGAATCGTTGGTCATGGGAAGCTCCTTTGCTTAGGCCAGCCGCATGTGACTGCGGCCACGTTGCGGCGATGTTCCCATTCCACGGCATATCATTGAAAAAGTCAACAGTTAATATCCTCACTTATTGGGAGAAGGGACTATCTCCTAGGATGGGGTTCTGACCGTGCCCCTGCTGAAGGATCAAACACTCCATGAGCACCTTCCCTGACGGCGTTGCCGCCCGCTTCGCCGCTACCGATCTCGGTGCCGAACCCGTCTTCCTGATGGCCCGCGCCGCGTCCATGGGCTCGGCCGAGGCCAACCGCCGGCTGGCCGACCTCGGCCTGAAAGTGCGCCACTACTCCGTGCTGTCCCTGGCCTGCAGCGGAGCGGCGCCGACACAGCGGGAGCTGAGCCAGTTCCTGGTGCTGGATCCCAGCCAGATCGTGGCCATCATCGATGAACTGGAGAGCCGCGGCGCCGTCGAACGCCAGACCGACCCCCGGGACCGCCGCTCAAAGGTCATCGTGCCCACCGAGGACGGACGGGCCCTCTACGCACGCGCGCGGGACGTGGTGGATGGTGCCACCGAGACTTCGGTGGCACAGCTCTCCGCCGCCGAGCAGGACGAACTGCGCCGGCTGCTGCAGAAGGTGGCGTTCTAGGCAGCACTCCCCGGCCCTGCAGCGCCCCTTTCGACAGATACGCCCATACGCATATATCGCGCCCTGCTGGTTCTGGTCCTGCCCCGGCGCCGTCGGCATTCCTGTACTTGGCATCTCCCTGACGGTGCGCTTGCCGCTGGTCCTCAGCGGCTTTTAAGAATTCTCAAAGAAACAAGTTCGAGGATAGAACTGTCAGCGAACCGGTTATTCGGAGGTGAAACAGCACCATGGATATAGGCAGCGGAGCTCGGAAAGTTATCGTCTGGGGCGGCGGCGCCCTTGCCGGTGTGGGCCTGCTGGTTGCCAGTTTCTTTGCGGGTACGGCTGTAGCGGACAACGCCGAGCTTGAGCAGGCCGGCTCCACCACCCAGGAACAGGACGCCGGGGACAACGAGAGCCGGGATCTGTTCGACGAGCAGGACAGTCAGGGCCAGGACACCGAAGGCGAGGACACCGACGGCGAGGACGCCGACGGCCGCGACGGTGACCGCGACGGCGACGGACGGGGTCCCGACCGGGAGGACGCCGAGGGGCCGAACCAGGACCAGGGCACCGACGGCGAGGAGGAACAGGATCCGGACGGCCAAGGTCCCAACCAGGAGGACCAGGAGGACCAGGACGCCGAGGCGGGTGAAGGCCGCGACGACGGCGGCCGCCACCACGGCCGGCACCATGACGGCCCCCGCGGCGGCGACGGCGGGCCGGATGAGGACCGGGAATCCGAGAGCGAAAGCGGGGACGGATCGGCTCCCGCGTAGTTCACAGCCATAAGGGCCGGGTGCAGAGGCACCCGGCCCTTTTGCGTGTGGAGCAACCGAACAGCCACACGGAAGCAGTGCGCTCGGGCTCTTGGGGAACCAACGTGCGGTTTTCGGTATCCTGCCGCTCGCTGGAGTGGAACCATGGCAAAAAAGGCCGGTGGACAAACCGATCAGGAATCAAGAAGCGCCTTCCGTCCGGCCGTCGGTAGCGTGAGGAAACACCGGACAGGACAGCAGCAGGGGAAGCATTCGATGAGTGTCGTATCAGCAGCCGCGGACAAGTACGGGGGATCCAGCGGGTCGTTGGAGAACTCGCGCCGGCTGGCGGACCTCGCCCGGCTGCGGCGGGTGCGGGACCGGATCGACCGCGAGTATGCCAAACCGCTGGACGTCGAAGCACTCGCCCGCGGAGTTTTTATGTCCGCCGGCCACCTCAGCCGCCAGTTCCGCCTGGCATACGGGGAGTCGCCGTATGCGTATCTCATGACCCGGCGCATTGAACGGGCCATGACCCTGCTGCGCTGCAGCACCCGGAGCGTCACTGACGTGTGCTTCGCAGTGGGGGTGCTCCTCGCTGGGTACCTTCAGCACGCTGTTTACCGAGCTGGTGGGGGTCCCGCCGGGAACCTATCGGAGGCTGGCGGCAGAGCAGGAGCTGGAACTGCCGGGGTGCGTGACCCGCACGGTGCAAAGACCGATCAGGAAAGGGCGGTTTCCGCCGCCCCAGAGAGGGTGAGTCCGATGGATATCTCCATCAATGCTGTATTTCTTCCCCAGACCGATCCCGATGCTTCGCTGGCTTTCTACCGCGATGTGCTGGGCTTCGAAGTGCGCAACGACGTCGGCTACGGCGGCATGCGCTGGATTACGGTAGGTCCGCCGGACCAGCCGGGAACCTCCATTGTGCTGGAACCGCCCGCAGCGGACCCGGCAGTCACTGACGCCGAGCGCAGGACCATCGAGGAAATGATGGCCAAGGGCACCTATGCCGGGATGCTGCTGGCAACGGCCGATCTGGACGCGGCGTTCGAGCGCGCCGTCGCCGGAGGAGCGGAGGTGGTCCAGGAGCCCATGCAACAGGATTGGGGTGCCCGGGACTGCGCGCTGCGGGACCCGGCCGGCAATCAGCTGCGGATCCAGGAACTGCGGTAGGCCTCCGGGACTACTCCCGGCGCGGTTCGGGCACCAGGTCCAGGAGGTGGGTCTCCACGTAGTCCAGGGCCAGGCGCACCGCACCGGTGGGCACCAGCATGGTGCCCAGGTTCGAGACGGCCACCCGGGGCGGCGTGACCACGTAGCGGTCCAGCTCACGCGTCATGGCGGGCAGCAGGGCAGTGGCCGACGCCGCCACCGCGCCGCCGATTACGATCAGCCGCGGATCGAAGAACGAGGAGACCAGTGCCAGTACCCGGGCCATCCGGCGGGCAATACGGTCGAGGATTTCTTCGGCAACCGGGTCTCCCGCCTCGGCCGCTTCGAACACCAGCCGGGCCGAGGCGCGGTTGGTGTCCGGTCCCACGAGTTCGCGGATCCGGCCGTTGTGCCCTTCCTTCAGCGCGGCGCTGCCCCAGAGGCGGGCCAGCTTGGCGATGCCGTCCTCGTTGCCCACGCCTTCCACCAATTCCAGCGCACCCATCGCGCCGGTGCCGCCGGACGAGCCGTGCAGCAGGCGGCCGGACTCGATGATGCCGCTGCCCAGGCGCTCGCCGGCCAGGATCACCGCCAGGTTGTTTTCGCCCGCGCCCACCCCGCGCCAGCGTTCCGCCAGGGCCGCGAGCTTGGCATCGTTTTCCACGAGCAGCGGCCAGCCGCGGGAATCGCTGAAGATGGTGCTCAGTCCGAGATCGAACATCGGGGCCACCTCCTGTCCCGGGGCGACGTCGCCCGCGCCGGTAACCTGCGCCGCAATGCCCATCCCGGCGCACAGTACGGCCGACGAGGAAATCCCCGCGTCCTGCAGGGCGGCATCGACGGCCTCGGTGACCACGCGCCGTCGTTGTTCCGGTTCTCCGCCGTGACGCGGGAACCGGGCCTCTGATTCTCCGACGACGGCGCCCGCGAGGTCGGCGACCAGCACCCGGACGGTGGCGATGCCGACGTCGAGCCCCAGGACATAGCCGGCACTCTCGTTGAATTCGAACCGGCGGGCGGGCCGGCCTTTTTGCCGGTCGATGCGCGGGGAATCCGTTTCCCGGGCCCAGCCTCGGGCAATCAGGTCATCACACACGGCAATGACGGTGGCGCGGGTCAGGCCGGTGGCGTTGATCAGGTCGGTGCCCGTGGCGGAGGGGGCAGCACGGAGCACCTCCAGCACTGCGCGCAGGTTGGTGCGGCGCAGTAGCTGCGGAGTGTTTGCTGAGGCGTCCATGGAAGTGCCCTTTGACGTGTGGCGGTAATAACAGCATAATTATAGGAGACAATAAATTTAGTTCCTAAATTTAGTTTCAGCATCAAGGAGGCACCAGTGACGGTACGCGTCGGAATCAACGGTTTTGGTCGGATTGGCCGCAACTACCTGCGGGCAGCCCTGCAGCACGGCGAAGGGTTCGAGGTTGTCGCAGTTAACGACCTCGGCGACCCCGCCCAGCTGGCCCACCTGCTCAAGTACGACTCGGTAGCCGGACGCCTGGCCGAGAAGGTCACCGTCGAAGACGGAAACCTCGTGGTCGGCGGCCACACCATCAAGGTCTTCGCTGAGCGCGATCCGGGCAACCTGCCCTGGGCCGACCTCAACGTGGACATCGTCATCGAATCCACCGGCTTCTTCACCAACGCCGACGATGCACGCAAGCACATCTCCGCCGGCGCCAAGAAGGTCCTGGTTTCCGCACCGGCCAAGGGTGACGCGTTCACCGTGGTCATGGGCGTAAACGAGGGCGACTACGACGCCGAGAAGCACGACGTCATCTCCAACGCTTCCTGCACCACCAACTGCCTGGGCCCGCTGGCCAAGGTCCTGAACGACGCCTTCGGCATCGAAAAGGGCCTCATGACCACCGTGCACGCCTACACGGCAGACCAGAACCTGCAGGACGGCCCGCACAAGGACCTGCGCCGCGCCCGCGCCGCAGCCCTGAACATGGTCCCCACCTCCACCGGTGCCGCCAAGGCCATCGGCCTGGTCCTGCCGGAACTGAAGGGCAAGCTGGACGGCTTCGCCATCCGCGTTCCGGTCCCCACCGGTTCCGTCACCGACCTGACCGTCACGCTGGAAAAGGAAGCCACGGTCGAAGAGATCAACGCCGCCTACGCCAAGGCTGCACAGGATCCGCGCTGGGCCGGCATCCTCACCTACACCGAGGATCCGATTGTCTCCTCGGACATCGTGGGCGATCCGTCCTCCTGCATCTTCGACTCCGGCCTGACCCGCGTTATGGGCAACCAGGTCAAGATCGTCGGCTGGTACGACAACGAGTGGGGCTACTCCAACCGCCTGGTCGATCTGACCGGACTGGTCGCTTCCAAGCTCTAATAAGCACCAAGCACGACGGCGCCGCGCCGGACTCCCTGAGTCCGGGCGGCGCCGTCGTCGTTTAATGTGCTGGCCCCTTTCCGCGGGCAGTTCAGTTGGTTGAAGAAGCTGCTGACTGGATGGCTTCGGCGAGGTCGCGTGGACGGCTCCACATAGGCCAATGCCCGGTCGGGAGGTCAACGACGTCGAGGTGCTCGGTGTTCGCGACTTCGGCAAACACGGCATGGCCTGCGCGGGCCAGCGCCGAACGCGGTTCCCCCGTCATCGCGCACAATCAGGTCGGCACTGGAGGAGGTGATGGCCGAGCAGCGGGTAATCCGCATCCGCTACACATCGAGAGATGGAACCAGGACCATCCGCGACGTCGAACCCGTGCTGTTCTCCTCCACGAACGGCCAGTGGTACCTAGTTGGGTGGTGCCGACTGCGCGACGCAATGCGCTGGTTCACCGTGTCGCGCATCGAGCGGGCCAGCGTAACCAAGACGGCCTGCGGCGGCCATACCATCCAGGAGGTCGGAGAGCCCCCGGCGAACGCCAGGCCGGTGCACGGCCGGGTCGACTGAGCACCTCAGTCAATTTCCCGGTAAGCATCCCTAGTTACCGGAAGTCCTTGCGGGACCTCTCGATTGTCGATAAGTATTGATTGTCCTTCAATCGAAGCGATCCCGTAGGGAGAGCATGATGGGAAAAGCAACCATCCTGGCATTGCGGATCGTGCTGGTGCTGGTGTTCCTCGGCACCCTGTTTGTGCAGGCCGTGCTGGTGCCGCTGTTCGGCGTCGACCTGGCCGAGGCGGGAGCCGAAGCCGTCCGGGTGCCGATCCTGGTGATTGTGGTGCTGGGGGTCCTCGCCTTCCAGGTCTGCCTGGTCTGCGTCTGGCGCCTGCTGACCATGGTCCGGCGGGGGACCGTGTTTTCCTCTGCGGCCTTCCGTTACGTTGATGTGGTGATTGGCGCGCTCTCGGCGGCAGCCCTGCTGCTCTTTGCCCTGGGGGCTGTGCTGGCACCGGGAGAAGAGGCGGCCCCCGGCGTCGTCCTGCTGATTGGCGGCATGGGAGTGACCGTGGCGGCCGGCGCCCTGCTGGTGCTGGTGATGCGGGCGCTGCTGGCCTCCGCCGTCGACACCGCGGCCGAAGCCAGCCACCTGCGCGCCGAACTCGGCGGGGTGATCTGATGCCGATCGTTGTGGACATCGACGTGATGCTGGCCAAGCGCAAAATGCCCGTCGGCGTGCTGGCCGAGCGGATCGGCATCACCCCGGCGAACCTGGCCGTGCTGAAGAACGGCCGCGCCAAGGCGGTGCGGTTCACCACCCTGGCGTCGTTGTGCGAGGTACTGGACTGCCAGCCCGGGGACCTGCTGCGCTGGGAGCCGGAACCGGACGGAACGGTTCCGGCGGACGACCGGACGGAGGCAATCCGGGGAGCATCGCAGCGGGACACCGTTGGGCGGCCCGGGCAGTAACGTTTACTGCTGCCGGTGCTGCTCCAGGACGCCTGGTACCGGGGCCTGGGCATCGGCCATGGCCCGGGTCAGTCAGGTGCAGCTGGCCCAGCCGGTGCTGACCATACGGTGCCGGCGTCGTCCGCCTGACCGGCCCGCGCCGGAGCCAGGCTAGGGCCAGGAATCCTCCTCCTCGTGGCAGATCAGCATTTCGCGGACCTCGCAGCCGGCGGGCTGGCCCAGTACAAAGAGGATGGCGTCGGCCACCCGCCGCGGATCATTGAGCCGGGAATCGTCCTGCGGCCGGTACTGCTCGGTGCGGTCGTCGAAAAACCGCGTTTTCATGCCGCCGGGAATCATGGTGGTCACACCCACGCGGCCGCGGGTCTCGGCCGCAAGGGCACGGCTGAAGCCGATCACCCCGAACTTGGAGGCACAGTACGCCGTCGCATCCGAGACGGCCTTGAGCCCCAGCGTGGAGGCCACGGTGATGACGCGGCCGTGGGAGGCGGCCAGATGCGGCAGGGCAGCGCGGACTACGGAGACGGTGCCCAGCAGGTTCACGCCGATGACCTTCTCCCATTCCTCCGCCGCCACATCTTCGAGCCGGCCGCAGCGGTCAATGCCGGCGGCGGTGACCACGGCATCGAGTCCGCCCAGGATCTGCGCCGCCTCCTGGACGGCCGCTTCC
This sequence comes from Arthrobacter sp. zg-Y179, assembly GCF_020907345.1. Classification (NCBI taxonomy): domain Bacteria; kingdom Bacillati; phylum Actinomycetota; class Actinomycetes; order Micrococcales; family Micrococcaceae; genus Arthrobacter; species Arthrobacter sp. zg-Y179. The sequence goes on along the minus strand of NZ_JAJJOB010000005.1, from coordinate 446,846 downwards.
ACGCCGGCGCGGTCCGCCACGTCCACCTGCACGGCCTTGGCTTCCGTGACGGTGCTGATATCGCGGTCCAGCACCACCACGCTGCCGCCGGCGGCGATCACGGCGGCGCTGACGGCGGCACCCAGCCCGGAGGCGCCGCCGGTGACCAGCACCCGGCCGGTGAACACCGCGGGAAGGGGGAGCGCTTGGAGGAGGGGGTCCGGGACCGGGACAGGAGCGGGCACAGGATCCGGCACAGGATCGGGAAGGGAGGCCGGCGCGGGGGCCACGGGGGACAGGCTCATGGGACTTCCTTTCGGCGGAACGGGTAGGGGCAGTGGAAACAGCGAACGGCTTGCTCAGCCGACCTTCGCCAGCGCGGAGGCCAGAGCGGTGGTGGAACGGGCGGGATGGAAGGGGACGGTGACGGTTTCCCCGCCCCAGGAACGGATCAGCGCGGCCTCCGGGAGCTGGTCTTCGCGGTAGTCGCCGCCCTTGACCCAGATGTCCGGGCGCAGCCGCTCCAGCACCGCCGCCGGGGTGTCCTCCTCGAAGACCAGGACCCCGTCCACGCATTCCAGTGACTGCAGCAGTTCCGCCCGGTCCTCGGCACCGATAATCGGGCGCTGCTCTCCTTTGAGCCGCCGGACGGAATCGTCGGAGTTCAGGCAGACAATCAAACAATCGCCCAGCCCCCGGGCCGCCAGCAGGGTGCGGGCATGTCCGGCGTGGAGCAGGTCGAAGCAGCCTCCGGTGGCCACCACGGTTCCGCCGCGCTCCCGGACCCGCGCCGCCGTCGCCATCGCGTCCGGTGTTTCGGTGCCAAACATTTGCTGGGGGTCCTCCGCCTCAAGTCCGGCCACGCCGCCGGCGGCCAGGAAGGAGGCCGCCGCCTGCACCGCGCCCTCGGCGGCGGTTTCCAGCCCGTCGCCGTCGAGCAGCCGCATGGTGAGGGAAGCGGAAAACCGGTCTCCGGCACCGCACGTGTCCTCCGCGGAAACCTTCGGGGCCGGAAGGATCTGCGCCAGGCCCGCGGCGGGGAGCGCCAGCGCGCCCTGAGCCCCCATGGTGAGCACCACGGATTGGCTCTGCCACCGGGTCAGCAGCTTTTCCGCCGCGCGAAGTGCCGCCGGAACCCCGCCCGGTACCTCCCCGGCAGCGGACAGGGCCTCGGCCAGGTTCGGTGTCACAGCCGCAACCCCGGGCACCGGATCAGCCCCGGCCGGATGCGGGTCCCAGACCACGGGAATACGCCGGGCCAGGGTTCCCAGCAGGTCCCGGAGGGCCGGATTGGCCGTGAGCCCGCGGCCGTAGTCGGCAACCACCACTGCATCGGCTGCCGCGACCACGGACAGCATCTGTGCGGTCACCGCCGGGACCGGGACAGGAGAGCAGCCGGAGTCGAAGCGGACCACGGCGTGGGTGCCGGCCCGGATCCGCGTCTTGACCGGGGTGGGTGCCTCTGACGGGCCGCAGGTCAGGGGGATGCCGGCCAGCGCGGTCCGCAGCTGTCCGGACGCGTCGTCGTCGGAGAGCACCGTCACCAGGTGGACCTGCCGGCCGTCCCGCTCCAGCAGGCGTGCCACCAGGCCCGCCCCGCCGGCCCGGCGTCCGACGTCGTCCACGTCCACCACGGGTACCGGCGCGTCGGGGGAGAGGCGCCGGGCCGAGCCGGAAATGTCCGTGTCCAGCAGGACATCACCCACCACAACGATTCTCTTCACGCGGTTCCTCCTGCATTGGTGAGCCGTTCAATTTCGGCGTCAAAGGACCGGCAGAGGGCATGCAGGGCAACCAGATGGGCCTCCTGCGCATTTGCTGCCGGCGCATCAATGGCAATGAAGTCCTCGCAGGCCGACGCGAGCGGATTCGGCGCCCGGCCGGTCAGGGCCCAGGTCCGCAGCCCTGCACCGTGCGCGGCCTGCACCGCGGCCAGCAGGTTGGGGCTGGCGCCGCTGGTGGAGAAGAGGATGAGCACGTCGCCGGGCCTGCCGTGGCCCTGCACCTGCCGGGCGTAGAGCTGGTCGAAGCCGTAATCGTTGGCGATGGCCGTCACGGCAGAGGTTTCGGCATGCAGGGCGATGGCGGAAAACGGGCGGCGCTCGCCGTCGAACCGCCCCACCAGTTCCGCGCTCAGGTGCTGGGCTTCGGCCGCGGACCCGCCGTTTCCCGCAGTCAGCAGCCGGTGCCCGGCGAAGAGGCGGGCCGCCAGCTCAAGGCCCCATTCGGTCAGGTGCCGGGCCTGCCGCTGGACGGAGAGCAGGGCGGGCTGCGTCTGGGCCAGATGGTCCAGCACTGCCTGCTCCGGCCCGGCGACGGGAGCGGTGACGGGGGATTCGATGCTCACAGCGCCTTACCTCCCAGCGGCTGCAGCCGGCCGGGCCTCGCGGCGGCGCCCAGGGCCAGCTGATAGGCCTTCTCCGTATCCAGTGCCACCCGGTCCCAGGAGTAGCGGGCGGAGGCACGCTGCTTGCCCGCTGCGCCCAGCCGCCGGGCGTAACGGGGGTTCTGCAGCAGCTCCGAGAGCGCGGCGGCCAGGGCGGCCGGATCCCGGGGCGGCACATGGAGGCCGGTCTTGCCGTGGACCACGGTGTCGATCAGCCCGCCCACTGCGGAGGCCACAACAGGCACTGCGCACGCCATCGCCTCCAGCGGCACGATCCCGAAGGGTTCATACCAGGGTGCGCACACCACGGCATCGGCACTGCGCAGCACCGCGGGCATTTGCTCGCGCGGGACCTGACCCCGGAGCAGCACCCGGTCCGCCACACCCAGGGAGCGGGCCAGGGCCAGCAGCCGGCGGGCTTCCGGATCCGATTCCAGTCCGGCACTGTCACTGGAGCCGCCGACAATCAGCAGCTCCACATCTTCCAGGCCCTCGTCCCGCAGCAGTGCGAGGGCGCGGATGGCCAGGTCCACACCTTTGCGTGGCACCAGGCGCCCGACGGCGGCAATCCGGTGCCGCCGTCCGCGCGGTTCCGCCGGCCCGTGGGAAGAGAAGAGGGACAAATCCACGCCGCAGGGCGCAATGGAGATCCGGTTGCCTGGCACCCCGATGGCCTTGAGTTCAAAGACCTCGTCCGAACAGGTCGCCAGCACCCGGTCCGCGCGCCGGCCCACGGAGGGCTCGAGCCAGGCCCGTTCCGGCGGGGACGTGTCCTCGGCGCCCTGATGCCGTTTCTTCACGGTGCCCAGGGCGTGGAAGGTGTGGACCACCGGCACGCCCTCGTCCCCGGCGTTGCGGGCCGCCTCCAGCGCGGCGAGGCCGGACATCCAGAAGTGCGAGTGCACGACGTCGGGCGGTTCGGTTCCCCAGTCGGCGAGGACGCCGTCGGCCAGCTGTCCCATGTACGGCAGCAGGTCATCCTTGGGCAGCGGCAGGGCCGGACCGGCGGTCACATGCACTACCTCCAGGCCGTCCTGCACCTGCACCCGGTCCGGGAGCCCTGGATCGTCCCGCCGCGTGTACACCTGCACGGTGTGGCCGCGTGCGGCCAGCGCCACGGACAGTGCGGCCACATGCACGTTCTGGCCGCCGGCATCCACGCCGCCCAGTGCGGCCAGCGGACTTGCGTGCTCGGACACCATTGAGATTCTCACTGTTGCCCCCCTCCTGTTGATGCCGGTGCGGTCCCCGCCGCCGGAAGAAACGATGCAGCGGAAACCGCCTGGGTCAGCAGGTCCGCGAAGAGCGCATCCCAGTCGGACAGAAAGCGGTCCAGCCCGTACCGGGACAGCGCCGCTTCACGGGCGGCCCGGCCGCAGTCACGTGCCCGCTCGGGTTCGGCCAGGAACATCCGCGCCGCCCGGACCAGCTCCTCGGGATCATTGCTGGCCACCCCCGCTTCCGGCGGAACCGCCCGGACCGTTTCAGTGGTCGCAAGGGCCAGGACCGGCAGTCCCATGTGCATGGCCTCAAGCAGGGACAGTCCCAGCGAAGTCCAGCGCATCGGGTGCAGGTAGGCCCGGCAGCCGGCCAGTTCCCGGTGCAGCCTGGTCACCGGCAGGTCGCCGCGGACCAGCAGACGGTCTCCGCCCAGCACCCCGGGCAGCCGTTCCGTGCCCATCCCGAAGACTTCCAGCGGCGCGGTCCGGGCAAACTGGGGCAGGAGATCGGTGCCGGCCACCCGGCTGCGGCGGACCGGCTCGTTCACCACCACCCCCAGATGCGGGCGCTCCCCGGTGTAGAGGTAGCCGGGATCCGGGATGCCGTGTTCGATCACCCGTACCGGAGCCCGCCCGTTGTCCCAGAACAGGCGGTTGAACTGCGTGACATGTACAACCGGGATGTCCGTCCGTCCGGCCAGCGGATGCCGGGTCTCGGGCACGTTGCCGCGCGGGGTGTTGTGTTCGAGATACACCGCGGGGATGTCCCGGCCGGGCCGCCGGCCGAGCAGGCGGGTGCAGGCCTCGATCTCCTCGGGACGCTGCAGCAGCACAACGTCGATCTGCTGTGCACGCAGATCTTCCGGCGCCACTTCCACGGCGGATTCCGGCCAGGCCCGGCCGCCGCGTCCCAGCCCCCAGCCGTCCCGCTCCGGGGTAGCCGGCAGCAGGTATTCGTGGGCGCCGCGGACAAATGCCTCCATCCAGCCGCCGTGTATGTGCCACAACAGGATCCTCATCGGTGCCTCATTTCGCGGTGGGTCTGCAGCGATGGCACACCGATGACCAGGCGCTGGACGGCTTCCACCACCTGCTCGGGGGAAACGCCGGAGAGGCAGGGATGCCCGGGTACCGGGCAGATCCGGGCACGGGTTCCGCTGCAGGCATCGTGCTGGTTCCCCAGCAGTTCGAGCGGAACCCGGTAGGGCGCCCACCGGATGGCGGGCACCACGGGCGCGAAGAGGCTCACCACCGGAGTTCCTGCCGCGGCTGCCAGATGGGCCGGTCCGGTGTTTCCGACCACCACCGCGTCTGCTCCGGCCAGGACCGCCGCCAGCGCGGCCAGATCGGTGCGTCCGCCCAGGTCCAGGCCGGCCACGGCCGCCACGGTGGCGGTCAGTTCCTTCTCCCCGGGGCCGCCGGTGACCACCACGCGGAACCCGGCGGCGGTGAGCAGCTCGACGGCGGCGGCATGGTGCAGCGCCGGCCAGGCCCGGGCCGGCACGGCGGCACCCGGATGCACCACGATGTAGGGTGCGGTGCCCACCAGGTGGGAGACGTCGGGCAGCGGCCCCAGCCGCAGCCGGCCGTCGTCGCCGGCGGGAAGCGGAAAACCTGCGGCGGCAGCGATCTGCAGCGCGCGCTCCGCCTCCGGCTGGTCTTCGGGAAAGTCCTCCCCGGGTTTCAGCCGGTGGGCCAGCAAGGAACCGGCGTAATCCGTGGAGGCCGCCGTGATCGTTCCTACCCCCGCTTCCCGGAGCAGTAGTGCCAGGGGAAGCGGGGACTGGTGGAAGGACGTGAGGATCACTGCTTCATCGGCCCGGGAGGCGGCGACTACCTCCCGCAAATCCTGAAGCAGGGCGGGGGAGGGGTCCGGGGCGGGATTCAAGATCCAGGGGCAGGACCACTCCAGCACCTGCGCGACCCCGGGCAGCAGCCGGCCGGCGGGCGCACCCTGCGGACCGCACAGCAGCACAGCTTCCACACCCGGAGCCGCCGCCACCGCCCGGATGGCAGGGCCGGCGAGCAGCACGTCGCCGGCCCCGTCGAGCCGAGCCACGAGTACCCGGCGGCTCATCGGCTGCTCCACAGCAGCTCCACGGCCTCGGCCAGGTTGCCCGCCACGAGCGGAGCCGCGGCGGTTTCCTCGGCACGGGTAACGGCGTTGGGCACCAGCACGCCGCGTGAACCGGCGGCCGCTGCGGCCTCGACATCGGCACCAATGTCACCGATGACGGCCACTTCCGCAGGATCGAGCCCCAGACGGCGGCTGGCCCGCAGCACCATGCCGGGCCTCGGCTTGCGGCAGGCGCAGCCGTAGCCCGGTGCATGCGGGCAGATTTCCCAGACGTCGAACGGCCCCAGCAGGTCTTCGACGGCGGCGTTCACTGACGCTACTTCTTCGGCGGACAGCATCCCCCGGCCGATGCCGGACTGATTGGTGATTACTCCTACGGCCACGCCGGCATGCCGCAGCCCGGCCAGCACCTCGACGGCGCCGGGCACCGGCCGCACGCGTGCCGGATCCGCGTTGTAGGGCACGTCAAAAATCAGCGTGCCGTCCCGGTCAAACAGGACGGCACGCGGCGGCGACGGCAAAAATCCCATACCGCATCTGTTCCCCGCCGGAAGGGAAGCTAAACACTGCGCGAACCACTTCTTTGCCAGTCGGAACTGCCGTCCCACCCGTATCCCGCGGCACAATCTTCTGGCAGGATGTGGACGTTCTGGCAGGAGTCGACCCGACCGGAAGGAAACTGCGCCCATGCCCGAGGTGGCCGACCGTCCCGAACTGCTGGTGCTGCGGGCCCTGAAACTCGGGGATCTGCTGGTCGCGGTTCCGGCGCTTAAGGCCCTGCGGCGGGAGTTTCCGGAACACCGCATCCGGTATGCGGCGCAGGAGTGGCTGCGTCCCATCCTGCCGCTCACCGGGGCCGTGGATGACCTGCTTCCCCTGCACGGCCTGGATGTGCCCATTCCGCTCGCGCCCGGACTGATCGACGTTGCCGTGAACCTGCACGGCAGCGGCCCGGAGAGCTGCAGTCGGATCGAGGCGCTGCAGCCCGCGCGCCGGATCGGTCATGCGGGACCCGGGTGGGACGGTCCGCCGTGGAAGGACGGTGTCCATGAACGGGAGCGGTGGGCAGGATTGCTGTCCTGGCACGGCATCCCTGCGGATCCGCTGGATTACCGACTGGAGCCGCCGCCGGCGGCGCAAAACGCGCCGGAAGCGGTGGTGATCCATGTGGGCGCGGCCTACGGCAGCCGGCTCTGGCCCGCGGACCGGTTTGCCGACGTCGCCCGTGAACTGGACGCCGCAGGTTTCCCGGTTCTCTTTACGGGCAGCGGGTCGGAGCGGCAGCGCGCGCTCGCCGTCGCCGACGGCGCCGGGCTGGGGGCGATGCGGGTCGTGGCCGGTGAGCTCCGGCTGGACGAGTTCGCCGCCGTGATTTCCCGGTCCCGGCTCGTGATCTCGGCCGATACCGGAGCCGCGCACCTGGCATCGGCCTATGCCCGGCCGTCAGTGGTCCTGTTTGGCCCGGCGCCGGTCAGCGAATGGGGCCCGCCGCCGGGGCCGCACATCGCCCTGACCGACGGCAGCCGACGCCGCGGAGACACCTTCGCCACGGATCCGGACCCCGCGCTGCTCGCGGTCACGGTAGAGGACGTCCTGGCCGCCGTGGAGAAGCTCGAGGCGCTCTAGCGGTCGCTGAGGCGCAGCCGGCCGCCGGATGCGTCCACGGTCAGTTCCGCGCGGCCGCCGATCGGCAGGGTCAGCTGCGGCTGGGTGTGCCCGAAGTCCACGTTGGCTAGAACCGGCAGGCCCGCCAGGGCAGGCTGCGCCGCGATCTCCTGCAGATGCGGCAGGGTGATGCCGCTGGACGCCTGGAACCTGCCGATGACCAGGCCCTGAACATCCTCCGCGTCCGGCTGCTGGAGCAGGGAGGTGAGGTCACGGGCAAAAGTCATGGGATCGGTGGAGGCATCGTCCTCCAGCATGAGGACGGCGCCGGCCAGCGGAGGCATCTGCGCGGTGCCCTGCAGGAGGTTCAGCGTGCACAGGTTCCCGCCGATAATGCGGCCGGAGGCGCTGCCCTGCTGCAGCGGCCACCATCCGGTCCCCGGCCGGGGAGTGCGGTTGTCCTGGTCCAGGAACCAGGCATCGTCGGTCCACTCCGGGGAGGGGGAAAGTTCCATCCGGTAGCCGTCTACCAGGGCGTCCACGAACCACTGCTGGGTGAGGTCAAAGTGGTCCCGCATGCCGAAGCTGGACCAGTGCGGGCCGGAATAGGTCACCAGGCCGGTGCGGGCGAAAATCGCGTTCTGCAGCGCCGTAATGTCGGAGTATCCGCACAGGATCTTCGGATTGGCGGCAATCAGGTCCCAATCCAGATAGGGGAGCAGTTCGTTGCTGTTGAAGCCGCCGATGACGGTCAGGATGCCCTTGACCTCCGGATCCGCAAACGCATCATGCAGGTCGGCTACGCGGGAGGCGACCGATGTGGAGTCGAAAATGTCGCGCTCATCCACGTGGCGGCCGTAGGAAAGCCGCAGGCCCAGACCGGCGAAGCGGCGCTCGATGAGTGCGCTGTGATCGTGTTCGGCCACCATGGCGCGGCTCGCCGCCGGGGCAATGACGCGCAGCAGGTCGCCTTTGGCCAGTTTGGGCGGGACGGTGGCGAACGGGACTGTATTTTCCGGGGCGCTGGTGTCCGGAGCGGCGGCGGGATCCATGGTGGAACGGTAACAGGGCTCCGTACGGTATTCGGGCAGGTGCAGCCGCGCGGCGGTTCAGGCGGTTGCGCTGCCCCTGGCCGCGGGAGTCACGGCTTGGTTGAGCGTGGGGGCACCCAGCAGTTCATGCTGCAGCCGCACCAGAATCCTCGCCAGTCCGCGGGAGACCTGCATCTGGGTCAGGCCCAGCCGTTCTCCGATGGCCTGCTGGGATTCCTCGTGGAAATACCGCAGGAACAGCAGTTCCTTGTCCTGGTCCGTCAGGTTCCGCACCGCGCGGCGGAGCATGGCAAGGTTCTCGGCCCGTTCCAGCCGGCCGTCGGCCACGGCCCATTGCTCCGCGCCGGTGGTGTCTGCCAGCGCTTCCAGGGATTCGGGGCGAAGACTGCTCTGGCAGTTCAGCGCCTCCGAGACGGCTTTCGTGGTAACTCCCAATGCCTCGGACAATTCACGGAGCGACGGCTCCCGCCCCAGCGTCTGCAGGAGTTCCGGTTGCAGCCTGGCGATGGCGGTCCGCAGGTCCTGGAGCTGCCGCGGGGGCCGGACTACCCAGGAGTGATCCCGGAGGTAGCGCTTGAGCTCTCCATGAATGGTGGGAACCGCGAAGGCCGGAAAGTGCGGGCCGACGGTAGGGTCAAAGCGGCGAACCGCCTTGATTAGTCCCATGTACGCGACCTGGCGCAGGTCCGCCAGCTCACGTCCCCGCCCCGCGTAGGCGGCGGCAGCTGTTTCCGCGATTTCCCGGTACCGGAGGACAAGTTCGTTGTGCAGTGCCTGCTGCAGGTCACCGCGTGCCTGGCGGGCTTTTTCAAATGGAAGCAGGGAGGACGGAACACCGGAGAAAGCGCTCATGAGCAGCACGGGTTTTCAGCAGCAGGTTCGGCCCGCTGCTGGACCGCCTGATCAGGACACCAGAGCACTCACGGGTTATCAATAGCCCGGACCACCTGTTTTGTTACTGCTTCTTGAGCTCCCGGTGGAGCAGAAGGTATAAGCGCCGCGAACGTCCCCCATCCTTCGGAGCGGCAGGACCGGCTCCGTTTGCCGCGCCGGCCCGGTCTGCGGAGCGGTGCAGGACCAACGCGGCGACGGCGGCCGCAGCCGCCGGTGCGCTTCACAGGGCAATCATGAGACTGCAGTACATCCACAGGAACATCAGGGTGGGCGGGGTGCCGAGCGGTGCCTCCAGGAACCCGGCCACAAGGGCCAGCCAGTATGCCGCGCAGGCAGCGAGGACAATCCAGGCGGTGCGGCGGCGAACAAGGGCGAGCAGCTTTTGCTCCATGGCAAAGATCCAGACAGATAGGAGAAAGTGCCGCCTGCTTGACCCATCAACCCTAGGCGCGCAGGCGGCTCCACCGCCGGTTATGCGGAGCTTGTCCCTACTTTGTGGACATCGGGGTTGTCATTCCCGCTGATTCCTCCACAATGACGGATATTTCTCCGGCAGGTGCCTGCCCGTCGACTGCCGTCTGCAGTGCGGTGACCTGATCCGCGGGGACCTTGACGGTCACCGTGCCGGTGCGTCCGCTGGTGCTGATCGAGTGGACTTTCAGGTCCGGAACGGGCTTGTCCGCGAGCCAGGTCTGCACTTGGTTGCGGGCCTGCAGCAGTTCGTCGGCACTGAACGCCACGAGGACCGGCTCTGCACCGGCGTCGCGCACCTTGGCCTCGGCCTCCGGACCGGTCACCGCGACGTGGAGAACGCCGCGGTCAATCCAGCCGTCCGCGTATTCGGCTCCCAGTTCGTTCCTGAGGCGCGCGTGCAGCAGCAGGAGCTGGGCGCCGGGTCCGTCCGAGTTCATGGTTGCATCCGATCCTGGTTTGGGTGACGCGGCAGTACCGGATGGGGAATCCGGCGGGGTACCCGGTCCGGCGTCTTGCGGTGCGCAGCCGGTAACCGCGCCGACGGCGATCACGGCCGCCAGGGCGGCCCCGGCCAGGCCACGGGCTGAAGGCAGGTGGAGCGCCGGCGGCGTCCGGTTTCGGATCATGATTCCTCCTGGTGCGTGACTGTAGCTTAAGTCAAAGCGGGTCCCGGCCGTTGGCAGGGACCCGCTTCAGTGTTTACCGCTGGTGCTGTTAGGCGTCGACAGAAACCCGGCGGCGCTTGTTGTACATCAGCGCTGCGGCACCGGCGGCGAGCAGGGATGCTCCGCCTCCGGCCAGCAGGCCGAGGTTGGCGGCGCCGGTATCAGGCAGTCCGCCACCCGGGTTAGCTGCCGGAGCGGGGTTCACCACAACCGGAGCTGCGGTGACCGTGATGCCCGCGAAGGCGTCAGCCGACGGAGCGCTGTTGATGGTCTGGACGGCCGTGATTGCGTGGTCGCCCGCGGTCAAATCGCCCATCGGAACGGACCAGCTGCCGTCTTCGTCCACGACTACGGCCTCGAGGGCCTCGTCATCGACCGCAACGGTCATCTCGACGCCGGCGGTACCGGTACCGGTGATTTCGTTGGGGAGTGAACCTTCAACGAACTCCTGGCCGTCAGTGGGGGAGGTGATCACCGGAGCATCGGGTGCGACCGTAAGGTTCAGCGTCGCTGCCCCCGAGTCTTCCTTGCCTTCAATGCCGCCCTGGGCTGCGGACAGCTCGTAGACGCCGTACGTCAGCGGTTCGTCCAGGGTCACTGACCAGTTGCCTTCGTCGTCGACCTCGGTATCGAGGGTTGCAGCCGCAGCGACTTCGTCCTCATCGGCATCGCCCGGCACAGTCAGAGCCAGGGTGGCGCCGGCTACGCCGGTGCCTTCGATGGTCTCAATGGAATGCAGCACCGTGGCAGGGGTGGTGAAGACTGGAGCAGGGAGGGGAGCTTCCTTGACCGTCAGTTCGAATTCGCTGACCGTCGAGTTGTTGTACCCGTTGACGGCCTGCGCGGTGATGGTGAGCTTTTCGTCGGCAGGGACCAGGGTCGGCGCCTTGAAGGACCAGGTGCCGTCCGCGGCGACCTCTACCGTCGAGTCGACATCGTCGACGGCCAGGCTCACGGTCTTGGCACCCGGTGCCGTGCCGGTGATGACCGCGTCGGTGTCAACGGTGCCGTTGTTCGCCGGGCTGGTCAGCGCGGGTGCGTCCAGGTAGATGCCCACCGAGTAGCCCGGGACAGCAGCCAACGCGGTGTCCAGATCAGAGGCAAAGGAGATGGGCTCTGCGTCGGCCCCACCGCTGGTGATGCCCACGCCGTATTCACCGGAGATCATCGCACCGCCGGAGTCGCCCCCGTCCACGAAGATGTCGGTGAAGAAACCGTTGACCCAGGTTTCGGACACGTTGGCGATCCCCAACTCGGTGATATTGCCGCATTCCCAGAAGGTCGTTCTGCCCGACTTGCAGATCGGCGCGCCCACGACAGGCGAAGTGATGCCCCTTAGCTTGACCGTAGTGGCGGAGAGGTCTTCGGTATTGGTCCAGTTGGCTGTCTCCGCGCGGAGGTCCAGCTCGGTGTTGATGTTATCGATCACAGCTACGTCGGTACCGGGAGCCTGCTCCGTGCCGTCGAATGACCACGATCCGAACGTACCGAGCTCTTCGCCCGTACCGAATTCGTCGCTCGTCACTTCGAGGAAAGTCTGGCTGCCAGCATCCTCTGCGCAGTGCCCTGCAGTGATAATAGCCTCGGCGCCACTCGCGTTGTATCCGGTGTAGCCCACCGAGCACCGGTAGCGGATCGAGCCGACCTCGGAGTAGTAGCCGGCGCCGCCGACGACGGCGTCGTCAGCCTTGGGCTTCAACTCGGGCTGGCCCGGATTGAGCGTCACATTTGTGTACTGCTTATCAAATTCCTCCGGGGACATGGAAGGAGCCGTGCGTGCCGCCGAAGGGGTGCCCTCGATGGCGAACGGGTCACCGAGGTCGATGGTGAAGCCGCGCTCCGGGCTGCCGGAGACTGACCTCAGGTTGTCGGTACCCACGGCAGAGGCGTAGGCAGACAGGAGGTCTTGCAGATCGGTGGCCTGCTTGGCCTCAGGCTCCGAAGCTCCTCCTTCGACTACCGCAGTCTGTGTTTCGTCCGTCGGGGGCGCCTGGGTGAGAAGCTCAATGGGAGCCTGCAGGGACGGAGCTTCAGTGGGGGCCGCGGGCTCAACAACGGTGGCGTCGAGTTCCGCGGCGAGTGCCTCGAGTTCTTCGCCGCTGCCGGTAACAACCAAGCCATTGTCACGGATTTCGATGTTGACAAAGCCCTTGGTGGCCCTGAGCTGCGCTAGGGCAGCTGAGGCCTTTTGGCTAAGCTCGCCTGCAGCCACGAATTCGTCGACGGTCATGCCGAGATCGCGCTGAAGGGCCTCCTCGAGGCCGGGAGCCAGTTCTCCGGTGCCCTGCAGTGCAGCGCCGGGTGTTTCGGTTGTGGTCGGCTGCGGGGTGTCCCCGGTATCAGCCATGGCCGGGCCGGCGATGAACGCGCCGCTCACCGCCAGAAGGGCAGCGGCGCTAAGGGCGCCTACCCGTGCGTAGAGCGGGCGTGGACTTTCCTGCATGAATTTTTCCCCCATAAAACATCAGCCCCCGGTGTTTCCGTGCAGGCCCACGTACGGCACCTGGAGATTGCGGAGGTAATGAGACTGAAACTACTGAGTTTGTACTGATTCCGGTCGATTCTCTGAAAGGCCGTTATCCTGCGGGTGAATTCAATCGACGGGAATTAAAGCACCGGATAACCGAGATCACAGACACGCGAAAGAATAGCGGTCATCGCTCGGGATGGCAAGGCTTGTTTATGGACGCTTTGTATACCGGGACGAGCGCCACCGGGCTTCGCGAAAGAGGGAACAAAAACGAGGACGGGCACCCGCTATTTGCGGGGGCCCGTCCTCGTTTACTGCTTAGGGTTTCCTAGGATTCGGAAGCCGCGTTGCGGCGACGGTTGAACAGCAGGGCTGCACCACCGGCGGTGAGCAGGGCTGCTCCGCCTCCGGCCAGCAGACCCAGGTTCGCCGCACCGGTGTCGGGCAGTCCGCCCGCTCCCGGGTTTCCGACCGGAACCGGATTGACGGTGACGGGCGGCTCAACGACTGCAGCGGTAACGGTGAAGCCGGTGTCGGAGAAATCGGAAACTTCGTCTCCGACGGCCTGGATGGCAACAATGTTATGGGCGCCCTCAGCCAAAGGAGTCATCGGGACGGACCAGTTGCCGCTGGCATCGGCGACGGTTGCCTGGATCGCGGTTTCATCCACATCCGCCTCGCCGTCGAGGTCGAAGTCGACCACGAGCTCGACGTCGGCACCCGGCACCGCGGTACCGGTGATTGCCGCCGGCTGCTTGTTGACGGGGATTTCGGCACCCTCGCCCGGGGTTGTGACCACCGGAGCGGCGGGGGCCACGAGGATGACGCCGGAGATTTCCTCAGAGCTAACCTTGCCTTCCTGCGACTGCACGACGGCCACGGTATAGGCTCCGTAGCCCAGCGGCGTCTCGAGGGTCAGCTCCCAGATGCCGTTTTCGCCGACTGTGGTTGTGCCGGTAACCGGCTCTGCTACGTCCCCGGTGATCGTAACGTTGATCGTGGCCCCCGGCACGCCGTTACCGGTCAGAACCTCTAGAGTGTCGACGACGCGGATCGGGGTGGTGACGGTCGGAGCCGGCAACGGAGCATCTTCAATGGTCACTACGACAGTGGTGGCAGCTGACCTGGTGGCGCCGTTGACGGCAACTATCGAAAGGGTCAGCGTCTCGCCGTTCACCGTGACGAAGGTGGGTGCGTAGACACTCCACGTGCCATCTTCCGCTACCGGGATGGTCTGCGGCTCTGCTCCGTTGACGGACAATTCCACGGAGGTTGCCCCCGGAGCTGTTCCCTTGATGAGGTGGCTCGTCTGAATGACATCGCCATCGGCCAGATTAGTCGTGGGCGCAGCAAGGGCCTCGGGCGCGGTCTCGGTGGGCGTCGGGGTGGCGGGCCCCGGGGTGGCGGGCGTGGTGGCCGGCGTGGTGGGTGCCTGGGTGGCCGGCGTGGTCGGTTCCGCAGTGGCCGGCGTCGTGGGTTCCCCGGTGGGCGGCGTGGTCGGCGGCGTGGTCGGCGGCGTGGTGGCCGGCGGTGCGGTCGGCGGCGTGGTGGCCGGCGGCGTAGCGGGTACCGACGGAGTCACCTCTACGGCCATAGCGGGGCTGGCAATGAATGCGCCGCTGACTGCCAAAAGGGCTACGGCGCTGACCGCGCCGACCCGTGCCGAAATGTTGCGATTGTTTTCCTGCATGAAATTTTCCCCCATAAACCGTCAACCTCCGGCGTTTCCATGCTGGCAAGGCGGCAAATGGAGAATGCGGAGGGAACGAGACCGAAACTGCTGAACGAAGATTTGAAGTGCACACAGTTATGTGCGCCATCAATAAGTAGTATCTGCAACGGCCAGAGACCCATGCCGCAGATAAGGGCGAGAATAGCGTGCCTTCGCGTAGATAGCAAGGATGGAGATTATCCGGGCAAAGAGCATATTGAAAGCGCTCCCCAGGCCGGGTAGCGTCGCCGTCGTAATCCCGGAACCCGAGTCCCGGGCTGTCCTAAACCGCAGGGAGATCCATGGCACGGGCGCGGACAAAAGGCAGCCAAGCTGCGCGGCGGGGGGCGTCCGGAATTCTCGTGGCGCTGGCATCGTCGGCGGTGTTCGGATTGTCCGGATCCTTTGCGAAGTCGCTGCTGGAAACCGGTTGGAGCCCGACCGGTGCCGTTGCTGTCCGGATGCTCGGAGCAGCACTCGTCCTCGCGGTTCCCACTGCTCTCGTCCTGCGCGGGCGCTGGAGCCAGATCCGGAGCAATTGGCGCACCATCGTACTGTTCGGGTTCATCGGGGTGGCCGGGTGCCAGTTCTTCTATTTCAACGCGGTGGAGCGCCTGTCAGTGGGCGTGGCTCTGTTGCTGGAGTTCCTGGCGCCGGTACTGATGGTGCTTTGGATTTGGGCTGCCACACGACGCCGGCCCGGCATCCGCACGGTCCTCGGCGCGGTGGCCGCCGTGGCGGGGCTGGTGTTGGTCCTGGATTTGGGCGGCAGCACGCGCATTGACCCGGTAGGGGTGCTGTGGGGGCTCGCCGCCGCGGTCTGCCTGGCGATTTATTTCTTCATGACCGCTAAGCAGAACGATTCCCTCCCGCCGCTGGTGCTGGCCACCGGAGGCATGTTCGTGGGCGGTGCCACCATGGCAGCGTTGGGATTCACCGGCATCCTGTCCCTGGATTTCAGCACCACGGATGTGGACCTGGCAGGGTGGCAGACCGCATGGTGGGTCCCGCTGATCGGTCTGGTGCTGTTCTCCACGGTGCTGGCCTACGTCACAGGAATCATTGCGGCCCGCTCCCTCGGCTCCCGGGTGGCCTCGTTCGTGTCCCTGACCGAGGTGCTGTTCGCGGTCCTGTGGGCGTGGCTGCTGCTTTCGGAGCTGCCACGCCCCGTCCAGTTGGCCGGCGGGTGCCTGATTGTTGCCGGCGTTGTGCTGGTCCGTTCCGACGAACCGGCCGGACTTCCGGGGGAGGCCGCGGCCGACGTCGAGCCCTACGCCTAGCAAACAAGTTCGCGGCCAGACACGTCACCCGGAGCCGGGTGTTCATGAGCCGTTCGAGGGGGACCGGAGATCGAGTCTGCAGCAATTACCGTTTTCCGGTCGAGAATCAGTAAATCTTGCAGACTCGATGCGGGGAACCGTAAATCTTGCCGACTCGATGCACCCGCGGCCCCTCCATCGGCGCTGGAGGGGCCTGGAGGAAGGCGGCTTTAATATTTTCCGCGAGCTCTGCGAGCGGAGAATTTCGTTGCCGCCGTTCCAGGCCCCGTAGGTGCCATCTCGAGACCTATGCCCCGGGTGCGTCGGCCGCCAGGGGCGCGGAGACCTTGATTTCGCGCTTCAGGATCTTGCCCGTGGGCCCCTTGGGCAGCGCATCGGTCAGTTCGATCAGCCGCGGATACTTGTACGCGGCCAACCGGTCCTTGGTGAACTGCTGGATGTCTGCGATCAGCTCTTCCCTGGCCGCGTCATCAGCAGGGACTGCCTCGTCACGAAGCCCTACAACGGCAGCGATTTCCTCCCCGTGCAGCGGGTCGGGGATGCCGATGACCGCGGCTTCGGCAACGGCCGGGTGTTCGTAGAGCACCTCTTCGATCTCGCGGGGATACACGTTGTAGCCGCCGCGCAGAATGATGTCCTTCTTGCGGTCCACAATGTAGATGTTGGCGTCCTCGTCGAAACGGGCCAGGTCCCCGGTCCGGAACCAGCCGTCCGGAATCGCAGCGGCCGTGGCGTTGTCGTTCTTCCAGTAGCCC
Organism: Arthrobacter sp. zg-Y179; assembly: GCF_020907345.1. Taxonomy (NCBI): domain Bacteria; kingdom Bacillati; phylum Actinomycetota; class Actinomycetes; order Micrococcales; family Micrococcaceae; genus Arthrobacter; species Arthrobacter sp. zg-Y179. Next base: position 430,278 of record NZ_JAJJOB010000005.1, on the reverse strand, counting down.
TTCATCACGCCGTCGCCGCGGACGGACAGTTCCCCGACTTCGCCGACCGGAACATCGTTGCCGTCCGGGTCCAGCATCCGGACCTCCGTCCCCGCCACGGTTTTGCCGATGGAGCCGGGCCGGCGGTCGCCGCCGGGAACATTGAAGGAGACAATCGGCGAGGTCTCCGAGAGGCCGTAACCCTCCAGGAGTTCGATGCCGAAAACCTCCTCGAACTCGTGCAGGATTTCCAGCGGCATGGCGGAACCGCCGGTGATGGCTCCGCGCAGGGACGACAGGTTGGTGGTCTTGACCGCCGGGTGGCGCAGCATACCCACGTACATCGTGGGCACGCCTTCGAAGATGGTCACGCCGTCGCGCTCGATGATCTCCAGCGCCTTGCCCGCATCAAAGCGGGGCAGCAGGCTGATGGACGCACCGGACAGGACGGACGAATTCAGGGCCGCGGTCTGGCCGAACACGTGGAAGAAGGGCAGTCCGCCGAAGTGGACATCCGTTTCCACCGTGTTCAGCAGGGACTGGGCCACATAGGCGTTGGTGAGCAGGTTCCGGTGCGTGAGCGCGGCGCCCTTGGGCCGTCCCGTGGTTCCGGAGGTGTAGAGGATCACCGCGGTGTCCTGGTCATCCACTTCCGCCACGTCGGGCCGCGCGTCCGCGCCGGCCAGCAACTGCAGGAAGGCGGCGGAATCCACGGAGACCACCTCCACGCCGCCGGCTTCTTCCGCCCCGGCGGAGACCTCCGCGGCCACGCCCTCCCACGCGAAGGCGATCCGGGCACCCGAGTCCTGCAGGTGGTAGGCCACCTCGCGGGCCTTCAGCAGCGGGTTCATGGGAACGACGACGGCGCCGTGGCGCAGGGTGCCGAAGTACAGGAACGCCATCTGCGGGATGTTCGGCATCACCAGCGCAACGCGGTCTCCGGGTTCCACGCCCCGGCTGGCGAGGAGGCCGGCGACCTTGGCGCTCATGGCGTCGAGGGCCGCGTAGGAGACTACGGTTTCATCTAGCTTCAGGGCTGTCCGCTCGGGAAAGCGCGCCACCGTGTCAGTCAGAATGCCGGCGAGGTTGTGCATGGGGGTGATCTCCTTTGATCTGTGCAACGTAGAGGGAAGTCTAGCCACCGCCGTCGACCGCGGGAAACTTTCTTAACACGGGGGCTCACAAAGCGGGCGCGGAAAACGTCTACCGTATGTGGAAGTGAAACCCTTTGAGCAGATTGTCCGCGAACACGGCCCGGCCGTGCTGCGCGTCTGCCGTGCCGTCGTGGGTCCGGACCAGGCCGAAGACGCGTGGTCCGAAACGTTCCTCGCCGCCCTGGGTGCTTACCCGGACCTGCCGGAGGGTACGAACGTCCAGGCCTGGTTGGTGACCATAGCCAAGCGGAAGGCCGTGGACCAGCACCGTTCCGCCGCCCGGAACCCGGTTCCGGTGGACGAAATCCCCGAACCTGCGGGGGCACCGCAGATGGACACGGACGGACTGTGGTCGGCCCTGAAAACCCTGCCGGTCCGCCAGCGCGAGGCGCTGGCCTACCATCACCTCGCCGGACTCCCGTATGCCGAAGTGGCCCGGCTGCTCGGCGGCAGCGAAGCCGCCTGCCGGCGGTCCGCGGCAGACGGCATCAAGAAACTACGCATCCTGTATGAGGAGGACCGCCATGGCATCCTTTGAGACGTACGGCGCCGGCCCCGCCGACACCGGCCTCCTGGATCCCGACCCCCGCGAGGACGCGGTCCTTGCCGCCCTGCATTCCCGCCTGGCCGCAGGAGCCGAGTTCGCCGGACTGCTGGACGTTGCCTACACCGTCATCGACAGTCCCGTGGGCCGGCTCATCCTTGCAGCCACCGACGCCGGCCTGGTCCGGGTCGCGTTCGAATGTGAAGGGGTGGACGCCGTGCTGCAGGACCTCAGCACCCGGATCAGCCCGCGGATCCTCGAGGCTCCGGAGCGCCTGGCCCGTCCCGCCGCCCAACTCCGCGAGTACTTCGACGGGACCCGGCGCAGCTTCGACCTGGACTTGGACCTGCGGCTCACCGCCGGATACCGCCGGACCGTGGTCCAGACGCTCCAGCAGATCGGTTACGGGCACACCTCCACGTACGCGGGCATAGCCGCACTGACCGGAAACCCCGGAGCCGTCCGGGCCGTCGGCACCGCATGCGGGCGCAATCCGCTGCCCCTGGTGATCCCCTGCCACCGGGTCCTGCGCTCCGACGGGACCACCGGCGGCTACCGGGGCGGTCCCGCCGCCAAGAAAATCCTCCTCGACCTGGAAGCCGCCGCATGAGCAACTCGCTTTTCCCCCGTGAACGATCCGAACCCGCCGTCGGCGCCGTCCATGTGCCGGGCTGGCTGCCGCCCGAGAAACAGCAGCGGATTGTCCAGGCCTGCCGGCAGTGGGCCATCGGTCCGGTACCCATGCGCGCGGCCGTCCTCCCCGGCGGGCATACCATGTCCGTGCAGACCGTGTGCCTGGGCTGGCACTGGCAGCCCTACAAATACACGCGGACGGCCGACGACGTCGGAGGCGGCCGCGTCGCCGAGCTGCCGGACTGGCTGATCGAGCTGGGCCGCGATGCCCTCCGCGAGGCCTACCGGAAGCCGGACGGCAGTTATGCGCGGGACGATTTCCGGCCGGAGAACTACACCCCGGATACGGCGTTGATCAACTACTACGCCGAAGGTGCCCACATGGGCATGCATCAGGACAAGGACGAGAAATCCAGCGCACCGGTGGTGTCCATCAGCATCGGGGACACCTGCGTTTTCCGGTTCGGCAACACCGAGACGCGGAACCGGCCCTACACCGACTTGGAGCTGGAATCAGGGGACCTCTTTGTCTTCGGCGGTCCCTCCCGGTTCGCCTACCACGGCGTTCCGCGGACGCTGGCAGGCACGGCGGACCCGGCATCCGGCCTGCCCGCGGGGCGGATCAACATCACGCTGCGCATGACCGGGCTGTCATGACCGAGCCTGCGGCTTTGTCGGGTAGGCAGCGGCACCCACTCCAGCACCGCGGTGCCTTCGCCTGGGAACCGCTCGCCAGTGCGCTGCAGGCGCACGCCGTGCCCGGCCTGGAGCGGGTTACCCGGACGGACGACGGCGCTACGGTAGAGCGGTTGCTGCGGGGAGCCTCGGCACCTGTCGCCGTGGCAGTGTCCCTGAGCGACGCCGGAGTGGTCCTCGACCTGCCCGCGCTGCCCGCCGCGGAGGAAGCCGCCCTGATATCAACGGTCCGGGCCTGGTTGGACCTGGACGCCGATCCGGGCGTAGTGGACCCGTTCCTCTCCCGCTTCGAGCTGCTGGAACCACTGGTGGACCGGCACCCTGGACTGCGGGTGCCCGGCTCCACGGACGGTTTTGAAACCGGCATCCAGACTGTCCTCGGGCAGCAGGTATCCCTCGCGGCTGCCCGGACCTTCGGCTCCCGGCTGGTCGCGGCGTTCGGGGAGCCCGGGCCTGAAGGGTTGTACGCTTTTCCGACGGCGGAGCGGCTGGCGGCGGTGCCGGCCGCCGACATCCAGTCCGCGGTCCGGATCACCCATGCCCGTGCCCGAACCCTGTCCGCGCTGGCCGACGCCGTGGCCGGTGGCCTGCCGCTGCGTCCCGGAGCGGAACCGGGAGCCGTGCGGGCCGGACTGTTGGCCCTGCCCGGGATCGGACCGTGGACAGCCGACTACCTGGCCGTGCGGGTGCTGGGGGATCGGGATGCCTACCCTGCCGATGATTTGGTGCTGAAACGGGCTCTCGGGGTGGGCAGCGGGCGTGAGGCTGCCGTGCTTTCTCAGCCCTGGCGCCCGTGGCGCTCCTACGCCCTGTTCCACCTCTGGACCCGGGCAGCCTACGCGGTGCCGGCCCCCGCTGCGCGGTAGCTTTCGGCCGGCGGGCGGCTAGTCAGGTCCCGAGCAGCGAAAAGGCGAGGGACAACGCCGCCGGACCGCCCTGGATCAGGGACAGCCTGCCCAACCTCCGGTCGCTGAGCACCAAGACCACCGCAGCGAGCAGCATGCAGGCGGTGGTGAAGGTCATCAGCGTCAGCCCGGCCACGGCGTTACCGGCGACAAGCAAAACCACACCCAGTCCTGCACCCACCGCCAGGAACAGGTTGTAGAACCCCAAGTTGTACGCCAGTTGTGCGGTAGCGGAGGAATTGGCTCCCCGCAGCTGAAAGATCGCCGCGGTTTCCGGCTCGGCCCAGCGCAGGGATTCGAGCATAAAGAAGTAGAACGCGACGGCGGCGGCTACTACGGCAAAAATCGCGGCGGCAATCAGCACGGGCACTCCTTGCGCATGCGGGGGGTCAGGGCGGCATGCGGGGCGGCGGCGCAGCCGCGCCGCAGCAGTTTTGTCCGCAGCAGCACTCTCCGCAGTGCCGCCAATGCTGGCAGCAGGCCCCGGAACTCCTCAAGGGGGAAGTCGGTTTTCGGTTGGCAGGCGGGACCGATTGCCCGCTAGCCTTGAAAGGGCAGCTTTTAGGATCTGCCTCCCCGGCGTTGGACGCCGTAGCCGCTTCTTTGGAAGGACACCCTTTGCGCCCAATCCGCCCCGCCCGTTCCCTGGCCACGGTGGTGCTGGCAACGCTTGCCCTCACCGCCTGCGGATCCGACTATCCCCTCGGCGACGCCCAGCGCGAGGCAGCCGAGAACAGCACCTCCAACCTCAGCGGAGTGCTCTCCGGCGCCGGATCGAGCGCCCAGGGCCCTGCAATGGATTCGTGGATTGCCGGTTTCGGGACGCTGCATCCCAAGGTCCAGCTTCAGTACTCCCCGGACGGCTCCGGCGCCGGTCGCAGCGCACTGCTGGCCGGTGCCGTGAACTTCGCCGGTTCCGACGCCTATCTGCAGGAAGAGGAAATGGCAGACGCCAAGGCTGTCTGCGGGCCGGAAGGTGCACTGGACATTCCTGCCTACATTTCCCCGATTGCCGTGGCGTTCAACCTCCCCGGCATCGAATCGCTGAACCTGGACGCCGTCACCATTGCCCGGATGTTCCGCGGCGAGATTCAGTCCTGGAACGATCCGGCCATCGCCGCCCTCAACCCGGGCGTCCAGCTGCCCGAAACCCGGATCACTCCCGTCAGCCGGGCGGATGACTCCGGCACCACGGAGAACTTCACCGAATACCTGCACGAAGTCGCCCCCGATGCCTGGCCGGATGCACCGTCCGGAACCTGGCCGGGAGGGCTGCAGGGCGAGAACGCACAGGGAAGCTCCGGCGTCGTCAGCACCGTGACACGCACCGAGGGAGCCCTCACCTACGCCGACGACTCGGTGATCGACGATTCCATGGGCACCGCGAACCTGCTGGTCGGGACCGAATTCGTGCCGATCAGCGCGGAAGCGGCGAGCACCGCCGTCGAACAGTCCAAGCGCGTCCCCGGACGCGGGGAACACGATATTGCGCTCCAACTGGACCGGCGGACGACGGCGCCGGGGGCCTACCCGCTGGTGCTGGTGTCCTACCAGATCTACTGCAGTTCCTATGACGACGCCGACCTCGTCGAGCGTGTGCGGACCTTTGGCCAGTATGTGGTCAGCGAGGAGGGACAGCAGGCATCTGCGGAGGCAGCGAAGAGTGCCCCGATCCCCGAATCGCTGGCCGAAGAGGCCCGCGAGGCGCTGGAATCCATCACAGTCCGCGACTAGTTCCACGAGCCTGCGGTGCTACCTGCCGGTAGCACCGCAGCTTCCCCTGCTGCTCTTTGGTTGCCCTCTTGCGCCCCCTCAGTGCCGGTGTCACCGTGGATTTACGCAACGCTGAAGGGGGCTGCTGTGGAACCTATCCGAATCGAACGCTGGTGGCCTTACCTCGATGGTTCGGCCAAGGACTGGTTGAGGCACAATCTCCGCCAGGACGGCCTGCCGCCCAAGGTCCAGGACCGGATTGCCGAGGCCGGCGGTCCCGTCATGGACCCGATCCTCGCCGAGCCGGACTGGGCCTTCATCGAACTGGACGCCCAGGCCGTCGAGTAGGGCGCTCAGGCTTCTATGGGAGGGCCTGAGCCAATCTGCTAGATTGGCGCACCCCGGCCTAAGGTGGCGTTATGACCAAGCTCAGTGACGAGTCCCTTCCCCATCTTCCGCAGTCCATTGCCCGGCCCGGCTATGACCGCTCTCGTCTGCGTACCGGCATCGTGCATTTCGGTGTCGGGGGATTCCACCGGGCACACCAGGCGATGTACCTTGACCGGTTGATGAACGAGGGCAAGGCCCTGGACTGGGCCATCTGCGGCGTGGGTGTGCTCCCCTCCGATGCCGCGATGAAAACCGTGATGGACGGCCAGGACTGCCTTTACACGCTGGTCCTGAAGCACCCCGACGGTGCCCTGGAAGCCCGTGTGATCGGCTCGATTGCCGAGTACCTGTTCGCCCCCGAAAATCCCGAAGCGGTCATTGAAAAAATGGCAGCCCCGGCCACCCGTATCGTCTCCCTGACCATCACCGAGGGCGGGTACAACATCAGTGACACCACGGGGGAATTCGACGCCGGAAACGCCGGCGTCGCGGCGGACCTGCAACCGGGGGCGGTGCCGTCGAGCGTCTTCGGGCTCGTCATCGAGGCATTGCGGCGCCGGCGGGAACGGGGGCTGGAACCGTTCACCGTGATGTCCTGCGACAACGTCCCCGGCAACGGCGAGGTGGCCCGAAAGGCCTTCGGGGAGTTCGCGCGGCTGCGGGACCCGGAGCTGGGGGATTGGGTGCAGGAGGCTGTTTCCTTCCCCTCCTCGATGGTGGACCGGATCACTCCGGCGACCACCGACGCCGACCGCACGCTGCTGGCCGATGAATTCGGAGTCGAGGATGCATGGCCGGTGGTGGCCGAGGACTTCGAGCAGTGGGCGCTGGAGGATGCGTTCCCGCAGGGCAGGCCGCCGTGGGAGGACGCCGGTGTGAACATGACGGCGGACGTTCAACCGTACGAACACATGAAACTCCGTCTGCTGAACTGCGGTCATCAGGCCCTGGCCTACCTGGGCTATCTCTCGGGCTACCGCTACGTGCACGAGGCCGTGCGGGACCCTCAGATGGCGCAGTTCCTCCTGGACTACATGGACCGGGAAGCAACCCCCACCCTGCTCCCTGTCCCCGGCGTCGATCTGGGCGCCTACAAGCTGAGGCTGCTGCAGCGCTTCGGCAATGAACACGTCCGGGACACCCTCGCGCGCCTGTGCGCCGAGAGCTCGGACCGGATTCCGAAATGGCTGGTTCCGGTGGTCCGGGAGAATGTGGCCGCGGGCGGCGAAATCTCTCGTTCCGCTGCAATCATTGCCTCGTGGGCACGCTACGCCGAGGGTGTGGACGAGGCAGGTGAACCGATCCGGGTGGTTGATAACCGTCGTGATGAAGTGATGGCAGCGGCGGAGCGGAACCGGGAGGATCCGCTGGCTTTTATTTCGCAGCAGCACTTCTTCGCGGATCTGTCCTCCGATGCAAGGTTTGCGCAGGACTACCTGTCCGCCCTCGGAACCCTGCACCGCAGCGGTGCCCGGGCTGCCGTCGCCGCGCTGGTGGACGAAGCCTGAAGCGTCCCGGAGGCACACCTTAGTCGATGAAGTGGGTCTCCACGGCCTGCGACGTTACGGACTTCACCACTTGTTCGGCGAGGCCGCGGAGTTTCAGGTTCCGGTTGCTGGAGGCACCGCTCAGGATCTGGAAGGCCTCCTGCTGACCGCATTTGTTCTGAGCCATGATGATCCCGACCGCAACGTCGATGGTCGTCCGGGCTTCCATGGCTGCGCGGAGATGATCGGCTGTGCTCTTGTGCCGGGCGATCTGGACGGCCAATTGCAGGGTGACGGCCGCCTCTGCGGCGAACGTTTCGGCTGACCGGACGATGTGCGGCGTGAAGTGACCCGCGTCCCGGGCATACAGGTTGAGCCCGGCGCCGCCGTCGTTCCCAAGGATAAGCGGGACCCCGAGGATGGAATAGAAACCGCGGTCCCGGATGGCGTCCGTATATTCCGGCCACCGGGGGTCGGTGCGCACATCTTCCACCATGACTGTCCGCCCCGTCCGCGAGGCCCGCAGGCACGGTCCGTCTCCAAAGCCGTACTGGACTTCATCCAGCGCCCGCGCCGCCTCGCTGCTGCTGGCCACAGTGGTGCCCTGCTTGTTCCGAAGCAGGGTCACTCCGGCCAGGACTTCGGCATCGCTGCTGAAAAGCTTAGCGGCACGCGTGGCGAAGCCCTCAAGGAAGAACTCCACTGACTCGGTCTGCAGGATAAGCCGCTGCAATTCAGCGGCGACGGAGTGCTGGTCCGCGGTTAGGCTCATACGCTGATTCTATCGTCGCGCGCAGCCGCGCCCGTCCCCGCAGCCGCGCCCGTCCCCGCAGCCGCGCCCGTCCCCGTTGCCGAGCCTCACGCCTAGGTGGCCTCCGCCAACTCCACTTCCTTCTCCCGGCTCCACGTGCGCGCATAGACCCCGATCAGTGCCTCCTGGCGAAGCGTGAATCCCAGCCGGTTCAACAGGCCGTGCGCCTGGTAGACGGTGAGGTGCTGGGCGCTGCGGCTGGCTCCGGCCTTGTCCGCCCGGTAGAGGTAGGTGTCAATGGTCCGCAGCCAGCGCCGGCGCCAGTTCGTGACGGCGGGTTCGGACGCTGTGGCCATCATCAGCCTGTGCACCGGCATCAACTGGGCCTGGGCCTGCGCGCCTGTGGCCTTCTGCACTCCGGCAGCCCGCGGATCGGACGCCGTGCAGCTGTGGAGATGGCTGTCCCAGTAGTACTCCCAGGAGACCCGACGGCGGTCCGGCCACGTGGACGCACGCGGTCCCTTCATCATGGCGTAGGCCGAATCGAAGAGAAGCAGGGATGCCAGCGCCGACCGGTTCTGCGCCTTCGCAAACCGCGCGGTTGCCCAGAGGCAGAGGTCGGAGGAAAGCTCGAAGACCTCCTCCGCCAAGGCCAGCCCGTCAACACCGCCGTAGCGGGCCAGATCCGCTTCGACCGACGGCAGCAGCGGGTCCGTGCCGATGGTCCGGTCCAGCACCGGCTCGCTGAATTCATGCTCCACCGCAAGACTTCGCACCGGATCCCCGGACTGCTCCTGCAGTGCCCCCAGCAGGGACTGCAGCCGGTCCAGGGTTTCCGCGGGGGCAAGTACCCGAAGCCGGACCTGCGCATTGGACGGCTGCATGCGGCGGGTATAGAACCATCGCTTGGTTCCGCAAAGCCTCGCCTGCGCAACAAGGGGGGTTACAAGTTCACCGATGATCCGATCGGCCAGTTCAAAACCACCGGCATCAACAGTCAGGTTCCACCACGTGAGGTGGGGGGAGGGGCGGGAGGGAGTGCGGACTGCGGCTGGCTCAGTCATGGCCATCCTTTCGGTGCTGGTCGTGCTGGACCACCCCACCGGAACACCCAATTCAGCGTGTCCCGGGATGGAAGTCTTTCCCAATCCAGCGGCCGTGTCCACCACCCGAGGTTCCTCGCTGCGAAGACGGACGGAACCCATCCCGAAGCGCTCGATTAGTAGTAATATCTCCTGCTTGCGCACGCACAGCCGAGGGCACCCACAGCCATGCCGGCAGGGACCGGAAATGGAGAAATGCCGTCATATTACGAATCAAACAAGCATGCTGATAAATTGTTTGGCCGGGCACAAGCCTCAATCGAATATTCGACGAATGCGCGTCCCGGGAAATTGTCCCTGAGTAATTTGTTCTTCCAAAAGGTCCGGCATGCCCATGTTTTCCCGCCGCATTCCCCGCATCGGACGCCGACGGACGTCCATTCCGGACTGGTCGACTCTTTTCCATCGTTCCCCGTCGGGCTACGTTCTGGTTTCCGGGCAAGGCGTCATCCTGGAATCGAACTCCACCTTCGCGGCTTGGACCGGCAGGAACCGAAGTGCACTGGCAGGCACCGTTTTTTCCGATCTGCTTTCACCCGAGGACCTGCTGGAATACCAACGCTGGAGCGCGGCACTCACTGCCGAACCAACAGCGAATCTCAGTGTCGATTTCAACGTATCCGGTAACAGCAGGCTGCCGGCCCACATTTCCGCGGTCCGGACTGCCTCCCGCGGCCGCACCGTGGACCTGATCACGGTCTTCCCCATGCCCGGAAGGCGCAGGTATGAACGCGACCTGGTTGACGCGCTCCAGCAGGCAGAAGCCGCAGAAGCCGCACGCGGCGCTGCCGAGCGTGCGGCCAGGGAGCGGGAATCACTGTTGAAGACCATCCTGGACACGGTGGACGTGGGCGTGCTTGTGGTGGATGACGAAGGCCGGGAGATCCTCGCGAACGCCCATATGGAGGCCAGCAGGGCCATATTAGGGGCCGAGGACCTGAGCGACTTCAACTCCGGAGCGTGGTCTGTTTACGGCCCCGACCGGATCACGCCGCTTCCGGACGAGCTGCTCCCCATCCGCCGCGCCGTGTCCGGTGAATCCTTTTCCCAGCAGATCATGTGGATCGGCACCGGCGAGGGCAAGATGGCGGTCAGTGTGTGTGCACGGCCGGTCCGCGACGGCGGGGACTTCAAGTGTTCGGTCCTGGCGTTCAGCGACGTCACCCAGCTGGTGCGCGCGCTGGCGGCACAGGGTGAATTTGTGGGCAATGTGTCCCACGAGCTGCGCACGCCCCTGACATCCATCCTCGGTTACCTGGATATGGCCCTGGAAGAAGAAGGACAGTTGCCCGGCACGGTCGAATCGGCCCTGCAGGCAGCGGTCAGGAACTCCGAGCGGTTGCTGCAGCTGGTTTCCGACCTGCTGTCCGTGGTATCCGACAGCGGCGCAATGGAACTTCAGGAAGTGGATCTGGCTTCCACTGTCACAGCCGCCGCCGATTCCTTCCGCCCCCACGCTCGGATCAACGGGGTGGAAATCGGCGTTGAGCTGGCGGCAGGACTGCGGGCCGTGGTCGACGAAGGCCGGATCCGGCAGGTGCTGGAGAACCTGGTGTCCAACGCCGTCAAGTATTCACCCGGCGGCGGAACGGTGCAGATAAAGGCGCGGCGGCAGGATGAAACCGTGCTGATTGAGGTCGCCGACACCGGGATCGGGATGACGCCGGCGGAGCAGGAACAGGTCTTCAACAAGTTCTTCAGGTCCGGCCAGGTTCTCACCGCAGCCATCCCCGGGGCCGGGTTGGGCCTGGTGATCACCCGCAGGATTGTGGAAGAGCACGGGGGGAGCATCGACTTCAGCAGCGAGGCGGGGCGGGGAACCGTTTTCACTGTGAAGCTTCCGGCGGCTGGACCGGGGTCAGGGTTGCAAAGTTACTAAGTCTGCTTATTGTTAAGGGGCCAGATCCGGCTTCAGACGAGGAGACTGTCCAGTGCGAGCGATGGTGTACCGAGGGCCCTACAAGGTAAGGGTTGAAGAAAAGGACATGCCGCCGATCGAGCATCCCAACGATGCCATCGTCCGGGTCACCCGGGCGGCCATCTGCGGGTCCGACCTGCACCTTTACCACGGGCTGATGCCCGACACCCGGATCGGGCACACCTTCGGCCATGAGTTCATCGGAGTGGTTGAGGAAGTCGGATCGTCCGTGCAGAACCTCAATGTGGGCGACCGGGTGATGGTTCCGGCCAACATCTACTGCGGGTCCTGCTATTTCTGCGCACGGGGACTCTACTCGAACTGCCACAACGTCAACCCCAACGCCACCGCCGTGGGCAGCCTCTACGGCTATTCGCACACCACCGGCGGTTACGACGGCGGCCAGGCGGAGTTCGTCCGGGTCCCGTTTGCCGACGTCGGACCCTCCATCATCCCCGACTGGCTGGATGAAGAAGACGCCCTGATGTGCACCGATGCGCTGGCCACGGGCTACTTCGGCGCCCAGCTGGGGGACATTGTGGAGGGCGACACCGTGATTGTCTTCGGCGCCGGCCCGGTGGGGCTGTATGCCGCCAAGTCAGCCTGGTTGATGGGTGCCGGCCGGGTCATCGTCATTGACCATCTGGACTACCGGCTGGAAAAGGCGCGGACCTTCGCCCACGCCGAGACCTACAACTTCACCGAGTACGACGACATTGTGGTTCAGATGAAGAAAATCACCGACCACTTGGGGGCCGACGTCGCGATCGACGCAGTGGGTGCCGAGGCTGACGGCAGTTTCCTGCAGCACGTCACCGCCACCAAGCTCAAACTGCAGGGCGGCTCACCCGTGGCACTCAACTGGGCCATCGACTCGGTACGCAAGGCCGGCACCATTTCCGTGATGGGCGCGTACGGCCCCGTTTTCAGTGCCGTGAAGTTCGGTGACGCCATGAACAAGGGCCTGACACTGAACATGAACCAGACTCCGATGAAGCGGCAGTGGCCGCGCTTGTTCGAGCACATCAAGGCCGGCTACCTCAAGCCCAGCGAGATCATCACGCACCGGATTCCGCTGGAACACATTGCCGAGGGCTATCACATGTTCTCCGCGAAGCTGGATAACTGCATCAAGCCCGTCATCATCCCCGGTTCCTGAAAGGAAGGACCCCGCAATGGCCTATACGCCTCAAAAGCCGGCCCTGACTCCCACCAGCGAGGAACTGCGCGCGCGGATCCCGGGCTGGGGTGCCGACCTTGATCCCCGGGACCGTCCTGCGGTGCCCAAGCTGCAGTTTGACCCGACCCTCAGCGGTGCCCACTGGGAATTCCCGGAGCGCCAGGAGGAAAAGTATCCGCGGGAGCGGTCCATCGAGCACAAGTTCCTCACCCCGGTGTTCGGCACCTCCTGCCCGCCCAAGGGACTGTCCGGCGTGATGCGCCGGTACGCCTACCGCCGGTTCAGCGAAGCCCGGGCCGCGCACTGGCTGATCCTGCTCGCCGCGGACAGGGTGGACGCGGTGGAGAGCCATCTGGCTTCCTTCGCGACCCTGCATCCGGACAATCCGATCACGGAGACCGGCGTGCTGAGCGAATTCACCCGCCACGGCTTCTCATCCCGGGTGGGCCGGAAGCGGGCGGACGTCAACCACCAGTGGATCGACCCGATCCTCGTCGGCGGCCCATGGCTGCTGGCCGGCGCGGGGGCGGCTACCGCCGTCGGCACCGTCGTGCGCCGGCTGCGGAAGTAATCCGGAAACGGGCACGCTTTTGTCGCGTTTGCCGTTTGTCCTTAGTAGGAATACCGAAGAGGTCCGAACCGGTTGAAACACTAAACGGGACAGCTTAGGCGGCGGGACATATGGACGGCAGGGGTGTTGAGGAGTACCGGCGCAGGATGGAACGGGCCGCGCGGCTGCGGGCCGCGGCGTCCGGCGGAGGGCTGGACGATGAAGACCTGGAGCGTGCGGAGGCCGAAGAAGGGCTGCGGCACAAGCGCCGGACGGTCGACGACGCCGCCAAGGCAGATTACCTGGTCCGGGATGCCATGGCGCGAGGGGACTTCGACAACCTGAAGTACGCCGGAAAACCTATTCCGAACCTGGGCGACGGCCATGATCCGGACTGGTGGATCAAGGGGCTGATGCAGCGCGAGAACGTGACTGGACTAGGGCCCAGAGCCATTCTGCTCCGTACGGAAGACGCGGAACTGGACGCCCGGCTGGATACGCGGTGGACCGAAAAGCAGGTTCGGGAGATCGTTGAGGATTTCAATGCGCGGGTCATCGATGCGCGCCGCCAGCTTGAAGGCGGTCCGCCCGTTGTCACGCGCACCCGCGACGTCGAGCAGGAACTGCAGCGGTGGCGGGAACGGAAGGCGGCGGCAGCAGAAACAGAAGCCGCCGCCGCTCCGGAACCGGAGCAGCGGCGGCCTTGGTGGAAACTCTTCGCTAGGCGCTAGGCGCTAGACGGTGGTGGCGTCGTGGACTTCGCCCACGAGTTCTTCGATGATGTCTTCGAGGAACAAGACGCCCGTGGTGTTGCCCTTGGCGTCAAAGACCCGGGCCACGTGGGCCCCGGTTCGGCGCATGGTGGCCAGGGCGTCCTCCAGCTCGCTGCCCCGGTAAGTGGACGCCAGCCGGCGGATCCGCTTGGCCGGTACCGATGCGGCGAACTCGTCCGGCGTGGTGAGGTCCATAACGTCCTTCAGGTGAAGGTAGCCGTCGGGGTCGCCGTCGTCGTTGGTGAGGATGTACCGCGAGTAACCGTGGACGTCCACGGCCTGCTGCAGGTCCGCGGGGGTTGCGGTCTCGGGCAGCAGCACCATCTGGCTGATCGGAACCTCGACGTCGGCCACGGTCTTCGCCGTGAACTCGAACGCGGCCGTCAGGGTGCCGCTGCTGTCCGAGAGTACCCCGTCACGCGTGGACTGCTCCACGATGTTGGCCACCTCGTCCAAGGTGTAGGCGCTGGTGGCTTCATCCTTGGGCTCAACCTTGAAAAGGCGCAGGACGCCGTTCGCAATGCCGTTCAGCGTCCAGATGATCGGACGGACAATGCGGGACACCATCACCAGGGGAGGAGCCAGCAGCAGGGCAGCGCGGGTGGGCACGGAGAACGAGATGTTTTTCGGCACCATTTCGCCCACCACCACGTGCAGGAACGTCACCAGCAGCAGCGCCACCACAAACGCGATAATGCCGATGGCGTCTGCGGACAGCGGAGTCAGCCCCAGCGGAATCTCCAGCAGGTGGTGGATGGCCGGTTCCGAGACATTCAGGATGACCAGGGAGCAGACAGTGATGCCAAGCTGGCTGGTCGCCAGCATCAGCGTGGCGTGCTCCATGGCCCACAGGGTGGTTTTTGCGGCCTTGCTGCCGGCTTCGGCCTTGGGCTCAATCTGCGACCGACGGGCCGAGATAACGGCGAATTCCGCACCGACGAAGAACGCGTTGACCACCAGCAGCACTACGAGCCAGATGATTCCGGGCAGGTATTCACTCATGGGTCAGGTCCTTGGTCAGCGAGTCGACAATGCGGTCATGGGCGCTCACCGGGGTCTCCAGTGAGCCCGACGGGGTGAAGCGCAGGCGTTCTATGTGGTTTCGGACCACCCGCTCGACGCGGAGCGTGCCACCCTCGATTTCCACTTCGTCGCCCAGTTCCGGCAACCGGTCCAGCACATCGGTGACAAAGCCGGCGATGGTGTCATATTCCTCGCCGTCGGGAACCTCGACGCCGGTGCGGTCCAGGAGTTCGTCCGGCCGCAGCGAGGCGTCGAACGTAATGGCGCGGCCCGTGCGGACGACGCCGACGCGCGCGCGGTCGTGTTCGTCCTCGAGTTCGCCGACGATTTCCTCCACGAGGTCTTCGAGGGTGACGATGCCGGCCGTGCCGCCGTGCTCGTCGGAAACGATCGCGACCTGCAGGCCCTGGGCCCGCAGCAGTCCCAGCAGCGTGTCAACGCCCATGGACTCGGGTACATGCAGCGGTTCCACCATCAGTTCCCCGGCAGTGACGGAAGTCCGTGCGGCCAGGGGGACGGCGAAGGCCTGCTTGAGGTGCAGCACGCCCAGGACGTCGTCCGAGTCGCGTCCGATCACGGGGAAGCGGGAATAGCCGGTTGCCGTGGCAACGGCGACCACCTGTTCGGCAGTGTCGGACTCGTGGACCGTCCGCATGCGGACCCGGGGGGTCATAACGTCCGCCGCGGAGTGCTCGGCAAAGCGCAGGGTGCGGTTCAGGAGCACGGCGTGGTCCAGGTCCAGGACGCCTTCCAGCGCCGAACGCCGGACCAGCGAGCTGAGCTCTTCCGCGCTGCGGGCACCGGAGAGTTCTTCCTTGGGCTCGATGCCGAAGGAGCGGATGATCGCATTGGCAGTGTTGTTGAACAACAGGATTACGGGCTTGAACACCGTGGTGAAGACGGTCTGGAAGGGCACCACCAGCTTGGCGGTGGCCAGGGGGAGGGCCAGGGCAAAGTTCTTCGGTACCAGTTCGCCGATGATCATCGAGAAGATTGTGGCGAGGAAAATGCCGGCGACGGCGCCGATCCCCGGCACCAGTCCTTCCGGCAGGCCCAGCGCCGTGAGCGGGGAGCGCAGCAGCGAACTAATCGCAGGCTCAAAGGTGTACCCGGTCAGCAGGGTGGTCAGCGTGATACCCAGCTGGGCGCTGGAAAGATGCGTCGAGGTGATCTTCAGCGCGTTGATCGTGGGATTGAGGCGTTTCTCGCCCTTGTCGCGGCGTGACTCGAGGTCCCCGCGGTCCAGATTGACGAGCGCAAATTCGGAGGCGACAAACAGTCCGGTGCCGACGGTGAGGAGCAAACCTACGCCGACCATGAGCCATTCATACATGGGGCTGCCCCTCTCTCGCGATAGCCGGTGCAGCCGGAGTGGGCACAGTCTGCAGGTCGGTTAGGACGGGGAGGGGCAAGGGTTTATGTGAGGGAGGGTCATCCATAGTCCAAGGAATATTACAGGATGGACCTGTTTGCTGTTCCAAGGTTCTATTCGGGTTGTGGTCAGAGACCATGCCAAACTGCCTACCAGCTGCCCTGCCTGTAGTTGGGCTCATGGTTGGTGGAGGCCGCCACCCGGTGCTGGCGCACCAGGCAGAACGGGTCATAAATCTCAATCCCCAGCCGGCCGGTGCCGGGCACGGGCTGGCAAAAGCAGGTGCAGGGAAAGTTCACGGGCGCCTTTCCGGGCCCTCGCATCAAGGCCCTCGAAGTTCTCTTGATCCGCAGCGGAAGGCCCCCGCGGGAAGCGGAAAACCGTCCTACTCTCCTTGATACAACGCCGGCCCGCCCTGATCCAAAACGAGCAGTTACCGCTGCCTTCCCGCACGTCTGCACGCCGGCCGTGGCATGCAGACGCACGGGAAGTGACAGCCGGAGCTAGCTGGTCGCCAGCTCCGGTTCCACAATCGTTTCCATCAGGACGGAATCGAGCAGGTCGCCGGCGTCCTCCGCCGACGAGGACCTGGCAAGGGCAAGTTCGGAGACGAGCAGCTGCCGGGCCTTCAGCAGCATCCGCTTCTCCCCGGTGGACAGCGGATGGGTCCGCTCGCGGCACCACAGATCGCGGACAACTTCTGCGATCAGGCGCAGTTCGCCCGTGGACATCTTGCCTTCGTTGGCCTTGAACCGGCGGGACCAGTTGTCCGGTTCCATCCCCACCGGTCCTCGCAGCACCGCAAAGACGGCCTCTACGCCGGCGTCATCAATGACGGAGCGCACTCCAACGTCTTCGGCGTTGTCCGCCGGAAGCTTGATCGTCAATTCAGTGGCGTGGACGCGGAAGGTCAGGGTTTCCCGTTCCACCCCCTTGATGGTCATGGGGGAAATATCGGTAACGGTGACTGCGCCGTGGTGCGGGTACACCAGGGTCTGCCCGACGGTGAAATTCAAAATGACGTCCCTCTGTTCAAATGGTTCCGAGCTTGCTTCGGAAGCGGGCTCCCGAGACCGCTGGACCTGTCCAGGCCGGTCACCGGTGAAGGGCGACGGCCGGGCGGGCGGGCAATAGAGAAGGAGTCAATTTCCAGGCGGGAGGTGCGGATCTTGCTGAAAGGTTGACGGATTAGTCGTTGACTGTCCGGCTCGCGGTCCCCACGCTGTCCCGTCAGCTTATCCTCCCTGCGCAAGTGCCATCTTTTCGGGGCCGCCGGCAGTGCTTAGGTTCCGCCGCACAGCGCCCCGTGCTCAGGCCTTCCCCCGGGAAGCATCGGGGTCACCGGGCGCCTCCCTGCGCCGCTGCGCCACCAGTTCCTTGGTGCGCACCAGCCGCAGTGCCGTGACCAGCACCAGGCCGCCGAGCATATTGAACAGCAGGGTGTAGCCGAACCAGCCCAGCCATTCGAGGTAGGTGATTTCCGCTCCGGAGATGATGGCGCCGAAGATCAGCAGTGAGTCCAGGATTGAGTGGAAAAGCTGGAGCCCGGCGAGCAGGAAACCGCCGATGACAGTTGCCACGATCTTTGCCGGATCCGAGGTGGTTCCCTGCTGCATGCGGCTCATCAGGGTGATGGTGCTGCCGCCCAGGACCGCCAGCGCCACGGTCTGGAGCGAGAAGGGCGCCTCGGTAAAGTGCGACGCCGATGTTGCCACTGTGGGTGCCCACTGCGGAAAGGCCTGCATCACTATCCACATGAAGATCCAACCGCCGGCCAGATTGGCCAGCAGGGTTCCGCCCCAGAGCTTGGCCAGCAGTCTTATGCTGCCTTCCTTGGCAGCAACGGCGGCAACCGGCATGAGGAAGTTCTCGGTGAACAGCTCGCTGTGCGCCAGGAAGAGGGCGATCAGGCCAACACTGAACGCGACGCCCGCCAGGAGGTGGTCTCCGGTTTCATGCATCACGGCGAGATAGGCCATAACGCCCAGGCCGACCTCCATGCCGCCGAACACGCCGGTCACCAGGATGGTCCGGAAGGTGCGGTGCAGTCGTTCTGCACCTTCCGTCACCGTGTTGTCGAAGGATTCCTTAAGTTCGTCCTCCACCGGTGCTGAGGACTCTCCGATTTCGCTGCGGCGTTCCTCGCTCATGGCGTCCTTCCGGTGCGGCTGGATCTTTCTGGATGCGGTGCCCTTAAACCATAAAGCGGCCGCGGTGCGTTCAATTCCCTATCCCAAAGTCCCGCGCGCCGGTATCCGCACTCCTTCCGGCAAACGTGGCACAGTCCAGGCGCAGGGCGGAAACAGCAGTGAAAATACGGGGACGCAAAAGGGAACTTTGCGTTTACGCTGGACCCAGCCACGGCACCGAGCCAAAGGACGCATACATGGCGCACGTTTCGACCCAATCGCCCACGGGCAATCTTCCGCGCCTCGCACACCCCGACGGCAGTCCGATCCGGGCACTGGTGGTGGATGACGAGACCAGCCTCGCAGAGCTCGTGAGTATGGGTCTGCGGATGCTGGGCTGGAACGTCGTTACTGCCGGTGACGGACTCGGTGCGGTCTCCGCTGCCCGCGAATTCCGGCCTGACGTCCTGGTGCTGGACGTAATGATGCCCGGGGTCAACGGGCTGGCGGCCCTGCAGAAGATCAGGGCCTTCCTTCCGCAGGTTCCCGCCTTGTTCCTTACCGCCAAGGATGCGGTGGAAGACCGTATCTCAGGGCTGGCCGCCGGCGGGGATGACTATGTGACCAAACCGTTCAGCATGGAGGAACTGATGCTCCGCCTGCACCGGCTGGTGCAGCGTTCCGGGGCCGCGGCGTCGGGCTCGGACGAACTGGTGGTCGGCGATCTGGTGATGAACCTCGAAACCCGCGAGGTCAGCAGGGGCGGGGAAGATATTGTCCTCACGAACACCCAGTGGGAGCTGCTGCGGTACCTCATGGAAAACCCGAGGCGGGTGCTGAGTAAAGCGCAGATCCTGACGAATGTCTGGAACTACGATTTCGGCGGCCAGGCGAACATTGTCGAGCTGTACATTTCCTACCTGCGCAAGAAGATCGACATTGGACGCCCCCCCATGATCCACACGGTTCGGGGCGCCGGCTACGTGCTTAAACCGGCGGCCCCGTGATCCACGCGGATAACCGTCCGGCTGCCGGTCGATCGCAGATACGCAGCCATCCGCTGCGCACCAAGCTCATACTCGCTACGCTGGCGCTCCTGACAGTGACCTGCGCGGCGTTGGGCATTTTCAGCCACGTGGCTATGGACCGGTATCTCACCGGAGTGCTCGACGACGGCTTGGAACGTGCTGCGGCCAGAGCCGGGTTCCGTCCCGGTCCGCCTGCGGGAGAGTATCAGTCACCCCAAAAGGAGCCGGCCGCGGGAGCCGCCGGGACGGACAGCGGAGCCGGGGAACGAGGGGACGGCAGCGACTACCAGTCCGGCCAACGCCCGGGCTCCCTGAATGCCTTCTTCGAGGACGGCGTTGCCCGCCGATCCACGCTTGTGCTTGAGGACGGCACCGCCGTTTCCCTGAACGGGGCGGACCTGGACCTGCTGGCGGGAATGGATCCGGCCCGCGGCCCCCAGGGCATGAACCTGTCCCGCGGGCATTACCGGCTGGATGCGTTCCCCGGCCCGCCCGGGGCAGGCGACCAAATGCTGGTCACCGGGCTTTCAACGTCGCAGCGGGAGAGCACCCTGGCCTCGCTTGATCTGACCATGGTTGTCCTGTCCCTGGCCGGCCTGCTTGTCACCGGGTTTGCCGGCACGGTGATCATCCGCCGCTCGCTGCGCCCGCTGGACGAACTCGCCGCCGTCGCGACCTCTGTTTCCAAGCTGCCGCTGGCCTCCGGGGAAGTGGAGATTCCCGTCCGTGTGCCTCCTGCGGCGGCCCGCCCCGGGTCCGAAGTCGGAACGGTGGGGCTGGCCCTGAACGGCATGATCGATCACGTCACGAACGCCCTGCGCGCCCGGCAGGCCAGCGAAACGAAGGTGCGGCGGTTCGTTGCCGACGCCAGCCACGAGCTGCGCACGCCGCTTACCTCTATCCGCGGGTACACGGAGCTGGTCCTGCTCAGCGAACAGGTCAGCCCACCGGGCCGTGCCGCGTTGGAACGGGTGGACAGCGAGTCCAAGCGCATGTCCGCGCTGGTTGAAGACCTGTTGCTGCTGGCGAGGCTGGATGAGGGCCAGCGGGGCGAGCGGGCCGACGTCGACCTCACCGAACTGATCGTGGAGTCAGTCAGCGATGCGCAGGTCTCCGCCCCGGAGTACCAGTGGACGCTGATGCTGCCCGGTGAACCGGTAGTGGTGTCCGCCGTCGAGTCCGAGCTGCGGCAGGTGCTCATTAACCTGCTTTCCAATGCCCACAAGCACACGCCTCGGGGGACCCGGGTAGAGATCGGACTGCAGGCGGGAGCAGCCTGGGCCACCTTGACGGTGACGGACGACGGCCAGGGGATTGATCCGGACTTTATCGATTCATTGTTCTCCCGGTTCAGCAAGGCCGATTCCGCCCGGACGGGGAATACGAGCAACGCGGGGCTCGGCTTGGCCATTGTTTATGCCCTCGTTACGGCCAACGGCGGGACCATCGAGGCCGAGAGTAAACCCGGCCGCACCAGCTTCACCGTGGTGCTGCCGCTGGCTGGCGCGGTAGCGGGCTGAACCAACCCGCGCAGCCCCTAGGCCGGGTCGATCCAGTACCGGCGGGTGCCGTCCCGGCTGTCCTCATAAACGCCCCCGTTTTTCTCGATAACGGCGCGTGAACTTGTGTTGTTTTCGGTGCAGGTAACCAGCACCCGTGTAATGCCCAGCTCCCGGGCCACCGGCAGGGCGTCCTGAAGCGCGCGTGTGGCATGTCCCTGCCGGCGTGCGGAGGGCCGGACGCTGTAGCCAATGTGGCCACCCTGCTCGAACAGGAAATCATTCAGGGTGTGCCGGATGGCAAGCGAACCGAGAAACTCCTCGCCCTCCACGAGCCAGAGATAGGTGCAGGGGACAAAACCGTCCTGTCGCGGCGTGTCCGGCAGCCGCTCCTTAACCAGCCCGGAAACGAATCCGGGAAAGTCCCCGGCAATTTCCGTGCGAATGCGCTCTTTCGAGGTATCGCCGTACACACCGGAACCGTCCATCGATTCGCCGTTGAATTCTTCGGCGGCGGCCAGCCAACTGTTCCGGAAACGGACATCGGGGGTAATCAGGGTCGTCATGGGGGAATTGTACGGCCGTTTAATTTGGCGGGTTTATCGGAAATCAACCAAATGGGCAGGATTACCAGCCCCGGGGATGAAAGACTGCCGTTTCATCCGAAAGTCGGTTGGGGGCGGGATAGCTTCGGGGCCATGACTCAATTCCTGAATTACACGCGTATCTGGGGCGCCCCGGCGGCAGCCGCAGTATTTATGGTGCTCTGGATTATCGGCGAGGCAGGCCGGATGGGCGGAGACTTCTTAACCTGGTCCGGCGTGTTCCCGCTGCTTGCCTTCACCTTGGCCATAGGGCTTGCCTCAAGGTTTGCCTATGCTGCAATGCTCATTCCCGCTGCCGTAATGGGTGCACAGCTGCTCCGCGCGGTGCCGCCATTGGAACCCAGTACCTGGCCCATTTACCTGGGCTCCGCCGTCGTTCTCTTTTTTGCCGCGTTCTCGGGAGACAAGTGGCAGCAGGTGGCTGGAATTGCCACCGCGCCTTTCCTTGCCGCCACCATGTCCTACCTGATGCTGAACAGAAGCTACTCGGGAGGTGTCGGCTGGCTGCCGGTTTACGGTGCCTCGTGGCACACAATGCGGGATTTCTGGATACTGTATTCCTCTTTCTTGCTGGTTATCCTGACCGCTGGGTGGCTGGCCGGCTACGCACTTCGGGGCTGGGAGGAGCGCCGCACCCTGTCGGCGGAACGGACGGCGGCCGTGGACACGCTGAAGGCCACCGAAGTGGACCTGATCGTGGAACAGGAGCGCACCCGGATTTCCCGCGACCTGCACGATGTCCTGGCCCACTCGCTGGCCGTGATCGCGGCCCAGGCGGACGGCTCCCGGTATCTGGGCAAGGATCAGCCGCAGCCCGTGCTTGACGCGCTGGAGAACATAGCTTCGTCTGCCCGCCGCGCCCTGAAGGATGCCCAGCGCGTGATCGAGGGGGTGGGCGACGGCGGGTCCGCTCTCCCACAGCCGAGGCTGGAGGATATTGAGGAACTGCTGGAGCAGCAGGGCAGCAGCCTGCTCGTGGAGCGCACCGAATCCGGAACCCCGGTGGAACTTCCGGAGGGCCAGCAGATGGCCGTCTTCCGGATTGTCCAGGAGTCCTTGACCAATGCCCTGCGCCACGGCGGGACCGGCACCCGGGTAACCGTGCATCTGGATTGGAGCGGTCCCGGGCTTTCGCTGCAGATAGCCTCCTCCGCGGATCGACCCGGAAAACCGGACACCGGAGCAATCACGACGGCTGGCACGGGCCGGGGCATCCCCGGCATGCGGGAGCGGGCCCACCTTGCGGGGGGATGGCTGACGGCCGGTCCGGACGGGGACAGCTTCCGGGTAACCGCGTTCCTTCCCTACGGCCTGGCACTGAGTGCTCCGGGCGCGGAGATTTATGCCGCCGAGCTGGTTGGCGCAGATGAGTGAGACTGCCGCCGGTGCCGCAGCCATCACTGTGGCGTTGGTGGACGACCAGCCGCTGTTCCGGACCGGTATCCAGATGCTGATCCGCTCGCAGCAGGACCTGGCCTACTGCGGCAGCGCCGGCAACGGGATGGAAGCCGTGGAACTGGCGGAAGCCGCGTGCCCGGACATCATGCTGATGGACCTGCGCATGCCCGTGGTAGACGGCATCACAGCCACCCGCCGCATCATGGCAGCAGCGGACGAAGCCGGACGGGAACGGCCGAAGGTGATTGCCCTGACCACCTTCAACCGGGACCAGGCCGTAGTGGAAGCCGTCCGCGCCGGCGCCAGCGGCTACCTGCTCAAGAGCGCCGAACCGGAATTCCTGCTTTCTGCCATCCGGACCGTCTATGCGGGCTATTCCGTGGTGGCCCCCGGCTCGGCCCATGACCTCTTTGCGCACCTCACCCGCAGCGCGGATCCGGCGGAACCCGACACGGCGGCCATCGCCGAGCTGACCGCGCGGGAAAAGGACGTGTTCCTGCTCGTGGCCAAGGGGCTCAGCAATGCGGACATTGCGGGCAGCGTGTTCCTTTCAGAGGCCACGGTCAAGACGCATATCCGCCGTATCCAGGACCGGTTGGGTTTGGCTACGCGGATTTCGATGGTGGCCTTCGCGTATGAGCACCGGCTGCTGGGCTAAGAGGGCTCCCGCAGACAGGAAACCGACCGTATCCTCCGAGGATGGACCCGGTTCGCGTTTGTTTCGAGATATTCACCGCCGCCTGCGCCGGAACCTGGGTGCTCTCACTGCTCACCCGGGAATACTCCTGGACGGACCGCATCTGGTCCGTAGTTCCGCTGGCTTATCTGTGGGTTTTTGCCGTTGCGTCCGACGGCGACCACAGGGTAACGCTGATGGCGGTCCTGGTTACGCTGTGGGGCGTCCGGCTGACGTTCAATTTTGCCCGCAAGGGCGGGTACGCCCCGGGCGGTGAGGACTACCGGTGGGGGATCCTGCGCCGACGGCTGAAGCCGTGGCAGTTCCAGGCCTTCAACCTGCTGTTCATCAGCGTCTACCAGAACCTCGTCGTCTGGATGATGACCCTGCCCGTGCTGACCGTCTATCAACACCCGGGAGCACTTACGGGCTGGGACTGGCTGCTGGCGGTCCTGTTTCTGGCCGCACTGGCCGGGGAGACCCTGGCGGACCAGCAGCAGTGGAACTTCCAGCAGTGGAAAAAGGCCCTGCGGACCGCCGGACGGATTCCGCCGGCCGACTTCCTCCGGACGGGGTTGTTCCGATACTCGCGCCATCCGAACTTCTTCTTTGAACAGCTTCAATGGTGGCTCTTCTACGGTTTCGCCGTCACCGCGTCGGGGCAGTGGCTGCATTGGACGCTGGCGGGCCCGGTCCTCCTGACTCTGCTCTTCGCCGGGTCCACCGCCTTCACCGAGAGCATTTCCCTGGCACGCTACCCGGACTACGCGGGGTACCGGCGCCGGACCTCCCCGCTCGTTCCCCTTCCCCCGCGGCTGGGTTCAAAGCACGCCCGCTAGGCGGGAAGGCACGGCGGGGTACCGATCCGCGCACAGCGTCCCATTGGGTGGGGCCGGTGTTGCCTCCTGTTGTCCCGGTGTTCACATCAGCACCACTTGGTGGGATCCTGTGCGGCGGAGCGGGTCGCCGGGCCTCAACCCGCGCCGGCAGCTGTCTCGTCAGTCACATTCGACGGTTTCGGGGCTGGGAAGTTCTTCTACAGGTGTTGAATAGGGCAGGATAGAAACGAACCGGTGCTGTTCCTGACGAACCACTAGGCCGGCTACAACTAAAAGCTTGCGGCGTCCCCCAGCGCCGCGGCACGGAAGGGCTTCGCTTCGGCGGGGCCCTTCCGTGTATCTGAGAAGATTGGTCCCATGCCCGGACTGCACCGCCCAAAGCCGCATCGGCACTCACCGTCGGATGAGCCGCGGATAACGCGCACCCGGGATGCGCTCGAGGCGGGACTGTGGGAGCTGCTTCGGGATCACGAACTCGCGGAGATCAGCGTGGCTGCACTCTGCCGGCAGGCCGGGGTGCACCGCACCACCTTCTACGGACACCACCGGAACATTTTCGAGTTCGCCGGCTCGGTATACGCAGGCGTTGTGGACCGGCTTGGCACAGTTGAACTGGACCAACGCGGCACCGGCCGGACAATCGCGGAGATCGGGGACCTGTACGTCGAGTCCATCCGGCAGATCCTGCAGCACACCAAGGCAGAACAGCGGGTTTACCGGGCCCTTTTTCACACCGAGACCTTCCTCGGGATCCTCGCCGACCAGCTAAACGTGCGGATTCTTCTGGCACTGCATGTCTGGCGGGCGCACAACGCGCCGCCGGCGGCCCTGGACCTGGACGCGACTGCGGCCTTCCTGGGCGGCGCCTATGCCTCCTGGTTCGAACAGTGGGTGGTCAGTGAGGACGACGACGTCGAAGCCCGGCTGGCCTCGCTGCGTTACCTGCTCCCGTGCTGGTGGCCGCGGGACGGCCTCCCGGAGACCTAGCCCTTCGCCGCGCAGCTCCTAGAGCCGGTGCAGGGATCCGCGCAGCGAGGCCAGATCCGGATAGCCGTTGACCGCCATGGTCAGGTCCGCTTCGGCGAGCAGGCTGCGCATGACATGGGCGATTCCCGCCTGCCCGCCCGCCGCCAGACCGTAGACGTAGGGCCGGCCGATGCCCACCGCCGTCGCGCCCAATGCCAGCGCCCGCAGTGCGTCCACGCCGGACCGCACCCCGGAGTCGAAGAGCACGGGCGCGCCGTCGGCGGCTTCGACGACGCCGGGCAGGCAATCGATCGCAGGGATGCCGCCGTTGGCCTGCCGCCCGCCGTGGTTGGAGCAGTAGATCCCGTCCATCCCGCCGTCCAACGCGCGACGGGCGTCTTCGGGGGAGCAGATGCCTTTAAGGATGATCGGCAGCGACGTCATGGACCGGAACCACTCCAGGTCCTCCCACGTCATCGTGGGGTTGCCGAACAGCGAGGCCCACAGCATGACGGGCGCGGCGGGATCCGGTGACCCCTGGTCTGCCAGGAGCTTCCGGAACCTGTCATCGGTCAGGTAATTGGCCAGGCACTGGCCGGAGAGCATCGGCAGGTACGCGGCACTGAGGTCGCGGGGCCGCCAGCCATTCACCCACGTATCCAAGGTGATGACGATGCCCGAGTACCCGGCTGCTTCGGCACGGTGCACCAGGCTTTCAGCCAGCTCCCGGTCGGCGGGCGGGTAGAGCTGGAAGAACCCGGGTGTTTCACTGGCGGCTGCACGGACCTGTTCCAGCGGAGCAGAGGAGAGGGTGGAGGCAACCATTGGGATGCCCAGCTCCGCGGAAGCAGCCGCCGTCGCCAGATCGCCGTCGTCGGCCACTGCACCCAGTACCCCCACCGGGGCGAAGAACAGGGGAGAAGGCAGCCGGTGGCCGAGCAGATCGATGCCCATGTTGCGCTGGGCGGCTCCGACCATCATGCGCGGCATGATGCCGAGCCGCTCAAAGGCAGCCACATTGGCACGTTGGGTGTGCTCGTTGCCGGCGCCGCCCGCCAGGTAGCCCAGAATCCGTGGATCCATCCTGCTTTCGGCCAATTCCTCCATGCCGGCGGAGCTCATCGGCAGATCCGGCAGGACGCCGCGTGCGCCGTTCATGTAGATACCAAGCTGATAATCGCCGTAGTTCGTGCTCATGGAGGCTCCGCCTTTTCGTTCCGGCCGCTTTGCCGTATTTCCGCTTTGTCCGGGATGCTACTCCAGCGGCGGCCGGGCATCGGGCAGACCCGCTGCGAACCGTTCCAGCCGTTCCTCGAGTCCGGCGCGGACTGCCGGCCATTCGTCGGACAGGACCGAGTACACCGCGGTGTCCCGCCAGCTGCCATCGGCGCGGCGTTTGTCCCGGCGTCGGACACCCTCGAACACGGCGCCGATTCCGCTGATCGCGGCACGGGAACGGGTGTTGCGCGCGTCCGCCTGGATGCTGATCCGCCCGAAACCGGCGGCAAAGGCGGAGCCGAGCAGGAGCAGCTTCGTTTCCGCGTTGACCGCCGTGCCCCAGACAGCGGGAGCGTAGGCGGTCCAGCCCAGCTGCGCCGCTTCGCCGGGCAGGTCAAGGTCGGCAAGGCTGCTGGTGCCCACCACCGCCCCCGGAAGGTTCCCGTGGACCATCCGCACCGCGAACGGCAGCTCGTCCCAGCGGTAATAGGCGCGGGCCCACGCAATGAACCCGTCCAAATCGGGGTGCAGCCCGGCCGGCCCGCCGCCGTATCCGCCGGCAAAGACCTCCGGCACCGCAATGGCCCGGTGCAGGTCCGGGATCAGGTCCAAGGTGAGCGGCTCGAGCCGGACAAACCGGCCGGAAAGAACCGAGTGCTGGGGCCGCACGGCGTTCATGCGGCGAACCCGGCATTGTCTGCCACGCTCAACCCGCCGTGACCTGGAACTTGTTGCGCCAGTCCGTGATCAGCCATTCGCCCGCGCTCTGCCCGGGCCGGGAACACAGCGTCATGGACGCCTCGATGACCTGTGTGTTGGTTCCCGGTTCGCCGGCACCGGGTGCCACCTCCATTTCCGCGGTTGCGGAAATCTCGGTGACGATGCTCTTGTTATCGTCGGCCAGCCATACCTCGAGGACTTCAATGTCCAGCTTGGTGAAGCGTGACCGGTCCGGTTCGTAGATATACCGGTAGGAATCGCCGTAACGCTCCTGGTGGAAGGTGCTTTGCATAACGATTCCGCCAAAGGGCGAACCGTCGTTGAGACTCTGCTGAGCCATGCCTTGGAGCTCCGGAGCGATCCGCTGCCTGTTCGCGGCCCACCACTCCTCCGGCGTCCAGGCGCCGCCGTTAAGCGGGGAGTCGAGCCCTTCCTCGACCATAAAGGCCAGGTTGTTCCGGTGCGCTTCCTCGATTTGCTCCTGCGAGTACAGGGAAAGCAGCTTCGGCTCCACCACCGCCGGATCGAGGGTCCACGCCGGATCATCTTCGGCCGGCGAAACCTGCAGGTAGGTTCCGTGGGCCGTCTCCACGTTGCCCTTGACTCCCAGCCCGCGCTGGGAAGCGGACGACGTCGGCGCCGGACTCTTCGTCGGCGTTGCCGTAGGGGAGGGTTTGGCCTTCACTGATGCTTTTTCCGTCGATTTCACTGCGGGCGACGCCGAAGGCGAGCTGGAAGCGGTGGGCCTGCTGGTGTCAGTGCTCGCCGCGTCGGTGCCGCAGCCGGCAAGGACGGCTACCAGCAAGGCCAGGCCCGCTGCGGCCGGGCGCGGGCCGGCTGAAATGCCCATGGTCACGATTCCCCCAATCGGAACACACCGATTCCGGTGCAGAAAGCGCCAGTATAGGGCGGGAAATCCGGCCGGAGCCTCGTCGGCCGGCTGGCGTGGTCGCTGCCGGGCGGAGAACACGACAAAAAAGATCCCGATCCGGGTTCCGGATCGGGATCTTTTTCTTGGTTGCGGGGGCAAGATTTGAACTTGCGACCTCTGGGTTATGAGCCCAGCGAGCTACCGAACTGCTCCACCCCGCGGCGTGGTCTCAACTTTACCGCAGATCCGCCGCACAGCGTAATCCAGTGGCGGGGCTCACAATTCATCCGGTCCGGTTCGGTACGCTGGGGCGGATGAGCCTGCCGAAAATCGATACCGCCGTCACCTATCCCGCCGGAGCCCTGACGGGCACGGGAGCCGTACTCCACGTGGAGACACTGCCGGACGGAAGGCTTGCGGTGCTCCTGGACGCCACTCCCGTACACCCGGTGGACGCCGGCTGGCCGGACCAAGGGCCGGACCGGGCAACACTCACGACGCCGGACGGCCGCGAGGTGCCCCTGCTGGACTGCGTGGTGGGCGCCACGGACGGTGCCGCACTGTTCCTGGGGCGGGACATTCCCGTCCGCAAGGGCACCGAGGGCTGGGCGTCCGTGGTGGTTCATGTGCTTCCGGAGGATGCCGGGATTGCCGAGGGGGACCGGGTGGAAGTCAGTGTCGACGGCGGCTACCGGGCCGCGCTCTCGGCCGGGCACACCGCCTGCCATCTCGCTTCCCTGGCGCTGAACCGGCAGCTGGCGGGCGCCTGGAAGAAAGAGGTGCAGGCAGACGCGGCAGGCAGCCCTGACTTCGATGCCCTGGCCATCGAAACGACGACGATCCTGCCCGGAGGTTCCCGGGATGTTTACCGGCTGGGAAAGTCCCTGCGCCGCAAGGGTTTCCTGCCGGACGCTCTGCTGGCGGACCTGGCAGCCGTGGAAAAGGGCGTGAACGCAAGGTTGGCCGAGTGGGTGGCATCCGACGCCGAGGTCCGCATCGAGCGCGAATCGGACCTTCTTACCGGCATGCGCAGCTGGGTTTGCGAACTGCCCGACGGCACGGTCAGCATCCCTTGCGGCGGCACGCATCTAGCCTCGTTGGCCGCTGTTTCCGAAATTGAAGTGCGGTTGAGCTGCGAACCCGGCGAGGGAGCTGCGGAAGTAGTTATGGATACCATTTGCACCCAGGCCGGGACGGCTTAGTCAGCAAACGTTTCCCGGCCTGCCGCCGCGGTTATTCCTCATTGCCCTATTCCGCGACCATTCTTCTCTGCCCCTTGCCTTTGGAAGCGCTTTTTGCCGATTGATCCGGTAACTCAGTGATAGACCTTGTCCACTCGAATGGAGGAACGTAGTGTTCCGCCCACGTGAGCGGAACCGCTGTCTCAAATGAGCAAAGGTGACCAGATGAGATTTCGACGCAGCAGGGGGAATCGCAACCACCGCCGTTACCGGCTTCGAGCGGGTCTGGCATCCGCAGCAGCAGCCGCCCTGGCGCTGACCGGCTGCGGCGGTTCCGAGGCAGAGGGCAGGGATGAGATTGTCGTAGCCATTGTCTCCAATCCGCAGATGCAGGACGCAATCACGCTCCAGGACGAATTCAAGGCCCAGTATCCGGACATTGACGTCAGCTTTGTATCGCTTCCCGAAAACGAGGCACGGGCGAAGATCACTGCCTCTGTTGCCACGCAGGGCGGGGAATTCGACGTCGTGATGATCTCCAATTACGAAACGCCGATGTGGGCGGAAAACGGATGGATCACTAATCTCCAGGACTATGCGGACAGCACTGAGGGATATGATCCGGACGATTTTGTTCCGACAATCCGCGAGGCGCTGAGCTATGAAGGAGACCTGTATTCCGTTCCGTTCTACGGCGAGTCCTCCTTCCTCGCCTACCGGCAGGACCTGTTCGAAGAGGCCGGCCTGACCATGCCGGCCAAACCCACTTGGGAGGACATCCGCGGGTTCGCTGAACAGCTCGATGATCCGGAAAACGACATCGACGGAGTGTGCCTGCGCGGGCTGGCCGGCTGGGGCGAGGTCATGGGGCCGCTGGACACCGTGATTAACACCTACGGCGGCCGCTGGTTCGACGAAAACTGGAACGCGACCCTGGATTCCCCAGAGGTGGAAGCTGCGGTCACAGATTATGTGGACTTGGTGCAGGCCTACGGCCAGGCCGGTGCTGCCACGAGCGGCTACGGTGACTGCCTGACGCTCTACAGCCAGGGGAGCGCGGCCATGTGGTACGACGCCACGGCCATGGTCTCCACCGTTGAAGACCCCTCATCCTCCCTTGTGGTCGGCAAGACAGGTTATGCCCCGGCCCCGGTGCAGGAAACGGAATCGTCAGGCTGGCTCTACAGCTGGTCCTTGGCCATCCCCACCACCAGCGAGCAGAAAGACGCTGCCTGGGACTTTGTCTCGTGGATGACCAACAAGGAGTACATCCAGCTGGTCGGCGAGGAAATCGGTTGGGAACGGGTTCCCCCGGGCAGCAGGCTTTCCACCTACGAAAACCCCGGATACGCAGAAGTGGCGGGCGCCTACGCCGAGCCGACGCTGAATGCCATGGCAGGGGCTTCACAGGAAAACAGCATGGTGAAACCCGTGCCGTACACCGGACTCCAATTTGTAGGTATTCCGGAATTCCAGGATCTGGGGACACGGGTGGCCCAGCAGATATCCGCTGCGATCGCCGGCCAGCAGACAGTGGAGGAAGCGCTGGAACAATCCCAGGGCTATGCCGAGACGGTGGCTGAGAGCTACCAGGATGGAGGCAGCTGATGTCCACCTTGGTGGAACGCCAACAGGTACGCGCCCGGAAGGCCGCGGCGGAGCGGCAATCCGGGGGAATGTCGTCGGCTGAAGGATGGCGGCGGCGGTTACCGCTGCTGCCCGCATTGATTTTCACCCTGGTCGTGACCCAGGTTCCGTTCCTTTTCACCCTTTGGTACTCGCTGCAGAACTGGAACCTGCTGCGTCCCGAAGGCAACGAGTTTGTGGGTCTGGCAAACTACGCGGACATCTTCTCCGACTCCACGTTCCGGGGCGCGGCGCTGAACAGCGTGATCTTCACCGTCGCCTGCGTTTTCTTCGCCATGCTGCTGGGCATTATTTTCGCCCTGTTGCTGGACCGGAGTTTCGCCGGCCGCGGCATTGTCCGCACCCTGCTTATTACGCCGTTCCTGATCATGCCGGTGGCAAGTTCGCTGCTGTGGACCTATTCCATCCTGAACCCCAGCTACGGCCTGCTGAACTGGATTATCGGACTGGTGGGAATCCCGCCGGTGGATTGGACGTCCCAGCATCCCATTGTGTCCATCCTGATGGCCCTGGTCTGGCAGTGGACCCCGTTCATGATGCTGCTGGTCCTGTCGGGCCTGCAGGCGCAGTCCAAGGACGTACTCGAAGCAGCCCAGGTGGACGGCGCCGGCTGGTGGCGCACCTTCATCTCGGTGACACTTCCGCAGCTGCGCCGGTACATCGAACTCGGCGTCCTGCTCGGGGCCATCTACGTGGTCAACACCTTCGACCAGATCTACCTCATGACCGCCGGCGGACCCGGGACGGCAAGCGCCAATCTGCCGTTCTACATCTACCAGCGGGCCTTCCTCGGCTTCGACATCGGCCAGGCAGCCGCCATGGGTGTGGTGGTGGTCATCGCAACCATGATTGTGGCAACCCTTGCACTGCGCCTGATCTTCCGAAGCTTCGACGTAAAGGATTAACGACGTGGCTACCCAAACCGCTGCACCTACTCCTCCTGCAGGAGAGCAGACTCCCGCTACGGCAGGCGCTGTCCGGAAACCCGCCCGGAAGTTCAACTCCGCACCAATTCTCACCACGGTGACCTGGGTGCTTGCCCTGGTCTTCTTCTCTCCGGTGCTCTGGATGGTGCTGACCTCCTTCAAGCAGGAGTCCGCTGCCGCATCAGACCCTCCGGTGTTCTTCTTCGCCCCCACGCTGGACCAGTACCGGGCCGTGTTGGACAGCGGGGCCGGCAGCTATTTCATCAATTCGGCGATCGCCACCGGCGTCTCCACTATCCTCGTGATCCTCCTGGCGGTGCCGGCCTCCTATGCCCTGAGTATCCGGCCGGTGAAGAAGACCTCGGACGTGCTGTTCTTCTTTATCTCCACCCGCATGCTGCCCGTTGTCGCGGTCATCATGCCGATCTACGTGATAGCCGGCCAGCTGAAAGTACTGGACAACGTGTGGACGCTGGTGGTCCTGTACACCTCAATGAACCTGCCCATCGCCGTGTGGATGATGCGCTCGTTCTTCCTGGAGGTGCCCGGGGAGGTGCTTGAGGCGGCGCAGATGGACGGAGCCGGGCTCATGAAAACCCTCTGGCGGGTCTTGATGCCCATGGTCGCACCGGGCCTTGCCGCGACGGCCTTGATCTGCGTGATCTTCGCCTGGAACGAGTTCTTCTTCGCACTCATCCTCACCGCGGGCCAATCGGCTACGGTTCCGGTCTTCCTGGTGTCCCAGATGACCAGCGAAGGCCTGTTCCTGGCGCAGCTCTCGGCGGCGTCCGTGCTGGCTTCGCTGCCGGTCGTCATTGCCGGCTGGGTGGCGCAGAAGCAACTGGTCCGCGGCCTGTCCATGGGCGCGGTCAAGTAGTCGGCCCACGCTTTGGCCGGGCCGCATTCCGGTCCGGTCAAAGCGCGGAGTTCTGCTCCTGCACCGTCGCGTTGGAGGACACTTCGAAGGTCCGCTCGGGCGGCTCCACATTGGCGGGATCCATCCACATGAACTCCCAGACGTGTCCGTCCGGGTCGGTGGCCGAGCCGCTGTACATTCCGGGCATGCGTTCCTCTGCCGGAGCGTAGAGGGCACCCCCGCCGGAGGTGCAGGCGGCCAGGAAACGGTCCACTTCGTCCCTGCTGTCGCAGCTGATGCCGTTCAGCACTTCCTTGCCGGCGGAAGCAAGGTGCGGTGTGTCCCCTTCGGGCAGGAACTCCTGGTAATAGTCCTGCTGCAGCAGCATCACCACAATGCTGTCCGAGACGACAATGGCTGTGGTGCGTTCATCGCTGAACTGCGGATTCTTGGTGAATCCGAGACCCAGATAGAAGTTCTCTGCGGTCTTCAGGTTTGCCACCGGCAGGTTGGGGAAAATCATGCGTTCCATGACGGGTCCTTTTAGGAAGCCCGCGGGCGCGCATCGTGGCGGAGAGCCCACGGGGAATGTGCGGGTAACACGCTGTTCCTTCACACTCCCACTGCCCGCCGCTGCTGACAACGGGTAGCCGGGAACCCCTGCGGCCGGTAGCCGGCCTGGCTCCAGTGTGTCTATACCTCCACAGCTGCATTGCTATGGCTCCTTGTCCCCAGATGAGGAAGCTGAGAATCTTCCACCTTTATCCGCTGGCTAGAGTGCCGTGCAACCAAGGGAGAAACCATGACGGACAGACAAGAGCCCGGGGCGGAAGGCAGCCCCGGGTCCGGACATAGGCAGCAGGAACCCGTGCCCCCGGCTTATCCACCCTTCGGGCCGCCTTCCCATCCGCCGCAGGGTCACCCCGAGAAGGGCCGGTGGAAGTTGCTTACCTCAGCAGCAACGGCAGTCCTGGTCGCCGGCACCGGGATCCTCATAGGAGTGAGTCTCGGCACTGAACAGGCGGAAGGGCAGGTCAAGCAGGTACCGCCTGCTGAGGCTGCCTCTCCGCTCCCGGAGACGCCGTCCGCGGGTCTCGACCCGGACCCGAGCGTCTGCGGCCTGACGGGCTTCGACACGGAGGGCAGGCTTATCTCATCGGCACCCGAGGCATCGTGGAGCTATCAGGGTGGTCTGGCCTATCCCGCGTCTCCCACTGCGGGCCCGGCCATGACGGCACCTTCCGGGTATCGGTACTGTTTCCAGCACACTCCCGAAGGTGCGGTGTTCGCCGCAGCCAATGCAATGGTGAACGGCACAACGGATGATCCCGGAATGATGGAGGCATGGCTGGACTATGTGTTGGCCGACGGCCGGTACCGCGATGAACTCGTGCAGACCAACTCGACTCCCGATCCACCGGAGTCCTCCGGAGGCGTCAGCATTGTTGGCTTTCGGCTGCTTTCCTACACCGCCCGCGAGGCACGCGTGGAAGTGGCATATATCGCCACGGGAGGGTTCACCTACCTGTATGGAGCGGTTACCTACACGTTGGTGTGGCAGGACGGTGACTGGCTGCTAGGGACAGATTCCGAGGACACTATCCAGTACCGCCGGATCTATGACAGGAGTGGATTCGTCGTCTGGGTCGACCCGGCCAAGGTAACCCGTTACACAATGCCGCCTCGGTTCGAGGGGACGCCCTAGCCGGTTGCACCGTCCTAGCTGCCCCGGCCCGGCGGCGCCGTGCCACCGAATATGACCAGCCCATATTCGTCCGCACAGCAATAACTGCTAGTCTCACTGCTGCGAAGGCGGGCCGGGCATTTCCGGCTATCTACCTGGCATAAGCGGACCAAGGGAGAAGCCATGAGCAGCACGTCGGACGACATTTACCTGGCCCAGGCCATTCGTCTTGCCACCGAGAACGTGGCCAACGACGGCGGACCGTTCGGCGCCGTCGTCGTGACCGCCGAAGGTGCCGCGTTTGAGGGCGTGAACCGGGTGACAGCGAACAACGATCCCACCGCACACGCCGAAGTAACGGCCATCCGCAACGCGTGCGCCACGCTGGGCACGTTCGATCTCACGGGTGCGGTGCTCTACACCAGCTGCGAACCGTGCCCCATGTGCCTGGCGTCCTCGCTCTGGGCCCGCGTGGACCGCGTGGTTTTCGCGGCGGACCGGCACGACGCCGCCAGCGCGGGGTTCGATGACGCCGTCTTCTACGAGTACTTCGAAACACCGGTGGAGCAGCGTTCCATGCAGGTTGCCCAGCTGGCCGTGGAAGGCACCCCGGCGATGGCCCCGTTCGATGCCTGGACCGCGGCGTCGGAACGGATCGACTACTAGGCCCGTCCGGCGCTCGCAGCCGGCCCGGGTCACCTAGAACCGGTGCTCCAGCGCGGCGCCGATGGTTTTGGAATAACAGGTAGACCCGTCGGAGGCGATGTACGGGCCGAAGTTCGGCACCACCCGGTAACCGGCATTCTCGTAAAAGCGGTGGCCGTCCGGCTGGGCGGAGCCTGCCTCTGCAGTGAGGACCGCGAATCCCATCTGCTTCGCGCGCGCCTCCAAGGCCCCGAGGACCGCTGTCGCCACTCCTGAACCGCGCGCATACGGCAGGACATACACACGCTTGATCTCCGCCGTCGTGGTATCCAGCCGCCGAAGCCCGCCGCAGCCCAGCGGCTGGCCCGTACTGCGCTCATAGGCAATGAGGAAAACTGCGGAATCGCCGGCGCGGGGCGGGTTGGGATCGTGTTCCATCGTGCCGTAACGGGCGTCCAGTTCGGCCTGCTGGGCCTCGCGCAGGTCAGCGCCCACGGGGTTGCTCCACGGCACTTCGCGGATCCGCAGGTGCGGGGTGGAGTAGGGACGGAATCCGGAAAAGGGTCGCAAATCCGACATGCTGCCTCCAGCGTCAGGGGTAGTGCTTCCACGCTAGGAGCCCGGCGTTTCACCCGTGTTTCGGCCGTGTGCCGTCCCGGCAAAAGGAATGTTCCGGATATGCGAATCGTGCGAGAATAGTAGCGATGTCAACTGTCGATTCTTCCCCTGATCAAAACTCCGCCAAAAAGCAGCGCCGTGTCCGCTCGGTTCCCACCGCCACCGGACCTCAGGTCCGTCCCGCCACGGAGGGTTGGGAGCAGGCCAAGGAACCCGACGGCCGCCCGCTGCTGCAGTTCAAGTCGCCGCGCGTGTCCCAGCCGCCGGCCCATTTGGCCGATATGACGCTGGCCGAACGCCAGGAGAAGCTGAAATCCCTGGGCCTGCCCGCGTTCCGCGCGAAGCAGCTGTCGGTGCACTACTTCCAGCACTACACCACTGACCCCGAAGCCATGAGCGACCTCCCGAAGGAACGCCGTGACGAGCTGGTGGGCGAAATGTTCCCCACGCTGCTCACCGAGATCAAGCGCCTGACCACGGACAACGGCGACACAATCAAGTTCCTGTGGCGGCTCTTCGACGGCTCCCTAGTCGAGTCCGTGCTGATGCGCTACCCGGGCCGTATCACCCTGTGCGTCTCCAGCCAGTGCGGTTGCGGCATGAACTGCCCGTTCTGCGCCACCGGCCAGGCCGGCCTGACCCGCAACATGTCCACCGCGGAAATCCTGGACCAGATTGTCCAGGCCAACCGGGTGATCAAGGAAGGCGGGCTCGGCGGCAAGCGGCGCGACGGCGGCCACGACGCCGAGCGCGTGACCAACATTGTCTTTATGGGCATGGGTGAGCCGCTCGCTAACTACAAGCGCGTGATGAACGCCGTGCACCGGATGGCCGCCGAGGTTCCCGAAGGCCTGGGCATGAGTGCCCGCAACATCACCGTCTCCACCGTGGGCCTGGTGCCGGCTATCAAGAAGCTCGCCGAGGAGAACATCCCGGTCACCTTCGCGCTGAGCCTGCACGCGCCGGACGACGAGCTGCGCGACGAGCTGATCCCGGTCAACAGCCGGTGGAAGGTGGACGAGGCCCTGGACGCCGCGTACAACTACTACCGCGTCACCGGCCGCCGCGTCTCCATCGAATACGCGCTGATCAAGGACATGAACGACCACGCCTGGCGTGCGGACCTGCTGGCCAAGAAGCTCAACGCCCGCGGCCGCGGCTGGGTGCACGTGAACCCGATTCCGCTGAACCCCACGCCCGGTTCCATCTGGACGTCGCCGGAGCCCGACGTCATCCAGGAGTTCATCAACCACCTGATCGACGCCGGCATCCCCACCACCATCCGGGATACCCGCGGCAAGGAAATCGACGGCGCCTGCGGCCAGCTCGCCGCGGCGGACTAGCCGCGGGATTTCGGTAACTTAACTACTTAACGACGACGGCGGGAGGTCGGGCTGCGAGCCCGGCTCCCGCCGTCGTCGTTTTGGTTTTAAGCGGGCAGCCTACCTGAGGTGGTCCACCAGGGTGTCCGCAATACCCGTGTACTTTGCCGGGGTGAGGGCCTGCAGACGGGCTTCGGCCTCCGCGGGAAGGCCAAGGCCGGCAATGAATTCCTTCATCCGCTCGGCATCCACGCGGTGGCCGCGGGTGAGGTCCTTGAGCCGTTCGTAGGGGTTTTCCATGCCCTCAACGCCGGCTACGGCTTCGGCGCGCATCACCATCTGGATCGCTTCCCCGAGCACCTCCCAGTTGGAGTCCAGGTCTTCGGCCAGGACCTGCTCGGCGACGTGCAGCCGCTGGAGCCCCTTGGCGACGTTGGAAACGGCGAGCACCGAGTGTCCGAAGGCCACACCGATGTTGCGCTGCGAGGAGGAGTCGGTGAGGTCGCGCTGCCAGCGGGAGGTGACCAGGGTGGAAGCCAGGGTGTCCAGCAGGCCGTTGGAGATTTCGAGGTTTGCTTCGGCGTTCTCGAAGCGGATCGGATTGACCTTGTGCGGCATGGTGGAGGAGCCGGTGGCACCTTCCACCGGGACCTGCGCGAAGTAGCCAATGGAGATGTAGCTCCAGACGTCCGTGCAGAAGTTGTGCAGGATCCGGTTGAAGCGGGCGATGTCTGCGTAAAGCTCGGCCTGCCAGTCGTGGGATTCGATCTGCGTGGTCAGCGGATTCCAGGCCAGGCCCAGGCCTTCCACGAAGCTGCGCGCCACCTGCTGCCAGTCGGTCTGCGGAGCCGCGGCATAGTGTGCTGCGTAGGTGCCGGTGGCGCCGTTGATCTTGCCCAGGAACTCAGTGTTGCGGATCCGGCGCAGCTGGCGTGTGAGGCGGTGGACGGTGACGGCCAGTTCCTTGCCCAGGGTGGTGGGAGTGGCCGGCTGTCCGTGCGTCCGGGACAGCATGGGTACGGTGCGGGTGTCCTCCGCCATCGCGGCGATCTGGTCCACCAGGTCCTGCGCGGCCGGCAGCCAGACGTTCTCGACGGCGCCCTTGATGCCGAGCGCGTAGGAAAGGTTGTTGATGTCTTCGGACGTGCAGCCGAAATGCACGAGGCTCTTCAGGTTCTCGAGGCCGAGGGCCGGAAGCCGATCGGCGATGTAGTACTCGACGGCCTTGACGTCGTGGACGGTGCGCTTTTCAATTTCGCCCAGCTCGTCCACGGAGTTGCCGTCGAAGCTCGTGACGATTTCGCGCAGCCGGCTCTGCTGGTCTTCCGTAAGCGGCGCAGTGCCCGGCAGGACGGCGTTGGAAGTCAGGTGAATCAGCCATTCCACTTCCACATGGGTCCGGTCCCGGTTCAGGGCGGCTTCGGACAGGTAGTCCACCAGCGGCGCGGTGGCGCTGCGGTAGCGGCCGTCCAGCGGGCCCAAGGCGATAGCGGGAGTTACGGAAGCGAGGGAGACACGGGGTTCGGATTCGGCCATGCGGTAATTCTTTCATGCCGGTGCAGCGACGTTGGTGTGTGACTCATCGCTGCTCGGCATGTTCGCCTGGGCGGACCACTGTCCCTCAACAGCCAGGGGTCGAAGGGAACGGGTCCTCCGTGTTTCCACCGGGGGTGCCCGGGACGCATCGGTCAGGTGACAGGCCCGGCACCCTTGACGGACCGGCGTCGTTCTTGTGGGTTGCCGTCCGGACCCCTGCTGACCCGGCCCTGTATCCGGAAACCCCGGCCAGGGGCCACACCGGATGGAGACAATCCGTCACCCGAGGGAGGAATTGATGGACCAAATGGCTGCTGCAGCGTTCGCCGCGGAGACGCAGCGGTTGCTTCTGGCGTTTGCCGTGGAAACCGACGAGCTCGAGCGCGAGGTTGCTGACTCCGCAGTTGTCCAGTGGGAGTCCCCCGCGGCAGACGCGTTCCGGCATGAGCTCCTTGCAGTAGCGCAGGGGGTCCCCGACATTTCATTGCAGCTTCGGTCAGCTGCGGGCGAGCTGCAGCAGGACCCGCTCATGTTGGCTGTGGGGAGCTGACCATGGCGGAGATAGGAACCTGCGACGGGCGGATGTACGAGGTGCGGGGAGGGGCCGCAGGCCTTCTGGTCCAGTACGAGGACCTGGTCCGGATTGCCGGCAGGCTGGAATCGACGACGGATCGCCTGCGGCTGCTTGGGCAGAGGGTGACGGAGCTTTGGCTGGAGGTCGGGGCCGTAAGCGGCGGCTCGGCGTCGGCTGACCGGGTGCGGTTGCGGATGCAGGAGGCCGCGCACGCCTTGAGGAGTTCCGCTTCCGCCGTCGATGCCCTTACGGACGGGGTCCGGGAGAGCGCCCGTGCCTATGCTGAAGCCGAAGGGCAAATCAAGGCGCGGCTGCCTTATTTCTTACTTCTTCCCCCGTATCCCTGGGTCGAGGGGTTCCCTCCTCTGCGTCAGGCGGAAACGGTCCTTGCCGATCCTGCCGCCGAAAACTTGATGCGCGCTGCCCTGCTCCTGCTTTACGGCGCGGGGAGGGGGAAGCTGCGGCCAGTGGAGGTATCGGAGCTGCCAGGCGAACAAGGCCACGTACGCCTGGACGGAACTGCTGCCGGCCTGCTGGAGCGGTCGGAGGCACTGTTGCGGGAAAACAGGCCAGGCGTGATCGAAGTCCTGCCGATCACGGTGAGCGACGGAAAGAAGACATTCGTTGTCACTCTTCCCGGTACGCAGAGCCCCGGGATTTCCCCCGGAAGCGAGAATCCGTTCGATGCCATGGGCGTCTTCGAACCGACCCTGAAAGACAGTTCCTACGTTGCGGCGGGGGTGCAGGAAGCCCTGCGGCTGGCCGGGGCTGAAGCGGAGGACGCC
The DNA here is from genome assembly GCF_020907345.1 of Arthrobacter sp. zg-Y179. Classification (NCBI taxonomy): domain Bacteria; kingdom Bacillati; phylum Actinomycetota; class Actinomycetes; order Micrococcales; family Micrococcaceae; genus Arthrobacter; species Arthrobacter sp. zg-Y179. Next base: position 390,384 of record NZ_JAJJOB010000005.1, on the reverse strand, counting down.
GTCATTCTTTGCGGCTACAGTCAGGGCGGCGACCACGCCACCCGCGTTGCCGCGCACCTGGCGGAGGAAAGCGACTACAACGTGGCGTTCCTGCTGACCGCAGGCAGCCACACGGGAGCTGCCGATCTACCCCCGGGTATCCCCGCACTGCACCTGGAGCATGTGCAGGACTGGGTGCCCGCGATCGATGGCATCCCCAATCCTGATACACCGGACCGGGTCACCATGACCCTGACAAATCCGGTGGCCACGCCGGAGGGGGAGGACGCCGGTTTGGGTCCCGGGCACCGGCTGGACAATTACCGTCGGGGTGCCGCGCTCGCAGACGCCAGTGATGATGCTTCGCTGCGGGCGTCGGTGGCATCCCTCGGTGCCGCTGTTGCAGCCGGAACCGTTGCAACCAGGCACCTGTACCGTCTCTCCCGGGAAGAACTGCCGCAGCGGGAAGTGAGGGTTGTGCCGAGACCTTCGCCGGGTCCGAGGGAGGGCTACCGGCCCCCGGTCGGCCCTGGCTTCCAGCGGACCGAAGCCGATTCACGTCCTGTTTCGAGCGGCTAGTTATGGCTCCCGCTCCGGCTTCGCTTGCGGCTCCCGGTGACCGTGTCCAGAACCAGCGACACGAGGCTGATGACAACAGCGCCCAGAATGGCGGTCCAGAAGAAGGAATCAACCTCGAAGCGGATGGGTGTGTAGCTGCTGAGCCAGGAGGTGAGCTCGAGCATGGCGGCATTGATGACTATGCGGAACAACCCAAGGGTCAGGATGGCCAGCGGCAAGGTCAGCCCCTGTGCGATGGGGCGGACCAGGGCGTTCACCACGCCGAAAATCAGGCCCACGAAAAGATACGCGAGCACCGTATCGATAACCGGATCGCCGCTGAGGCTCCCCGTCGGCGCGCTCACTGTGAGGCCAGGCAAAAGCCAACCGGCCACCCAGAGGGCGACAGCGTTCAAGACTATCCGCAGCAACAGAGAGAACATGCCCCCATGCTGGCAGAAAATGGACCATTACTGTTAACGCCATGACCACTACCGAGAATGACACCGACGCAGCTGAAGTTCCCGCACCCGGCATCGCCCCACGGCCCGTTATCGGGAAGCTGCCCCAATACGCCGCGGGCAAGCCGCCGGTGGTTGTAGAAGGACTCCAGAGCTACAAACTTTCTTCCAATGAGAACCCGTTTCCGCCGCTGCCGGCCGTGCTGGATGCGATAAACGAGGCCGCAACGGTGAACCGCTATCCGGATCCGCTTTCCACTGCGCTGCGCAATGAACTCTCCACCTTCCTGGACGTTCCCGCGGAAGACATCGTTACCGGCGGCGGCAGCTTGGGAGCACTAAACCAGCTGCTCGCCACCTTTGCCGGACAGAACCCGGACGGAGCAGCGGACGAGGTTATCTACCCCTGGCGCTCCTTTGAGGCATACCCCATCAGCGTCGGCCTGGCCGGCGCCCGGAGCGTCCAGGTGCCGCTGAACCCCGACGGCACGCACAACCTGGCGGCCATGGCCGACGCAGTCACTGAACGGACCAAGGTGATTCTGCTGTGCACCCCCAACAACCCGACCGGTCCGGTCCTGACGACAGCACAGGTAGAGGACTTCCTCCGGCGGATCCCCACCCACATCATTGTGGTCATCGATGAAGCCTATGAGGATTTCGTGCGGGACGAGGATGCCGTCGACGGCGTCGAAATGTACCGCAGGCACCCCAACGTAGTGGTGCTGAGGACCTTCTCCAAGGGTGCAGGACTGGCCGGACTGCGCGTGGGCTACTCCATTGCGCACGCGCCGATCACTCAGCACCTCCGGGTGGCGGCTGTCCCGTTTGCGGTGTCCACCATCGCCGAACAGGCTGCCGTGGCCTCTCTCCGGCACCACGACCAAATTGTGGAGAGAATACAAGGACTCGTTGCCGAACGGACCCGTGTTGTGGAGGGGCTGGAAGCGCTGGGATGGTCCATTCCGGCTGCGCAGGGGAACTTCGTATGGCTGGCCCTGGGAGAGCACACCCCCGAGTTTGCAGCTCTGGCAGGGCAGCAGGCACTGGCGGTTAGGGCCTTCGGCAACGAAGGTGTGAGGGTGACCATCGGTGAAGAGGAAGCAAACACGCGGTTCCTGGCGTTATGTGCGACTTATACAAAAGGCCCACGCGTTTCCTAGCGTGTCTTAGGTAGGGACGGAAGCCGCGCCGTCGTTAGGCTTTGGAAGGTAACTTCCACTTATATGCGACGCCGGGAATGTATTCCCTGCGAAGTATATTTCCAGCGCGGTGCGGCTTTCGGCTGTCCAGGCAAGGAGAAGGCATGGACGTAGGACATTTGCCGGCCAGTGAGTTCGACTCGGCCGGACTCGAGCAATCCCTCATGGGCGCTCCGGAGGAAAACCCTGTCCCGGACATGGTCCAGCTGCTCAGCATCGACGGCGAGCTTCTGCAGGACGACACCTACGGCAGCTACATCCAGGGCCTGACTTCCGAGGAACTCCGCGGTTTCTACCGGGACATGTTCCTGGTCCGCCGGTTCGATGAAGAAGCCACTGCGCTTCAGCGCCAGGGCGAACTGGTGATGTGGGTTCCGCTCACCGGCCAGGAAGGCGCGCAGATCGGTTCCGGCAGGGCCCTGAAGCCGCAGGATTACGTATTCCCCACCTACCGGGAACACGGCGTCGCCTACACCCGGGGCCTGGAACTCGCCCAGCTGCTCCGGCGCTTCCGCGGCATCTCCCACGGAGGCTGGGACCCCCGCGAGGCCAACTTCCACCTCTACACGCTGGTGCTGGCCGCCCAGGTGCCGCACGCCGTCGGCTATGCGATGGGAATGGCCCGCGACCGGCTGGTCGACCCCAAGCTGCCCGAAGCAGCCACTGTGGCGTACTTCGGCGACGGGGCGAGCTCCGAAGGCGACGTGCATGAAGGCATGGTCTTTGCCGCGTCCTACAACGCACCGGTGGTCTTCTTCTGCCAGAACAACCACTGGGCCATCTCCGTGCCCACCGAAGTCCAGTCACGGATCCCCCTGGCCAACCGGGCACAGGGCTACGGCTTCCCGGGAGTGCGCGTTGACGGCAACGACGTCCTGGCCGTCCACGCGGTGACGCGCTGGGCGCTGGAACACGCCCGTTCGGGCGGCGGACCGGTGCTCATCGAGGCCTTCACCTACCGGATGAGTGCGCATACGACGGCGGACGATCCCACCAAATACCGTCTTAGCGCCGACGAAGAAGCCTGGCTGGACCGGGACCCGCTGCTGCGGATGGAAAAGTACCTGCGCGGCCAGGGCCTGGCCGATGATGCGTTCTTTGAGGAACTCCGCGAGGAAGGCCGCAACATGGCCGTCCGGCTCCGCGAGAACGTCCAGCAGATGGAGGCGCCGGGCTTTGAAGACGCCTTCGCCGACGTCTACGCAGAGGCCCATCCGTTGATCCGCGAAGAGCTGGATGAACATCGCCGGTACGAAGCCGGATTTGCCGGCGCCGACGACGCCGACCCCGCCACCACCAACCCCGCTGCCCGGGAGCACACCGCATGAGCACCACCATGACCATGGCCAAGGCCATCAACGCCGGTCTGCGCGCAGCCCTCGAAAACCACCCGAACTCCCTGCTGATGGGCGAGGACATCGGCTCCCTCGGCGGCGTCTACCGGGTCACCGAGGGCCTGAAGGCCGACTTCGGTGCGGACCGCGTTATGGACACGCCGCTGGCCGAATCCGGAATCATCGGCACCGCCATCGGCCTGGCCCTGCGCGGCTATCTGCCCGTCTGTGAAATCCAGTTCGACGGGTTCGTCTTCCCCGGCTTCAACCAGATCACCACCCAGCTGGCGAAAATGCATTCCCGCAGCGAGGGCGCGCTCAGCGCCCCCGTGGTCATCCGGATCCCGTACGGCGGCGGCATCGGCTCCATTGAGCACCATTCGGAATCACCCGAAGCGCTCTTTGCCCACACTGCAGGGCTGCGCATCATCACGCCGTCGAACCCGCAGGACGCCTACTGGATGATCCAGCAGGCCGTGGCCTGCAAGGACCCGGTCATCGTCTTTGAACCCAAGCGCCGTTACTGGCTCAAGGGCGACGTCGACACCACCGCACCGACGTCGGATCCGTTCTCTGCCCATATTGTCCGCGAAGGAACCGACGCGACCATCGTTGCCTACGGGCCGCTGGTCCCCGTCGCCCTGGCTGCAGCAGCGGCGGCCGAGGAGGACGGACGGTCCGTCGAGGTGGTGGACCTGCGGTCCATTTCGCCGATCGACTTCGACACCGTGACCGAGTCCGTGCGCAAGACGGGACGGCTGATTGTCACCCACGAGGCACCCACCTTCGGCGGGATCGGCGGCGAGATTGCCGCACGCGTGGCCGAACGCGCCTTCCTGTCCCTGGAAGCTCCGGTGCTTCGCGTAGGTGGCTTCCACATGCCCTACCCGGTAGCGAAGGTCGAGGAACATTACCTGCCGGACATCGACCGCCTGCTCGAGGCGCTGGACCGCTCCTTCGCCTACTGATGAGCCTGCCCGCCCGCCTACACCCCATGACGAAGAACGAGTTGCAATGACTGAAAAGACATTCCGCCTGCCGGACGTGGGCGAAGGCCTGACCGAAGCCGATATCGTGCAGTGGAAGGTTTCGCCGGGGGACACGGTTGCCGTCAATGACGTGATCGTGGAAATCGAAACTGCGAAGTCCCTGGTGGAACTTCCCTCCCCGTACGCCGGCACGGTTTCTTCCCTGATGGTTGCGGAAGGCGAAACGGTCGACGTCGGCACGCCCATCATCAGCGTGACGGTCGACGACGGCGCCGGGGCGAAGGTGCCGGCGTCGGCAGGCGGGCCTGCAGCCGCCGTGCCGGAAGAGGTTCCCGCGGCACCGGATTCCACACTGTCCGCAGCGGCAGGGGAAGCTCCGGCGGCCTCGCTGACCGGCACCGGTCCCAAGCCGGACGCGGTGCGGCGCCGCCCGCGTCGCCCCGTGTCGCCGGGTGCGGCAGCGGCCCCGGAACCAGCCGCAGCACCGGCGCCGGCAGCGCCGGCACCCGCTGCTCCACCGGCACCCGCTGCTCCCGCAGCACCGGCTCCGGCTCCTGCCCCGGCGTCGTCCGGAACCGCTGCAGTCCAGGACCGGGTCAACCGGCTGATCCAGCGCGTGCTGGCCAAACCGCCGGTACGCAAGGCGGCCAAGGACCTGGGCATCAACCTGGCGGACGTCACCGCCACCGGAGCGAGCGGCGAGGTGACCAAGCAGGACCTGATCAGCTACCAGGCCCAGCGTGAAGCAGAGCGCGAGTCGGCCGGGGATTTCTGGTCCCCGGGTGCCGCGGATGCGCGGATCGAGCGGATCCCCGTCAGGGGAGTGCGCCGTGCCACCGCAAAGGCCATGGTGGAAAGTGCCTTCAGTGCACCCCACGTCAGCATCTTCGTCGACGTGGATGCGTCCCGGACCATGGAGTTCGTGAAGCGGCTGAAGGCGGCCAAGGACTTTGAAGGCATCCGGGTTTCACCGCTGCTGATCCTGGCGAAGGCCGTGATCTGGGCGGCCGCACGGAACCCGTCCGTGAACGCCACCTGGGCCGGCGACGAGATCCTGGTGAAGCACTTCATGAATCTCGGTATTGCGGCGGCCACCCCGCGGGGCCTGATGGTGCCCAACATCAAGGATGCGCAGGAACTCTCCCTGAAAGAGCTCGCCATCGCCCTCAACACCCTGGCGTCGACGGCCCGCGAGGGCCGGACTCCGCCGGCCGATATGCGCGGCGGCACGCTGACCGTCACCAACATCGGTTCGCTGGGCATCGACACGGGCACCCCGATCATCAATCCCGGCGAGGTGGCGATCGTGGCATTCGGCACCATCAAGCAGAAGCCCTGGGTGGTCGACGGCGAGGTGGTACCGCGCTGGATCACCACCCTGGGCGGTTCCTTTGACCACCGCGTGGTCGACGGCGACCTGTCGGCCCGCTTCATGGCGGACGTCGCTTCAATCCTGGAAGAGCCGGCCCTGCTCCTGGATTAGGCTTTGCGCACTGACACGGGTGCTTAGCGGACCTTTACGGCGGCGACGGCGGCACTCAGGATCGGTGCGAGCCGACGCACGCCCTCGGCAATGTCCTCGGAGGAGACAGCGCTGAAGGCCAGCCGGAGCTTGTTCGAGGCGCCCTCGCCGGGCGTGAACGCGGCGCCCGGGATGAAGACCGTCCCGGCGTCGATCGCTTCATAGAGCAGGGGATAGGTGTCCACACCCTCGGGCAGCGTCACCCAGATGAAGAATCCGCCGTCCGGCCGGGTCCACGTGACGCCTTCGGGCATGTGTTCATCCAGTGCGGCCAGCATCGAGGAACAACGCTCGGCGTAGAGGCTGCGGGAACTGCGCACGTGGCCCATCCAGTCGTACTCGCGCAGGTATGCGGAGACCAGCATCTGGGTCAACGGCGAGGGGCAGAGGACCACTGCCTCGCAGGCGAGGTAGAACCGCCGGTAAAGGTGGCGGGGGACCAGCGCCCAGCCGAGCCGGACTCCGGGGGCGAAGATCTTGGAGAACGAGCCCAGATACAGCACGTCCTGGGCGTTCCCTGCCCGCATCGGGGCCAGGGGTTCGCCGTCGAACCGGAGAAGGCCGTAGGGGTTGTCCTCCAGGATCAGGATGTTGTTCCGCCGGCAGATTTCCACTACCGCCTGCCGGCGCCCGGCGGTCAGGGTGACGCCGCTGGGATTGTTGAAGCTCGGGATCGTGTAAAGCAGCTTGATGGTTTTACCTTCGGCGCGCACCTCGCGGATCCGCTGCTCGAGGGCCTCCGGGACGAGGCCGCCGTCGTCCATTGGAACGGTGCGTACGTCCACCTCGTAGGCCTCAAAGGCATTCAGCGCCCCTACGTAAGTGGGGTCCTCGCAGAGGATGACATCGCCCGGATCGCAGAAGACCTTGGCTGCAACGTCCTGCGCGGACTGCGAACCGGTGGTGATGACGATGTCCGCCGGATCGGCGTCGAGGATGCCCTCCGCGGCCATGACTTCGCATGCCTGCGTGCGCAGCTCTTCCATGCCCTGCCCGCCGCCGTACTGCAGCGCCTCCAGCCCGTGCTCGGCAATAATGCGCTGGGCGGTCCGGCCAAGTTCTTCCAGGGGGAGTGACCGCAGATAGGGACTCCCGCCTGCCAGGGAAATCAGGCCCGGACGGATGGAAATGTCGAAGACATCCCGTACCGCGGACTGCTTGATGTGGAAGGCGCGGTTGGAGAACAGCACCTCGTGGCGGTGGGAGCCGGCGGCACGTTCCAAAGCAGCCATGGTGTCAACGGGCAGTTCTACGGCATCGGAGAATTCCTCGCGGGTCATGCCTCTAATGCTAACCCCGATAGTTGACCGTCAGGCAACGGCTGTTTAGTACACCAAGCCCGCCCGCGGAGCCTTTAGATCCAGCCGGCCTTGTGGGCCTTGATCCCGGCCTGGAACCGGCTCTCGGCGCCCAACTCCTCCAGCATCCAGGCAATGTGGCGGCGGCAGGTCCGCACACTGATGCCAACCCGTCGGGCAATGGCTTCATCCGAGTAACCGGAGGCCAGCGCCGTGAGGACGGACCGCTGCGTGCTGGTGAGTCCCTCCCTGCCGGGATTGTCAGTCAGGAACGGCTCCGCCAGGCCCCACGCAAACTCGAAGAGCAACCCGAAAATGCGGATCAGGTTGGTATCCCGCACCACCAGCCCGGCAACGTCGCCGGGGTGCAGATCGCGGGCCACAACCGCCACTTTGTCATCGAAAATCAGGGTTCTCAGCGGCATGTAGGGAAGGGTGCGGAACTCCCCTCCTGCCTGGGTAATAACTTCCACGGCCTTGCGGGTGGGTACATGGTCCCGCGTGCTTGCGTGGTACAGCGTTTGCCTACGAACGCCGCCGCGCAGGAGATCCAGATCCTTCTGCACGCTTTCCTCATGGATGTCTGCGTTGGCGCCCTGCCCCGGCCGGGCGATCAGGACACGGTCGGTGGCGCTGCGCCCATACTCGATCAGTACCCGCTGGACTTTCTCCTGGTCCTCGACCACCTCCACCGACGAATCGGCGGCCAGCCGCTTGCGTGCCTCGACGTAGGCAGGGGTCAATGCGGCCATTTCCCGGCGGCGGTTGCTGATTCTTCCGCGCAGTTCCAGCAGCGCCCTTTCATCCGGGTCCACCAGTTCTGCGAGGGCAACATCAGGGGAAACCGCGGTGTAGCTTGGGCAGCCCGTGTTCTGCTGCAGCAGGAGGCAGCTTGCAGTCAGTTCGGATATGGCACCATCGATCACCTTGCTGGTGTACCCCAATGCCTCGGAAGCCTCCTTCGCCGTCCACCCCGGACGACTTACGGCAAAGCGGTAAACGTCGAGCGAAACCTGAGACAGCACGGCGAATCCTTTCAAAGCATCAGCTGTAGCCCCCACCGCTACCCTACCCAGCCGGCGCGGTTTCCGGGCCGCACGTGACAAAAGTGTTTTGTGTCCGCAACACACTTTGGAATTCAGGACATGGCCGGTTAATGCCAGCGACGGCGGCCCGGAGCTCCTGCCGCGGAAAACCCTCAGGTCGTGGCGCATTCCGAGGCGGCTGCAGCCGGGGGTCAGAAACCGGGAGGGTCCACATCCGGACATGTCAGGAACCGGGCATCGGAGGCTATTTACAGGCCGTGCAACGGCGGGGGAAGCTTTCGGAGTCAAATCAAGGCGCCGGCTGAGCATCAGCCCAAAGACCCAAGGGGGATAGCGATCATGAAGAGCTGGGATTGGTTCTAACTGAGGGCCCCCAAGGGGCCAAAGGCAAGTAACTAGAACACTGCAAAGGCCGCCCAGTGGCGGTAACCGCACCCCGAGGGGAAAGAAACATATGAGCCAGCTAGCTGCAGTTCGACCAGCCTCACGGACGCAACCGAGCACTCATTGGTGGTCGCTCTCCATTCATACCGGGGGCTTTGATGTAGCGGACGGCATCATCGGAGAACTGGTTACCCCGCTGGCGGCTCAGGCCCAGGTTCTGGGCTCGCAGCGCTGGTATTTCACGCGGTGCTCGGATCCGGCTAACGCACACGTAAAACTCCGGGTGCTCGCACCTACGAGTACATTGGACCGGCTGCAGTCTCTGTTGGTGGCCCTGCAGGACCAGTCAAGCGGTGTCATCGGGCACCTGGAAACCAGCCAGCAGTTCAGCGAGCCGGCTACGGACCGGCTCAGCCCGGGCGGCGGTGAGCCGCAGGACCCCCGTATTGAAGCGGACCTCGCGAAATACGGCGGCGTGGAGGGGCTTTCCCTCGCGGAAGAGGTTTTTGAGCTTTCTTCGGATCTGGCGAGTTGGGCCACGGCGCGCTTCCCCAAGGTCCAGAACCGCTGGGCGCTTGGATCGCTCCTGCTGTTCGATGCGGCCCGGAGCATGATGAAAGGTCCCCGGGCATCAGCGTGGCCGGACCGGCGCCGTCTCTCCTGGGACTACTACTGGGACAGCCACCTGCGCAGCTGCACGGCAGGGTTCGGTCCCCGGGCCGCCGGTGTGCGGCAGGCCATGATGGTCCAGGTTGGCGCGAAGGTCATGCCGACCCATCGGCTGATGGCAGCAACGGCAGCGGAATCCGCCGTCGAAAACTGGCGGCGGCGCTGGTTCCGGGGCATTGACACGTATTTGTACCGGGCGGACAAGGCCCGGCTGAGCCGAAGCGCCCAGCACCTGACGGTCTACCAGGCACACATGCTTCTGAACCGCCTGGGCCTGAGCCTCCGCGAGGAAGCGGCCATGGGATTGTACGCACGGACCTGGAGTCCGGAACGGGAATCAGTTCTGCTCGATAAGCGCTGAACCTGCGCACTATGGGAAGGGGGCCCATCCGGTGGCCGATCATGAAGAAGTAGTGGTAGCGGACGCGCAGGAACTCGGCTCGGTCCTTGGTTGCTCGGAAGACGTCTTGGCTGATCTGCAGAACAGCGGGGTCCTCGCGCCCTACGGTGAAGCCTGGAACGTCGGCCCGGCGCGTGAATACCTGAGGGACGCGGCCTGGGCGGACGAGGTCTGGTACTAGAAGGACACTGAACGCAGAAGAGGGACGGACCAGTGACGGTCCGTCCCTCTTTTCTGTCTGCCTAGGCTACGGAGACAGAGGCCTCCGCGAGAACGCGGACGGCCTCGCCGAGCTGGGCAACGGTGTCCGGATCATCCTGCGGGTGGATACCGTCGTAGCGCGTCACGGATCCGCCGATGGCGAGGCGAACTTCCTCGACCACGCGGGCGCCGGCGATGCCGACCGACTTGCGTGCGTCGTCCTGCGCCCAAACACCGCCGTACTGGCCGAAGGCAGAGCCGATGACGGCGGTGGGCATGCCGGAGATGGCGCCGGCGCCGAAGGGGCGGGACAGCCAGTCAATGGCGTTCTTCAGCACGGCGGGCATGGTGCCGTTGTATTCGGGGCTGATCAGCAGCAGGCCGTCGGAAGCAGCGGCCGCGTTACGCAGGGCCTGTGCTGCTTCGGGGACGAGCCCCTCTACATCGATGTCCTCGTTGTAGAACGGAATGTCGCCCAACCCCTCAAAGAGCTTCACCTCGACGCCTTCCGGAGCGCCGGCGGCGGCGGCTTCAGCGAGCTGGCGGTTGATGGAACCGGCGCGGAGGCTGCCGACGAGGGTCAGGATGGTGGTGCTCAAAATTGGAACTCCTGTCTTGGCCGTGCCGCTTATGGGGCACGGGCACGGATTCTTCTTCACGACTTTAAGCGGACTACAGTCCGATTTTATTCCCCACGGCGCTACACTGGCCCGCATGAGCGGGAGAGGACCATCACAAGCCGGTATCCGGGTGGATGCCGCCCGGAACCACCACCGCCTGCTCGAAGCAGCTTTGGAACTCGTTGCAGCCGGCGGTGCCGACGCCCTGACGATGGATGATCTTGCCGAGCGCGCACACGTGGGCAAGGGGACGGTATTCCGGCGATTCGGCTCCCGCGCCGGCTTGATGCAGGCGCTTCTGGACCATGCCGAGCAGGGTTTCCGGACCGCCTACCTGTTCGGTCCGCCCCCGTTGGGGCCAGGGGCGCCGCCCAGGGACCGGCTGCTTGCCTTCGGCCTGGCACGGTTGGCATCGCTGAACGTGACTGGCGAGCTGGCCCGGGCGGCCGACGTCGATCCCCGGACCCGCTACCAGCATCCGTCCCGGAGCTTTGCACGCCGGCACCTCGACGGGCTGCTCCGCCTGACCGGCACGGTTTCGGACCCGGAACTTGCCGCCTACCAGTTGATGGCCTTCCTGGATGCAGGCCTGCTTCTCCACCTGCGCGGTGAGGAAGGTATGGGCCTGCCCCGCCTGGAGAAGGGCTGGGAGGAGTTGGTGGGCGCGTTCGCCCCGCCCAGCAAGCTCAGGGTTTCTTCTGCGTCCCGCCCTCGGGCTGCTCGAGCCCAAGCGAGGAGATGAGGGAGCTCAGCGCCTGCCGGAGTTCCTGGCTGTCATCTACGTCCAGGGTCGCTTCCGCCTGGGCGAGATCTGCGCACTCCATGGCCTTGAGGCCTGCGTCGGTAACCGACCAGATCCCGGACTCGTCCCGGGCGGAGTATCCGGAGGACTGGAGCTGCAGCAGGTGGACTCTTGTAGCCGTTGAGGACTGGCCGGTCGCCTTGGCCAGCTCAGCTTCCGTAGCTGCCGCTGAGGCAAGGCATCCAAGCAGGTGAAAGCTGCCCTGGTTCAGGCCGAACCGGTCCAGTGCGCTGTCTGAGGCGATGTGTTTTACATGGGCAGCTGCCGAGAGGAGACGGGGGAAATAGCCCGGTGTCGTGGCGGCCTCGGAACCGGATGCCGGGGTGGGGCCGGCGGGGACGTGCGAAGCTGCTTCTTCGTCGCGGGCGGTAGTCACGCTGCCGCCCCCAATCCGCGGGAGCTGACGGAAAAGCCTGTAACCGTGGTCTTGGGGGCGCTTAGGAAAAAGGTGTCGCGGGGGCAGACGTGGCGAAACGGCACTGGTTCCTCGGAGGTGATAAAGGTTGGGTGCGGCTGGCAGACAGCCTGTGGCCACGTCTTGACCAATCGTCATCTTATTGTGAAGTATCCATGCCGGACAAACGGGATCGGGAGTTCACCGGGGGTTGTCCGGCCGGTGCCGGGTCCGTAACGATTTCGACGTCCCGCGACATGGAATCCTTTAGTGACGCAGTTCTCAGTTAGCTTTGTTTGGTGCAAATCAAGGAACGGATCGAAGATTCGCGGATGAGCCCGCGGCAGGTGGCTATTATCGCCATTTGCACCACCCTTTACATGATCGACGGCTTCGATGTCCTGGTCATGGCCTTCAGCGCCAGCCATGTGGCCGAAGAGTGGGGGTTGAACGGCGCGCAGCTGGGCTACCTGCTCAGCGCCGCACTGGTGGGCATGGCGGTCGGATCCATCTTCGTCTCGACGGTCTCGGACATTATCGGTCGGCAGAAGACGCTGCTGATCGGAGTCTGCATTGTCGCCGCAGGCATGCTGGCCTCCTACTTTGCCCCGAACTATGCGGTGCTGCTGATTCTCCGCCTCCTGACGGGCGTGGCCATTGGAACGCTCCAGTCCACCATCAGTGTCTTCGCCTCCGAGTTCTCCAATGCCAAGCGCCGATCCACCGCCCTGTCCCTCGTCAGCATCGGGCAGCCAATCGGCGGCGTCCTCGGCGGCCTGATCAGCGGCGTTTTGATCAGCCAATACGGCTGGCGTTCGGCCTTCCTGTTCGGCGCCGTCGTCACCATCCTGATGATTCCGCTGGTGATGAAGGTATTCCCGGAATCGGTCGACTACCTGTTGACCCGCCGGCCGGCAGGCGCACTGGAACGTGTCAACCGGAGCCTGCGGGCCATCCGGCAGCCCGCCGTGGATGTGCTGCCGGAATCCGTGTTCGCGGAGGAGCAGGCCAAATCCCGTTTTGCGGACGTCCTTACCGGCTACAACGCCCGCCGAACCATCCTGCTGGCCCTGGCCTACTTTGTCCTTATGGCGAGCTTCTACTTCGCGAACTCCTGGACCCCCCGGCTGATTGCGGAAAGCGGTTTCACCGCCCAGGACGGCATCAACGCAGGAGTGCTTTTCAGCGTCGGGGCAATTGTCGGCGGCGTCCTGCTGGGCCTGCTAGGCGCACGCTTCCCCATGCGCAAGGTCCTGGCCGTGTTCTTCGTGATCGGTGCCGCCACGTTCGTCGTGTTCGCCAACTCGACCAACGGTTCGCTTGGCTGGGCCCTGTTCGCGGCGGCGCTGGTAGGGTTCGGCTCCAATGCGCCCATCGCCGGCATGTTGGCGATCAGCCCCACCTACTACACGAGTGAGGTCCGCGGCACGGCACTGGGGCTGGTGATCGGCATGGGCCGCATCGGCGCCATCATCTCGCCGATCCTGGCCGGTACCCTGATGGACGGCGGCTGGACGCCCGGTGACCTGTACTTCCTGTTCGTTATCCCGATGGCACTGGGTGCCGTCATCATTTCCATGCTCGGCCAGCCGGTCCTTCGCGAACCCAGCCCCAAGGCTGCCGCACCGGTTCACTGACTGCCGCCGTCCGGTCCGCTGCCGCCGCGGACCGGACGGTCTGAAACGCTAGGAAGTCACCAGATCCGGCCATTCCGAGGCCAGCTCCAGCCCGTGGGCCGCAGAGACCGATGCGTGGGTGACCCGGCCTCCGGCGACATTGAGCCCGTGGGCGAGGTCCGGGTACTTCTCAAAGGCGCCGGCCACTCCGAGGCCGGCCAGCGCCACTGCGTACGGCAGCGTCACGTTGGTCAACGCGTAGGTGGACGTATTCGGAACCGCACCGGGCATGTTGGCCACGCAGTAAAACAGGGAGCCGTGCACGCGGAAGGTCGGATCTTCGTGCGTGGTGGGATGGCTGTCTTCAAAGCAGCCACCCTGGTCCACCGCGATGTCCACCAGCACGCTTCCCGGTTTCATCCGCGAAACCATGTCATTGGTGACCAGCTTCGGGGCGCGGGCCCCGGGGATCAGTACCGAGCCGATGACCAGATCCGCGTCCACGATGGCCCGTTCGATCTCGAAGGAATTGGAGGCCACGGTCTTGATCCGGCCTGCGTACAGCTCATCGAGTTCCCGCAGCCGGTCAATATTGATGTCCAGGACCGTGACGTCGGCATGGGCGCCGACGGCCGCCGCTGCCGCGTTGGTCCCGGCCACGCCGGCCCCCAACACCACTACCTTGGCCGGCCGGACGCCCGGCACGCCTCCGAGCAGCAGCCCGGGGCCGCCGGCGGGAGCCATCAGGGACTGCGCCCCCACCTGGACCGAAAGCCGTCCGGCCACTTCGGACATGGGGGCCAGCAGGGGGAGGGTGCGGCCGCGCTGCACGGTCTCGTAGGCAATGGCGGTGACGCCGCTGTCCAGCAGGGCGGCGGTCAGTTCCGGCTCCGCGGCCAGGTGCAGGTACGTGAAGAGAATCAGGCCAGGCCGGAAATGCCGGTATTCGGAGGCAACGGGCTCCTTGACCTTGAGGATCATAGCGGCCCGGGACCAGACGTCGTCGGCTGAGTCCAGGATCTGCGCTCCGGCAGCGGTATATTCCGCGTCGGTAATATTTGAGCCGGTGCCGGCACCGCTCTGTACCAGCACCTGGTGTCCGTGGGCGCGCAGTTCGTGCACGCCCGAAGCTGTAATTGCTACGCGGAATTCATTGTTCTTGATTTCCTTGGGGATACCGATGATCACAGTATTGCTCCGTCAGTAGGGTCAGCCGGCGGGGTGTCCGCCGACACATCCCCAGCATAGGTCCCCTGCCGCGCGGCCGGGCAGGGGGCACCGGGAGCCGGTTTTCCTCCGCCGGCTGGCTGCCGAAATCAGGAGCCGGTGTTGTCCGCGCCGCTCCCCGCTTCCCCCGCAGCTTTGGCTGCTCTCGCGGCCTGCTGCGATTCGAGCCAGGCCTGGACGTCTTCCATCCGGATCCGGCGGTGTGAGCCGCGGTATTGGACCGGGATAATCCCGGCATCCGTCAGGTTGCGCAGGTAGGTGTGGGAGATGCCCGCCGCGGCGGCCGCCTGGGAAGTGGTCAGCAGGGGCACCGGTCCGGCCGGAAGCGGTGGATCCACCGGCGCGGCAGGCTCCGAGGACACCGTCACGGGGGCGCCCGCGGCAAGTCGGGACAGCAGGTCCAGCACAGCGTCCCGGGCGGCGTCGGGCAGCCGCAGCGCCGTGCCGTCCACGAAGACGGTGACGTCGCCGGCAGCCAGCGCGCGCTTCAGCGCAAGGGTGTCTTTGTCCGGCAGCGCCGGTACGGTCCTGGAACTCTTACTCATGGCCCTAATCTTGCCAAAGGAATGGCGGCCGGGCGGGCACCGATGCCGTGTTGAAGCGGTTCGGGCGGCGGAAACAGCGGGACGGCCCGGGTTCGTCGTGGTGGAATAGGGCTGGCGTATCGAAAGGGACCGGAAGCCGGTTCGAAATTTACTCGAGGGAGAGTTCATGGGCACCGAAAGCACCAGGTCCATCCGGGGCGCGGTCCTGCAGACCATCGGCGCCCCGCGCCCCTACGCTCAGTCCCGGCCGGTGGTGGTCCAGGATCTCCAGCTGCAGCCGCCCGGGCCGGGTGAAATCATGGTGCGCATCGAGGCGGCGAGCCTGTGCCATTCGGACCTGTCGGTGGTGAACGGCAGCCGGGTTCGGCCGCTGCCCATGCTGCTCGGCCACGAGGCCGCGGGAAAGGTGGAGGAGCTGGGCGAGGGCGTGGAGGACCTAGCCGTCGGACAGCGCGTGGTGATGGCCTTCCTGCCCCGCTGCGGCGAATGTGCAGGCTGCCGGACCGAGGGCAAGATGCCCTGCATCCCGGGATCGGCAGCGAATAATGCCGGCACGCTGCTCGACGGCGGGATGCGCTTGACTGCCGCGGACGGCGGGGAGGTGCGCCACCATCTCGGCGTCTCCGGCTTCGCCACGCACGCCGTGGTCAACCGGAAATCGGTGGTACCCGTGGATGATGACATTCCGCCGCACGTGGCGGCCCTGCTGGGGTGCGCCGTCCTCACCGGAGGCGGCGCGGTGCTGAACCCGGCCCGTCCGGGCAAGGACGACGACGTCGCGATCGTCGGGCTCGGCGGCGTCGGCATGGCGGCGCTGCTGACGGCACTGTCGCTGGACGTGCACAGTGTGATCGGCATTGACTCGTTGCCGGAGAAACTGGCACGCGCCCGGGAGCTCGGCGCCGACGCGGTGTACACGCCGCAGGAGGCGCTCGACGCCGGCATCCGCCCCGCGCTGGTGATCGAGGCTGCCGGCCATCCCCGCGCCTTTGAAACGGCCGTACGGATCACCGCCCCCGGGGGTACCACCGTCACGGTAGGGCTGCCGGCCCCGGACCAGACCTCCGAAATCACGCCGCTCACGCTGACCGCCGAAGCCCGGACCATCATCGGCAGCTATCTCGGTTCCGCCGTTCCCGCCCGGGACATCCCGGTTTACGCGCAGCTGTGGCGGGAGGGAAAACTGCCGGTGGAGGAACTGGTTTCCTCCACCATTGCGCTGGAAGACATCAACTCGGCCATGGACACCCTGGCGGACGGCCTCGCCATCCGCCAGGTCATCCGCTTCGACGGCGGTTCTGCATGAGTAAACCGCACCCCCGGCGCGGGTGGGAGCCGGACTTCCTGGGCGAGGGATTCGACCAGCTGACCCTGGACCTGCCCGGCGGCAAGATCGCCACCCTGGTCCGCTACACGCCGCCGGATCCGCCGTCAGGCACGACGGCGGATGTTCCGACGGCGGATGTTCCGACGGCGGATGTTCTCTACGTGCACGGCTGGTCGGACTACTTCTTCCAGACCGAACTGGCGAGCTACTGGGCCGGGCAGGGAGCGCGGTTCTTCGCCGTTGACCTGCACAACTACGGGCGGAGCCTGCGCCCGGGGGAGGAGCCCGGATACGTCCAGGACCTCAGCGACTATGACGCGGATGTGGGAGCAGCCATGGAAGCCATGGGGCAGAACGCTGCAGACGCCAGGCCGCTGATCCTGCTCGGGCATTCCACCGGCGGCCTGACGCTGGCGCTCTGGGCGCAGCGCCACCCCGGCCGGGCCGCAGCCCTGATCCTGAACAGCCCCTGGCTGGAATTCCAGGCCACGGAACTGGCGCGCCGGGTTATTTCACCGCTGGTCAGCCTGGAGGCACAGCACCACCCGCGCCGGCCGTTGCCGCCGGTTGACCCCGGGATCTACACCCGGACGGTGTCCGCCGCGTTCGGCGGGGAATGGCATTACGACACCGAATGGCGTCCGGTGCGGGGGTTCCCGGTCACGGTCGCCTTCCTGCATGCAGTGTTCTCCGCCCAGGCAACGGTCGCCGCAGGCCTCCAACTGCAGCTGCCCGTGCTGGTGCTGCTGTCAGACAACAGCTACCTGCACCCGCGCTGGTCGGAAGATGCGGCACGCTCCGACGTCGTGCTGGACGTCAACGTAGTGGCCCACCGCGCGCTCTCCCTTGGCTCCACCGTGAGCGTGGACCGGATCCCCAATGCGATGCATGACGTGTTCCTGTCCGCACCGGCGGTCCGCGCACAGGCGTACAACGCAATCACCCGCTGGGGGAGCGGCTATCTGCGGGCCCTGCCGCCCTCCGGCAAGGCCCGCGTGCCGGAGGACTAGTCGATCAGCTCGTACGCCGGCAGGGTCAGGAAGTCCGTGTAGTCCTTGGACAGGCTGATCTCCCCGATGATCCGGCTGGCCGGCTCGAAATAACCCGTGAACATCTCATCCGATACTTCCCCGCGCAGCCGTTCCGTTTCTTCGGCCAGCAGCCGGCTGACCAGCTCCTCGGTGACGGTCTCGCCGGTATCCTCAAGCACCACGCTGTTGCGCACCTGCTGCCAGACCTGGGAGCGGGAAATCTCCGCGGTGGCCGCATCCTCCATCAGGTTCCGGATGGCGACGGCACCGTTGCCGGAAAGCCAGATGGCAACGTAGTTGATGGCCACATAGAGGTTGGACCGCAGCCCTGCCTCCGTGATGGAGCCGTCGGCGGTGCTGACATCGAGCAGGTCGGTGGCCGTCACGGACACGTCCTCGCGCTGGCGCTCCACCTGGTTCGGCTTCTCGCCCAGGACCTCGTCGAAGACGTCGCGGCAGACGGGCACCAGATCCGGATGGGCCACCCAGGAACCGTCAAAGCCGTCACCGGCCTCACGGGTTTTGTCCGCTTTCACTTTCTCCAGCGCGCTCGCCGTGATTTCCGGTTCGCGGCGGTTGGGAATGAAGGCGGCCATACCGCCCATGGCAAAGGCACCGCGGCGGTGGCAGGTCTTCACGAGCAGTTCGGTGTAGGCGCGCATAAAGGGTGCCGTCATGGAGACATCGGCGCGGTCCGGCAGCAGATAGGCCTTTCCGGCATCGCGGAAGACCTTGATCATGCTGAAAAGGTAATCCCAGCGTCCGGCGTTCAGCCCGGAGGCGTGATCACGCAGTTCGTAGAGGATCTCGTCCATTTCGAAGGCTGCCGGAATGGTTTCGATCAGGACGGTGGCGCGCACGGTGCCCTGCGGCACGCCGACATACTCCTCCGAGAAGGTGAAGATGTCGTTCCAGAGACGCGCCTCCAGATGGCTTTCCATCTTGGGAAGGTAGTAATACGGCCCCTGTCCGTTGTCCAGCAGGTGCCGGGCATTGGAGAAGAAGTGGAGTCCGAAATCCACCAGTGCGCCAACGGCGGGTTCGCTGTCGATCAGCACGTGCTTTTCGGGCAGGTGCCATCCGCGCGGGCGCATTACGACGACGGCGAGCGGCGCATCGGTGCGCAGTGCGTACTCCTTGCCCTCGGGCGAGGTGAAGGAGAGGTCGTTGCGCGCAGCACGGTAGAGGTTCACCTGCGAATCCACCACGTTGTGCCAGGTGGGGGTGCAGGCATCTTCAAGGTCGGCCAGCCACACCTTGGCACCTGAGTTCAGGGCGTTGATGGCCATTTTGGCGGGGGACGCGGGGCCGGTCATTTCCACCCGGCGGTCCTGCAGCGCGGCGGGTGCCTCTGCCACCTTCCAGTCCCCGCTGCGGATGTCCGCGGTCTCGGGCAGGAAGTCCAGCCGGCCGGTGGAGGCGGCTTCCTGGCGGCGGACCGAGCGGGCGGCAAGGCGCTCGTCGCGGGTGCTGCGGAAGCGGCGGTGGAGTTCCTCGATGAATTCCAGCGCTTCGGGGGTCAGGATGTGTTCCGCTCCTTCGGTGGGCGAGGAGTCGGTTACTTCAATGGCCATAATGATTCTCCCTGTGGCAATCCGGTGGACAGCAGTAAAGTGATGCCGGTTACTTCTTCCGTATCGTGGATATTATTGTCTGACAAGTGGAATTACAAGGGATTACCTCCACTGCGTCATGGCTGCTGACAGGTGTTCGCGGGCCCGGAACAACCGTCCGCGTACGGCCTGCGGGCTGATGCGCAGCGCAGCGCCGATCTCCGCATAGCTCTGCCCATGGACCTCGCGCAGCAGCCAGCAGGCCCGCTGATCCGCAGGAAGCAGGGAGAGGGCCCGCCGCAGGGACTCCAATTCCGCCGCCACCTCCGCCGTGCGGTGCGGATCCGCTTCCCGGTCCGAGTCGCGTGCGGTGGCAACGGCCGCCGCGTCAGCCAGCGGATCGGCGCCGGGCAGGTCCTGGGGGTGGGAGGTGCGGTGCCGAAGCACATCCAGGCAGCGGTTGGTCGCCGTCCGGTAGACCCAGCCGCCGAAGGCTTCCTCCCGGGTCAAGGTCGGGAGCATCCGCCAGCCGGCCGTCAGCGTGTCCTGGACGACGTCCTCTGCATCACCGCGGTCCCGAAGCATGCGGTAGGCGAGCCGGAACAACCTGCGCTGGTAAATGGCCACAAGGTACTCGAAGGCGGGCAGGTCTCCTCCGCGGGCCAGTGCGACCAGGGCCGCCTCGTCCGCGGGTCCGTTCCCTGGCCCGGCGCGCGGGGAACTCACACCGTTATACGCCGCATGCGGCAGCTCGGATCCTGCCATGGTGTCCCTGTCCCGTCCGGCAGCGGCCGGACGTCGGTTGAGTTTCCCAGAACGGGGGCCATAACGGAATAACCGCAGGACGGACTGGGCCAAAGGCAGTCGAAATTCCGGGTTTGCCGTGACGATCCCGGTCCGGGCACGTCATTAACTCTGTAAGGGACGCGCGCGGTGCATCCGCAATGAACGCAGGAGATGATTCTCATGGCAGATCCATCAAAGACAGCGGGGGCAACGTCCGCTACGGCCAATCCGCAGGGTGCCCAGAGTATGCAGACCGGGCAGGGCTCGCCCCAGGGTCAGGGCGGCTCCCCGGCGTCGTCGTCGGTTGACGCCGAGCGCCGGACGGGGCCGCTGCACACACCCCGGGGCGACACCACCATCGAGGAAACCGTGGTGCAGAAGCTGGCCGGCATGGCCACCCGCGAGGTGCCGGGCGTTTATGCCATGGGCAATGCCGCCCGGCGGGCTTTCAGTTCCATGACCGAAAGGATCCCGGGTTCGCAGACCAACGTCAGCAACGGCGTCACTGTGGAAAAGGGTGAACGCCAGGCGGCCATCGACGTCAGCATCGTGGTGGAGTACGGCTTTTCCGTGGTGGAGGTGAGCCAGGGCATCCGTCGCAACGTCATCCGGTCCGTGGAAAACGCCACCGGCCTGGAAGTGCTGGAGGTGAACGTGAATGTCACCGATGTCCACCTCCCGGACGAGAACGAGGACCAGGACGACCAGCAGCCCTCCAGCCAGTCCAAGAGCCTGGAGTAAGGGCCGTACAACAACCAGAAGGAGGACTCCATGTCCGCAACGCGGTGGTGTCTGTTAATCGGGCTGGTGCTGGGAATCGTGCTGGCCTTCGGCGGTTGGCTGGCCTTCCTCATTACGCTGCTGTTCGGCCTGATCGGGCTGCTGGTGGGGTTGGTGGCGGATGGGAAGGTGGACGTCGCGGGGATGCTCGGTAAAGCGTCAAGCCGATGAGCATTCCCACGGCGCCGCCATCGCTGCCTTCGGGGCGGGATGTCGATGACCGCGGGGAAACCGTTCTGGCCCGGCGGGTGCTGGAGAAAACGGCCAGCCAGGTAGCCCGGGATGAGACTTTTGCAGGCGGAAGTTCCGGGGGGTTCCTCGGTATCGGCAGCCGCGCGGATCTTTCCGCACGGCCGGATGCCAGCGTGGAGTTGGCCGGAAATGTCGCCAGCCTCAAGGTCACCGTGGGGCTGCCGTATCCGATGCCGCTGCGCCAGACAACCGAACAACTGCGCCGCCGGATCACGGAGCGGGTCACCGAGCTGACCGGAGTCCAGGTGCGGCAGGTGGACATTACGGTTTCCTGGCTGAAGCCGCCGCAGCGGGACACGCGCGGTCGAAGGAAACTGCAATGAACGCGAAGATCCCGCCGCCGGTGTCCATGCGGCGCAGGCCCAGCCGTTCCGTCCCCGCAACAATTTCGGCCATCGTGATGCTGGCGCTCGGTGTGGGCCTGGTTTGGGCCGCCGTCGCGCGCCTCATCCAGGGGAGTTGGCCGGCGTTCGTGACGGAACCGCTGCGTTGGCTTTCTGAGACCGGATGGGACAGCACCAGGGGTTGGACCGGTGCCGTAGTGCTGCTCCTGATCGGATTGATCCTGTTGCTGTGCGGGATGGTCCCCGGAGACTTCTCCGCACTGCCGCTGCAGGCAAAGCCGGTGAATATGCCCGGTCTGCCCGGAGCCGTGGAATCGGGAGGCGTTCCGTCGGTCCGGGGCGGGGAAACCGCGGTGATGAGCCGGCGCGCAGTCGCGCGATTGGCGGCATCCACCTGCGACCACATTGACGGGGTCGCCTCCGCCTCCGCGACGGCGTCCTCACGCAAAGTCCATCTGGACGTGACGACGGCGCTGCACGGCACCACCGATTTGCAGCACTGGGTGGTGGACGGGGTGCGCTCACGCCTAGCCGCCACCGGCCTGGATCCGGTGCCGGAAGTTACGGCAACTATCCGGACGCGGGACTGACAGCCGGGACCGGCAGAGGAAGGCAGCGCAATGAGGCACCATTCAGGAAAAGCCAACCGGACGTGGCTGATAATCCTTGGGGTCCTTTTCCTTGCTGCCGGAGTGCTGGCAGCACTTATTGCCGGCGGAGGCCTGGAGCGCTTCGTCGGCGGCAGTCCGGGCCGTTCGGACCGGGTGCTGTCCGAAACCGACGGCCAGGGGTTCCTGGCCGGGGAGTACGTGCCGTGGGGCATGCTGCTTGCCGGAGTGATCCTCGGCGTCCTGGGTCTGTGGTGGCTTCTGGCCCAGATTCCCCGGTCCCGGCCGGCAGGGACATTTCGGCTGCAGGAAGACCCGGCGCACGGCGTCACCGTGTGTGATCCGCAGGTGCTGGCCGCCGCCGTCAGCCACGAGACGGAACAGCTGCCCGGAGTGGTGGGCTCAACCGTCCGCCTGCGGGGCAGTGCTGACGAGCCGGACCTGGCCATGAAGGTGACGGTGAATTCCGATGCGGACGTGCAGGGCGTGATCGCACGGATCCAGCAGGAAGTGGTGCCGCACCTGGTCTCAGCACTGGAGGTGCCGCTGAATACCTTCGGACTGGAGATAGACGCCAGCAGCAAAGCCGGTGCCCCGGGAGGCGGCGCAACGGTCAGCTCCCGGGGGACGGTGGTGTACTAGGAGCCCGGTTACGGCTTCGCGGCCGTGAGCGCCGCGCGTTCGCGGGCGACGTCGTCGTGGTGTGCCGCTACCCGCGCCTGATGCACGGGGGTCCGGCGCAGCACGGCGTAGGCGAGGCCCAGCAGGACGAACCACACGGGGGTCACGAGGAGCGCCTGCAGGGTGTCTGTCTGGGTGGTGAGCGTCCACAGGATAAACGCGAAGAACGCCAGCACCAGGTAGGCCATCACGACGCCGCCGGGCATCTTGAACTTCGACGCCTCATGCAGCTGCGGCCGGCGCTTCCGGTACACCAGGTAGCTGATCAGGATGATGGACCAGACGAACATAAAGCACAGGGCCGAAATGGTGCTCACCAGGGTGAACGCGGCGCTGACGGATTCTCCCGCGTACAGCAGGGCGACGCCGGCCAGCAGGAAGGTGCAGGAGAAGAACAGGGCGTTCTGGGGCACCTTCCGCCGGGAGAGGCGGCCGAACTGCCGGGGGGCATCGCCTTCCTGCGCCAGGCCGAAAACCATACGTGAAGTGGAATATATCCCGGAATTCGCTGAAGATGCCGCGGATGTCAGCACTACGAAGTTCACGATAGCCGCGGCGGTGCCGAGCCCGGCCAAGGTGAACATACCCACGAACGGGCTTTCATCGGCGCTGAATTCGTCCCACGGGATCACGGCCATCAGCACCACCAGGGCGCCTACGTAGAAGAGCAGGATGCGGATCGGAATGGAGTTTACGGCCCGGGGCAGGTTCTTTTCCGGATCCTTGGTTTCCGCCGCGGTGGTGCCCACCAGTTCAATGCCGACAAACGCGAATACCGCAATCTGGAAGCCGGCGACAAAGCCCATGGGGCCGGTGGGGAAGAAGCCGCCGTGTTCCCAGAGGTTGCCGAAGCCGGCGGTAACCCCGTCGCCGTGCGTGAAGCCGGTAAGGATCATGACCAGTCCCACCACGATGAGCGTCAGGATGGCGACGATCTTGATCAGTGCAAACCAGAATTCGGTTTCACCGAACGCCTTGACGGTCGGCAGGTTCAAGGCCAGCAGCAGCAGGATGCAGGCCAGGGCCGGTATCCACAGGGGAGCGTTGCCCCACCAGAAGGTGACGTAATGGGCAATCGCCACCACGTCTGCAATGCCGGTGACCACCCAGCAGAACCAGTAGGTCCAGCCGGTGAAGAAGCCGGCCCAGGGGCCCAGCAGGTCCGCCGAGAAGTCGGTGAAGGACTTGTAATGAAGGTTGGAGAGCAGCAGTTCGCCCATGGCCCGCATAACGAAGAAAAGCATGAAGCCGATGATCGCGTAGACGAAGATCACTGACGGGCCGGCCGCGGAGATGGTCTTGCCCGATCCCATAAACAAACCGGTACCGATGGCACCGCCGATGGCCAGCAGCTGGATGTGCCGGCTGGACAGGGAACGCGCTAGATGGGGTTCCTCTGCCCTGTTTTGCGGCGCGGGAACAGCGCTGTCGCTTGGTGGGCGGGTTCTGTGCTCAGACATTGAAATCTCTCTTTTAGGCACCCGCCGGCAGCTCATCCGCCGTAATCGCCTATGCCGCCCAAAAAGGCAAACCTGGATGTTGGCGCTGCCGCCGACATTTCAGTTTGGAAGCCGTAAACATGCCCCGTCAAATTCAGGCAGCTGTGACGTTGCAGGTCACACGGGGGTTGGGGGCCTTCCCGGACGGCATCGGGCACCCGCGCCCGGGCGTGTCTGAGGGTTGAGGCGGTGCCGGGGGCAGGCTAAAGTTGGCCCTGTCACATCAGCAGTTCCAACTGAATATGCCTTTATCAGCCGTGGCGGGAGAGCCCCGCCGGATGCGCATCAGCATCGGCGGGCGCCGTAGGAGCAAACCCTCCCCGGGAATCTCTCAGGCCCCCGTACCGCCACAGCGAGGCAACTCTGGAAAGCAGTTCCCGGCCGTGCCGGAAACTCACCGACGGTGCAAGCGGAAGTACACCCGCGGAATCTCTCAGGTCCAATACAGAGCGGGGAGGAGCCGTCGCCGTCGACGTACCCCCGTCTGCCTTTCCTGGAGCCTCAAATGCCTGTAGAACCGTCATCCTCGACTCTTGCCGCCGCGTTCGTGGACCGGCACATCGGCGCCCGTGCCGACGCCGTTGAAACCATGCTCAAGGCTGTCGGCTACGACTCCCTTGACGGTCTGGTGGACATGGCCGTCCCCGCCGCGATCCGGCAGAATTTCCCGTTGGTCCTGGACCCGGCGAAGAGCGAAGAGGAAACCCTCGCGGCCCTGCGGAGGATTGCAGGGAAGAACAAGACGGCCGTCCAGATGATCGGCCAGGGCTACTATGGCACCCATACCCCGCCGGTGATCCTGCGCAACGTGGTGGAGGACCCGGCCTGGTACACGGCCTACACCCCTTACCAGCCCGAAATCTCCCAGGGCAGGCTCGAAGCGCTGCTGAACTTCCAGACCATGGTCCAGGATCTCACCGCCCTGCCCATCGCGAACGCGTCCCTGCTGGACGAAGCCACTGCCGTGGCTGAGGCGGTGCTGCTGATGCGCCGGTCCAACAAGGCCCACAGCAACGGCGCCATTGTCCTGGACTCGGAGCTCTTCCCGCAGACCGTCGCCGTGGTGAAGGGCCGGGCCAAGGCGCTCGGCTTCGACGTTATTGTTGCGGACCTTGCCGACGGACTGCCCGAAGGCGAGCTGGCCGGCGTCGTGCTCCAGCAGCCCGGCGCATCCGGCGTGGTGGGCGACTCCTCAGCCCTGATCGCCGAGGCGAAGGAGCGCGGCGCGCTCGTCACCGTGGCCGCTGACCTGCTGGCCCTGACCCTCATCACCCCTCCCGGCGAGCAGGGCGCGGACATTGCCGTCGGCTCCGTGCAGCGCTTCGGCGTTCCGCTGTTCTACGGCGGCCCGCACGCCGCCTACATGGCCGTCCGCAAGGGCTTGGAGCGGTCCCTGCCCGGCCGCCTGGTGGGCGTCTCCAAGGATTCGGCGGGCACCCCCGCCTACCGCCTCGCGCTGCAGACCCGCGAGCAGCACATCCGCCGGGAGAAGGCGACCTCCAATATCTGCACGGCGCAGGCGCTGCTGGCCATTGTTGCCTCCATGTACGCCGTCTACCACGGCCCCGAGGGCCTGACCGCGATCGCCCGCCGCGCCCACGACTCCGCCCGGACGCTGGCCACGGCGCTGAAGGCCGCCGGCGTCGAACTGCTGCACGAGTCCTTCTTCGACACCGTCACTGCCCGCGTCCCCGGCCGCGCTGCCGAGGTTATTGCCGCCGCGGAAGCGAAGGGCATCAACCTGCGCCGGATCGATGCGGACACCGTGGGTATCTCCGCCGATGAAACGACGACGCCGGCCGTGATTGCCGACGTCGCCGCCGCCTTCGGTGCCGCACCCGTGGAATCCGCGGAAGGCTTCGACCTGCCGGCGGGGCTGCTGCGCGCCTCGGAGTTCATGACGCACCCGGTGTTCTCCTCCTACCGCTCCGAAACCC
Source organism: Arthrobacter sp. zg-Y179 (assembly GCF_020907345.1). Lineage (NCBI taxonomy): Bacteria > Bacillati > Actinomycetota > Actinomycetes > Micrococcales > Micrococcaceae > Arthrobacter > Arthrobacter sp. zg-Y179. Next base: position 364,339 of record NZ_JAJJOB010000005.1, on the reverse strand, counting down.
AGATGCTGCGCTACCTGCGCCGCCTCTCGGACCGCGACCTGGCCCTGGACCGCACCATGATCCCGCTGGGCTCCTGCACCATGAAGCTCAACGCCACCGCGGAAATGCAGGCCATGACCTGGCCGGAGTTCGCCTCCATCCACCCGTTCGCGCCGGACTCCCAGACCGAGGGTTGGCGCGAACTGATCGCGGACCTGGAAGAGAAGCTCGCGGTCATCACCGGCTACGACACCGTTTCCATCCAGCCCAACGCCGGCTCCCAGGGTGAACTGGCCGGCCTGCTTGCCATCCGCGGCTACCACCACTCCCGCGGCGACGAACAGCGCAACGTCTGCCTCATTCCGGCGTCCGCCCACGGCACCAACGCCGCCTCTGCGGTCCTGGCCGGCATGAAGGTGGTGGTCGTGGCCACCGCCGACGACGGCGCCATCGACCACGCGGACCTGCGCGCCAAGATCGACGCGAACCGCGAAAACCTTGCCGCCATCATGATCACCTACCCCTCCACCCACGGTGTGTTCGACGACGACGTCCGCGACGTCTGCGAAGCGGTCCACGAGGCCGGCGGCCAGGTCTACATTGACGGCGCCAACCTCAACGCGCTGGTCGGCCTGGCGCAGCCGGGCGAATTCGGCGGCGACGTGTCCCACCTGAACCTGCACAAGACTTTCTGCATCCCGCACGGCGGCGGCGGTCCCGGCGTCGGCCCCGTGGCGGCCAAGGCGCACCTCGCGCCCTTTATGCCCGGCGACGCCGCCACCTGGACCGGCGGCGAGGACATCCCCGTCTCGGCGTCCCGCTTCGGCTCCGCCGGCGTGCTGCCTATCTCCTGGGCGTACGTCAGCCTGATGGGCGGCGAAGGCCTGACCAGCGCCACCAAGCACGCCCTGCTCGCGGCGAACTACGTCGCCGCCCGCCTGAACGAGTACTACCCCGTGCTTTACACGGGCAAGGGTGGACTGGTGGCGCACGAGTGCATCCTGGACCTGCGTGAACTGACCGCCAAGACCGGCGTCACCGCCGAGGATGTGGCCAAGCGGCTGGTGGACTACGGCTTCCATGCCCCCACGCTGTCCTTCCCAGTGGCAGGCACCCTGATGGTGGAACCCACCGAGTCCGAGGACCTGGGCGAGATGGACCGCTTCATCGACGCCATGATCGCCATCCGTGCCGAAATCGACCAGGTGGCCGCCGGGGACTTCACCCTCGAGGGAAGCCCGCTGCGCAATGCCCCGCACACCGCCGTCGTCGTGGCCGCCAACGAATGGGACCGTGCCTACCCGCGCGAACAGGCCGCATTCCCGCTGCGCAGCCTGCGCATGGACAAGTACTTCCCGCCGGTGGGCCGGATTGACGGCGCCGCAGGGGACCGGAACCTGATCTGCTCCTGCCCGCCCATCGAAGACTTCGAAAACTAAAAGGAACATTCCATGACTGAGAAGTACACGGCGCTGTATGAAGCGCACAAACAGCTGGGCGCTTCCTTCACCGACTTCGGCGGCTGGCAGATGCCCCTCAAATACAGCTCCGAGCTGGCCGAACATAAGGCAGTGCGCAGCGCAGCCGGATTGTTCGACCTCTCCCACATGGGCGAAGTGGAGGTCTCCGGGCCCGACGCCGGGGCGTTCCTGGACTACGCACTGGCCGGCAGGCTCTCCGCAGTGAAGGTGGGACGCGCCAAGTACTCGCTGATCACCACCAACGACGGCGGGATCATCGATGACCTGATCAGCTACCGCCTCGCCGACGACTCCTATCTGGTGGTGCCCAACGCCGGCAACGCGGACACCGTGGCCGCCGAACTGGCGTCGCGCGCCGAGGGCTTCGACGTCGCGGTGAACAATGTCTCGGCGGAAACTTCGCTGGTGGCCGTGCAGGGGCCGGTTGCCGAAGCCATCCTGCTGGACCTGGTCCCCGCCGATCAGGCTGAAGCTGTCACCGGGATGAAGTACTACGCAGCGGCCACCGTGGGTATCCGGGCGGGGGAGCGGACCCTGGACCTGCTCGTGGCCCGCACCGGGTACACCGGCGAAGACGGGTTCGAGATCTACGTCCCCAACGACGACGCCGCGGACCTCTGGTCTGCGCTGCTGGCCGCTGGTGAGGGCCGGGGACTGATTCCGGCGGGTCTGGCCTGCCGCGATTCGCTCCGCCTGGAGGCCGGGATGCCGCTCTACGGCAACGAACTCACCCTGGACACGGACCCGTACGCCGCCGGCCTGGGACCCGTCGTCGCCCTCTCCAAGGAGGGGAACTTTGTGGGCCGTTCAGCCCTCGAAGCCCGTAAAGCCGCCGGACCTGCCCGCCGCCTCGTGGGCCTGAAGGGCTCCGGCCGTCGGTCGGCCCGCTCCCACTACCCGGTGCTCAGCAGCGACGGTGAAACGGTCATCGGTGAAGTCACCTCCGGTGCTCCCAGCCCGACCCTCGGCTTCCCTATCGCCCTGGCCTACGTGGATGCGGCATTCACGGAGCCCGGCACGGAACTTAAGGTCGACCTCCGCGGCAAGCCTGAATCCTTCACGGTTGTCGAGCTTCCGTTCTATAAGCGCAGCAAGCAGTAACGCCAAAGACAAAGAGATTCTTCTGACGGCGGCGCGAGGGTGATGCGGTGTGGCAGTGCCCAGCGCCGCTCACGTAAGCAGGTGGAGGCGTTGGCGAGGCGAAGGAACGCGTCGGACGCGGGGCATTCTGTGTAGCCCGCATCGCCGAGCGAGGAACGAGCGAGGTGTCTAAGGGCGGCAGAATGCCGCGCTTCCGGCGCCCCGACCTAGACTTTGGACTAGAGAACGACACGATCAAGCTTCTTCCGAAAGGCAAACAGATGAGCAAAGTAAACGCAGGACTCCGTTATTCCGCCGAGCACGAGTGGGTGGACTCCTCGAGCCCCGTCCGCGTCGGCATTTCCGCCGTCGCAGCGGACGCACTCGGCGACGTCGTCTATGTTGACCTTCCCGCCGTCGGCGACACGGTGACCGCCGGCGAGACCTGCGGCGAGGTTGAGTCCACCAAGTCCGTCTCGGACCTCTACGCCCCCGTTTCCGGCGAGATCGTGGAGATCAATCAGGAGGCCATCGACAATCCGGCCCTGTTGAACGAGGACCCGTACGGCGCCGGCTGGCTGTTCACCGTGAACGCCACGAGTGAGGGCGCGCTCCTCTCCGCCGAGGAATACGCGGAAAAGAACGGCGGCGACCTGTGAGCGATTACCTCAACGATTCCCTCGCGGTAGTCGACCCCGAGGTCGCAGCGCAGATCGACAACGAGCTCCGCCGGCAGCAGCAGGGCCTGGAGATGATCGCCTCGGAGAACCACACCGCCGTTTCCGTCATGGAAGCCCAGGGTTCGGTGCTCACCAACAAGTACGCCGAAGGCTACCCGGGACGCCGCTACTACGGCGGCTGCGAATTCGTGGATGTCATTGAGCAGCTGGCCATCGACCGCGCCAAGTCCCTCTTCGGAGCGAACTTCGCCAACGTGCAGCCGCACTCCGGCGCGCAGGCCAACGCCTCCGTCATGCACGCCCTGATCCGGCCCGGAGACACCATCCTGGGCCTGTCCCTGGCACACGGCGGGCACCTGACCCACGGCATGAAGATCAACTTCTCCGGCCGGCTCTACAACGTGGTGCCCTACAACGTGTCCGAAGAGGACCACCGCGTGGACATGGCCGAAGTAGAGGCCCTTGCCAAGGAACACCAGCCCAAGCTGATCGTGGCCGGCTGGTCCGCCTACGCACGCCAGCTGGACTTCGCCGAATTCCGCCGCATCGCGGACGAGGTGGGTGCCTACCTGATGGTGGACATGGCCCACTTCGCCGGTCTGGTGGCTGCAGGACTGCACCCCAGCCCCGTCCCCCACGCCCACGTGGTCACCACCACCACGCACAAGACCCTTGCCGGTCCCCGCGGCGGCATTATCCTGTCCAACGACGCCGATATTGCCAAGAAGATCAACTCCGCGGTCTTCCCCGGACAGCAGGGCGGCCCGCTGGAACACGTGATTGCCGGCAAGGCGACCGCCTTCAAGATTGCCGCCACCCCCGAGTTCAAGGAGCGGCAGGAGCGCACGCTCGCCGGGGCACGTATCCTTGCCGATCGCCTGCTGGCCGACGACGTCGCTGCCGCCGGCATCTCCGTGGTGTCCGGCGGAACGGACGTGCACCTGGTGCTGGTGGACCTGCGCAATGCGGCCCTCAACGGCCAGGAGGCCGAAGACCGGCTCGCGCAGATCGACATCACCGTGAACCGCAACGCCGTACCGTTCGATCCACGGCCGCCCATGGTGACCTCGGGCCTGCGCATCGGCACCCCGGCCCTGGCCACTCGCGGCTTCGGCGAAGATGCGTTCCGGGAAGTCGCGGACATCATTGCCCAGGCTCTCATCGCCGGTTCGGACACCGACCTGGCACCCCTGCGCGAACGCGTTACCGCTCTCGCGCAGGCCCACCCGCTGTACCCGGAGGTGGCGGATCTCGCCGCTGCCCCCGCTGCGGCAAACCGTTAGGAAGCACTACCTTGGCTGTCGGCGTTTTTGACCTGTTTACCGTGGGCATCGGCCCATCGAGCTCCCACACGGTGGGCCCGATGCGTGCCGCTGCCGTATTCGCGGCGGAGCTGGTCGACGCCGGCAGCCTGGCCGCCGTCGCCGGCCTGAGGGTGGACCTGTACGGTTCCCTCGCGGCAACCGGCCGGGGCCACGGCACCATGACTGCAGTACTGCTGGGGCTGGAAGGCTTCGCCCCCGAACTGATCCTGCCCGAGCAGGTGGAGCAGCGGCTGGCCGACATTGAGGCGACCCGGAAACTGCAGCTGTGCGCTCAGGTTCCCGGCGCCGTGGCCTGCCCGCTGGAATACGGCGAGGCGGACATTGTGCTGCACCCGCTCACGGTGCTGCCGCGGCACACCAACGGCATGAAGTTCGCCGCCCTGGCCGCCGACGGCTCGGCAATACACGAGGCCACGTTCTTCTCCGTAGGCGGCGGCTTCATTGTCCGCGAGGGTGAAGAACGGGCGGATGCCCTGGAACTGGAGGCCAGCAAGTCCGACCTCCCCTACCCCTTCCGCACCGCCGTCGAGCTGCTGCAGCACTGCACCGGCAGCGGACTGAGCATCAGCGAAGTGATGCTGGCCAACGAAAAAGCCTCCCGTACCGAAGCGGACATCCGCTCCGGCCTGCTGCACATCCGCGACGTGATGGAGGAGTGCAAAAACTCCGCCATCCGCCGCACCGGGCTGCTGCCCGGCGGGTTGAAGGTCCGCCGTCGTGCTCCGGCCTGGCACACCCGGCTGCGCGCCGAGGACCCGAACCGGGACCCGAAATTCTGGCAGGAATGGGTGAACCTCGTGGCCCTGGCCGTCAATGAGGAAAACGCGTCCGGCGGACGGGTGGTCACTGCGCCCACCAACGGCGCCGCGGGCATCATCCCCGCGGTGATGTTCTACGCCACCCATTACGGCCCCGGGATGGAGAACGCGACACCGGAGCAGCGCGACGACGTCGTGGTCCGCTTCCTCCTTGCCGCCGCCGCCGTGGGGGTGCTCTACAAGGAACAGGCCTCCATCTCGGGCGCAGAGGTGGGCTGCCAGGGCGAGGTCGGTTCGGCGTCGTCCATGGCCGCCGCCGGTCTGGCCGAGATCCTGGGCGGCACCCCGGAGCAGGTGGAAAACGCTGCCGAGATCGCCATGGAACACAATCTGGGCCTGACCTGCGATCCGATCGGCGGGCTGGTGCAGGTGCCCTGTATCGAACGCAATGCCATCGGTGCCGCGAAGGCCGTCAATGCCGCGAAAATGGCGCTCTGGGGCGACGGCGAGCACCGGGTCTCGCTGGATGAAGTCATTGTGACGATGCGGGAAACCGGGCGCGATATGAGCTCCAAGTACAAGGAAACCGCGCTCGGCGGCCTGGCCGTCAACGTGGTGGAGTGCTGACACCCCGTCTCACGTACAGAGTGTGATTTGTGCAATACCACTGGGTTAAGCGAGGCTATGTTGTCGCATTTGACAGCACGCTTACAGAAAACAGGGGTTCAATCCAGTGAACGCAGCACGGGCAGTTTCCATGGCACCGGCATCGGAGGACGGTGGGCTGCTCGGCACCATTGACGCCGCCGTCAACTCCTTCTTTGAACCGATTACAGCTGTGTTCTCCGGGATCGTGTTCTTCCCGATCACCATCGGGGACTTCAGCTTCCCCGCGGTCGTCGCCTGGCTGATCATCGCCGGCATCGTCTTTACGTTCTACTTCGGTTTCATCCAGTTCCGCGGACTGAAGGTGGCCACCCAGGTGGTCCGCGGCAAATTCTCCTCCAAGGATGATCCGGGCGAGGTGCCGCACTTCCAGGCCCTCACCTCCGCTCTTTCCGGCACCGTCGGCCTGGGCAACATTGCCGGTGTCGGCGCGGCCATGGCCCTCGGCGGCCCCGGTGCGACCTTCTGGATGATCCTGGCCGGGCTGCTCGGCATGGCCTCGAAGTTCGCCGAATGCACGCTCGGCGTGAAGTACCGCGAGGTCCATGCGGACGGCTCGATCAGCGGCGGTCCGTTCAAGTACCTGCCGGTGGCCTTCCGGCGCCTGGGCCGCTGGCCGGCGAAGATCCTCACCGGAATCTTCGCGGTCGCGATCCTGATCTTCGGCGTGGCCGGCGGCAACATGTTCCAGGCCAACCAGACCTTCGCGCAGATCCAGAACGTCACCGGCGGCGAGGACGGCTTCCTCGGCAGCGCTGGAGCGGCCCTGATCTTCGGCCTGGTCCTGGCAGCCCTGGTCGCCGTGGTGATCCTCGGCGGCATCAAGTCGATCGGTGCCACCACCTCCAAGCTGGTGCCCGCCATGGCCGGCATCTACATTCTGGCCTGCCTGTTCGTCATCATCGTCAACTTCGAGAACGTACCGGCAGCCTTCGGCGCCATCATCGAAGGCGCCTTCCGTCCCGAGGGCTTCGCCGGCGGCATCATCGGCGTGATGATCGTCGGCTTCCAGCGGGCCTCCTTCTCGAACGAGGCCGGCGTTGGCTCCGCGGCCATCGCGCACTCCGCAGTCAAGACCCGCCGGCCGGTCAGCGAAGGCTTCGTGGCGCTCTTCGAACCGCTGGTGGACACCGTGCTCATCTGCACCATGACCGCCCTGGCCATCATCATGGCCTCCACCCCCAGCCTGCAGGCAGGGATTGACCAGGTCCAGGCCGGAGGCGACGCGCCCGACGGCGTCATCCTCACCTCCGACGCCTTCGCCACCGTCCTGCCGTGGTTCCCGATCGTGCTGTCCATTGCCGTGGCGCTCTTCGCCTACTCCACCCTGATCACCTGGTCCTACTACGGCCTGAAGTCCTGGGAATACCTCTTCGGCCGCGGCAAGCGCCGCGAGATCGCCTACAAGGTCATCTTCCTGCTCTTCACCGTGGCCGGCTGCGTCCTGTCCTTCAGCCAGGTCATCAGCTTCGCCGACGCCGCGCTCTTTGTCTGCGCGTTCGTGAACCTGCTCGGCGTGTACCTGCTGCTGCCCGTGATCAAGAAGGAAATGAAGCTGTACCTGGCGGACCGCAAGAGCGGAAAGCTGGAGATGCTCGGCATTGACGACGACGACATCGAGGCCGCCGCCGCCACCGCGTAACCGCGCGTCGGGCACGTGCCCTTGCCGCCAAACTCCTCCGCCGCTTTCCGGGTATCGCCCGGAATCGGCGGGGGAGTTTTTGGTTGATCCCGTGCCGTGAAGGGTGGTACACCGTAAGGACGCTCGCTGCCGACGGACCGGAAGGAACGCATCATGGCTGAACGCGGAAACAGCACCCACGGGCGCCGCCTCGATGAGGAACTGAAGCTCGAGACCGAGGACCTGACCAAGACCACGCGCCCGGGCCATCTCGAGGAATGGCGCCAACCGGAACCACTGCCGGACGACACCGATTCTGACGAGGTGCTGGAGGCAATGGACCCGAACGGAGTCGACGCGGACGCCAGGGACAGGGAAAACGATGCCTAAGACCGGCAAGAACGACCGCGCAGTGAAGAGCGAACTGCCTTCGACCCTGCAGCGCTCGGATTCCAAGGCGCAGGACACCTTCGCCAAAACCTACGATTCAGCGGTGGAGGAATACGGCGACGGCGAGCGGGCCGCCCGGACGGCGTACGCCTCCCTCAAGCACACCCACGAAAAAGTGGGTGACCACTGGGAGGAAAAGGCGCAGAAGGGCCCCTCCGATGCCCGTGCCGCCGAAGGGCGCAACTCCTCCAGGGACACCGCCGGGGGAGTCGACGCCAACGCCTCCAAGGACCACTTGTATGAACTCGCGTCCCGACTGGACGTTCCCGGCCGCTCGAAGATGACCAAGGACGAGCTGGTGGAGGCGCTGCAGAAGGCCAGTGAGAAGGAGACCCGGAAGGCCCGGGAAAGCTAGCGACGAGGATCTAGCCGCGGCCGCCGAAAGGCATCCCCGTCGCGGTGACCAGCAGTGAGCGGACATTGGCCGCCGCCGGGGCGGAAGCCATAAACAGCACGGCGGCAGCGGCCTCTTCCACGGGGAACGAGGGTTCCACCGCCCGGGTGCCGTTGGCCTGCAGCGCGCCCTGCCCGCCGCTGATCCCCGCAAGCAGGTCGGTGGCGGCGTTGCCGATGTCGATCTGCCCGCAGGTGATGCCGAAGGGGCGCCCGTCCAGATCTATGGCCTTGGTCAGGCCGGTAACCGCGTGCTTCGTCGCGGTATACGCTGCCGAAAGCGGACGGGGCGTGTGCGCCGAGACCGAGCCGTTGTTGATGATCCGGCCGCCCTGCGGGGACTGGGCCTTCATGTGCCGCACGGCAGCAGCGGCACACAGCATGGTGCCGGTGACGTTCACCGCCAGGGTCCGGTCCCAGTCCTCGATGCTCAGCTCGTCAACGCTGCCCGTGGGGCCGAACGTCCCGGCATTGTTGAACAACACGTCTATCCGCCCGAATGCGCCGACGGCCGCGGCGAAAAGCCGCTCGACGTCGTCGGGCACCGTTATGTCGGCGGGCACCACGAGTGCCGCGTCGGATCCGGCTGCGGTTTCCTGCAGTTCCGCCTCCCGGCGTCCGGCCAGGACCACCCGGAAGCCGGCGGACAGGAAAGCCCGGGCCGTGGCACGGCCGATCCCCGTACCTGCCCCGGTAATGACTGCGGTCCGGGGCGGAGGTGTTTCGGTCGAACGGGTCTGGTTGTCCATCATTGCATTGTGCCTTGCCCTTCCTCCGGACGGCACCGGTTCCGGAACGGAGCCGCCGCATCGCGTGCCCCTGTCTGCGGATTCTCCCAGGGGTCTGGCGGGCCGTCCGCCGCCGCCATACGATACCAACCACAGTCTTTCCTGACAGGGCAGTACCCTTCGGCGGATCGGGATAGTTCCATGTCGACAGTGAAATACACCGCGGAACCGGATGGAACTTTTGTAGCGCCCCGGGTGGTGCCGGTGTCCAGGGGGCGGATCGTCGTCAACTGGCTCACCTCCACGGACCACAAGACCATCGGTTTTATGTACCTGATCGCGTCTTTTGTCTTTTTCTCGCTGTCCGGTGTGATGGCACTGCTCATCCGGGCCGAACTGTTTGAGCCGGGGATGCAGATCCTGCAGACGCGGGAGCAGTACAACCAGCTCTTCACCATGCACGGCACCGCCATGCTGCTGATGTTCGCCACTCCGCTGTTTGCCGGCTTCGCGAACGTGATCATGCCGTTGCAGATCGGGGCGCCCGACGTCGCGTTCCCGCGCCTGAATGCGCTGGCGTTCTGGTTCTTCCTGTTTGGCTCGCTGATTGCACTGTCCGGGTTCATCACGCCGCAGGGCACCGCGTCGTTCGGCTGGACTGCCTATACGCCGCTGTCCAACGTTGCGTTCAGCCCCGGTCTCGGCGGTGACTTGTGGGTCTTCGGGCTGGCGTTATCCGGTTTCGGCACGATCCTGGGTTCGGTCAACTTTGTCACCACCATCATCTGCCTGCGCGCTCCGGGCATGACCATGTGGCGGATGCCGATCTTCACGTGGAACACCCTGGTTACGGCCATCCTGGTGCTGATGGCGTTTCCGCCGCTGGCAGCCGCGCTGTTTGCTCTGGGGGCGGACCGGCGCTTCGGTGCGGACATCTTCAACCCGGAACGGGGCGGGTCCATCCTGTGGCAGCACCTGTTCTGGTTCTTCGGCCATCCCGAGGTGTACATCATCGCCCTGCCGTTCTTCGGCATCGTCTCGGAAATCTTCCCGGTCTTCAGCCGTAAATCCATTTTCGGTTACAAGGGCCTGGTGTTCGCCACGATTGCCATCGCAGCCTTGTCGATGACCGTCTGGGCGCACCATATGTACGTGACCGGCGCGGTCATGCTGCCCTTCTTCTCCTTCATGACCATGCTGATCGCGGTGCCTACAGGCGTGAAGTTCTTCAACTGGATCGGCACCCTGTGGCGGGGGTCCATCACCTTCGAGACCCCCATGCTGTGGAGCATCGGCTTCCTGATCACCTTCCTCTTCGGCGGTCTGACCGGCATCATCCTGTCCTCTCCGCCGCTGGACTTCCATGTTTCGGACACCTATTTCGTGGTGGCGCACTTCCACTACGTGGTGTTCGGAACCGTGGTGTTCGCAATGTTCGCGGGATTCTATTTCTGGTGGCCCAAATTCACCGGGAAAATGCTGAACGAACGGCTCGGCAAAATCCATTTCTGGCTGCTTTTCCTGGGTTTCCACACCACGTTCCTGATCCAGCACTGGCTGGGAGTGCTGGGGATGCCCCGGCGGTATGCGGATTACCTGGTGGAGGACAACTTCACCGGAATGAACCAGCTCTCCACCATCGGGGCGGGAATTCTGGCGCTGTCCATGATTCCCTTCCTCTGGAATGTCTACGCCACCTGGCGGCACGGCAAGAAGGTCGAGGTGGATGATCCGTGGGGCTTCGGCGGATCCCTGGAGTGGGCCACTTCCTGCCCGCCGCCGCGGCACAACTTCACCTCGCTGCCGAAGATCCGCTCGGAACGCCCCGCACTGGACCTGCATCATCCCGAGCTGATGGCGCGCGCGAACTCCGAGGCCGATTCGCCGGCTGAGAAACTTTTCGGTGCTGCGGATATGGGCAGCGAGCAGCCGCGTAACCCCGATCCGCGGCAATAGGTAACCACTGCACCGCCGCCGCGGTTCCTGGCCCTTATCGGCAGGGAACCGCGGCGGCGATTCTGTTTTAACGCGGTTCCGTTTGACTGAACCCGATCTGATTGACTGGGCCGATTTGAAGCGGGTGGGCACCAACCGTTGACCCTGCCAAGGGGCGGGCCTAGGGTCGAACGCATCATCACCGTGGATGTGGAAACAAAAACAAAGGAGTTTTTGTGACGACTGCTGCTGCGTTCCAACAGCCCCTCGATCCGATTGCCGGTTCCCTGGCCCTGTCCGCCATCCTGGCCGCCCTGCCGCTGCTGATTCTGTTTGTCCTGCTGGGCGTATTCCGGATGAAGGCTTACCAGGCGGCCCTGATCAGCCTGGCACTGTCCATCATCCTGGCCATCGTGGGCTGGAAGATGCCGGTGGGACAGGTTCTTTCCGCTACGGGGCTTGGCGCCTTCTATGCCATCTTCCCCATCCTCTGGATCCTGATCAACGCCCTGTGGATTTACAAGCTGACCGTGGCAACGCCGTGGTTTGAGGTCCTGGGACGCACCATCCGCTCGATCTCGGACGATCTGCGCATCCTGTCCATCCTGATTGCCTTCTGCTTCGGTGCCTTGCTGGAATCCCTGGCCGGCTTCGGAGCGCCGGTGGCCATCGCGGCCGCCATGCTGATGGCCGCAGGCATGCAGCCGTTGAAATCCGCCGTTGTTGCCCTGTTGGCAAACACGGCGCCGGTGGCCTTCGGCGCCATGGCGGCGCCGATCATCGCGCTGAACGGCGTCACGGGCATCCCGCTGCAGGAGCTGTCCTCCATGACCGGACGGCAGACGCCCTTCATTGCGCTGGTGGTTCCGCTGATCCTGGTCTTCCTGGTGGACGGTAAACGCGGTCTGCGGCAGACATGGCCGGTTGCGCTCGTTGCCGGAGCGGCCTTCGGGCTGGCACAGTTCGCGGCCTCGAACTTCTTCATTGTGGAGCTGACCGACGTCGTTGCCGCCGTCGTGACAGTAGCGGCAGTACTCCTGATGCTTCGGGTCTGGCAGCCGTCCGAGATCATCGGCATGACAGGGGAAACCCGCGAGGCCGAGAAGGCAGGGGAAACCGCGTCGGTTTCTGAAACGGAATCCGTCGGAACGGACACCCTCACCGGATCTGGCCGCGGTTCAGCACCAGGGGCCGGAGCCGGTGCCGGAACCGGAGGGGGTGCGGGAGGAGCAACCGCCGTGGGTGCCGGCGCCGACGGCGGCCGCGCAGGAGAGGGCGGGGAGGGAGATCGGGCCCCCAGCGGCACCACATCCTCCACCGGCCGGCCCTCCGGGCACGACGTCTGGATGGCCATCGCTCCCTACCTGGTGATCATCGTGGTGTTCTCCATTGCCCAGATTCCCGTGGTCAAGACCTGGCTGACCTCCATCGGCAGCACCACCTTCCTGTGGCCGGGACTCGACGTCACCGGAAACAACGGCAAACCGGCTGCTGCCCAGACACTGCGTTTTGACCACATCCGGGCGACCGGCACCCTGCTGCTTTTCTCCGGCATCATCACCATGGTGCTGTACCGGATCGCGGCGAGCCGCGGAGTGCGCGTCTACGGAGAAACGCTGAAGCAGCTGCGCTGGACCATCCTGACCGTCTGCTCCGTGCTGGCCCTGTCCTTCGTAATGAACCTTTCAGGCCAAACCACCACCCTCGGGGTCGCCCTGGCCTCCGCCGGCGGCTTCTTCGCCCTGCTTTCCCCGCTGCTGGGCTGGATCGGCGTGGCCCTGACCGGTTCCGACACCTCCTCGAACTCCCTGTTCGGCGCCCTGCAGGTGGCCGCAGCCAACGAAACCGGGCTGTCACCCACGCTGATGGCCGCAGCCAACTCCTCCGCCGGCGTTATGGGCAAGATGCTTTCGCTGCAGAACCTGGCCATCGCCTCGGCCGCCGTCGGCCTGGAAGGAGCGGAAGGAACGCTGCTGCGCAAACTCATCGGCTGGAGCCTTGGCCTGCTGGCATTCATCACCGTGCTGATCTGGCTGCAGTCCACCTCGGTTCTTGGCTGGATGGTCCCCTGATCTCTGCCCGACTTACCTCCCGAACTACAAGGAGAAATCCCGTGAGCACGCACTCCCTCGACCCGGTTCCCGCTAACGCCGCCGGCTCCGGCAGCACCGTCCTAAGCGGCTTCCCCTCCGTTTCCGTCCTGGAGGCGGATCGGCAACGGGTGAGTACCGACAGGTCCGGCTTCGTCCCGGACTCGCTGCCGGACGGCGTGGTGTTTGCCCGCACCGCGGACGACGTCGTCGCCACCCTCCGGCTGGCCACCGAACACCGCATGCCCGTGGTTCCCCGCGGAGCCGGCACCGGGCTCGCCGCGGCGGCGTCCTCCCGGGCCGGGGAACTGGTGCTCGATGTTTCGGGCATGAACCGGATCCTTCGCATCGACCCCGTGGAGCAGCTGGCCGTGGTGGAGCCCGGAGTCCTCAACGCCGACCTCAATGCGGCCGCCGCGGAGTATGGGCTCTTCTATGCACCGGATCCGGCCAGCACCGCTATCTGCAGCATCGGCGGCAACATCGCTACGAACGCCGGCGGCATGCGCTGCGCCAAGTACGGTGTCACCCGGGAATCCGTGCTGGCCCTGCGCGTGATCCTGGCGGACGGACGGGAACTGCGGACCGGTCGCGAAACCATCAAGGGCGTCAGCGGCTACGACCTCAACGCCCTGATGATCGGTTCGGAGGGCACGCTGGGGGTGGTGGTTGAAGCCACGCTGCGGCTGCGCCCGCTACCGGTGCATACCGCCACCGTGGCTGCATTCTTCCCGGATGTCACCGCCGCTGCCCAGGCCGCGTCCGCCGTCGTAGCCGCCCGGATCCAGCCGTCCGTGATGGAGCTGATGGACGGCCAGACGCTGGAGGCGGTGGATATGGCCATGGGGACGGATTACCGCTCAAAGGGCGGAGCGTTCCTGCTGGTGCAGACGGACGGGTACGGTGCGTTCCTTGAGCAGGACGTGGTGATGGACGTCCTGACAACGCTGGGCAGCTGCGAAAGGGCCGTCGACGACGAGCATGCCGCCGCGCTGATCACCGCCCGCCGGGAAGCCATCCCCTCGCTGGAGAAGCTGGGCCGGGTGTCGATCGGCGATATCGGCGTTCCCCGGGGACGGCTGGCCGAAGTGGTGAGCGGGCTCGAAGAAATCTCCGCCCGCACCGGGGTCCGCATCTTCACCATCGCGCATGCCTCGGACGGGAACCTGCATCCCATGATCGTGCTGGATCCGGAGGACTCGGTGACCACGGGCCCGGCGAAAGCGGCCCTGGGCGAGATGTTCTACCTCGCCCACCGGCTGGGCGGCACCCTGACCGGCGAACACGGCATCGGGCTGCTCAAGCGGGACTGGCTGGAGGAGGAGCTGGGCGGGGTGTCCCTGGAGGTCATGCACACCATCCGCACCGCCCTGGATCCGCTGGGCATCCTCAATCCGGGGAAGGCGCTGTAGGCCGGTTTGCTCCCCGAACCGGGGGGGGCGGCGCAACAGTGCCCGGCGGCGGCGTGGTGCCGCGGTTTCGGTGGCGTACGACCCCGGCGGGGCCTACCCTGTGCAGTCCACCAGCTGATTATCCCCATGAGGAGAGGCCATGCGCCGACTGCCCGTAGTTACTGTTGCCGACAAACTGGAAAACGCGGGCTGGCTGGATCCTGCAGCCGGATGGGTGGCAAGGGCCGTGAAGGCGGTACTGCCCTGGCCTGCCGTGAGGGATGTCCTGCACGGCGTCCCCCTTGGACATCCCCTGCACCCGCTGATGATCGTGGTGCCGCTGGGAGCGTGGGTGTCCGCAGCCGTGCTGGATGTACTGCCGGGCAACGAGCGGGCCGCCCGGACGTTGGTGGGCGTGGGCGTAGCTGCGGCTGTACCCACCGCGCTCACGGGCTCCGTGGACTTCTCCCGGCTGGGTACCGAGCAACAGCGCACCGGCATTGTGCACCAGGGCGCCAATGCGCTCGCCGTCGGGCTCTATTCCGCCTCCTGGCTGCTGCGCGGACGGGGCCGTGCCGGGCTGGGCCGGGCCCTCGCGTTCACCGGACTCGCCGTCACCGGCGTAGGCGGATTTCTGGGCGGCCACCTGTCCTACCGGCAGGGTGCGGGGGTCAACCGCAACGATGACTTCCAGGTTCCCAAGGGCTGGCACTCGCTGGGGCCCGTGGGTGCGTTCACGTCAGGAGTTCCACAGTCGGCCCGGCTCGGAGCGGTGCGCCTCATGGTGCTCAAACGGACCGACGGCGCCGCGGACGGAGCGGTCTCGGTCCTGGCTGACACCTGCAGCCACCTCGGCGGACCCCTGCACGAGGGTGAACTGCGGGAGGTTAAAAACGAGCTGTGTATCGTCTGCCCCTGGCACGGCAGCACCTTCTCCGTCGATTCGGGGGAGGTGGTTCATGGTCCGGCAACTGCCCCGCAGCCGTCCTTTTCCACCCGCATCCGGGACGGTCTGCTGGAAGTAAGCGTTAAGCCTTAAACCTGTCCGCTCCGCCATGCAAGGAGACTGCAATGCGTACAACTTCCCTTGGAACCAACGGACCCGAGGTCGGCGTCATCGGCCTGGGCTGCATGGGTATGAGCTACGCCTATGACATGAACGCGGAACGCGACGAAGAAACCTCCATCTCCGTAATCCGCGGAGCGGTCGAACTGGGCACCACCCTGATTGACACCGCCGACGTGTACGGCCCCTACACCAACGAGGAACTTGTGGGCCGGGCCCTGAAGGACGGCTACCGGGAACGGGTGGTCCTGTCCACCAAGGTCGGGCTGGAGGTCAGCAACGAGGCCCCGGCCGCCGGGACCATGCCCGGACTGAAGAAGGACGGCCGCCCGGAGCACATCCGCGCCTCCATTGATGCGAGCCTGCGCAGGCTCGGCACCGACCACGTGGACTTGTACATCCTGCACCGGGTGGATCCGCAGGTGCCGCTGGAGGAATCCTGGGGCGCCATGGCCCAGGTGGTCCGTGACGGCAAGGCCCGGGCCATCGGCCTGTCCGAGGCCAGCGTGGACCAGATCCGGCTGGCACAGACGGTGCATCCGGTAACCGCCGTCCAGTCCGAGCTCTCGCTCTGGACCCGGGACCGGCTTGCCGACGTCGTACCCTACTGCGAGGAACAAGGCCTGGCGTTCCTGCCCTTCTCGCCGCTGGGCCGCGGGTTCCTCACCGGCCGCTTCACCTCTTTTGACCAGCTGCCGGCCGATGACATGCGCCGCCGGCTGCCGCGGTTCCAGCAGGAGAACATCAAGGCAAACCTGGTTATTGTGCAACGGGTGCACGACGTCGCGGAACGGGTGGGGGCGACGCCCGCCCAGGTGGCGCTGGCGTGGGTGGTGGCCCAGGGCCGGTGGGTAATTCCGATCCCGGGCACCAAAACCCCTAAATATCTGCGTGAAAACGTGGCTGCCGGGGACTTGATGCTCAGTGACGAGGACCTGGCGATGCTCAATAACGCACCGCAGCCGGAGGGTGCCCGTTACTGACCCGTTTCCTGCCTTCCGGAACCATTTGCACCGAGTGCAATGATGCACGTAGTGTAGAAACGTGCTGACCACCCTCCCGGTTGAAGACCGCCGCAAAGCGCTGAAGAGCCGCCACCGGCAGGAAATTGTGGCTGCCGCCGCCGCGCTGATGGACGAGCGCCAGGCCACGGACTTCACCGTGGACGAGTTGGCGCAGCGCGCAGATGTTTCCCGCCGTACGGTGTTCAACCACTTCGCCTCCGTCAACGACATTGTCTCGGAGGTGTGCAGCGACGTACTCAGCGCCGCCGTAGCGAGCCTGACGGCCGTTCCGACGTCCGACGTCGGCCGCCCGGCCGTGCTTGATGAGATTGCCGAGGCGTTCCGCAACGCGGACCTGGTGGCGCCCATGGCCTACCTGAACCGCGTGCTCGGCGACGGCGGACCGGCAGTGACTGCGCATCCCATGGCCCTGCGGGCCTTCACCGAGCTCAGCGAACGACTGTCAGCCGTGATGCTCAGCCGCCACCCCGAAGCCGACAAGCTCAGCGTGCACCTCCTGGTGGGCGCCCTGACCAGCGGGCTAGGGGTGCTCTACCACCATTGGCATTGCGCCACCGGCGCCGTCGACACCCCGCAGTCCCGGCGCAGCTGGGCGCAGATGCTGGACCAGCTCCTTGATACCGTCCGTACCGGCCATGCCGCCGGACCGGCCGGCCAAGCCTGCAAACCCTGCTCTAGTTCCGTAGTTTCCTCCAACCATCCCTCTAAAGGACAGACTCTCAATGGCTGAATTCCTCTACCGCCTCGGGGCAGCGGCAGCACGCCGTGCACGCTCCGTGCTGGCGGCGTGGTTCGCAGTGCTCGTGGTGGCCGGCGTGGCCTTCACGCTCTTCAGCGGTACCCTCACCACCGCGTTCTCCATTCCCAACACGCCCACCACCCAGGTCACTGAACGCCTGCAGGAGAAGCTCCCGCAGGCATCGGGCGGCTCCGGGTCCGTGATGGTCCAGACGGAGGACGGCTCCCCCTTCACCGATGCCCAGCAGCAGGAAATCACCGCTCTGGTCAACAAGGCCGCTGAGATCGACGGCGTGGAAAATGTCATCGATCCGTTCGCCACCGAGGCGGAGCGTGCCAAGCAGGGGCAGGAGCTCGAGGCAGGCCTGGCACAGGTTGAGGCGGGCCGCGCCCAGATCGAGGACGGCCGCGCCCAGCTGGAGGCCGGGCAGGCCCAGCTCGACGCCGCCCGGCAGCAGGCCGAAGCGGCCGGCGCACCCGCCGAAATGATGGCCGCACTGGACGCGCAGCAGGCCGAGCTGGATACCAAGCGTGCGGAACTGGACGCCGGCAGCGAAGAGCTGGAAGCCGGAGCCGTACAGGCCGAAGAGGGGGCGGCCCTGCTGGAAATGGCCGAGGAGATCCGCATGGTTTCCGAGGACGGCAGCGCCGCGATCCTGAACGTGACCTTCACGGAGTCACAGATGGAAATCCTGCAGGAAACCAAGGATGACCTGGTCGCCGCCTTTGAGGACGAGCCAATTGACGGGGTAAAGGTGGATTACTCCGCTGAAATCTCCGCCGCGGCTCCTGCCCTCTTCGGTATCGGCGAAGTTGTTGGCCTCGTGATCGCAGGAATTGTCCTGTTCGTGATGCTTGGGACCCTGATCGGGGCCGGCCTGCCGCTGCTGACCGCCCTGATCGGCGTCGGCATCGGTGCCCTGGGCGCGCTGGCCTTCTCCGGCGTCGTCGAAATGGCATCCGTAACCCCCGTGCTGGGCCTGATGCTTGGCCTGGCCGTGGGCATCGACTACGCCCTGTTCATCGTCAACCGGCACCGCCGCCAGCTCAAGACCGGCCTCACCCTGCAGGAGTCCATTGCGCTGGCCAACGGTACCTCGGGCAACGCCGTGGTGTTCGCCGGTGCCACCGTCTTCATCGCACTCCTGGCGCTCAACGTCACGGGAATCCCGTTCCTGGGCCTGATGGGTACCGTGGGCGCGGCCTGCGTGGCCATCGCCGTCCTGGTTGCCGTCACGCTGACCCCGGCCCTGCTGAAGCTCGTCGGCATGCGCATCCTCAGCCGCAAGGAACGCGAGGCTATCACTCCTGCCGACGGCGCCGACGCCAAGGAGGGCCGCCCGCAGCTCGCTGCGGCCAAGCCCATGTCATCCGGCCGTGCAGTGGTGACGGTTATCGGCTCCATCGCCGCATTGCTGCTGCTGGCGGTGCCGTCCATGGACCTGCGGCTGAACCTGCCCGACGGTTCCGCCGAAGCCCATGACACCACCCAGTACCGGGCCTATGCGGCCGTCTCCGAGAAGTTCGGCGAGGGGCAGAACGGCCCGCTGCTGCTGGTGGCTGAATTGCCCGGCGAGCCCAGCGAAGAAGAAGCGCTGGTGGCCCAGAACGAGATTGCCCGCGCCATCTTCGACCAGGACGATGTGGCGGCAGTAGCCCCCATCGGGACCTCCGAAGACCGCAGCGTGGCTGCCTTCCAGGTCATTCCGGAAGAAGGCCCCACGAGCGAATCCACGGAGAACCTCGTGAACTCGCTGCGCGGCATGTCCCCGGTTGAGGGCGAAAACGGCGACTACGAGATCGGCGTGGCCGGCTCCGCCAGCGGCAACATCGACATTTCCGAGAAGCTGGGTTCCGCCCTGCCGCTCTACCTCGGCGTGGTGGTGGGACTGTCCCTGCTGATCCTGGTCCTGGTATTCCGGTCCATCTTCGTTCCGGTGATCGCCACGCTCGGGTTCATCCTGTCCTACTTCGCGGCCCTCGGCGGCGTGGTGGCCATCTACCAGTGGGGCTGGCTGTCCGGGATCTTCGGCGTGGAGACCCCCGGCCCGATCCTGAGCTTCCTGCCGACCATCCTGGCGGGCATCCTCTTCGGCCTCGCCATGGACTACATGCTCTTCCTCGGCTCCGGCATGCGGGAGGCCTTCGTCCACGGAGCTCCTGCACGCCTGGCCGTGGCCCAGGGCTTCCGTGCAGGCCGCTCGGTGGTTGCCGCGGCAGCCATCATCATGGCGTCCGTGTTCGGCGGCTTCATCTTCTCGCACAGCACGATGATCCGGCCGATCGGCTTCGCACTGGCATTCGGCGTCCTCGTTGACGCCTTCGTGGTGCGGATGCTGCTGATCCCGGCCCTGATGCACCTGGCCGGCGACAAGGCCTGGTGGCTGCCGAAGTGGCTGGACAAGATCCTGCCGGACGTCGACGTCGAGGGCGCTTCCCTGGAGCGCCGCCACCCGCACGTCGATGAGACGCACTCAGAGGTGCAGGAGCCGGTCCGGAGCTAGCCTCCGCCGCTCCCTGAGAATAAAGAACGTGCCGCCTTTCCTTCGGGAAGGGCGGCACGTTTTTGTTCCGGGAAGAGCGTGCCTATACGGCTGCGGCCTCTTCGGCCGGAGCTTCCACGGACGCGTTCCGCCGCGTCAGCAGCAGGAAGGACGCGGCGGCCAGGACCAGGAAGCCGAGCATGGCGACGCCCATCGGCACGCCGGTTTCTTCGCCCCACAGGCCAACCAGCGGGGACACGAGGGCTGCCAGCAGGAACTGCAGGGAGCCCAGGAAAGCGGAGCCGGTGCCGGCGTGGTGCCCGGCCTCTTCGAGGGCCAGCGCCGTGGCGTTTCCGAAGATCAGGCCCAGGGAACTCTGGAAGACGGCGAACAGCACCAGGGTGGGGACCAGCGGGGTGCCGTTGGACACCGCAATCAGCATGCCGGCGGCCGCCAGGACAGCCACGGCCAGGCCGATGCCGATCATCAGGCGGTAGGGGGCCTTGCCCGCAAGGGCGGCGGCAACGGCACTGACGATGGTGATGGCGACGGCGTTCATGGCGAACACCAGCGAGAACCGGGTTTCGGACATCCCGAGGACATTCTGGATAACGAACGGGGAGGCCGCGATGTACGCGAAGAGACCGGCAAACGAGAAGCAGAAAGTCAGCAGGTAGCCGGTGTAGTGGCGGTTGCGCAGCACTTCGCCCGCCACGCGGAAGGTGGTCTTGAGGCCGCCGCGGTTACGGTCGGCGTGGGGCAGGGTTTCCTTCACGCCGAACAGCGCGCCCAGGAACATCAGCAGGACCAGGACCGCGAGGACCCAGAACACCATCCGCCAGCCGCCCGCGGCAATGATGGCGCCGCCGGCCAGCGGGCCGACCACGGGGGCAATGACGCTGATCATGGTCAGCACGCCCAGGAGTTTGGCGGCTGCTGCTCCGCGGGAGGTGTCGGAGACAATGGCGCGGGCCAGCACAATGCCGGCGGCGCCGCCCAGGCCCTGCAGGAAGCGGGCGGTGGCCAGGATTTCAACGTTCGGGGCAACGGCGCAGAGCACGGTGGCCAGCAGGGCAACAAAGGAGCCGATCAGCAGCGGCTTGCGGCGGCCGACGCCGTCGGAGAGCGGGCCGATGACCAGCTGACCGAGGGCCAGGCCCACCAGGAACGCCGTCATGGTCAGCTGGATGCCGGTGGCGCTGGTGTTCAGGTCCTCAGCCATGTGCGGGAAGGCCGGCAGGTACATGTCGATGGACAGCGGGGCCACTGCGGTGAGCAGGGCCAGGATGCCTGTCAGCATGCCGGCGTTGGGCCGCTTGGAGGGCGGTGCAGGGAGCGGGGTGCGCGTCATGAAAAACCTTCTTCTAAAACCGTTTAAGTGCCGAGCGAGCCTAGCATATGTAGACATATATATACTAAGATATGCGCTAAGATCGGTGGCATGATGAACGACGGCGCACCGGCGGCAACGCGCGAAATTGCGGACCTGCTGCGCGATCTTTCCTGGAACATCCACCGGAAGGCGCCCGAGATCACCGGGATCGAACCGCTGCCGAACACCGAGCTGGCCGTGCTCAAGCACGTGCTGGACAACCCGGGCCTGACGGTTACGGAACTGGCCCGGCTGATGGGGCTCAAGCAGAGCAATGCCAGCGCCGCCGTCCGCACGTTGGCCGAGCGCGGGCTGGTGACGCGGTCGAGCAGCCCGACGGACCGGCGGGTCAGCCTCCTGTTGCCCACCGAAGAGGCGCGGGCGCAGAACGAGGTCATTGCCCACGCCTGGGCGGGTCCTATCCGCGCCGGCATCGAGCGGCTGAATGCCGAACAGCGGGAAGCGCTGGAGGCGGCGTCGGGGGCGCTGGCTACCCTGAACCGCGCCATGCAGTCCCGGGGCTAGGCGACGGCTGCCACCTGAACCGGCAGTAGAACTGTAAAACCGGCAGCGGAAATTCCCGTGACAGCCGGCGGCAGGGGGCCCTAAGCTTCCCGCCATGGCTATCGCACGAGTTCCCAACACTGTTATCGACTGCCCGGATCCCGAGGCACTCGCCACCTTCTACGGCGCCCTCCTGGACTGGAAGGTGAGCGTGGACGACGACGGCTGGGCCGACATCACCGACGTCACCGGCCAGCGCTTCGCCTTCCAGCGGGTGGAGAACTACACGCCGCCGGACTGGCCGGGGCAGGACGTTCCCCAGCAGATGCATCTCGACGTCGATGTGGACGATCTGGATGAGGGGGAAGCCGCGGTCCTCGCACTCGGCGCCACCAAGCATGGCTATCAGCCGGGGGATACCTTCCGGGTGTTCCTGGACCCGGCCGGCCACCCGTTCTGCCTCTGCGTCGGCTGGCAGACTGACTGAATCCCGGCGCCCCGCCGGCACCGGGCGGGCAGAAATTCCGTGACAGTCGGCGGCAGGGTGCTCTAAGGTTCCACCCATGGCTATTGCACGAGTACCCAGCACAGTTATCGACTGCCCGGACCCCGAGGCGCTCGCCATCTTCTACGGCGCCCTCCTGGACTGGAAGGTGGACCTGGATGGGTACGACGGCGACTGGACCGAAATCTCCGACGTCACCGGCCAGCGCTTCGCTTTCCAGCGGGTGGAAAACTACACTCCGCCGGTCTGGCCGGGCCAGGATGTTCCCCAGCAGATGCATATCGATGTCGATGTGGACGATCTGGACGAAGGGGAAGCCGCGGTCCTCGCGCTTGGGGCAACCAAACACGAGCAGCAACTGGGGAGGACCTTCCGCGTGTTCCTGGATCCGGCAGGTCACCCGTTCTGCCTCTGCCAGGCCTAGCGGGTTGCCGGCGCGGCCGGCGCCGCGCAGATTAGCGGCTGAGATTGTCCTCCAGCGTGGCGGTGTGCGCGGCAAGCCGGGCGAACGCGCCGTCCGCCGCCCGCAGCTCGGCCGGCGTGCCCGCTTCGATGACCCGGCCGGCGTCGAGCACCACCACCTGATCCGCATTCTCCACGGTGGAGAGCCGGTGCGCGATGGTCAGCGTGGTGCGCCCGGCGGACAGCCGCTCCAGGGCCATCTGCACCTGCGCTTCGGTGGTGTTGTCGAGTGCCGAGGTGGCCTCGTCCAGGACCAGCACCGGCGGATTGCGCAGGATGGTCCGGGCAATGGCGAGCCGCTGCTGCTCCCCGCCGGAGAAGCGGTGGCCGCGCGCACCCACCATGGTGTCCAGGCCGTCCGGCAGAGCGCCGACTGTGTCGGCCATCTGTGCGGCGGCAAGCGCGGACCAGAGCTGCTCATCAGTGGCATCCGGATCCGCCAGCAGCAGGTTCTCGCGGATGGAGGCGTGGATCAGGTAGGTCTCCTGCGAGACGACGCCGACAATCCGGGCGAGGTCTTCAGGTGCCAGCTCGCGCACGTCCACGCCGTCGATGGTGACGCGGCCGGAGCCGGTCTCGTTCAGGCGCGGCAGCAGGGACGCCAGGGTGCTCTTGCCGGAGCCGGTGGGTCCGACGACGGCGGTGGCGGTCCCTGCGGGCAGCGTCAGGTCGATGCCGTGCAGGACTTCGGTGCCGTCGTCGTACGCAAAGTGCACGTCCTCGAACCGCACGTCGCCGCGCACGGTTGCCGGGTCCAGTCGGACCGGGTTTTCCGCCGGGCGGATCTGCGGTTCGAGGTCCAGGTATTCGAAGATCCGGCTGAAGAACGCCAGGGCGGTCACCCACTGCACGCCGATATTCAGCAGGCCCATGACCGGCCGGAAAATGCCTGCCTGCAGTCCGGTGAACGCCACCAGGGTGCCGATGGTCATGCCGCCGCTGGTGGCGGGGAAACCTGCCGCGAGGTAGATAACGGCCGGAATGGCCGCGAAGACAATCTGCATGGTGGCCATCCGCCAGCGCCCGGCGAGCTGGCTGCGCAGCTCCAGCCCCACCAGGGTTTCGGAGCGGGCGCGGAACCTGTCGGCGTCGCGCGGAACGGTGCCCAGCGTTTTGGCCAGGCGGACGCCCGAGACGGAGAGCCCTTCCTCCACCTGGGTGTGCAGGGCGGCGAGCTCGCGCTGGCGTTCGTCGGTGACGTCGCGGCGGATCATAGCCACCCGCCGGGAGAGCCAGATGGCCGGCGGAAGCACCACCAGCGAGATCAGGCTCAGCCCGGGGGAGAGGGCGACCATGGCGACGGCAGTGGCGACCGCCGTCGTGAGGTTGGAAGCCACGCCCGTTGCGGTGGTGGTGACCACGGACTGCATGCCGGAGATATCGTGCGTGAGCCGGGACTGCACCTCCCCGCCGCGGGTGCGGGTGAAGAAGCCGAGCGACTGGGCCTGCAGATGGGTGAAAAGATTAACGCGCAGGGTGTGCATAACGCGCTGGCCCATGCTGGTGGCCAGCCAGGTCTGGATGACGCCGATGGCGGCGGTCAGTGCCGCCACGCCCACCATGGAGGCGGTGAGGAACAGCAGCAGGCGGGTGTTGCCGTGCGGCAGGGCGTCGTCAATCACGGCGCGGACCAGGAACGGCTGCGCAAGGCCGACCACCGACGAGGCGGTGATCAGCAGAACGACGACGGCGATGGTCCCCTTGTGCGGGGCGAACAGTGCGGCGATGCGCCGCAGGTGAACCGGATACCGGTTCAGTTGCTTTTGGTCGGCGGGATTCAGCTTTGCGGGGCCGCGGCCGCCGCCTGGTCCTCTGCCGCTTCCGGGGCCTTCGGGGGCCGCTTCGGGAATTGCCATGGTTCCTCCTGTCGCTGCCGGGAGATGCGATTCGGCAGCTAATGCAGAGGTTACCTCATTATGTGGTTACCGCGAAATGGGTAGACTGTTTCCATGACTGATGCTTTTGCCGATCCGGCCGCCCTGGGGGAACTGATGCATACGGCGTTCCGCGGACTGCGGAAGCGCTGGATGCAGCAGCTGGCGCCGTACGACCTGACACCGCACCAGTTCCGGGCGCTGAGCGCCGTGGCCCGGGCGGGGCATGGAGCCGGCGCCCGGGGCGGGGCGCACGACGGCGCGCAGGACTCCGCCGGGGCAGGCCGTGATCCCGGGCTGCGGCTGAAGGAACTGGCGGAGCGGCTGCGCATTGCCCCCCGCTCGGCCACGGAGGTGGTGGACCAGCTGACCGCCAAGGGGCTGGTGGAGCGCCGGGCGCATCCCTCAGACCGTCGGGCTACCCTGCTCACGCTCACCGAAGCGGGGGAGCGGCTGCGGAAAACCGTGCTGGCGGACCGGAAGCGCGAGGCAGACGAGTTCTTTTCCGTTCTGGAACCGGGGGACCGGGCGGAGTTGGCGCGGATTCTGGGGGAACTCGGCGGAGGTGGGAATGGTTGAGTCTGCTGCACCAGTAGCGCAGCTGGGTGGCAACCAGCCATTAGCCTAAATGAACGCCCGAACGTCCTCTAAAACTCTTCTTGCTTCACGAGTGTCGAGGCACTCTCGTTTGGGAGTTCCCTCTGGGCTGCGGGATGATCGAGACAATATAAGGGGCCCATTAGTTGCGGCGTCTGCATCCGGTAGTCCGACCACTAAGGTGACGGTCGGGTGATTCACGGGCTCTGACTCGTGAACAATGCGGCTCCGAATATTGTATACATCGCCCTTTGAGTATGTTGCATCTGTCAATTTCGAAAGCTCATACTTCCCAGCGGGGAAGAAATTATTTGTTACGCCGTAATTCACGCGAACCGCAGACAAGCTTCCGTTAGGCGTAGGCACTGGCATGAAAGTTCTATCCCTCAGCGCTCCTGCCAGGATCGCGCTAGTCAAGTCCCACGAATGGTCGTGAATATTACCGGCAGGATCTGGCGGGGCAAGCGTCTTATCCCAAACGTGAAGGCGTGCGAAACCTGACGGCGGTAAGGCAACCAATTTGGTGAGATCGAAGTGAACAAAGCCGAGGGGATGTCGAGTTGCGGGCACATACTCAATGTTGTCCAGCACCTCACCGACAACAGTTGGGCCGAATGCGATATCGAAACGCGACTCCGAAACCAGAATATCGATTAGGTCGGAAATCATTTCCTGCGCCCCTCGAACACTAGTGAACAGATTTCGGAAAGGTCATCATCGCTCAATTCGAATAAGCGATTAAGTGTTTCCACTACTCCGTCCTTCTTTAGTGAAGTCGATTCCAGTGCCAGTTGAACATCCAGGGAGGTCAACCGTCTCCAATCATCTGTGTACCTTGAGCCTGCTTTGAATGTTAGCTGGGGTGAGCGAAGGCAGTGCTGCTCAAACTCGTCCACGAGGGAGTCGTAGTACCAAGAGGATGCTGGTATAAAGAGCCCCTCTTTGGTTTGATCCGCTACTGTCACTGCTACCTTGCCGTCACTCATATCCTGTCGTAGGGGGCTGTAGGTCTGACTCAGGTAGATTACTGGCTGAATGCGAGTATTTCGTTCGTACCAAGCGCAAGCAACGATGCAGGCTAGTAGGTCATTTCGCACTGAGGAAGCGCTGTTTTGTTTCTGATCCCGTCGATGCTTATTCCGGTAATCGGCATATTGGCCACATAGGCGTTCCTCGGTCGGATCTAGGATAAGCATCCGATAGGCAATGTCTCGATTTCTCTCACGCCCGAGATGAGGAAGGACTGCTTCGCGCTGCCAGCGGCCCGATCCACCTCGGAAGGACCATGTCTTAGCCGAATCCAACATGCCGGAAAGCTCGTCCCTGATCTTCTTGGGGTGAATTGTCAGAGGGCTTCGCTCTTGGACCAGAATGCCTAAGTTGTGACTATTCAACTCATTTATCGTCGCGGTTTCGCGGTAGTTTAACCACAACTGGTAAAGAAAAATCGCGATTAGAGAAGTAATAACGCACAAAGCCGAGAGAATATGTGCTTCTAGATAGCTCGAACCGAAAACACCAGCTAGTCCCAAGCCCCCTATAACTATGACGACCACGACCGACGCAATAGTCTCAGGAGGGCCACGGAAGTGTTTTTTTACCCAATCGAAAAAAAGCTTTCGTTTGGCACTAATCTCCACGGACTCCCCCATCGCACTAATAAAATGGGTAGTCTATCATTTCTCGCGATGAAAGGTTTGCGGAGCAACGTGAAGGGTTTGTTGCCGAGCTACATATGCTGGCTAGGGGTGCGAGAGTGGCGTCAGCAAGGCTGCCGGCCGTCGCCGTCGTCGCTGCTGGCCGGAGTCAGTCCCGCTCGTTGAGCTTCTTCAATAGGTCGGTAAGGTTCCGGAGCTCGGTCCGAGTCCAGCTCCCAAGCCGGTCCCGCAGGAGGGCCCGCTTCGCAGAATGTGCATTCTCGAAGCGGACCCGACCTTCCTGGGTAAGGGCCAGCAGCTGGACCCGCCCGTCGGAAGGGTTCGCCCGGCGGACCACCAGACCAAGGGTTTCCAGCTGGGACACCGTCCGGCTGAGCAGGGCCTTGTCCACCTGAAGGGCTTCGGCCACGCTGCCCTGCGGACATTCGCCGCCGCGGTAGAGGGTCATCAGCACCGTGAACCCCAGCGGCTGCAGGCCCGGATGGACCGCCGCGGCGGCGTCCTTGAACGTCCCCCGCGCGGCGGCAAGCATCATCGAAAACTCGTGTTCCACTTCCAGGACGGCGGACTCGAAGGTGATGCTGTCAGCGTCCCCGGCTGCCGACGTCGTCACCCTATGCGTTGTTCTTTCCGGGCGGAACATCCTTTCCGGCCGGAACATCCTTTCCGGGCGTCACATCCGGAGCCTAGCCGGCGCGCAGGACTCCGCCGGGGCAGGCCGTGATCCCGGGCTGCGGCTGAAGGAACTGGCGGAGCGGCTGCGCATTGCCCCCCGCTCGGCCACGGAGGTGGTGGACCAGCTGACCGCCAAGGGGCTGGTGGAGCGCCGGGCGCATCCCTCAGACCGTCGGGCTACCCTGCTCACGCTCACCGAAGCGGGGGAGCGGCTGCGGAAAACCGTGCTGGCGGACCGGAAGCGCGAGGCAGACGAGTTCTTTTCCGTTCTGGAACCGGGGGACCGGGCGGAGTTGGCGCGGATTCTGGGGGAACTCGGCGGTAGCGGGGACGGACTGAAAGGCTAACGATGAGTCTTCGATTTAGAAGCTCACACCGACGCCAACTCCGACACCGCCGCCACCACCACGCACTTTGGCCGGATTCTCGGTGAACCATCCGGCCCACCATGCATCGATACGGTCAATGCGAACCCGAATGGCGTGCACTTCGTAGTGCGACATCCCCGGAGGATGGACCTGTGCCGGGCACAGTGAGATCGTGTCGAGGTCCCGCGAGTTTCTCACTGCCGCCAGGAACGGCTCCAGTGCGATCTGGGACTGTTTCTGCGCTATGGATTCCTTCTCTGCCTGACTGGTCCTCCAATTACCGACGCTCCGCGCGATATCACTCGCATAAGACTGCGTAGTCGCCTCGCTAAACTTCGTGGACGATACAGGTGTTCCCAAATACAGGGTGGAACCGCAGACCAGAACGATGCGTTCCAGTTTGGCGCCTTCTTCTGCGGCCCTGGCAATGGCCCGCAGCTCAAAATCAATAGGTGTCGGTGTCATGGCTGCGACGATAGCAGTGCTCTGGAGTCGGACTAGGTGGGCCAGCTCGCGGAGTTCCTCGTGTCCCAGACTTTCAAAACGGCAGTTCTACGTCGAGACAGATTGCTTGTGAGGACTTCGCTTGGATATCCATGCGGAGAAACTAAGCAGCCTGATTTTCTCCTGTGGCGGTCGTTCTGTTAGATTTCGAACGGGGAATTTCACGCGTTGCTGCGTGCCTTCCTTGGCAGCAATTTGCTGGTGATTGAACAAAGTCTCGATATATAAGGTCTCTACTTCATGTGTAAAACGAGCGGTAAGCCCCTCGCCCGGGCTGGTTTCGCAGCTCCGGCTCGGCCCGCACTCAGTTCCTCGCCGCCCCCGAAAGATCCTGCCCGCGTCTTGTAGGGCATCGGCGCAGGACCGCGAGCGTACACAGCAGCGTGCTGCAGCCGCCCCGCGGGATGCCGGCGGCTTCTTTGATCTCCGCTGAGCCGCGCCGCCCATCAGCAACGTTGGCAGCGGGCTAGTCCGCTGCCAAGCCCTCAGCTCGGCCTCGAATAAACCAACCGAAAGCAGGTGCAGGATGAATGCGCAGGCAGTAATCCAGCGCAACAATATCCGGGTGCTTGGACGTCCAGATGGCCCTGTGCTGCTGCTGGTGCAGGGCTTTGGATGTGACCAGGTGATCTGGGATCGGATCCTGCCGTTCTTTACGGACACCTACAAAGTGGTGCTGTTCGATCATGTAGGAACCGGCGGTGCCGATCCGGAGGCATACAACGCCGCTAAATATGCTGCCCTGGAAGGTTATCTGAAGGATCTGACCGAGATTCTGGAGGTCCTGGAGCTGCAGGACGCCACCGTCGTCGGGCACAGCATCGGCGGCACTATGGCGCTGGCCGCCGCGGCCCGCACCCAGCGGATTACGCGTCTCGTTTTGCTCTGCACCTCGCCCCGCTTCATCAATGACGAAGGGTATATCGGCGGGTTCCGAGCGGAGGATATTGAGGGTGTCCTGAACGCCGTGGAGGCCAACTATCCCCTGTGGGCAAGGGCGATGGCCCCGGAGATCGCGGGCGATGATCCTGACTCCGTGGTCAGTGTGGAGCTGGCGGACAAGATGTGCCGCCTGCACCCCGAGTATGTACGGACCTTCCTGCGGATGTCCTTTGCGGCGGATGTCCGGCAGGTGCTCCCCCACGTGTCTGTCCCGGCCCTGATCCTGCAGTCGAAGGCTGACCCGCTGACCCCGGAACCGGCGTCGCTGTTCCTGCACAACCATCTTCCCGACAGTACCCGCGTGGAACTCGAAGCCCGCGGGAACATGCCGCACCTCAGCGCGCCCCGGGAGACGGCGGCGGCCATTCTCGAGTACCTGTTGGTGACTGCCCGTGCCTAGCTCCGCCGGTAAGGACATGGCTGCCGCCGCCGGGGGCGCCGACTACGAGGAACACTTCCATTCGGCTGCCTCCGGATACCTCGTCCTCACCACGGACGGAACGATCCTGGATGTCAACCAGACTCTGGCCTCATGGACCGGGCGCGCCAGGGAAGGGCTGCTCGGAGGGAACATCATTGACCTGATGCCCGTGGGGGGCCGGGTGCTATTCGCTTCCTATGCAGTTCCTCAGCTGGCCGTGGCGGGATGCTTCAACGAAATGGCAGCGGAGCTGGTGTCCGCGGACGGGGAACTGATTCCGGTTCTCCTCTCCGGCGTGCGCTCGGAGGAAAAAGACGCCCGAGACGGCGCCGGCGTGGACCGGATCGCCGTCTTTAACGCCTCCGAACGCAGGCTCTACGAGCGCGAGCTGGTGGCTGCCCTGCGCAAAGCCGAGGCGGCTGAAGCAGCGCGGGCCGCAGCGGAAGAGGAAACCCGGGAAAAGCAGAAGGCGCTGGAGGAGAAAGACCGCGTCCTGCAGGTGAACCTGGCGGAGAGCAGGGAGCGCGAAGCCTTACTGGAAACGGTGCTGAACACGATCGACGTCGGCCTGCTTGTGGTGGATGCGCAGGGCAGGCCCATGCTGACAAACGCCCACCTCCGGTCCGCCTGGAACAGAGTCCAAGGGGATGTCGCCCCGAGCGGGGAACGGCCGATTTTTGGTCCGGACCGAGTCACGCCCCTGTCCGACGCCGAGAGTCCGGTGAGACGGGCCGTCGCGGGCGAGTCCTTCTCGAACCGGTTGGTATGGTTCGGGTCCTTGGACTGTGGAAACCAGGTGGCCCTCAATGTCTCCGCCCGGCCCATCAGGACGGAAGGCGTGGTTTCCGGCTCGGTGATCGTCTACAGCGATGTCAGCCGGTTGGTCCATGCCGTCGCGGCCCAGGAGGAATTTGTGGCGAGCGTGTCCCACGAACTGCGGACGCCGCTGACTTCGATCATGGGTTACCTTGACCTCGCACTGGACGAGGAGGGGCTGTCCCCGGAGGTGACCTCAGCGCTGAATGTTGCGCTGCGCAACTCGGAACGGCTGTTGGCGCTGGTGTCCGATCTGCTGTCCGTAGCGTCCGGAGCCACCAAAATGGACCGCCGGCCGGTGGACCTGGCCGAAATCGTGCGGGCAGGCGTGGTGTCGGTATCCCCGAAGGCCGCTGCGGGACGGGCGGACCTGGTGTCGGAGATTCCGCCCTCGCTGACTGTTGACGCGGATCCGCAGCGCCTGGCCCAGGTCGTCGATAATCTACTGTCCAACGCCGTGAAGTACTCGCCTGACGGGGGAACAGTGACAATCCGCCTACGGCAGGACGAGCACGCGGTCCGCCTTTCCGTGGCAGACACCGGGATCGGAATGAGCGAGGCCGAACAGGAAAAGGTATTTACCAAGTTCTTCCGGTCCCGCCGTGCCGTCGCCTCGGCTGTGCCCGGGGTCGGCCTGGGCCTGGTGATCACCAAGAACATTGTGGAATCGCACGGGGGGAAGCTGAGCTTCGTCAGCAGTCCGGGGCAGGGAAGCGAGTTCACGGTGTCCCTGCCTCTGGCAGCGGAAACGGCGGCCGGAATCAGTCCCGCTCGTTGAGCTTCTTCAACAGGTCGGTAAGGTTCCGGAGCTCGGCCCGAGTCCAGCTCCCAAGCCGGTCCCGCAGGAGGGCCCGCTTCGCAGAATGTGCATTCTCGAAGCGGACCCGACCTTCCTGGGTAAGGGCCAGCAGCTGGACCCGCCCGTCGGAAGGGTTCGCCCGGCGGACCACCAGACCAAGGGTTTCCAGCTGGGACACCGTCCGGCTGAGCAGGGCCTTGTCCACCTGAAGGGCTTCGGCCACGCTGCCCTGCGGACATTCGCCGCCGCGGTAGAGGGTCATCAGCACCGTGAACCCCAGCGGCTGCAGGCCCGGATGGACCGCCGCGGCGGCGTCCTTGAACGTCCCCCGCGCGGCGGCAAGCATCATCGAAAACTCGCGTTCCACTTCCAGGACGGCGGACTCGAAGGTGATGCTGTCAGCGTCCCCGGCTGCCGACGTCGTCACCCTATGCGTTGTTCTTTCCGGCCGGAACATCCTTTCCGGGCGTCACATCCGGATCCTGCCCGGCGGCCTCTTCGGACACAGCGGCTACCGTCTCTGC
This sequence comes from Arthrobacter sp. zg-Y179, assembly GCF_020907345.1. Classification (NCBI taxonomy): domain Bacteria; kingdom Bacillati; phylum Actinomycetota; class Actinomycetes; order Micrococcales; family Micrococcaceae; genus Arthrobacter; species Arthrobacter sp. zg-Y179. Next base: position 332,429 of record NZ_JAJJOB010000005.1, on the reverse strand, counting down.
CACAGTCGCGGAATCGGTCTCGGACTCCTTCGAGGAATCCTTCCCGGACGCCGCAGCGGCTTCTTCGGCCTGCATCTTCTCGTGCCGGGTCAGGCTGCCCAGCGGCAGGTTCGGCAGGAAAAGCACGGCCAGCAGGGTCAGGACGCCCAGCGGAGCGGCGATCATGAAGATGTGCGCCACCGAGGAGCCGTACACCGATTCCACAATGAGACGCACGGATTCGGGCAGGGAATTCACATCCGGGATGCTGCCCGAGGCCAAGGATGCGGCGACGGCCTTGCCTTCCTCGCCCAGCGCGCCGATGGCGGCCATCAGTTCGCCCTGCTTCTCGGCCAGCCGGTCGGTCACCTGGGTGGCCAGCACCGCGCCCAGCGCGGACACACCGACGGTGCCGCCGATAGTACGGAAGAAGTTGATGCTGGAGCTGGCGACGCCGAGATCCCGGGTGGAAACGTCGTTCTGCACCACGAGCACGAGGTTCTGCATCACCATGCCCACGCCGGCGCCGAGCAGGAACATGTACAGGGAGACGAGCCCGAAGTTCGTGTCATATTCGATGGTGCCCATGAGGACCAGGCCCGCCGTCAGCAGCACGGACCCGACCACCACGTAGGCCTTCCACTTGCCGCTCTTGGTGATCATCCTGCCCACGATCGTGGAGATGATCAGCAGGCCGGCCATCATCGGGATGGTCATCAACCCGGACATGGTCGCAGATGCGCCGCGGGCCAGCTGCATGTACTGGGACAGGAACACGGTGGTGCCGAACATGGCGACGCCGACGGCGAGGGACCCGACCACCGCGAAGGTGAAGGTCCGGTTGCGGAACAGGGTCAACGGGATCAGCGGCTCAGGGGCCTTCAGCTCCACGGCAACGAACGCGGCCAGGCCCAGCAGCGAACCGCCCACCATCCATGCGGTGGCAGCACTGGCCCAGCCGAAGTCGGTGCCGACCAGGGAAACCCAGATGAGCAGGCAGGACACGGACGCCGAAAGCAGCACGATGCCGGCATAGTCGATCTGCACCTTCCGCTTCTTCAGCGCGGGCAGGTGCAGGGTCTTCTGGATCATCACCAGGGCGACGGCGGCCAGCGGCACCGCGACGTAGAAGTTCCAGCGCCAGTTGACGGTGTCCGTGATGACACCGCCGATCAGCGGACCGCCCACCGTGGACAGGGCCATCACGGCGCCGAACAGGCCCATGTACCGGCCGCGTTCCCGCGGCGAGACAATGTCCGCCATGACAATCTGGGTCAGCGCACCGAGGCCGCCGGCGCCGATGCCCTGCACCACGCGCATGGCGATCAGCCAGTCGGTGTTATGCGCGAAACCTGCCGCGGCGCTGGCGACAATGAAGATGATCAGGGCCAGCTGGATCAGGACCTTGCGGTTGAGCAGGTCTGCGAGCTTGCCCCAGATCGGGGTCGAAACCGCGGTGGCCAGCAAGGTGGCGGTGACCACCCAGGTGAAGGCGGCCTGGTCGCCGTCGAGGTCCGAGATGATCACCGGCAGCGAGGTGCTTACCACCGTGTTCGCCAGCATTGAGACGAACATGCCCAGCAGCAGGCCGGTCAGGGCCTGGAGAACGGCGCGGTGCTTGCGCTTAGCTTCAGCCCGCACCTCGGCTCGGGTGGTGGGGACAGCGCCCTGCGGGGCAGGGGAAACGGACATGGGGTACTCCAAAAAGCCGAACGACGGTCAAAGGTTGATTTAAATCAACGGTACGTCCGGGGTTTTTGCCGTCCTGACCATATGCGCCTTCCGGTGACTGATCTCATGGGGAAAGGTGACGAGGTCCTCGTCCAGCTGCGGAATCGGAGCGTGCCACGGCGAACCCGGGCACAATGAAGGGTGGCTAAAATTCCGTTTTCCAAGGGGCACCGATGAGCAATACCGTGCATGGTTCGTCCACTTTTCCGCCGCACCACCCGGTTCCGGAGCCACGCTTCCGGGTGTCCCGGGACGCGCTGCGGGCCTCCCTCTGGTTCTGGCCCACCTGCGCGTCGCTCGCGGCGGTGCTGCTGACCCTGCTGCTGCTGCAGGTCCGCCCGGACGACGACGTCGCGTGGGCACGCTGGATCTGGCCCACCGGTGTCGACGCCGCGAGCAGCCTGCTGCAGACGGTGGCCACCAGCGTGATGACGGCTGCCACCGTGACCTTCTCGCTGACCGTGGTGGCACTGCAGCTGGCCTCGCAGCAGTTTTCGCCCCGGCTGCTGCGCGAGTTTGCCCGGGATGCCCGCACCCAGACTATTTTGGGTGTGCTGATGGGAACCTTCATGGTGTCCATCACCGGCCTGCACGGCATGGATGCGAACCGCCCCGTCCCCGTGCTGGTGGTGGGTCTGGTCTACATTCTGGGGATTGCCAGCGGCGTGGTGCTGCTGCTGTTCATCGGGCACATCACCCGGTCGCTGCGGGTGGACACCATGATGCTCAACGCGCATCAGGGCTGCCTGGCGGTCCTGCGCGAAACCTATCCCGCGTCTGATACCGGCGAGGTGCAGGACTTCCCTCGGCCCGGCGGCGGCACTCCCGTTCCGGTCGGACGCAGCGGCATCGTGCAGGCAGTGCACGCGAAGCCCCTGGTCCAAATGCTGCATGAACACGGTCTGACTATGCGGATGGAGGTGCAGCCGGGCGACCACCTCACCATCGGAACGCCGGTGGCCCGGGTCTGGAGCGACGACGGCGGCCCGGTCCCGCTGGGTGCCGTGCGCGAGTCCCTGGCGGGTGCACTGGAGATCGGCTACGAACGGACACCGGAGCAGGACGCCGCGCTGGGGCTGCGCCAGCTGACCGACATTGCGGTCAAGGCCATTTCCCCGAGCATCAATGATCCGATCACCGCCGCCCACGCGCTGGGCTACTGCGCGGATCTGTTGGTGGATATCTCGCACCGGCGGCTCGGCCCCGAGGGGCAGGAGGATAACGACGGCGTGCTTCGGCTGGTTACCGTGGGCCGCGACTACCGCTACTTCATGGACCTGGTCTGCGGCCCTGTCCGGCGCTTCGCCGATTCCGAACCGATTGTGCTCACCGCCGTGCAGCGTCTACTGCGTGACTGTGCGGCCAATGCCGTCAATGACGAGCAGCGCGGGGAGATCCGCCGGCAGTCCTCGCTGGTGCTCGAGAACACCTCGCGGAACCTTGCGGTGGCAGACGGGCAGGAGGTCCGCGACATGGCCCGCCGGGTGGAGGAAGCCCTCCTGGGCGACCTGGAGTCCGCCTTTGCGGACCGGGCGGGGGAGACCCGGTCGGTCTAGGGCAGCAGTTCCATGGCCAGGACGAAAATGCCCATGGCCAGTACGAAGAACCCGAAGCCCCGGCGCAGTGCGGCCTCCGGAATGCGTCCTACCAGCCGGGAGCCGATCAGTGACCCGACGACGGCCGCGGCGGTGACACTGCCCACCAGGGCCCAGTCCAGGGACACGGTGGTGAGGTAGCCGGCCAGCCCGGCGAAGGACTTCAGGGAAATGACCACCAGCGACGTTCCCACCGCCACGGGCATGGAAAGTCCGCCCAGCAGGGCCAGCGCCGGGACCACGAGGAAGCCGCCGCCGGCTCCCACCAGCCCGGTCACCAGACCCACCGCAAGGCCTTCGACAATGACCTTCCCTACCGGGAGCTCCTTGCTATGGGATTCCAGGGTTCCGCCCCTGCGCCCGCGGATCATCGCCACCGAAGTTGCGATCATCATCAGGGCGAAGGCGACCATCAGCACCGCTCCCGGTATCCGCCCGCCAAGCAGGCCGCCGCCAAACGCCCCTGCCATCCCGGCCGCGCCGAAGAGCAGCCCGGTGCGCCACTTCACCCGGCCCCGGCGGGCGTGCCCGGCGGCGCTGAAGGCCGAGGTCACGCCGACCACGAACAGCGAAGAAGCAATGGCCTCGCGGGGGCTCATGCCGGCCACGTAGGTCAGGATCGGGACGGTGAGGATGGACCCGCCGCCGCCGAGCAGGCCCAACGAGAGCCCGATCAGCACGGAAAGCAGGAGGGTCGCGGCGAGGGTAACGGTCATGGATGGTGTCCTTGGAAGCGGGGGAGCGGTAGTGGGGCAGGCGGGTTAGCGGACCACGGGCAGCTGGCTGATGACGGACTGGGCCGTGGGCTCGGAGGCCGCCTTGTTCCAGGGCATCTTCGACAGGGCCTGGCCCATGGCGCAGGTGTTGGTCGCAGCCGAGAAGGTCAGCCCGGCGCCGATTCCTCCGGCCAGCAGGCGCACCTTAGGGGAAATGAACCGGCCGCCGGCGAGGCCGGCGATCACCAGGGAGCCTGCCGCCATGCGGACCTGGCGTTCCAGCGACCAGCGCTGGGCGCCGCGGACGACGTCGCCGCCGGCCGCCGCGAAAGCGGGCACACCGCCGGTGAGGACCCGTGCGGTGTCGATGCCGGCACCGGCGAGGCGTCCGCGGGCCTGCTCGGCGCGGACGCCGGACTGGCAGACCAGCACCACGCGGTTGCCCAGGCGTTCGGCCAGCTCGGCAGTGTGCTCGGACAGCAGCGGCAGCGGCACGTTGTAGGAGCCCCGGATATGCAGGCTTTCGAACTCGGCGGCGGAACGGACGTCGAGGACCGCGAGGTCTTCGTGCCGGCTCATCCAGTTCTGCAGGGTAGCCGCGTCGAGCTCGGTTGCGGGGGAAGCGGAGGAGGCCATGGGGCCCTCATTTCTGTAGGTAGGTAGTTCTGCGGGAACGCCGGAGCGAAACCCCTGGGGGTATACTTCCGGTAAGAAAATCACCACCGGAGGAGAAGTCCATGCAGCTGGATAACAGCGAACTCGCACCTGTCATCAACCGGCTGAAGCGGGCGCAGGGACAGCTGACCGCAGTCACCCGCATGCTCGAGGAGGGGCGGGACTGCAAGGACATCGTCACGCAGCTGGCAGCTGTGTCGAAGGCACTGGACAAGGCAGGGTTCGCAATTATCGCGGCCGGACTGGAGCAGTGCCTGCTCAATGATGACGGTTCGATGGACAAGAAGGACCTGGAAAAGCTCTTCCTCTCCCTGGCCTAAGCGGCAGGGGCGGCGGTAGCCCGCCGCTCCTGCCATCCGGAAATCAGCTGTTGATGCGGGCCTGCATGCTGGACCAGCCGGCGTAGCTGCCGTCCAGTTCGACGACGTCGTACCCCGCCCGGCGCAGGGCGCTGGCGGCCACGGAATTGCGCACCCCGCTCTGGCAGTACGTCACGATGGTGCCCTCGTCCGGCAGTCGGTCCAGGTTCCAGAGCACCCGGCCGGCGCTGAGCTGCTCCGAGCCGGGAATGTGTCCGGCGGTGTGCTCGGTGCGGTTGCGGACATCAAGGACCAGGGCTGCGTCAAAGCCGGCCAGCTCCTCCGGCTGGATCAGCCGCGGCGTGGTCTGCGGCAGCCCGTCGATGGTGGTGGTGAATCCGGCCACCCGGTCAATGCCGACCCGGACCAGGTGGTCCCGCATTTCCTGCGCGGACTCCTGGCCGGCGGCGAACAGCACCAGCGGGCGGTTGTCGGTTTCGGGGTCCACGGCCCAGGCGCCAAAGCTGGCGGTCTTGGTGCCTGCGGGGATGTTCACTGATCCGGTGACGGTTCCCCCGTGGACCTGTCCGTGTGGACGGGTGTCTACGAAGGTGAGGGTGTCCTGCGCCAGCCCGCGGGCGACGTCGTCGGCCGGGAGTTCCTGCAGCGGGGCGCGTTCGCCCATCACGGCCGGCCCCTGCCGGTTTTCACGCTTCATCCGGCCGAAGTAGGCGTGGGCATCGGGCTGGCCGTCGAGCAGTTCACCCACGAAGCCCTGCTCGTCATTGGCGGCAAGGTACTGGCCCCACCATGCGTAGAGACGTTCGTAGCCCACGGTGGTGGAGGGGAGTGCGCCCAGCGCCTTGCCGCAGGCGCTGCCCGAGCCGTGGCCGGGGTAGACCTGAACGTGGTCAGGCAGGGTCAGGAACTTCTCCTGCAGGCTGCGGAAAATCTGCCGGGCGCCTTCGAAGCGGGTGTCCACGCCGCCGGCGGCTTCGTCCAGCAGGTCGGGCCGGCCCAGGTCTCCGGAGAAGACAAAGTCACCGGAGAGCAGGTAGCCGGGTTCGCTGCTGAAGGCGCCGTCGGTCACCAGGAAGGAAAGGTGTTCCGGCGTGTGGCCCGGGGTGTGCAGGGCCGTGAGGGTGATATTGCCGAGGGGAATGGTGTCGCCGTCGTGCAGGCGGGCTGCCTCGAAGCGGTACTGCCAGTCTGTGCCGCCTTCGCCGGAAACATGCATGTCGGCGCCGGTGGCGGCCGCGAGCTCGCGGGTGCCGGAGAGGTAGTCGGCATGGATGTGCGTCTCGGTCACCGCGACAATGCGCATGCCGTTGGCGGCGGCGAGCTCCAGGTAGGTGTTGATGTCGCGGCGGGCGTCCACCACCACGGCCTCCCCCTGGCGCTGGCAGCCGATGAAGTAGCTTGCCTGGGCCAGGTCCTCGTCATAGATGCGTTCGAGCAGCATGGAATCTCCTTTTCTAGACACCCCCGGGGGTATCCGTTCTGCTTCGACGGTAATACCTAGGGGGGTATGTCCGCAAACGCGAGGGGCGTGCTTTTGCATACCCTAGGGGGTATCTGCCACGATAGTGGAGGGGCGCAGTGTCCCGGAGGAATTCGAGCCAAGGAACAAGCAGAATGTGCCGAGCAGTGACGTGCCGCAAATGCGGCAAGACCACGTGGGCCGGGTGCGGAAACCACGTTGACCAGGTGATGCGCGGGGTGCCGAAGGCGGACCGCTGCAGCTGCGGAGCGGACGCCGGCAAAACGCCGACCGGTGCGCAGTCCGCCGGCGGATGGCTGGGGAAACTGTTCGGCAGGAAGTAAGCAGGGCCGGCCTAACGGCCGTCGGGCTGCATTCCGTGCCTGATGGACAGGACGGCTTCGGGGGTCACGGCCACGCCGGCGAAGTCCTGCAGTGCCAGGCAGGCCTCTCTGCTGCGCCCCCGGCGGGCGGCGAGATCCGCTGCGTCCTTCACGGCTTGGTCCCGCTCGTCGGCACCGTAGCAGTAGGCGGTGTCTTCGACAGGGGAGTTGGCGTTGCAGTGCACGAGGACGGTGGTGCCGCGCTCACCGTCCGCCCCGGAGTCGATGATCTCGTAGTACGGCTCCCCGATCTTCTTCCAGACGGTGCCGGCGATCACGAGGAACTCGTCCGCGGCACTGCGGGCGGCCTCCTCTGCCGCTGACTGGTCCTTCGTCCGGAAGAGTCCGTGGATGTGGGCGGAAAGGTCTATGACCTCCCGGGCGTCCTGGCCCAGGCTGACGAACCAGTTCCCGCCTCGGATGCGGAGCGATTCGCCGGAGTATTCGCTTCCAGGCTCATAAACGCCGGCGACCGGAGCTTCGGAGATGTCCACGGATTCCACGTCCATGCTGGTTTTGAAGACTGTGTCCGGGCGCTGCCAGGGCAGGAGCTTCTTACGCTGAATGCTGGCGCTGAGACTGACGGTGGTCATGCTTCCTCGATTCCGTGCGGGGCAGGTATCCGTACATTGTCTCCGAGGGATCCTCCAGCCGCGCCTTCTGCCACCGCAGGCGAGGCTGTGGCAGTCTGTCGCCATGGAAACCAGCACCGGCATGCCCTCCTGGCCGTCCGTCGACCCGCAGCATGGAGGTGTGCGCCTGCGACCCTTCCGGGATGAAGACATGGCAACGGTCATGGAGATGTCCCGGGACGAATATTTCCCCGCTATCGGCACTCTGGCCGGGAACGCCAGCGCTGCACAGGCGCTGGAGTGGGTGCAGCGGCAGCGGAACCGGTACGCGGAGGGCGCAGGATTTTCCTTTGCGGTGGCCGACGCCGGCACCGACCGTTGCGTGGGACAGCTGGGGTTGTGGGTCCGGGAGCTGGAGAAGGGCCGCGCCCAGGCCGGCTACGGGATTACGCCGTCGGCCCGCGGCCACCGGTTTGCCGCCTCGGCGCTCCTGGCCGCGTTGGAGTTCGCTTGGACTATGCCGGAACTGCACCGCGTAGAGCTGTACATCGAGCCGTGGAATACCGCCTCGATCCGCACCGCCGAAATTGCGGGTTTTGAGCAGGAAGGACTATTGCGCAGCTACATGGAGATTTCCGGACAGCGGCGGGACCTGCTCATCTATGGAGCGGTCAGGGGATGCAAGGGGTAGCCGGTGTCCGGGACGGTGTGTCAGCAATCATCCGCTCCGGTGCACACATGGCTCCCGTCCGTTGACTCCCTGCCCCGCGGAAGCGGACAGTTGAGGCATGCCAGGCATCGCCGCACCCCTCTGGGGTTCTCTGACCGAGACCGTCCAATCGGGCTGGTGTCCGGGACTGGTGGCAGGGGTCCGGATCAACGGGCAGACCGAAATCTTCGCCACCGGGTCGCTGGGACTTGACCAGTCCGAGTCGATGGAAGAGGACACCCCGTTCCGCATCTCCTCACTGAGCAAGCTGATCGGCGGCGCCCTGGCTATGAGCCTGGTGGCCGACGGCACGCTCGGGTTGAATGATGAGGCCGGCCGCTGGCTGCCGGGGCTTGCGAACCTGCGGGTGCTGGCCACCCCTGATGCCCCTCTGACGCTGACCGTCCCGGCCCGCGGCCCCGTCACGGTACGCCATCTGCTGACCTTCACCGCCGGGCTCGGCGTCGACTTAGATCCGACACCCTATGTGGCCGCTACCCAGGATTTCCTCTGGGGACCCAACCCGCCGGACATGACCCCCGAGGAGTATCTGACTCGGCTCGGCAGCCTGCCCCTGGCATATCAGCCGGGGGAGCGCTGGATGTACCACTCCAGCGCGGACGTGCTCTCGGTCCTGCTTCCGGCAGCCACGGTCACGCCCCTGGATCAGCTGGTGCAGGAGCGGATCAGCGAACCGTTCGGGCTGACCGGCACCGGGTTCCCGACGGGCACCGAACATTTCCCGGTGGTGTACGCAGCCAACGACGACGGCGGGTTGTTCGAGGCGGTGTCCTACCGGGATGCACTGGCAGGGCCGCCGAAGTTTGCCTCCCTGGCTGGCGGGATGGTCTCCACCGTGCCGGACTTCCTGCGCTTCCTCAGCGGGCTCGCGGATGACACGGTGCTGCCGGCCGAGCTGCGGCACCAGATGACTGCGGACCAGCTGACCTCCCTGCAGCAGGTCGGCGTGGCTGAACTGGCAGGCCCGGACGAGTCCTGGGGATTCATGACCGCCGTACAGACCGGACTGGGCGCGCCTTGGTCCGAGCCGGGCATGTGGGGTTGGCTCGGCGGATCCGGGACCAGCGCCGCTGTCTATCCCAACGGAGACATCGGCGTCGTGTTCACCCAGCGGTTCCTGAGCGGCCCGCAGGATCATTTCGATTTCTTCTGGAAACCGTTCGGGGAGCTGCGGGGGAGTATTCGGGACACCGCTACATAGCTGGCCGCGGTCAGGTAAGTCTTCCTAGGCGAAGTGGGTTGCTACCTTGGCGGCGGTCACCGATTCGACCAACCGTTCAGCCAGCTCGCGTAGCTTGATGTTCTGGTGGCTGGACGCCCGCCGGAGGATGCCAAAGGCCTCTTCCTGGCTGCAGCGGTTCTGTCCGGCAACGATACCGACGGCTACGTCGATGGCAGTGCGGGATTCCATGGCCTTCCGCAGATCTTCGGTGACGTCCTTGTGGTTCGCGATCTGAACGGCAACCTGCAGCGTGATCGCTGCTTCCGCCGCGTATTCCTCGACTGCACGCACGAAGTCATCGGTGAAGATGTCCGTGCTCTTGCCGTAGAGGTTCAGGGCCGCGCCGCCGTCGTCACCAATGAGCAGGGGTACGGCGAGCATGGAATAACAGCCCAGGCCGTGGATAGCCTCGAAATATTCGATCCAGCGTGAACCGGTGCGGGTATCCGCCACCAGCGTCAGTTCTCCGCTCTCCGCCGCGTATAGGCACGGCCCGTCACCGTACCCGTACTGGAGTTCATCGAGCTTATTGGCCTCGGTACTGCTGCTGGCCACGGTCTGGGCGCGTTTGTCCCGCTTCAGGGTGATGCTGCTGAGCAGTTGGTTTGGGTCGCTGAAAAGTTCGGCCGCCTGCCCGGCGAAGGCTTCAAGAAAAAGCTCCATGCCCGGGTTATCCAGAATGAGTTGCTGGAGCTGCGCCGCAACTGAGGTTCCACGAGTGAGGGCTGTCATTGCACCAGCTTACCGAAAAGGCGTATCCGCGCCCGGTGCAGATCGGGGGGCTTTGGGACGACGGCGCGCGGGCGGCGGCAACGCGGCCTGAGGCCTGGGAGCGTTACGCTCCAGAAGGGACGGAAGAGCCCTAGGATAAGCGCAATCCCGCAGCTCAGCAGAAACGAGGCCCCGTGTCCACGCCCCGCTCCGACCCGCAGAATGACCAGTACCCCTACCCTTCGACAACGGAAGCGGGGGATCAGCCCCCGACGTCGTCGACTCAGTTCCCGCCCTACCCGATGTCTGCCCAGCGGCCCGGCGGGCGTGCAGCGGGGGAGAGTTTCAAGAACCAGTCGCTCTTCTTCGGCGTGTTTGGACTGATTGCTGCTGGCTTCATCCTCGGTCCCATGGCCATCTACTACGCGCAGAAAGCCGAAGCGCTGAATGTCCCGGCAACCGGGGGCAAGGTGCTCGGCTGGGTCAACGTGGTCATCTGCGCCATCACTGTGGCCATGTTCCAAGCGACGATTTATGTCCTCGTGTTCGCTGCATTGACCGATTTCGGGGACCCCTACTTCTAAATGCTTGACCCTGACACAGTGGCAGGCAGGAGAACTGAGGCATGTTATCCATCGGAGCCTTCGCACAGATCGGCCAGGTGACCCACCGCATGCTGCGGCACTGGGACACCGCCGGGCTGCTCGTACCGGCCCACGTGAACGAGTTCAGCGGCTACCGCTCCTACGATCCCTCCCAGCTGGAACGGCTGCACCGGATCGTCGCCCTCCGCCAGCTCGGCTTCGGCCTGGAGGAAGTTGCCTCCATTCTCGATGCCGGAGTCGACGCCGACCGGATCGCCCGGATGCTCCGCATCCGGCGGGCCGAGGTGGAGAGCGAACAGCGGACGGCCGCGGCGAGGCTCCTCGACGTGGAACGGCGGCTCCACCTCATTGAAAAGGAAAATGCCATGTCCCAGATAGAAATTGTGCAGAAGTCCCTGCCCGCGGTCCGGTTGGCCGCCCGCACCGCCGTCGTCTCCGAACAGCACGAGGTGGCCGGCGTCGTCGGGCCGCTGTTCGACGCCGTGGCGGAGGTCCTGGCGCCCACGGGAGCTTCCCTGGATAAGCCGATCGCCCAGTACGAGGTGAGCGAAAACGGCATGCACATCGTCGCCGGGTACGCCGTCGCCTCGGCTGGTCCCGACGGTGTGGAGATGGTGGATCTGCCGTCCGTCCCGACGGCCATCTGCGGTGTCCACCTTGGCACCATGGACCACATAGGCGAAAGCTGGCAGGCGGTGCATACGGAGACCATTGCCCGCGGCTTTGTACTCTCAGGCCCGTGCCGCGAGGTGTATATCCGTGCAGTGTCCGCTAACCAGGCGGACTGGGTCACGGAGCTGCAGCAGCCCGTCCGGCCAGCGTAAGGGGACCGCGGACCGGCAGTCCTTGCCGGTCCGCGGAACACGCGGGTTTAGACGTTGTAGATCTTCCCGGCGGTGATCCCGCCGTCCACCACGAACTCCGCGCCCGTGGAGAAGCTGGACTCGTCGCTGGCCAGGAAAACGACCACACTGGTGACCTCTTCCGGAGCAGCCGGCCGGGTGAGGGTGGTTTCCGAGAAATCGATGGGCTTCTGCCGGCCCATGACGGCGGTCATCGGGGTCTGGATGGATCCCGGGTGCACCGAGTTGACCCGGACGTGGGACGCGGCGAGTTCCAGTGCGGTGGACTTCGTCAGCCCGCGCAGGCCGAACTTCGACGCCGTGTAGCCGTGCATTCCGGCGATGCCCTCCAGCCCGGCGGTGGAGGAAATGTTGATGACCGACGACGGCGCGGATGCCTTGAGCGCCTCGACTGCTGCGGACATGCCGAGGAAGGGGCCGGTCAGATTGATGTCCAGGGCCCGCTGCCAGCGCTCCGCCGGGTATTGGCCGAGGGGTCCGCCGTCGAGGATGCCGGCATTGTTCACCAGAATGTTGAGCTTGCCGAAAGTGTCCAGCGTGGCTGCCACGGCGGCGGCCCAGTCCTCGGCGCTGGTGACGTTCAGATGTACGTAGCGGGCGGCGTCGCCCAGTTCCGCGGCCAGGGCGGCACCGGCGTCGTCGTTGATGTCGGCAATCATCACCTTGGCGCCCTCGCGCACAAAAGCCCGCGCATGGGAGGCGCCCATGCCGCTGGCTGCGCCGGTAATCAGGGCTACTTTGTCTTTGAGTCGTTCGCTCACGGTTGGATCCTCCTGGTTGAATTGCCGGTTTGCACGGCACGTTCCCGCTGGGTGGGGCGGGGCCCATTCCGATCGTACGGCGGCGGAATCGGGCAGAATCCGGCGGAGGGGCCCCGTTGTGGGCAGTGTCATATCCGTAGGAAACCCTTTAGGCTCCTCCTCATGGCATCCCTGATCTCCCACACCTCCTTCGACAGTCTCGACGCCTACGGCCAGTCCGTGTTCTGGGGCCGGATCCTCGGCTTCCGGGAAGACCCGGAGGAGCCGAACCGGCCGGGCGAAGAGGAATGCATGATCTTCTCGGCGGACGGTACGCAGCGGCTGCTGTTCATCGAGGTTCCGGACGCCAAGCAGATCAAGAACCGCGTCCATCTGGACTTGAAGCCCGCCGAAGGTACCCGCGACCAGGAACTCGAGCGCCTTCTGGGGCTTGGGGCCCGCGAAGTCGATGACCGGCGCAATGCGGACGGCACCGGGTGGGTGGTGCTCGCCGATCCCGAGGGCAACGAATTCTGCATCCTGCGCAGCGATGAGGAGCGCAGGGCGTCCGCGGCAGCAGTTTAGGACCGCTGGTCAGAAGCGCCGGTGCCGGAGCGGAACTGCCGGAACATAATGCCGCTGTCCGGTGCCGAGTCCGTGCGGAGGCCCTCCCGCCTGCGGCTCACCGCTTGTACTCTCGAAGGGCCGACGGCGGCCGAATGACCGCAGCATCCCCGCAACCACCCGGGCACCCCGCCGGGCCCGTTCGCCCAGGGAGGCATCATGCAACTGGAACCGCGCAGGCCCAGCACCAAGGGGCCGGCACACATGTTCACCGGCGACGTCTGGTTCGAAGTCATTGCAGCACCCCAGCCGGCACCGTCCCGGATGCGGGTCAACGCTGTGCACTTTGCTCCCGGTGCCCGCACCGCCTGGCACGTCCACGCCGTTGGGCAGACCCTGCACGTCACCGAAGGCTATGGCCTGATCCAGTCCCGCGGCGGGGACGTCCTGACGATGCGGCCCGGCGACACCGTCTACACCCCGCCGGGGGAGTGGCACTGGCACGGCGCCGCCCCGGACAACCTCATGACCCACCTGGCCATGTGGGAGGCCCCGCCCGACGACGGCGCGGAGTCCGACTGGGGAGAGCTCGTCACCGACGAGGAATACGGTGCCCGGCCCTGATCCCGGAAGACGATCGAAAGGAAAGCCGATGGAGAATGTCACCCTGAACAACGGCGTCGAGATGCCGATCCTGGGCTTCGGCGTATACCAGGTTCCGCCGGATGAGACCGAAGAGGCCGTCAGTAACGCGCTGGCCGCTGGATACCGCTCGCTGGACACGGCCGCGGCCTACCAAAACGAAGACGCGGTGGGGCGTGCCGTGCAGAAGAGCGGTTTGGCGCGCAACGAACTGTTCATCACCACCAAGCTCTGGATTCAGGACAACGGCGAGGCCACCACCACGCGCGCCTTCGAGACTTCGCTGCAGAACCTGGGCACGGAGTATGTGGACCTCTACCTGATCCACCAGCCCTTCGGCGACGTCTACGGCGAGTGGCGGGTCATGGAACAGCTTTACAGTGACGGCGCCGCCCGGGCCATCGGGGTCTCGAACTTCATGCCGGACCGGCTGCTGGATCTGATCATGCACAACGACGTGGTTCCCGCGGTGAACCAGATCGAAACCAACCCGTTCTACCAGCGGGCGGTGGAGAACCAGCTGATGACCGAACGCGGCGTCCGGCACGAGTCATGGGCGCCGTTCGCGGAGGGGAAGAACAACCTCTTCTCCGATCCCACGCTCTCGGCCGTCGGCGAGGCCCACGGGAAGTCCATTCCCCAGGTGGTGCTGCGCTGGCTCATTCAGCGCGGGGTGGTGGTGATCCCGAAATCGGTCCGGCCGGACCGGATGGCGGAGAACTTCGATGTGTTCGACTTCGAGCTCAGCCCACAGGAAATGGCGTCCATCGCGGACCTCGATACCGGGAAGTCCCAGTTCTTCGACCATCGGGACCCCAGGGCCGTGGCCCGGCTGAGCGGGGTCACTTTGGACTAGTTTCGGGGGCCCGATGCAGGTCCCGCACGAGGTAGAGCCACGGGAAGGACCGGCTGCCCACCTCCCAGCCGTCCGTTTCGTAGTGGGAGGACGGCCGGGTCCAGATCACGCGGCGGTGTTCCCACTGGGTGTCCGTCTGCAGCATTCGGTGCCGCAGCATGTCGACGCCGATGGTGCGCCAGCCCAGCCGTCCGGCCAGTTCCAGTTCGGGCATTTCATCGAAGGCCGTGACCGGGCCCAGCCAGCGCTCGCGGGAACCGGGAGGCGGCTCCTCCGTCCGCGCACCGAAACGCTGCTGTACCGCCTGCCGGGTCATCCCCAGCTCCCGGCCCAGCGCGGCCCAGCTGACTCCCGCGCTCCGGGCCGCTGCGACGGCCCGGTGCTGCAGCTGCTGGCTTGCCTGCTCGGCGGCCCCTGCCCTGGCCACCAGGGCGAGGTGGTCCGCCTCGGTGAGGGTCCCGGCGTCGTCGTAGTCGCCGAGGATCAGTGCGCCGATCTGCTCCTGCAGATCGGTGACCGGCCCGCGGGTCACGGCTGTTCCCCGGCATCGCGGCTGGGCAGCCAGTACTCCCTGCCGCGGCTGTCCGTGTTTCCCCGCCGGACCAGCGTGACGGCAAGGTACACGCTGCCCACGATCAGGGCGCCGCCAGCGCCCTGGCACAAGCCCTTGGGGAAACCGTGCAGGTCGAGCAGCAGCCAGATGGCAAATAGTGCAACACCAACCAGAAACATAAGTGCGGAGTAAACGGCGGTGAAGATGCGGAAAGTTCTCATGGTGTCAATCAAAGCTTGACACCCTCGAAACGTCAAGTGTTTGTTGACATGTTCTTTTTATGGCTCCCGGTACTCGCGTATTTTGCGTTCGCTGCGGCTACCGTGCAGGGACCGGTGCGCCACGAACGGCACACCGCCAGGAAAAGGAGTGGAACATGGAAACTTCAAGGCTGTCGTTGTGGTCAACCGGGTCGGTGCTGTCCATCGGATCGAAGAATTCGGTGTTGTCGATCGGCAGTGTGGGATCGGCGTGTTCCATCGGTTCGATCGGATCGTTTGGGTCGGTGCTGTCCATCGGGTCCGCACTGTCCGCGGCGGCGGTGATGTCCTGGCTGTCCGTCGGGTCGATAATGTCCGCGCGGTCGAAGGCCGGGGTCATGGCCGCGGGGAAGGCCTAACCGGCAGGAGCCCAGGCGGTGACCGTCAGGAAGCCGGGTTCCGCCAAGTCGATGTCCGCCTCCAGTTCCTGGCGCTGGGTCCCGGAGTAGGGGGCCACCAGCAAGGTGCCTACCCGAACCACGCCCGCGCCGGCGGTACCGCGCCAGCCGATCGAGGCCGTAGCTTCCTCGCCCGGAGCCAGCGTCACCGGCTCCACCGGAGCGTCCTGGGTCATGTGGGAGCCGCCGTGCACCGCGGTGATGCCCATGACCCAGCCGTCGCTGCTTTCAAAGTCGAGGTCAGGGTAGCCCTGCACCGTGCAGGACCGGGTGCCGGTGTTCCGTAGCGTGATCTGCGCTGCCCGATGGCCCGTTGCCGCATCCCATCCACCGATCGACGGCTCTACTTCTTCACCGGTGCACCACAGCGGGTCCGGCTCGGAGAGGGCGGCGCCCACCGGGGCGGCACCGTAAACCGTTGGCTCCGGAGTGGGCGTCGCAACAGGCTCCGGGGACGGCTGCGAGGGATCGCCGCGGGCGGTAAGCGGCAACGCCACCAGCACGGCCGCCGAGAACAGGACGAAGGCGCCCAGGGACCATCCGCGCTGCGGAGCCATTCTGCGCTCCGGCGGGAGGGCGTCGTCGTCGTGAGTGCGCGAGGTCAGCGACACGAGGGCGGGGAGCCATCCCCAAGCGACGCCCCAGTACGCCCCGGTGAGCAGAACCGGAGAGACCGTAGTGAAAACCCATGCCTTGCGTGCCATCGGCCAGTCGGCCAGCACCAGTCCAGTGCCCAGCACCGCCGACCCCGCTACGGCCGCTAGAGCGATGGCCATCCAAGCTGCGAGGAAGGTGGTGTGCCGCGGCGTGGCGCCAGTCCTTCCCGGTGCCGGCAGGAGTGCCAGTGCGGCGGCCGCTACGGCCAGCGCGGTAAGCCCGGCCACCAGTACCCGTCCCGAATTGTCCAGCAGCACCTGGGCGCGGATCGGCAGCGTGTCCGGGAATACCAAAGCGGTGAAGGCGGCCGGTAGCCGGCCGTCATTCACCAGCACCGAGTATCCCAGTCCGGACAGCAGCCAGAGCGCGGCGACGACGGCGGGAAGAAGCAGCGGTTTCAATCCTGCGGCAGTGTTCCCCATGCAGCGAGGGTACCCCGTCATCCTCAAGCCGGATCCGGCCGCGGCAGTTACCGCACCGTTGCGGGTGTGAGTTGCCGCCGCAGCTCCACGCATAGTTCCGCCAGCGCCTGCGGCGCGCTGCGGCACAGCCGCGGGAAGGCCAGATAGCCGTGCGGCATTCCTACATAGGTGGTGACACGGACGGGAACGCCTGCCTTGCGCAGCGCGTCGGCGTAGCGCAGCCCGTCGTCGCGGATGGGATCATGCTCGGCCACCTGGATCAGTGCCGGCGGCAGCCCGGTGTGGTCCAAGGCCAGCAGGGGCGAGGCATAAGGGTTGCTGCGGTCTTCCAGATTGGGGACGTAGAGGCTGCCGTAGCGCAGAACGTCCTCCTTGGTGAGGATGGGCGCGTTGGCGTTTTCCTCGATGGACGGGCTGCCCAAGGTCATGTCGGTGGCGGGGTAGATCAGTCCCTGGAACGCGATGGCGGGACCTGACCGGTCCCGGGACATCAGCGTCAGCACCGCTGCCAGGTTGCCACCGGCACTGTCCCCCACCACGGCGAGCCGGCCGGCGTCGGCCTCCCATTCATCGGCCCGGGCGGCTACCTCGAGCAGTGCGGCATAGCAGTCCTCCGCCGCGGCGGGCCAGGGATGCGTCGGCGCCAACCGGTACTCGAGGGAAACGACGACGGCGCGTGCGTCCCGGGCAATGGTGCTGGCCAGCGAGTCATAGATGTCCAGGTTGCCGACCGTCCAGCCGCCGCCGTGGATCAGGACCACCAGTGGCAACGGACCGACGGCGTCCTTGGGACGGTACACCCGCACTGGGATCCTGCCTTCGGCTCCGGCAGCGGTGTCGTCCTTCAGCTTTACGCCGGAAGCGACGCCGCCCAGCACCCAATCCAGTACCGGGTTGTGCTTGATGGTGCGCTGCTGGTCGGAGAGGATCTGTTCCTCGCTCTTGCGGGCCACGGAGGTCCGCGCCAGCACCCTGCCCACCAGCCGTACCCGAAGATCAAGCTTTGCCATGTTCGTACCCTTCCATCGATCCTGCCGAGCTAGGCCTGAATATAGCCCTCCACAGCCTGCCCCGCTCGGCGGCCGCCGAGCCGGCGCCGTCGTCGTTCCTGTTAGCCGTTGCCGCGCCCGGAGTGACCGGGCAGAATCGGACCGACGGCGGAAGGCACGGGGCAGCGAGTCCCGGGCGCATGGAGCGGGCGCAGTCCCGGGCGGATGGAGCGGCAATGAGCGCGGACACCACAACCAGCACCGGCGCCGGGCAGGCGTCGCACGCGGCAGACAGCCATGATGTGATCCGGGTGCAGGGCGCGCGGGTGAACAACCTGCGGGATATCAGCATCGAGATTCCCAAGCGGCGGCTGACGGTGTTCACCGGGGTGTCCGGCTCCGGCAAGAGCTCGCTGGTGTTCGGCACCGTGGCCGCCGAATCCCAGCGGCTGATCAACGAGACTTACAGTGCCTTTGTGCAGGGCTTTATGCCCTCCCTGGCCCGGCCGGAAGTGGACCTGCTGGAGGGACTTACCACCGCGATCATTGTCGACCAGGAACGGATGGGTTCGAATCCGCGCTCTACGGTAGGCACCGCCACCGACGCCAATGCGATGCTGCGGATCCTGTTCAGCCGGTTGGGGCAGCCGAACATCGGCCCGCCCAACGCGTATTCCTTCAATGTCCCGTCCGTGAAGGCCTCCGGCGCCATCACGGTGGAGCGGGGCGACGGCAAGACCCGGGCGGAAAAGGCGGTGTTCAACCGGCTCGGCGGCATGTGTCCCCGGTGCGAGGGGACGGGAGCCGTCACGGATTTCGACCTCACGGCACTGTTCGACGGCGCGAAGTCACTGTCCGAAGGGGCGATCACGGTGCCGGGCTACAGCATGGAGGGCTGGTTCGGGCGGATCTACGACGGATCCGGTTTCTTTAACATGGACAAGCCGATTGCAAAGTTCAATAAGCGCGAGCTGCATGACCTGCTCTATAAGGAACCCACCAAGATCAAGGTGGAGGGCATCAACCTCACCTATGAGGGACTGATCCCCAAGATCTCCAAATCCATGCTGTCCAAGGATCCCGAAGCCATGCAGCCGCACATCCGTGCCTTCGTGGAACGGGCCATCACCTTCAGCACCTGCCCGGAGTGCGACGGGACCCGGATCAGCCCGGAGGCACGGTCCTCGAAGATCGACGGCCTCAACATCGCCGACGTCTGCGCCATGCAGATCACCGACCTGGCTGGCTGGGTCCGCGGGCTGAAGGAACCCTCGGTGGCGCCGCTGCTGGCCGGCCTGCAGCACCTGCTGGATGCGTTTGCCGAAATCGGGCTGGGCTACCTCTCGCTGGACCGGCCGTCGGGCACCCTCTCCGGCGGCGAATCGCAGCGGACCAAGATGATCCGGCACCTGGGTTCCTCGCTGACCGACGTCACCTACGTGTTCGACGAACCGACCATCGGCCTGCACCCGCATGACATTGCCCGGATGAACCAGCTGCTGCTGCAGCTGCGGGACAAGGGCAACACCGTGCTGGTGGTGGAACATAAACCCGAAACCATCGCGATTGCGGACCATGTGGTGGATCTGGGGCCGGGCGCCGGCACCGCGGGCGGCGCGGTGACCTATGAAGGGCCGCTGGACGGACTGCGGAAGAGCGGCACCCTGACCGGCCGCCACCTTGGGGACCGGGCCCGGCTCAAGGACTCGGTGCGGCCGGCGTCGTCGTCCCTGGCAGTGCGCGGTGCCGCCACCAACAACCTGCGCGACGTCGACGTCGACATTCCGCTGGGTGTGCTGGTGGTCCTCACCGGGGTGGCAGGCTCGGGCAAGAGCTCGCTGATCACCGGGTCGGTGTCCGGGCGGGAGGGCGTGGTGACCGTGGACCAGGGCGCCATCCGCGGCTCCCGGCGCAGCAACCCGGCCACCTACACCGGCCTGCTGGAACCGATCCGCAAGGCGTTCGCGAAGGCCAACGGGGTGAAACCGGCGCTGTTTTCCTCTAACTCCGAGGGAGCCTGCCCGTCCTGCAACGGCGCCGGGGTGATCTACACCGAGCTGGGCGTCATGGCCACGGTGGAATCGGCGTGCGAGGACTGCGCGGGCCGCCGCTTCCAGGCCTCGGTGCTGGAGTATCGGCTGGGCGGGAAGGACATTGCGGAGGTGCTGGCCCTGTCGGTGACCGAGGCGCAGGAGTTCTTCGGCGACGGCGAAGCCCGCACCCCGGCCGCACATAAAATCCTGAGCCAGCTGGCCGACGTCGGGCTCGGCTACCTGCGCCTGGGGCAACCGCTGACCACCCTTTCCGGCGGGGAGCGGCAGCGGCTGAAGCTGGCCACGCACATGGGCGGCAAGGAAGCGGTCTTTGTGCTGGACGAGCCGACCACCGGCCTGCACCTTGCCGACGTCGAGCAGCTGCTGGCCCTGCTGGACCGGCTGGTGGATTCCGGGAAGTCCGTGATTGTGATCGAGCACCACCAGGCGGTGATGGCGCATGCGGACTGGATCATCGACCTGGGTCCGGGCGCCGGGCGCGACGGCGGGAGCATCGTGTTTGAGGGGACACCGGCGGAGCTGGTGGCGGGGAAATCGACGCTGACCGGGGAGCATCTGGCCGCGTACGTGGCGGGGTGATCTGCTGCCGGTCGGGGATTTTCCTGCCGGTTTGGGAAATCCCTCCGCTGCGCAATGGCAGGGATTTCCCAAGCCGGCAGGGTTTTCCCAAAGTGGCAGCATTTCCCAGCGGACCCGGGGGTAGGGAGCCGGGCAGAGGGGGACCGGGGCAGCAAGGCAAGCGGGGCTGCCGCTCCTAGACCCCTTCGACCGCAGGCAGCCGCCCGGAACGTACGGCGTCGGCGAAGGCCTGGTAATCCTGCTCGTTTTGATCTGCGTACCGCTCGCAGAAGTCAGTGATCGACTTATCGAACTTCTCGCTCTTGCCAAGATAGGCGGCGATCGCGACCGGGTCTCCTGATCTGGCGTGGGCCCGGGCCAATGTCCAGCCGCAGGTGCGGGCGTAAAACTCCATCCCGCGGGGCGTCATCGTTTCCACGACCACCGAGCCCTTCATATCCCGCAGCTGGCGCCAGTACAGGTACCGGTTTTCCTGCACTCCCTTGGTCCAGCCCAGGAAAATGTCGCTGGCGGCCTGCATCCTTCGCTGACCCTGCACTACGCGCTGGCCCGGCTGGCGGTATCTGCTTTTGGGCAGGTGGTCCTCAAGGACTGACCGTGTTGCTTCCTTGACCTGCAGGAACAGCGGGTCGTCTGAATCGCGACCCTGAAGCAACGCGATAAAGCCCCGGGTGCCGACGCTGCCCACACCCACCACCTTGCGGGCGATATCGACAAGTTCGAAGCGCTCGAGGAGGTGGCGCCTGTCGTCCTGCAACGTGGCCCGGTAGGACCGGAGCTGTTCGCGGGATTCCTCCCACATCTGGTCAGCGGATAAGCCGAACGAATCACCGAACTCCCTGAGCGGGATGACGATCGGCGGTTGGCTGACGATTCGGTACTTCCCGTCCACGCGCTCAGCCAGCTTGGCGAGTGCCTGCAGGCTGTCCCGGGAGCGCGCCTTCCGGGTAATCTTCTCCGCCGTCTTTCCGATCCGCTTCGCGGCCTTTTTCTCCGCCTTTCCCTTGCCCGTCCCCAGCTGGATCGTTGACAAAACATCCTGCTCCGTCAGACGCGCGTACCAGATGTCCAGCGTTCCCATCTGCGCGAACTCGCGCATCGCTTCGCGGTAAGCCCGAACCGCGGCAAGGGTTGCCGAGCGAGCCTCTTCGTTGGTGAAGGAATTGTTTCTGGCCGCAATGGTGAAACTCGCGGACATCCGCAGCACGTCGTATTCGAATGGTCCCGGAAGTGTTTCGTCGAAGTCATTCAGGTCGAACACCAAGGTCCGCTCGGGTGAGGCGAATACCCCGAAGTTCGACAAATGGGCGTCGCCGCACAGCTGGACGGTCAGCCCGGATCGAGGTGTGTCCTTGAGGTCTGCGGCCATGATCTTGGCTGCACCCCGGTAGAAGGTGAACGGAGAGTCGAGCATCCGGCCGTGACGCACCGGCACGAGGTCCGGCTCGCGGGTGGGATTCTGTGCTTCGAGGAGCGCGACGGGGTCCGGGCGGTCGGGCGCGGGAACCCACTCCTGGTGGGCGGAGACGGGTGTTGCTTGCCGGCAGTCCTTGCCTGCTGCGACGCGGTCCGCAACGGTCGGGTGCTTGACCTCGGTACTGGCCATGATCGGCGACCTTTCTGCAACGGCTTGTTGCGCCACCCGGCAGGTCTTGCGGGGGTCAGCCTCTGAACGGCGGCCGACGCCCACAGAATAGCGGATTGGCCTCCCCGAGGGGATGGGCCCGACGTCCGGGGACGGTCCCGCCTCCCGATTTCACCGCCGTCTTCCCGGGCCAATTTCGCCGGCTCCCGGAATCATTTACGACACCGGACTGCGGGGCGCGAACATGATCACGGCGACCCCTGCCAGACAGATCATCGACCCGAGGATGTCCCAGCGGTCGGGCCGGAAACCGTCGAAGACCATGCCCCAGGCCAGCGAGCCGGCCACGAACACTCCGCCGTAGGCGGCCAGGATCCGGCCGAAGTGTGCGTCCGGCTGCAGCGTGGCCACGAAACCGTAGGCTCCCAGGGCCATCACGCCCAGGCCCGCCCACCACCACGCCCGGTCCTCCCTCACGGACTGCCACACCAGCCAGGCTCCGCCGATTTCGGCGGCAGCGGCCAGCAGGAACAGCAGGATGGTTTTTGCAACGGTCATGGCATCCATCCTGCACGTTGTCCGAATCCCTGCGCTTTGTGACAATCCCTGCGCCGCGCAGTGCAGGGATTGTTACAAAGTGCAGGGGAATCCAACCCGGGCGGCAAATGTCGTCCGGTGCGGCAGGGAAGTATCAGCCAGCGGGTCACTCCGAGTGCGCACCCCGTACCCGGTGCCGGACCTCGCGGTACAGCAGGGCCTCCACGGCAACCAGCCCCGCAATCAGTGCGGTAACGAGGAGAAGCGCCGTCAGGGAGGTCAACGGCGGAGCAGCGGCTATCAGGACCAGCAGCAGCGCAGCCGTACCCAGCCGCCACTTCTTCCAGCCGCTGCCCATCCTCCGCCAGAACGCCGCGCTGGCCAGCAGGTACACCGCCGGTCCGCCGAACAACGCGAAAGCCCCGACCCGGCCCAGAGTCTTCCCCTCCTCCACATGCGCCAGCACGTCCTCTACCCCCAAGGCCGTGAGGACAATGCCGGCCACGAGGGGCAGGTGCAGGTAGGTGTAGGCGACGACGGCGGCCGAAGACCGGACGGACCCGCGCAGGGCGGCGAAGCGGTGTTCGGCAGCGACTGCGGTGACGTCGAAGTAGAGCCACCAGAGCCCGATGGACAGGCAGATTCCCGCCGCCGCACCGGCAAGCACCGGGATGCTGACGGGCACCTCGGAGGCACCCACGCCGATGGAGACGATGGATTCGCCGAGCGCGAGGATGATCACGAGCCCGTACCGCTCGGTCCAGTGCACGGCCGACTGGACCCGCCAGTTCCCGTGCCAGGAGATGAGGAAGGTGATGCCGGTGTCCAGCGCCATGCCGGCGAGCCAGAACCAGGTCTGGGCGGTTCCGCCCAGCAGTGCCCCGGTGATGACCAGTGCCGCTCCCAGGACGGCGGTGACGGTCAGCTTGGCTATCTGGCGCCGCAGCGGCTGATCGTTCCCGGCTGCGTACACGTACAGCCCCAGGTGCAGGATCCGGACCGCGGTGTATGCCAGGGCAAGGACCAGCGGACCATCGAGCCCGCCGTCGAGGTCATTGAAAGCCTCGGGGATGGCCAGTGCGGCAATGAAAATCGACACCATGACCGCGGACAGGCCGAACCGCATGAGTCCTTCATCGGCGTGTGCCTGGTTGGCGAGCCAGGAAAAGGGCGCCCAGGACCACCACAACAGGACCAGAATGACCATCCCCTGCAGCACACCCAGGAATGAATACTCATGCACCATAAAGCCGGTGACCTGGGTGAAGGCGAACACGAACACCAGGTCAAAGAACAGTTCAAAGGTGGTGACCCGGTGCGTTTCGTCCGAAATGCGGGCATGCGGCGGGCGCGGCAGATGCGGCATGGCACAAAGGATAGGAGTCCGCGGCTCCGGCCAGAAGACCGGCCGGCGCCTAGAGTTCCCGGATCGGGGTCCCGGCCAGGAACGCCGAGATATCCTCCACCACCTGCGGAAAGAACGTGCGGTAGTTCCGCTCGGTGACGTACCCGAGATGCGGCGTCGCCAGGACGTTGGGCAGGTCCCGGAACGGGGAATCTGCCGGCAGCGGCTCCTCGGCGAACACGTCCAATCCGGCGCCGGCAATCGCCTGCCGGCGAAGGGCCTCGAGCAGGGCAGCCTGGTCCACGATCCCGGCCCGCGAGGTGTTGATCAGGTAGGCGCCCGGTTTCATCAGCGCCAGCTCCCCGGCCCCGAGCAACCCGCGTGTCCGGTCGCTCAGCACCAGATGGATGGACACGACGTCGGACGCCGCCAGCAGCGCCTCCTTGGTGGGAGCGAGCCGGGCGCCGGCCGCCTCGGCCCGTTCGGCGGTGAGATTCTGGCTCCAGGCGAGAATGTCCATCCCGAACGCCGCGCCTACCCTGGCCACCTGCGCGCCGATTTTCCCCAATCCCAACAGCCCGAGCGTGGCTCCGTGCAGGTCGGTGCCGATGGTCTGCTGCCAGGGTCCGCCGTCCCGCAGGGCATTGGCTTCCGGCACGAGGTGCCGGCCGAGTCCCAGGATCAAAGCCCAGGTGAGCTCGGCGGGCGGCGTCGAATTGCTCGCCGTTCCGCAGACGGTCACACCCTGCGCCCGGGCCGCGACGAGATCGATCGAGGCGTTGCGCGCACCCGTGGTCACCAGCAGCTTCAGGCGGGGCAGCCGGGCGAGGAGGCTCGCCGGAAAAGGGGTGCGCTCGCGCATGATGACGACGACGTCGAACCCGGCCAGGCGCTCAGCGACGTCGTCCTCGTCGGCCAGGTGGTCGGAGAAGACAGTCAGCTCAACCTGATCGTGCAGCGAAGTCCAGTCGGCGAACCGGGTGGCGGCGTGCTGATAGTCGTCGAGCACTGCGCATGTAACAGTCACGGACACTTCCCTGCTGCGATGGACGGACGGGGAACGGCTGGGAACAAAGTACCGCGGCCGGCGGCAAATACAGCTCCCCGGCTCCGGCAGGCCGACCGAAAAGAGGCCGGAAGTCATACCGAACCGTTCCGCTTGTGACCCACGTCATGTCTCCGGTACGGTGACTACACCGCCGGCGGTTCGACTATCGAACGTTCTGTTCAAATAACGAACACGATCG
Source organism: Arthrobacter sp. zg-Y179 (assembly GCF_020907345.1). NCBI lineage: Bacteria > Bacillati > Actinomycetota > Actinomycetes > Micrococcales > Micrococcaceae > Arthrobacter > Arthrobacter sp. zg-Y179. Next base: position 307,440 of record NZ_JAJJOB010000005.1, on the reverse strand, counting down.
GCGGCACCAAACGGCACAACGAAGTGAGGACCCCGTGCAGTTCCACCACCACGGCTACGTATCCGGTGACCCCCGCATCCAGCCCGCCGCCGGCACCGGCGTCGACCGCCCCGCCGACCTGCCCGACAAAGTGGACGTGCTCATCGTCGGCTCCGGTCCCGCCGGGATGCTCACCGCCGCACAGCTCTCGCAGTTCCCCGGCGTCACCACCCGGATCGTGGAGCGCCGCGACAGCCGCCTCGCCATCGGGCAGGCGGACGGCATCCAGGCCCGCAGCGTGGAAACCTTCCAGGCCTTCGGCTTCGCCGAGGAAATCACCGCCGAGGCCTACCGCATCACGGAGATGTGCTTCTGGCGCCCCGACCCGGAAAACCCGGAAAACATCGTCCGCTCCGGCCGCGCCCTGGATGATCCGGCCGGAATCAGCGAATTCCCGCACCTGATCGTCAACCAGGCCCGCGTGCTGGACTACTTCGCCCGGTTCATGGCCAACTCGCCCACCCGCATGCGGCCCGACTACGGGTTCGAGTTCCGCAGCCTGACGGTCGACGACGACGCCGAGTACCCGGTCACCGTCACCCTCCTGTCCACGGCCGGCCCGGACGAAGGCACCGAGCGCACGGTCAAGGCCAAGTACGTGGTGGGCTCCGACGGCGCCCGCAGCAAGGTCCGCGACTCCATCGGCTGCACCATGGCCGGAGACAAGGCGAACCACGCCTGGGGCGTGATGGACGTGCTGGCCAACACCGACTTCCCCGACATCCGCACCAAGTGCGCCATTCAGTCCTCCAACGGCGGCAGCATCCTGCTCATCCCGCGCGAGGGCGGCCACCTGTTCCGCATGTACGTGGATCTCGGCGTTGTGCCCGAAGGAGACAACGGCGCCGTCCGCAAGACCTCCATTGACCAGATCATCGCCAAGGCCAACGGCATCATGGCCCCCTATACGCTCGACGTCCGCAACGTCGCCTGGCACAGTGTGTACGAAGTGGGCCACCGGCTCACCGACCGGTTCGACGACGTCCGGCCGGAGGATCTCGGCACCCGCACCCCGCGCGTCTTCATCACCGGCGACGCCTGCCACACGCACAGCGCCAAGGCCGGCCAGGGCATGAACGTCTCCATGCAGGACGGCTTCAACCTGGGCTGGAAGCTCGGCCACGTGCTGGACGGCCGCAGCCCGGAAAGCCTGCTCTCCACCTATTCCGCGGAACGCCAGGTGGTCGCGAAGAACCTCATCGACTTCGACAAAGAGTGGTCCACGCTCATGGCGAAGAAGCCCGAAGAGTTCGAGAACCCCTCGGACCTGGAGGACTTCTACGTCCGCACCGCCGAGTTCCCGGCCGGGTTCATGACCGAGTACACCCCCTCCGTGCTCATTGCCGAGCCCCGGCACCAGGAACTGGCCGCCGGCTTCCCGCTCGGCAAGCGCTTCAAGTCCGCACCTGTGCTGCGCGTCTGCGACACCAACCCGGTGCAGCTGGGCCACCAGGCGCGGGCGGACGGCAAGTGGCGGATCTACGTCTTCGCCGACGCCGCGGCCGCCGGCACCCCGTCGCCGGTCACCGAGCTGGCCGAATGGCTGGACACCGCGCCGGATTCCCCGTTGGCAGCCACGCCGGAAGGCGCGGACCGGGATGCCTGGTTCGATGTGAAGGTCATCTACCAGCAGGACCACACGGGCATCGACCTCGGCGCCGTGCCGGCGGTGTTCAAGCCGCAGGTCGGACCGTTCCAGCTCGACGATCTGGCGAAGGTCTACGGCGCGGACCCGACCGCCGACATCTTCGAGCAGCGCGGTATTTCCCGGAACGGCGCAGTGGTGGTGGTCCGCCCGGACCAGTACGTGGCCAACGTGCTGCCGCTGACTGCCACGGCGGAGCTCGCAGAGTTCTTCGCACCCCTGCTTCCGGCCCGCCTGCAGGCGTAACCTGTTCCCACCGTAGGACGACGGCGGCGCCTTAGGTGCCGCCGTCGTCCCGCGTTAACCGCGGCAGGGCTGGCAGACTGGGCCTTATGGACAGCTCCGACCCTTCCGAAATCACGCTCGACTTCGACGCCGCAGCACTCCTTTGGGACGCCTACGCCGCGGCGTTCCCCAATCAGGTCGCGGCGGCCGGGGAATACACCGTGGAAACGTTCGGCGACTCCCCGGCGATGGCCGACGAACTGCTGGCGCTGGTTCTGGACGGCCGCAAGCGGGCCACCTCCTCGCACGTCGCTGACTATGTCCCCGACGGCGAACCGCTCCCGCGCATCGGTACCCACTGGATTGTCTGCGACGGCACCGGTGCGTCGAAAGCGATCCTCCGCACGGTCGAACTGAGGCTCGGAACCTTTGCCGACGCGGATGAGGCTTTCGCCTACGACGAGGGTGAAGATGACAGGAGCCTGGCGTCGTGGCAGCGCGAGCACCGGAAGTTCTGGGAACGCACGGCCGCAGCCCGGGGCGGCAGCTGGTCCGAGGAGGACGAGCTGGTCTTCGAACGCTTCGACGTGGTCTGGCCCGCCGGGGCGCGGTAAACACTTCCTCAGCCCCGCCGGAAACCGCCCTCGGTGCTGATGGTCTGGCCAACGCGGGTTCGCCCTACCAAGGCAGGGGACCGTCCTCATCGCTGAAGGTGCCGGTGGGGCCGTTGGCCGGGATGGCGGCCATGCGAACGGCAGCCCTGGCCCCCTGCTCCGGCGTGCGTGTTCCCCGGAACCCGTTCAGATCCGTGGCAACAAAGCCCGGACAAACCGCATTGACCAGGATGCCCTCCGGCGACAGCCCCTTCGCGTACTGCAGCGTCAGGGAGGTCAGGGCCGTTTTGGAGGGCGCGTATCCGGCTGCGATTGGATCCGTATTGGCTGGATCGGATACTGCGGCCAGGGACCCGGCCACGCTGGAGACGTTGACAATCCGAGGGGTATTGGACAGGCGCAGCAGGGGCAGGAAGGCCGCAGTCACGGAAATGACTCCGAAGAAGTTGGTCTCGAAAACCGAGCGGATTTCGTTCACGTCCGCCGAGCCCGGCTGCTGGGCGGCAAAGCTGACTCCCGGCGTCGCGGCAATCCCGGCGTTGTTCACCAGGGCATCCAGCCGCCCGAAGCGGCGTTTGACCTCGTCCGCAGCGGCCGCCACAGAGGCTGGATCCGTCACATCGAGAACCACGGCGACGGCGTCTCCACCCTCCGTGCGCAGCTCCGCGGCGGCCCGCTCGCCGGCGTCGGCGCTCCGTGCGGCGACCACCACCGTGTGGGGGGACGTTGCCGGCACTCCGCCTCGCGCGTACCTGAACGACTGGCGCATGCTCGTGGCGCAGCGGGAACTGCGTTCCGGGGATACCCGGATCCGGTCCCTGGCGCTGGAGCTGGGGTTTTCCTCCGAAAGCGCGTTCAGTACGGCCTTCAAACGCAGCGTCGGCGAGTCCCCCCTGCATTACCGGTCCCGGGTGCGCACGCTGCAGCCGGCGGACTAGCGGGGCGGACCGGTCGCACCTGCTCTCCGGACAGGCGTCGGCGGACGACGACGGCGGCGGCGGGAGGAGCGCGCGCGACGGCGGGAGGAGCGTGCGCGGCGGCGGGAGCGGGCATAAATCCGAGCCCGGTCGCTGGACAGGGCAAGGATCAGCAGGACGTCAAAGGCGTAGCCGAACAGGTTGGTCCGCAGCGCGGTCTCGGGACCGGCGGACGCGGCTGCTACCTGCACGGCAATGGCGACCGAACTCAGGGACATCGCAGTAATCCGGGCAGAGTTGCTGCCGCGCAGAATAAGCACGGCCAGCACCGCCTCCACCCCGGCGAACACGGTCAGGGAGACGCTGGTGGGAGCATAGGCGCTGCCCAGCTCGGCGAGGCCGCGGCTCTGCGTACCCAGCAGGTTGATCACCAGGGAGACGTCGGTCAAATGCACCAGAAAGGGTGCCGCCACCGCCAGGGCAGCAAGTCCGCGCAGCAACACCAGGACCGTGCCGAAAATAACGGGTGCCGGCGGCCGCCCCCGTCGGGCGGCTGCCGCCCCCGTCGGCACGGCCGGGCCGGTCTCCGGCAGATCGCGCAGGTTAGCCACCGGCAGATCCCCGTCGGTGACAATCGAATCCCCGCCGCCGTTGCGGGAGTGGTATCCGGTGGAGAAGTTCTTGATGACCTCCACGGACACTGCGGGGGAGGAGTCTCGAACCGATTCGATCAGGTAGTCCCGTTCGGCGTCGATATTCTCTCCGACCCGGTGCGTCACCTGCAGGGTGAACAGGGACAATCCCACGGCACGGTCAAAGGACGCGGCGCCCAGCCAGTCCGCGGCAATGCCGCCGGGAAGCATCCAGCCCTCGGGGCAGCGCCAGAACCGGACATGATGGCGCTGCCGCGGATTGCCGTGCACTTCCTGCTCGTAGGCGAAATCCTGCTGCCGGTCGAACAGAAGCAGAGGGCTCACCGGGGCCTGGACGTAGCTGCGGTGCAGCAGGGTTGAGGAGACAATGCGCCAACTGCTGGACAGGGTCACCGGGTCCGCCCGGTTCCAGCCGGCCCGCTCAAGTGCGCCCCGCAGCTGTCCCTCGCTGCCCAGGAAGGCCAGGTTGACGGCGTCGCCGAACAGGCCGGCACTGGTGCGGGTGCGGCCCATGAAGTAGTTAGGGATGAAAATCTGGGTCAGGACCCGGTCCAGGCGCGGCAGCACCAAATACGCCAGCGCAGCCCAGAACACCACCAGGAACCAGACGTGCCGCTGCTGCAGGCTTTCCTCCAGCAGGAACACGGCAAACCAAGCCGCCCCGATGGCGCTGAACGTGAAGAAAGCCCAGTCGACGGCGGTTGCCGCCGGTCCGCCGTCGGACTCCTCCACGGGGCCCGGCCGGGTCATCCGGAGGTCAGAGCCCCGGCATTTCGCCGTTGGACCTGGCCTCGATCCAGTCCACGGCGGCATCCGGCAGGTAGTAGGACCCGCTGCCGTCGGAAGCCATGCCTCGGCTGCGGGAGATGTCCTCCACCACCCACGCCTCCACCGCGTCGCCGTTATTGGCGGTCAGCCACTCGCGGGACTCGGTGGTGAGCATCGGCCACCAGAGGGCAATGCCCAGGTCATCGCGCTCAAACTGTTCATCAGTCATGGCTAAAACTCTGGCACTATCGGGCCGGTGGGTCGACGGTCTGCGCCTACTAACTAATCACGACCCGGGGATTCCCGGGTCGGCGAGGTGCTGAGCCAGTATCGGCACACCCGGCCGTCGCCGTCGGACTGTTCGAGGACGCCTCCCGCCGCCTCGAGGGTCCGGATCGAGCCGAGGTTGTCCGCCTCGCAGACCGCGAGAATCCGCGGGATTTGGAGCATATATGCCTCGCTGAGCATGACTTCCACCGCCCATTACTTCTACCAAGGGGGCCGGGGATCGAGTCTGCAGCACTTACCGTTTTTCGGCCGGGAAACGGTAAATCTTGCAGACTCGATGCGGGAAACGGTAAATCTTGCAGACTCGATGCGGCGGCACCACGGCCCGCACACCGGTTCACCCGCCGCGAAGCCAGGTTGCCCTCAGGTTGCCCCGGAAAACCGGACGTGCGACCGTGGAAGGGAGGCCGCGACACGGTCTCCCGGACGAGGGGTGCCGTACCCGGTGTGCGACAAGACGGCCCGAGGGAGACTCTCATGTCATGGATTGTTCTGGTGCTGTCCGGCGTCCTGGAAGCAGTGTGGGCCACCGCCCTGGACAAATCCCAGGGGTTCAGCCGGTTCTGGCCCTCGGCCATCTTCGTTACCGCCCTGCTCGCGAGCATGGCCGGGCTCGCGTACGCCATGCGGGAACTGCCGCTGGGCACCTCGTACGCCGTCTGGGTGGGAATCGGCGCGACGCTGACCGTCATCTACGCCATGGCTACCGGCGCGGAATCCGTGTCCCTGCTGAAGATCCTGTTCCTCGCCATGATCGTCGGCGGCGTCATCGGGCTGAAGACGCTCCACTAAAAAGGCGCCCACGCCCGCTAGATTGGACGGCATGACTGCTGCGGGGGCCGTGCTCGAGATTTCCAACCTACTGGTGGGCTATGCCGGGGCGCCCGTGTGCGGCGCCATCACGGCTTCCGCGGACGCCGGCGAGATCCTCGGCGTCGTGGGCTTCAACGGCGCCGGCAAATCCACCGCCGCCCGCACCATCGCCGGAAAACAGCTGATGCTCGACGGCGAGGTGCGCGTACACGGGCTGCCTGCCAACGAGGACGCCATCCCGTTCCGCCGGCAGGTGGCCGCACTCTTCGACGAGGACGCGTTCTTCCCTTCCCTGTCATTGCGGGAACATCTGCAGCTGGTCGCCCGCGGGCACGGAGTCGCTGACCCGGACGCCGCCGTCGACGCGGAACTGGACTTCTTCGGCCTGCAGGACCGCGCCGACGCCGTCCCGGAGTCCGTCTCCTCCGGCCAGCGACGGCGGCTGCTGCTCGCCTCGGCCCTGGTCCGGCCGTCCTCGCTGCTGATCCTCGACGAACCGGAGCAGCGCCTGGACCCGGTGATGCGTGAGCGGGTGGGTAAGCGGATCCGCCGGTACGCCGACGACGGCGGGACGGTGCTGCTCGTGACCCACGACCCCGCGCTGCTGCTGGCGACGGCCGGACGCTGCCTGCTGATCGATGACGAGGTGCAGGAGATCGAACCGGCCCTCGCCGCGGCCGAGATCGCGGGCCGGTAACCCGTGACGCTCAGTGAAGCCGCTCCGTTGCCGACGGAGTTCAACCCCGCCCGCTACACCCGTGTCGCCTCGCGGGAACACCGCCGCGGCAGTGTCCGTGTCCGGGATGTGCTGCTGGATGCCTATGCCACCTTGTTGGGTGTCGGAACCATCCTCGCGCTGGCCGGGGGACTGGTGCTGGCGATGCGGAACGAGGTCGCGAAGGCTCTGGGGCCCGGAACCGGCGGCCGCCGCACCATTGTGGCTGCGGACTGGGGCGCCCTGCCCGACGGCGCGGCGGTGACCGTGCTGCTGTTCGCGGTCCTGGCTGCGGTGATGGCCGGGGCGCGGAAGCTCGGGCCGGTGGCCGTGGCCTCGGCCGAGGGGTACTGGTGGCTGAGCCTGCCCGTGGACCGTCGCCCCTTCCTGGCCGGACCGCTGCTTCGCCGGGTGGGCCTGGTCTGGGCAGGAGGTGCGGTCCTGTACCTGCCGGTCGGCTTCATCACCGACCTGCAGGCCACCTTGGAAGGCCAGTTCCTCGGCGCCGCCGTCTTCGGACTGGCTGCGGTCTGCGCGGTGCTGCTTGCGGCCCTGCGCCAGTCGGCCGGGAACGGGTTTCCCGCCGGTGCACCGGGTGCGGCCGGCGGGCTGGTGCTGTTGGCCCTGCTGAGTTTCGTTACCCGGCTGGCCGCCGCCGGGGGACTCTGGCCGGCCGCCGCAGCGCTGGCCGCCGTCGTCGGACTGTGGGTGCTGGTGCTCGCGCGGATGGGTGCGGTCCCGGGCCGCGAGCTGATCCGCGGCGGCGGGGTGTCCGGGCACGCCGGTGCCGCGCTGTATCTGATGGACACCAATGAACTCGGCCGTGCGTTCGCCGGCACTCCGCGCGGCCGGACGACCTCCCGTGCCCGCCGCTGGTACGCCAGGGGAGCGCGCACCCCGTTCGGCGCGCTGCTGCGGGCCGATGCCACCGCGTTCCTGCGCACGCCCGGGACCTGGGGGCGTCCCGTGCTGCTGCTCCTGCTGTGCGTCACGGTTCTGCTGTCCGCCGGGCAGCAGCCGGCGCCGCTGCAGCTGGTCATCATCTTGCTCACCATCTGCGCGGTGGTTCCGGCGCTGGGTGCCCTGGCCAGGCAGACCGCGGTCACGCCGGGGCTGGATGCGCTGCTGCCGTTGTCCCCGGCACTGGTGCGGCTGAGCCGGACGGCCCTGCCCGCCGCCGCACTGGTGCTCTGGTCCGCCGTGTTCTGTGCCGTCCTGGTACTGCTGGGTGCGGGCAGTCCGGCGTTGATCGGGCTCGGTGCGCTCGCCGGGGTCGGGCTCGGCGCTGCGGCGGTGCGGGGTGCCTACCGTCCGCTGCCGGACTGGACCGCTCCGCCGGTGGAGACCGTGTTCGGCCCGGTGCCGTCCGCGCAGACCGGATCCCTGGCCCAGGGGCTGGACGCGATCCTGCTGGCCGCGGTGCCGCTGCTGCTCGGCCTGTTCCTTGGCTACGTTCCAGGAGTGCTGCTCCTGGCGCAGGCGGGATTTTCCGCGGTCTGCGTCCTGCTGGTGATGTACTCGCGCCCGAAGTAGCGGCCATCCAGGCGGGTCCCCCTGGATGGTCCGGGGCCGGATCGAGTCTGCAGGATTTACCGTTTTTCGGCCCGAAATCGGTAAATTGTGCAGACTCGATGGCGAAGCAGGAGTCCGGAGGGTTGAGTAGCGGGATGGGATCCCTTACCTACTCCATGAACTGCTCACTGGACGGTTACAGCGCCGACGCTGACGGTAACTTCGCCTGGCTGGAGCCGACCGAAGATTTTCTTGCCTCCCATGCCGAGGACCTGGAGGACGCGGCCGCTGTGCTCTACGGGCGGCGGATGTACGAAACCATGGCCGTGTGGGAAACCGACCCAGCCCTGGCCGTGGGGCCGCCGGGGTCGGACCGGTTCGCGGCGGCCTGGACGGCGGTGTCCAAGGTGGTGTTTTCCTCCACGCTGCAGGATGTCTCCACCGGCCGGACGACTTTGGAACGCGCCCTGACCCCGGAAGCCGTGGAACGGGCCAAGGCCGCGGGAAACGTCATGATCGGCGGACCGGAACTGGCCAAGAGCGCCATGCGGATGGGACTGGTCGACATTGTGTCGCTGGTGATCTGTCCGGTAATTGCCGGCGGCGGCATGCGGGCCCTGCCCGACGGGTTGCCGCTGAACCTTCGCCTCCTGCGGGAACAACGCCTCGACAACGGGGGAGTCCGGGTGACCTACGCCGTGGGCTAAGTCGGGCCCTGCGCGGCGGCCGCAACCAGCCGCCGCGCACCCTGCATCCGGCTACCGCCTAGAAGAGGCGTTCGGCAACGTTCACCCGGGTGGCCGACGCCAGCGCGGCGTCAACCTTCTCCTTGGGCGTTGTGCCCGGAACCGAGCTCATCAGCTGGTCGTCGGGGATGCCGGCATCCGCAAGGTAAAGACGGGTGTAGCCGGCGGAGTCCGGCTCAAACTTCCAGCTCTCGGCGAGTGTGCCGGCGTCGACGACGTCGAAGCCCAACGCGTCGATGAGTGCGGCCGCCTCGGCCTTGGCCGAACCGTCGTCGGAGGCGATGGGCAGCGCGGAGCGGTCAGCGGACCCGGCGGGGCGGGCCAGAAGCGGAATGTGATGGGCCAGGATGTTATTGAAGGCCTTGACGTACTGCGCTCCGGGAAGCCGGCTCTGCACCAGTTCGCTGGTGGTCACCGTGCTGTCATCAAGCTCGGCGATGCGCCCGTCCCGTGACGGGTAGTAATTGCTGGTGTCCAGGACGATCTTGCCGGCCAGCAGTCCGTCCGGAAGGGCGGAAACAGCGTTCAGTGGAATGGAAAGCACGACGGCGTCGCCGAGTTTCGCGGCGTCTTCCACCGTTCCGGTCTGGGCCAGCGGCCCGAGCTCGGCCACCAGTTCCGTGAGCGTAACAGGTCCCCTCGAGTTGGAAATCACGACGTTCATGCCCGCCGCAACCGCGAGACGCGCGACCGCCGATCCGATGTTTCCGCTTCCAATGATGCCCAATGTCGGCATTGCGTATCCCTTCGATGATGTTCGGTCGGACTGGCGCGGGTGCGCTCCGGCAGTCCCTAAAGGAGGCAACTGCCCCTGCTGTGAAGGAATTCCCCCGGACGACGGCGTCCCTGACGGCGGATTCCGGGCGGCGGACGCGCTAGGCGAACCGTGCCCCGGTGGACAGCGCGAGGTTACGGGCTCCGATGAAATGCTCGGCCGTGGCGACACGGTTCAGCAGCCGTGCCGCCCGGACCATGAGGTTTCCCCGCCGTCGCCGGCCGGCGTCGTAGCGCTGCAGGCCGGCGGCCACATCGGGAGCCGCGGTGAGTGCGTCGATCAGGGCAACCGCGTCCAGAAGTGCCTCGCAGGCGCCGCGGCCAAGGTTCGGTGCCATGCCGTGCGCAGCGTCGCCCAGCAGTGCCAAGTTGCCGGAAATGTAGGACGGGAGCGGCGGAACGTCGAACAGTTCCCGGTAATCTACTGGGCTTCCGTCCAGTTTTCCCAGGACCCGGGCGACGTCCGGATGCCACCCGCGGTAGAGGCTGCGCAGCAGTTCTGCCCCCTGGGCGCTGATAGCCTCCGGGGAACCCAGCGGAGGAAGGTCTGTGGATCGGAGGCAGGCAAACCAGTTAGTGCTGCCGGCATCCAGCGGCGTAATGCCGAACAGGCGGCCGCGCCCCCACGTCTCGCTGACTCCGCCGGCCGGGCCGGGTACAACGCCGCGAAAGGCCACTGTTCCAAGCGACCGGGGCGATATTCCGCTGCAGGCGGTGCGCAGGCGGCTGAAGATTCCGTCGGCGGCCACAACAACATCGGCAGAGGGCAGGGTTGAGGGCCCTGCAACCGGTGAATTCCATTGGATGACCCCGGCGGGCAAGTCCCCGGATAACGCCTCCAGCAGGACGGTGCGCGGCACCAGGCGGGCTGTCTGGCTGCGGCCCATGGCGGCGATCTGGCTGCCGTCCGGTTTCAGGATCCGCACGCCCTGCTCTACCACCGAACCGGCGCGGACTGCGTCACCGGCGCCCAACGCGTCGAGGGCCCGCATCGCCTCGGGCCACATGGCCAGCGCCGTTCCGCTGCCGGGCAGGTTTGCGCCGCGTTCGAGCACCTGGACCGACCATCCTGTGCGGAGCAGCCCCCGCGCAACGGCGGTTCCTGCGATACCCGCTCCGACGATCAGTGCTGAACCGCGCATGACCTCTCCTCATCAATGGTCCGGTTCCGGCCGGCTCGGGGGCGGCCCCTGCCTGCCGGCGATTCCGCTCCTGCCGGAATCTACGCCGCCTGCTGCCTGCTGTCGACGTCGGCCGCCAGGTCCGCTCCGCTGTCCCGCGGCCGGCGGAAGCCTACGACCGTCAGGTAAATCCCCAGCGACGCCTCCCAGATGATCTCCGGAAGGGTGGCCAGCGCGGACGGAACCGAGGACTGTTCATAGGCGCCGAAAAGCACGGCAATACCGGACAGCGACATCAGCGGGCCGCCGATCAGGCCGAACAGCGCCATCGGCCGCGGCACCAGGTGCGAGCGGTACATCAGGAACCCCAGCAGCAGCCCGTTGCCGATGCCCACCACGAACCCCGGGCCGAGCAGGAACGTCCAGTCATGCACCGCCACCAGTGCCCGGGCCACGGGCCGGTACTCCCCTGCGTCGGCCCCGGCGGTCTGCCGCAGCGTCACTACGGTGAGCACGCTGAGGATTCCGACGGCAATCAGAGCGCACTCCATGATCCGCGCAGCAACATAGCCGACCGCTGCGGTCTCGCTGTAGCGCCGGAGGATGGGAAACAGCACGACGGCGGTGCCGATGTTCGCGACGATCAGCACCAGTTCGCAGACCGCCCCGAGCAGGATCCGGGTGTCCGTGCCGGCTCCGGCGAGGTAGTCCGGGTCGGTCAGCAGGGGTGCGTACAGTGCGGCCCCGGTGATGGCGGAGGCAAAGGTGAGGAGGAAGAGGATCCCGGCGGTCCGGGCGGTCCGGTTGGAGGCGTGCATGGTGCTCCTGTCGGCCAAAGGTGTACTACGTACACCCGATGCGACGAACCTAGGTGTATGTCGTACACTCTGTCAAGCATCGATTTCCCGGAAGGCGGCTCTGTGGGACAGGTACCGAAGGCTGGGCAGCAGGAATCGTCCGTGCGTCGCCCGCGCCTGAACCGGGACGCCGTGCTGCGCGCCGGCGTCGTGCTGGCCGACCAGGTGGGCATCGACGGTTTCACCATGCGCACGCTTTCCCAGGAACTCGGCGTGGTGCCCATGGCGCTGTACAAGCATGTGTCGAACAAGCAGGAACTGCTCGAGGGCATGGTGGACCTGGTCTGGGCGGAGGTCACGGAGCCGGACAGCGGGCACGGCTGGAAGCAGGCCATGCGTGATCGTGCCGTCTCCCTCCGTGCCGCACTGGTCACGCACCGGTGGGCGGTGGGGCTGATGGAGGCGGCGGGCCGGCCGGGTCCGGAGAACCTGCGCCAGCACAACGCGTTGCTGGGCTGCCTGCGGCAGAGCGGTTTTTCCTTCCGCAGCACCGTCCACGTCACGAGTCTGCTCGATGCCTACGTGTACGGCTTCGCCCTGCAGCAGAAGACCCTGTCCTTCGAGACCCCGGAGGAATCGGCCGAGGCTGCGGCCGCCACCCGCGCTGCGGAATCGGCGGAGGCCGCGGCCCGGTATCCGTACTTGCTCGAAGTGGTGGGGGAGCTGGCGAAGGAGGGCTACGACTACGACGCCGAGTTCGCCGTCGGGCTGGACGTGCTGCTGGACGGCATCGAGGTTCTCCGGGGTTCCTGGCGCGACGGCTAGGTCCGCCAGGTTCGGCGACCCGAGGACGACGACGGCGGGACGGCGCGGCATTCGCCCCGCCGATCCGGGAGCTGTTGCCACCCGGCCGCACCGGTGCAACGGTAGGACGGGAAGGTCAACCGACAAGGACTCCCATGGACCTCGAGGAACTGCTCGCGGCGCTGAACGCAGGCGAAACCATTACCGCCGGATCGCCGCTTCACGAAGCCATGCATTACGCCAGCCAGGCCGCCCTGCGGATCACCGGCGAGCTGAACGGCGGCTACCACGAACCGGCACGGGTGCGGGAGCTGCTCTCCCTGTTGACCGGGAAACCGGTGGACGAGACCGTTGCCCTGTTCCCGCCGTTCTCCTCCGACTTCGGCCGGAACATCAGCCTGGGGAAACGGGTGTTCATCAATGCCGGCTGCCGGTTCCAGGACCAGGGCGGAATCCGCATCGGCGATGACTGCCTGATCGGCCACAACGCCGTCCTGGCCACGCTCAACCATGATCTGTCCCCGGCCCGCCGGGCGGACATGCATCCGGCGCCGGTCGCCCTCGGCCGGAACGTCTGGCTCGGCTCCAACGTCACCGTGCTGCCGGGCGTGACTATCGGCGACGATTCCGTGGTGGCCGCCGGCGCCGTCGTCACCAAGGACGTTCCGGCGCGGTCCCTCGCCGTCGGGTCACCGGCACGGGTTATCCGTTCGCTCGCGGATTAGACCGGCGGGTGGCAGGCGTGCGGCGTGCGCAACCCTTTAGTTGCCGCGGACGCCGGTGTTAGCTAGAGGCACGGATTGAATCGATGTGCGGGAACACCCGTACGGGAAGGAGATCGCCATGACCGAGCATCTCCACAAATTCGCTGACCTCTACCGGAAACAAGGACCCTGGTGCGCCGCCTATGTCGATGCCGGGGCCGGAACCGTGGAAGGCCGCGAAGCCGCTGAAGTCCGCCCGGGCAACGTCCGGACGGCGCTGGCGGAAAAGGGGGCCTCGCCGGCGGACCTTGAGGCCATGGAAGCCGCGGTGGCTCCTGCTTACGGAGTACCCGCCCCGGTGTCTCGCTTCGTCCTCGTCCGGCAGGGAACGGTGGAACTGAACGAACTCCTGCCCGGCCCGCTGATGGGCCCGAAGCACCTTTCCGCGGGAATAGTTCCGGACCTGCTGCCGCTGCTCAAGCACCGCCCCGAAGAATTCCCGTACATCGTTGCGGAAGTGTCGCGGGAAGGCGCCGAGATCCGGCTGGCATACGTGGGCCGCCCCGGGCCCGCCAGCGTCCAGGATGTTGAAGGCTCCAGCGAAGATATCCGCAAACTCTCCGTCGGCGACGGCTGGGCGCAGGACAAGCAGCAGCGCAGGACCGAAGATATCTGGCGCCGGAACGCGGACGAGGTGGCCGGACAGATCGACAGCATCGTGGATAGCAGCGGTGCCCGGCTGATCGTGCTCGCGGGTGATGTCCGTGCCCGCGGACTGGTGCAGGACCAGCTCGCCGAAGCGCACCGGAATCTGGTCCGCATGCTCGATTCGCATACCCGTACCGGCGGCGCCCATCATGAGGGTTTTGGGGACCGCGTCCAGGAACTGATTGCCCTGCAGTGGGCGGACGAGCAGGAACAGATCATGGACCGCCTTGCCCTGCAGCAAGGGCAGGCCAACCCCGAGTCGACCACCGGCATCGGTGCTGTTGTCCAGGCGCTCCAACAGGCTCAGGTGGACGTGCTGATCCTGAATGACACCGCGCTCGCCGACCACCCGCTGCTGGCACTCGGTGCCGAGCCGTGGGTGGCCACTGCGGAGGAACAAGCGCTGGGCTCAGACGTGCTGGGCAAGGTTTCCGCTCCCGTGGCCCTGCTGCGGGCGGCCGCCCTGACCGATGCGCGACTCCTTCTGGTGCCCGACGGCGTCCTGCCCGGCGGAGCCGGCGTCGCCGCGCTGCTGCGCTGGCCCACCGGTCCGGAAGCACCCGGAAGGAACGCGGCCTAGGGGGCAGTCCCGGATTAGCGCTGGCGGACGGCCTGGACGACGACGTCGCGCAGGGTGACCTGACTGCCGTCCGGGGCGGTCATGGAGCGCGGATGTTCCTCGGCGACGGTGATGCTCCATGTCGCCGGATCCAGCAGTGCTTGGATGTCCCGGGCCGTTACCGTCGTTTCGGCCGGCGGGTGATGCCCGTGCGCTGTGGTGGCCTCGTCGTCGTGCGCGTGCCCGACAATCAGGAGGGTGCCGCCCGGAGCCACCCACTCCGCGACCTTGGTATAGAACGCCAGCTGCGGCATCGCCGGGTGGGCGTAGTTGGTGGTGACCAGGTCAAAGCGGCGTTCCGGTTCCCAGGACACCAGGTCCGCCTCGATCCAGTTCACGCTGCCGGACAGGGTCTGCGCTTCGGCACGCCGGGACGCTGCGGCGAGGGCAGATGCGGATACGTCCGCACCCACTACCGTCCAGCCGTGCGCGGCCAGTTCCAGGGCTTCCGCGCCCGTTCCGCAGCCGGCGTCGAGCGCGCTGCCTGCCGGGAGCTCCGCCGCGAGGCGTGCCACGTAGGGGTTCGCGGGCGGCTGATGTCCGGCGGCCGGGTCGGTGTCCGGGGCCTCGTGCCAGTGCTGCTCCCAGTAGTCCTTGTCGAAGCTGTGTGTCATTGTTCCAGCGTAGTCCGGGGCCCCGCCGGAGCTAGCTGGAGGTGAACTCCCCGGCCAAGTACCGGTTCCGCCGAAGCCGGTGTGGTGCAGTGCGCGTCGCTGGTTCACAAAACCCATAGTCGGTCACCGTGCGCAGGAAAAGAGTCCCTGACACAAATGGAAAATTTCTTAGAACCCGTATGGACATTCACATGTTGGCAACACACTGTTGCGAACGCACTGTTGGGCACACACCTTCCGAAGTCAAGACGATCATTTTGGGGATGATATGAGCCGCGTAATGCAATCGAACACTGGTCATCGAGAGGCAGCTGCCCGTCCTGTGCAGCACGACAGCACGGCTGTGTGGTCCATGTTGACTGTAGAGCCGGAGCGCAGGGATGCAGGTGATGAAATAGTCCGCCGTATTGTTGCTCCGCTGATGTCCGGAACGAGGACCGGGGGAGAGCGCTGGTTTGGCTTTTCCCGCAGGCTGGAATCCGCCCATCCGGCCGTGCACCTGCATGTGCGTGCCGCCGACGACGTCGTTAAGCGGCTTTGGAAGTTTGTGTACGCGTTGGCAGACGAAAGCGCTGCCTCACTGGGTCCCGTGAAGATCTCCCGGTGGCCGGACATCACTTATCCACCCCGATCAGGCGAACCGGTGCACGAAGTAATGGAAGCGGCATTTGCCCGGTTCGGTGGACCGAAGGGCTTGGAACTGGTTTCTGAGGTTGCCGACTTGTCCTCGGACCTGGCTTTGTGGGCAGTCAACCGCTTTCCCCGTCTCAACATGCGCTCGATGCTGGCCGCCCTGCTTCTCTTCGACACCGGCCACGCCATGATGCGCGGACCGCGGTCGGCTGTGTGGCCCGACCGCAGAACCACTAGCTGGGACTACTACTGGAACGCCCATCTGCACGCCTGCACAGGTTCTTTTGGTTCGCACTCCGGGCAGGCACGCACGGCAATGATGGCCCAGATGGCACCCCGGGTTATGCCTGCGCATAGGGTGATGGCCGCCCTTGCCTCGGAGTCGGCAGTGGATATCTGGCGGAAGCGCTGGGCAAGGGCCATCGATGAGTATTTGTACCGGGCAGACAAGCAACGCATCAGTCGCAGTGCGCAGCAGCTGGCTATGGGGGCTAGCGGGCTGGCACTCAACCGGCTGGGCTTTCCACCCCGGGAACAGGGGGCCCTTGGGATATACGCGCGTGCCTGGAGCAAGGATATTGAAGCGCAGTATTCGGGTCAGGAGCGCTCGCCGCAGCCGTCGAAGCCGGGTAGGAAATGACGGCGTAGGCGGCCCACGCCAGGGGCCACCGCCTATGTTCCGGACGACGTTTTCCTAGAACTGGATTCCCCGGGAGAGGCCACCGTCCGCGAGGACGTTCGCTCCGGTCATCCGGGAGGCGCACGGACTGGAGACGAAAACAACGACGTCGGCCACCTCCTGCGCGCTGCCCATCCGTCCGGTGGGATTCAGCGCCAGGGACGAGGCAAACATCTCCGGACTGTTCCGTTCCATGCTCTGCCAGACGCCGCCGTCGTGATAGGTGTTACCCGGCGACACCGTGTTGGCGCGGATCCCGGTCCCGGCCAGCTGGAAGGCCAGCCCGGCCATATAGGCGATCAGCGCGGACTTGACCGTGCCGTACGGCCCGGACGCGAAATCAACCTCCCGGCCGGAGACGCTGGAAATGGCCACCAGCGACGGCGACTCGCTGCGCCCAACATGCGGGATCGCCGCCTGCATCAGGCGCACGGTTCCCATCAGGTCTACCCGCAGGCACGCCTCCCACGACTCGGCACTGTCATCGATGGCCAGGGCGCTGACGTTGCTGACCACCGCGTCCAAACCACCGAAGCGTCCGGCGACGGCATCCACCCAGGCGGCCACCGCGTCGCCGTCGCCCACGTCCAGAACGGTGCCTTCCACCTTCGCGCCACTGCCGGCCAACGCCGTTTCGGTGGCACTGATTTCCGCCGCGTCCCGGGCGCAGAAGGCAACGTTGGCCCCCTCCGCGGCGAACGCTTCCACGATGGCCCGCCCGATTCCCCGGGTTCCGCCGGTGACCAGTGCCGTCTTGCCGTTCAACTGCAGATCCATGGTTTCCTCCGGGGCAGGTTGTCGGGTTTAGAGAAGTTCTTCACTGCGCCGGCGCAGGTCGGCGTGCAGCCCGCCGTAGGCTGCGGCCTGCGGGAACAGGGACTTGCGTGCCTTGACCACCACGGAGTAGTTGGCGTCCACGGCGTTGGCGATCGGTGCCTGCGCTGTCTGGGTGAGCAACTGGTAGGCGTCCATCTGGTGCAGGCCGAAAAGCTCGCCGAACCAGCGCACCATCTCCACCTGACCGATGCGCCAGGAATCCTCCATGGGCCGGGACGAACCGACGGCCATCCACTCGGCGTCGGTCTCCAGCCGAGGCCAGGCCGGGGCGCCGCCTTTGATCAGTTCCACCAGGATCGTGGAATGCATGGCTCCTTCGACGGCGGTGCCGCAGGCTTCACCTTCGCCCTGGCGGTAGTGCCCGTCGCCGATGGAGAACAGCGCGCCCGGCTGGTTCACCCCGAGGTACACGGTGGTTCCGGCCTTCACCTCCGGGGCGTCCATGTTTCCGCCGAAGCGTTCGGGGACCAGGGAGGAGCGGACCTCCCCGCCGGGAGGAGCCACCCCGACCGTTCCCAGCATGGGTTCCAGCGGCAGGGCCACCTCAAAGTCCCCGAACCGGGCGGAGAAACCGACGGTGGAGCGGGCGGAGTCCACGTGGTAAATCCAGGTGGTGTCCGGCAACGGATCCTGCAGGAAAGCGGTGCGGTCGGTGCTGGTGAGCCCGCCGAAGAACGGGATGGTGGCGGAGGCGCCGTAGCTCCGCGCCGGGGTCAGTTCCACGATGTGCAGGGCGAGCGTGTCGCCGGGTTCGGCGCCTTCAACGTAGAACGGTCCGGTCTGCGGGTTCACGAAGTTGAGGTCGACCTTCTCACTGGAGAGGTCCTCGACCGTGGTCAGCGCGTTGTTGAACGCGTCCTCCGACCAGAGCTTCAAGGCGGTTCCCGGTCGAACCTTCATCACTGGCTCGGCCCCGCCGAAGGTGTAGACCAGCTGGTCCGGACGCGGGCGGTACTCAAGGATTTCCATGGGGCCGGATGCTATCGAAGGTTTCCGGTTCTGGATATACGCGGCGGGCGGCGTTGCTCTAGGTGAAGCGCCGGCACCGGCCCTGAAACCATGTCGTCGGCCCGGCTCCCGGCCCGGTTTCCACCGAAACCGGGCCGGGAGCCGGAGCGCCGGGCGTCCTACGCTCCGCGGACGTCGTCTCTTACGCCCTTGAGGGAAGACGATCCTTCAACCGGCGGTACCGGCGGCGGATGAGGCTAATGAGGCTTGCGTCGCTGACCGCGGCTTCCAGAAGCCGCGCCCGTTCCTCCGCCCGCTCTGCTTGGGCCTTCAGCTCGTGCAGGAGGCTCTCGGAATAGTTGAGCCGCTGGTGCAGGTGGTGGAAGTGTTCCTCGATTGACCCCTCCAGATGCAGCAGCGGGGCGATGCCCTGGTTGCCCGCATATTCCCGGAGGTAACGGTCGCGGACCACCCGGTCGTAGAGCCTGTGCGCTTCGTTGCCCGCGAGGACACTGTTCGCGGTCTCGTCTGTGGCCTCCAAACGTTGGCGCCAGAAGGCGAGCGGCTCGCCGTCGATGAACCCCACGGGGTGCGCCTGCATGACCCGAAGCAGGAATTCCCAGTCCCCGACGGCGGTCAGCTTCTCATCGAAGCCGCCAACCTCTTCATGGAGTGAGCGCCGGTACAGCAGGGAAATGGGGACGCAGCGGTTGTAGCGCAGGATTTCGCCCAGCAAAAGCGCCGGCACTGCGGGGCCGAACGGTGCACGTCCGGTTTCCGTGATGGTTTCCCCGTCCAGGCGCTCGTAGACGATTTCCGTCCGCACCCCTACCGCGGCGTCGGTGCTGCTGTCCAGGTATTCGACGGTCCGGGCGAGGAAATCCGCGTGCCAGGTGTCGTCGTCGTCGTGGATTACCAGATACTGCGACGACGACGCCGCGATCCCGGCGTTCGAAGCGGCTTCCATTCCACGGCTGGTGGCGTGGTGGATAACCGTCACACGGTCCTCGAGTTTGTCCCTGAAGCCCTTCACGAGTTCAGCGACCACGTCCGCCCGACCGCCGTCATTGACGATGACGAGATGCCAGTTCTGGAATTTCTGGTCGAGCACATCTCCGATTGCACGCTTCAGCAGAACCGGACGGTTCTTGGTGCGCATGATGATTGCGACGTCGGCGGTACGCAGCATTGGTGCCTCTTTCTTGGAAACAGTTGGCGGGGAGCGGCTATCCTTCTCGCCATTCTTACCCATTTCCGGCGGAGGGCCGAACGCGGCAAACAGGGTGTGCGTTGCTACGCGAGGTTGTGTAGTGCAGTTCGTAAACATGCCTACACCCGAACTGCCGCCGTCCGCACCGCCCCGGCGGAACGGTCAGGGCGCGAGCAACCGCAGCAGTCGGGCGACTTCGCCGGCCACCGCGTTCCGGGCAGGAGTGATGTACTTGCGGGGATCAACGAGTGCGGCATCGGCATTGAGCGCCTGCCTGGCCGCGGCGGTGAAGAGCCCGTTGAGATGGGTGGAGATGTTGATCTTGGTCATCCCGGCACGAACGGCACCGATTAACTCCTCATCGCTCAGCCCGGAGGAGCCGTGCAGTACAAGGGGGACACCGGCACAGGCAGCCAGTTCTCCTATGAGCTCCCGATCAACGGTCGCAACCCGGGAGGTCATGGCGTGCGAGGTTCCGACGGCGACGGCGAGGGCATCCACCCCGGTGGCGGCCACAAAGGCAGCCACCTCGTCCGGCCGGCTTCGGGCGCCGGGGGCGTGCACGCCGTCCTTTCCACCGACCTCACCCAGCTCGGCTTCCACGAAGACCCCATGATCGTGGCAGAACTCAACGACCTTGCGGGTGGTTGCCACGTTCTCCTCATAATCGAGGGTAGAACCGTCGAACATCACGCTCTGTACCCCGAATTCGACGGCGGCGTACACAAGCTGAAGGTCTTCGGCATGGTCGAGGTGCACGATTGCCGGCACGCTTGCGGCGCCCGCAATGGCCAGGCTTGCCGCCATGATGGGTTCAAAGGACCCGTGGTAACTGGCCGTGTTTTGGCTGATCTGAAGAATCACCGGCCGGCCCGCCCGCTCAGCTCCGGCCACGATGGCCTCCGCATGTTCAAGCAGCACCACGTTGAAGGCGCCGATTCCCTGCCGGGCCGCGCTGGCGTTGGCCACAAGGTCGAGTTCAGTGGACGTGTTCATGAATACCCCAGGTGTCGATAGTGGGCGGGAGGCGGATGGCATGGCGCCTAGCGGTGCGCCTCAAGGCGTTCGCTGAGCCGGGTGAGGTGGGCGGGATCAATCGCTCCCGCTGTCGGAGAGAGCACTGCGGCCGCGCCGACGACGGCGGCCTGCCGAAGCGCCTCCGGCAGGGTCGCGCCGCCCACAAGTGCCGCCACGAGGCCGGCGGTGGCGGCGTCTCCGGCCCCGGTCGGATTGCCCGAAACCCCAGGCACGCCGGGCTGGGATTCGCGGGTTCCGTCGCTGCAGGCGAGGACAAGGCCTGCCGCCCCCCTCGAGGCGATAACGCTCCCGGCGCCCTGCTCCAGCAACCGGGCAATGCCGGATTGGAGGTCTGCCGATCCCGTGGCCTCGAGCAGCTCTGCCTCGTTGGGCTTCACCAGATGGGCCCCGGCGCCGGCCGCGGCGACCAAAGCCGGTCCCCGGGCATCGACAATGACGAATGCTCCCGCCGTCCGGCCCGCTGCCACCAGCGAGGCGACCTGGCGGGGCGTGGTGCCGGGCGGGAAGGATCCGGCGATGACGAGAAAGCCGCCGGGTTCGCAGTTCTCCGCGGCCGCGGCCAGAAGAAGGTCCCAGCCCCGGGGGCCGAGGGGGCCGCCGGGCTCGGCATAGAGCGTCGGATGCGCCAGGTCGTCAACAACTGCAACCGTCGTGCGGGTCTCATGGGAGGCGTCGATGTTTACGGCCGTCACTCCGTCATCGGCGAGCTGCCTGCGGATCGACTCCCCGGCAGCTCCGCCGAGCGGCTGCACGGCCAACGCATCCACCCCCAACTGCCGGAGCACCTGCACCACGTTGATGCCCTTGCCGCCGGCACGACGCCGCACGCGCAGGACACGAACGGTCTCGCCGAGCACCTGCCGTGCCACGTTGTAGGTGACATCCACCGCCGGGTGCGGCGTGATCACGACTACGCGCGCCACGGCCCGGCCCTCAGCGCGGACACAACCCCGGACTTCCGTGCACCGAAGCCGCCGGCTGCCCCGCCGCGCAGGCTGCTTCCCGCCGCGGTCATGTCAGGACAACGGAGCGGGTCAGCGAGCGGGGATGGTCGGGGTCAAGGCCGCGGGACTTTGCCAGGCCCACGGCGAAGCGTTGCGCCACCACCAGCCCGGCCTGCGGGTCCAGATCGTGGTACAGGAATCTGGCACCCGTCGCGGCAACCTCTTCGGCCAGCCCGGCGGGGGGCTCGCCGAGGCTCCAGACCAGCCGGCCGGGCTCGGCAATCGAGATCGGCCCGTGCCGGTAATCCATGGCCGGATAGGACTCCGCCCAGAACTGCGCGGACTCGCGGGTCTTCAGGGCAGCCTCATACGTGAGGCCGACCGCGAAGCCGCGGCCGACGAACGTGCATTGGCCCGCGGTGAGCAGGTCATCAACTGGAATGCCCAGCGCGGTCTGCACGTCGGTGAGCAGGGGCTCGATATCTTCGCCGAGATGGACGCGCAGCAGAGTCAGAACCGAGGTGGCGAATCGGGTCTGCACAACGGACTGCTCGTCGGCGAAAGGCAGGGCGATAACGGCATCCGCCGCGGCCCCGGCGGGGGAATCGGCCACGGCCGTGATCAGCGTGGTGGGGGTCGACCCCAGTGATTTCAGCAGATCAACGATCTCCGTGGTGGTGCCTGAGCGGGAGATGGCGATTACCCGGTCGTAGTCCCGGCCGGCGGGGTATTCACTTCCGGCATAGGCGTCAGTCACGCCGTGTCCTGCCTTCTCCCGCAGCACGGCGTAGGACATGGCCATGAACCAGCTGGTCCCGCATCCGATGACGGCAACCCGCTCGCCGCTGCGGGGAAGCCTCCCAGCGATCTCTGGCACCAACTGGGCAGCGAGCCTCCAGGTGTCGGGTTGGGAGGCAATCTCTGCTTCTACGAAGGTGGCAGGCATGGGCTTCTTTCGGTCACATGGGGTGCTGAACAAATGGAGATTGGTTTTGATTGATACACCGTAAGTTGAGCAGAATCAATCAGGGTTAGCAAGGTTTTGTGTGAGAAAATGATCAGATAACGAAAGGTTGGCCGTCAGATGACCCAGCAGCAGCGCCTGAATGTCGTACTTGATCTCGTGAGCGAACGGGGAAGCGTCTCGATCGCTGAGGTGAGCGAGGCGCTCGGGGTCTCCACTGCCACCGTGCGGCGCGACCTCAATACGCTCGCCGATCAACGCCTCGTGACGCGGACCCATGGCGGTGCGGCAGCCCTTGGGTCGGGCTACGAATTGCCCCTGCAGTACAAGATTGCCCGCCAGGCGGACGCCAAGGTCGCGATCGCCAAGGCCGTTGCCGAGCTCATACACCCCGGCGAATCGGTGGGCCTCAACGGCGGCACCACAACCAGCGAGGTGGCCCGGATGCTCGGGCGCAGTGCGCAGTTACATTCGGTGGGA
Source organism: Arthrobacter sp. zg-Y179 (assembly GCF_020907345.1). NCBI lineage: Bacteria > Bacillati > Actinomycetota > Actinomycetes > Micrococcales > Micrococcaceae > Arthrobacter > Arthrobacter sp. zg-Y179. The sequence goes on along the minus strand of NZ_JAJJOB010000005.1, from coordinate 284,631 downwards.
GATGCTCCGGGCGTCACGATTGTGACCAACGCGCTCAACATCGCCTACGAAATGTCGGTGCGCGAGCACATCAAGATTGTCGTCACGGGCGGGGTGCCGCGGCGCCAGTCCTATGAACTCATCGGGCCCCTCGTGGCCGCCTCATTGCGGGACTTCAGTATCGATACGGCGGTTCTCGGCGTCGACGGGCTCAGCGCCGACTTCGGGGCGACAACCCTGCATGAGGGCGAGGCGGAGGCAAGCCGGGAAATCGCTGCGGTCTCGCGGAGGGTCGTCATCGCCGCCGACTCGACCAAGCTGGGGCGCAGCACCTTTGCCCGCATCTGCCCGCTCGCGAGCATCGACGTCCTGGTCACCGACCAGCCCGTCGCCCCGGACCTTGCTGCGGAGCTTGCGGCGGCCGGGGTGGACGTCATCGTGGCAGCAGCAGCTCGGTAGCGCCGGTACCCTCCCGGGCTCCCGCGGACTCTCCACTCCGGCACGCGGCGGGCGGAAAGCGCCAACAGGCCGGTCGGCGTACCTGGAGGTTGTAGCCTCGGGGTGAACTGACCAGCCGCCTGTGCTCATATTTGTCACAAGATGATCACTTTGGATTAGTTAGTGACAAATTCGTGCACGTACTGCAGGATGGCGTCATGCACAATGATCCGGAATCCCAGAGCGCCGCCGCCCCAGCCGCAGATGCGGCTCCGCTTCGGGTGGCCGTGATCGGTTTCGGTGCCCGCGCTGCCATTGCCGGGAACGTGTCCCTGGCCCGCCCGGGTGCCCGTGTCGTCGCCGTCGTTGAACCCAATGAAGCCGGCCGTGACCGCGCCAGGCGGACCTACCCCGATGCCGTGCTCCACGTCGAGCTTGACGCCCTGATTCGGGCAGGCGGCATCGATGCCGCGATCGTGACCTCCCCGGACCACACCCACGAAGCCATAGCGGTGAAGCTGTTGAAGGCGGGCATCGCTTCCTATCTCGAGAAGCCCCTGGCGATCACGCTCGAGGGAGCGGACAGAGTCCTCACCGCGGCAGCCGAATCCGGCACGCTGCTCTACGTGGGCCACAACTTCCGCCATTCCGGGGTGGTCCGGGCGATGCGGAAGATCATCGAGCGGGGTGAAATCGGCGAGGTCAAGGCCGTCTGGGTACGGCACTTTGTGGGCAACGGCGGCGACTACTACTACAAGGACTGGCACGCTGACCGCTCAAAGACCGGCAGCCTGCTGCTGCAGAAGGCCAGCCACGACATCGATGCGGTGCACTACCTCGCCTCGGGGTACACCCGCCGGGTGGTCGCCATGGGGGAGCTGATGGTTTACGGCGGCGTCACCGACCGGCGCACCCGGCACGGCGAAACCATGCCCGACTGGTTCTCCTACGACAACTGGCCGCCCGGCCGGCAGACCGGGCTCAACCCGGTGGTGGACGTGGAGGACCTGTCCATGATGCTGATGACGCTCGATAACGGCGTGATGGCCAGCTACCAGCAGTGCCATTTCACGCCCGACTACTGGCGCAACTACACGGTGATCGGCACGGAAGGCCGGCTCGAGAACGTCGGCGACACCGCCGGCGGCAGTATCAAGGTCTGGAACCGGCGCCGTGAATGGCAGGTCGCGGGTGACCTCGAATATCCCATTGACGGCGCAGCCAGCGGCCATGAAGACGCAGACCTGCTCACGATGACTGAATTCTTCGACGCCCTGGTCGACGGCGCCCCCACAGTTGTCAGCCCGCGCGCGGCCCGGGAAGCGGTCGCGGCGGCTTACCTCGCCGCCGAGTCCCTTCGCAACGGGTCGCGGCCCATCGACGTGCCCGCCCTCCCGGCGCATGTCGCCCGGCACTTCCCACAAACGCCGGCCCCGGTGACCACACCGGCCACAGACTCCATTCACACCGCGCAATCAACCCTTGGAAGGACCTCCTGATGAAAAACCTGTTCCCTTCTGCCGCTTGGCGCTCCGCCCGGCGCACTCCCGTACGCCCGCCCACCCGGCGGGTCGCCGCCGGGGTCGCGCTCGGCGTCGGGCTGGCCATGGTGGCCAGCGGATGCGGTTCGAATGCGGAGTCCGCCGAGCCGGGCGAGTATTCAGCTGCCGACAAAGACCTGACCGCAGAGATCACCTACGGGGTGTGGGACAAGAACCAGGTGGCGGCGATCGAAGAGAACATCACCGCGTTCAACGAGGAGTACCCGAACATTGACGTCTCGGTCAATGTCACGCCCTATGCCGAATACTGGACCAAGCTGCAAACGCAGGCCTCCAGCGATACCCTTCCTGATCTCTTCTGGATCAACGGCCCGAACATCGGTCTCTACGCCTCGAACGGCAAGCTTGAGCCGATTACCGGCGCCGTTGACGCGGGCGATATCGATCCGGCCAACTATCCGGAAGCACTTGTTGACCTGTACACGATCGACGACGTCCGGTACGGCGTGCCCAAGGACTTCGACACCATCGGCATCTGGGCCAACAAAGCCCTCTTCGAGAAGGCCGGCGTGCCGCTGCCCACAGGGGACTGGACCTGGGAAGAGTTCCAGAAGACGGCTGCCGACATCTCCGCGGCGCTGGCTGCCGACGGCTCATACGGCGGTGCCGGCGGAATGGACGGCCAGACCACGTACTACAACACCATCTTCCAGGCCGGCGGCACCGTGATCGAAGACGGCACATCGGGCTACTCCTCACCGGAGACGCAGGCAGGAATCCAGTTCTGGACCGACCTGATCGCCAACAACGGTTCGCCGTCCATCCAGCAGCTCACGGACACGACGGCGGACCAGTGGTTCACCTCGGGCAAGCTCGCCATGTACTGGGGCGGCAGCTGGTTCCGTTCGGCGCTGACCGATACGGAACTGGAAAGCGACGTCGTGGTGCTGCCGCTGCCGCAGGGCGAGGAACAAGCCACCGTGATCCACGGCGTGGCGAACGTTGTCTCGGCATCATCGAAGGAGAAGCAGGCGGCGCAGGCCCTGCAGGCCTTCCTGGCCAGCAAGGAGGCGCAGCAGCAACAGGGCGACGCCGGAGCGGTCATCCCCGCCTTCGAAGGAACCCAGAGCGCATTCACCGGTTCCATGCCCGAGGCCAATCTCCAGGTATTCCTTGACGCACTCGACTACGCCCAGCCCCTGCCGGTAAGCAAAAACTCCGCCGTGTGGAACGCCTTTGAGACCGACTTGCTGCCGCAGGGGTTCTCCGGGGAGAAGCCGGTGAAGGACACAGCGGATGAGCTGGCAAGCAAGATGAACGCTGCGCTCGCCGAAGAATGATGCGATGACGACAACTGACCGCCGTGCAGGCCGCCCCGCGCCGTCCCAGAAGGACGGCGCGGGGCCGGCCCGCCCGGCCCCGCTGCCCGGACCGGCAGGGAAGCGCAGGCGCCCCGGCAGGGACGGACTGTGGCCGTGGTTCTTTATTGCGCCACTGGTGTTCGGCATCGCCGTCTTCTACCTGTGGCCGATTGTCCAGACCGTCGCCATGTCCTTCACGGAGACAGGGCCGTTCGGCGGGTCGACCTTTTCGGGCCTGCAGAATTACACCGAGTTGCTGGCCGACCCGCAGCTGTACCGGTCGCTGGGCAACACGCTGCTGTACACCGGCATTGTGATGCTGGGGATCCCCATCGCGGTCTACCTGGCGAGCCTGCTGAACCTTCCGGGCCTGCGCTTCGCTTCCGTCTACCGGGTACTTTTCTTCCTCCCGTACGTCGCCATGCCGACGGCGGTCGCGATGGTCTGGCGGCTCATTTTCAACGGCGATTTCGGGCTGGTGAACTACGGCCTGGGGTTCCTGGGCATTGACGGGCCCTACTGGATCAGTACGCCGGTGTTCGCAATGGTGGCGGTGGCGATTGTGGGGCTGTGGTCCTCACTCGGATTCAGCCTGATTGTGCTGGCCGCAGGGCTCAAGAACATTCCGCCGGAACTCTACGAAGCCGCCGAGCTCGACGGTGCAACCCGCTGGGGACAGTTCAAATCCATCACCGTTCCGCTGCTTTCGCCCAGCGTCTTCTTCGTCACGATCGTTACGGTCATCTCCAGCTTCCAGCTCTTCGACCTGCTCTACGCGATCCTGGGCAGCAGCAACCCCGTCCTGCCCAAGAGCATGTCCCTCGTCTACTTCTTCTACCGAGAAGGATTCGTCAACAACGACAAGGGGTTCGCGGCCGCGATCGCCATGGTGATCCTCCTGATCATCGGCTTCGTCACCCTGCTGCAGTTCCGGTTCCAGAAGAAGTGGGTGCAGAGTGACTGACAGGTTAATGCCCGTGCGGATGCCCGATGCCGTGCCGGAGACGGCGTCGAAATCGGTGCAGCGGAAGTCCCGCGCCCGGGCGAGGGCACGGGCCCGACGGCGGGGCGGCTCCCACGCCGTGGCGCACATTGTGCTCGGGCTGGGTGCACTGGTCATGGCCTTCCCCTTCGTATGGCAGATCATCATGTCGCTGTCCACCAACGCCGAGGTGCAAAGCGTTACGCCGGTGTTCTGGCCGGCGGAGGTGCAGTGGTCGAACTATGCCGAGGTCTTCGAGCGGCTGCCCTTCCTGGGCCAGCTGCAGAACTCCGTGGTGATCACGGTGATCCGCACCCTGGCACAGATCCTCTTCTGCACACTGGCCGGCTATGCCTTTGCCCGGATGCGTTTCCGCGGCCGGTCTGTCCTGCTCGCCCTGGTGCTGTCGATCCTGATGGTCCCGTCGCAGGTTTACCTGCTGTCCCAGTACCAGATTGTGCAGGGCCTCGGGCTGCTGGACAGTGTGGGCGGACTTGTCCTGCCCGGCCTTTTCAGTGCCTTCGGGACCTACCTGATGCGCACGGCCTTCCTGAGCATGCCCGCGGAGTTGGAGGAAGCCGCGCGGCTGGACGGCGCGAATCCGTTCCAGATTTTCTGGCGGGTCATGCTGCCGCTGGCGCGGCCCACCATGAGCGTCCTGGCCATCACCACAGTGCTGTGGTCATGGAATGAGTTGCTCTGGCCGCTGGTGGTAACCACCTTCAGCGACCGGATGCCGTTGTCCGCCGGGCTGGCAACCCTGATTGGCGACCGTACTACGGACTATCCCGTGGTTATGGCCGCGAGCCTGCTGGCCATGGCGCCGGTGCTTCTCTTGTTCATCTTGTTGCAGCGCCGGGTTATTGACGGCCTCGCCTCAAGCGGCCTGAAGTAATCCTCGACATCTGGAGAATCATGAAAAAACCTACGCTGGCGGTTCTTCTGGCTGCCGCCGTCGCCCTTGCCGGGCCGGCGGCAGCAGCCGTCGCCCTTGACCCCGCACCCGCCGCCCCCTCCGTCTACGTGCCCGGGGATACGGCCGCCACGGTGGCCTACGAACCCAGCAACGAGGTGATCGCCAACCCCCAGCGCGGGTTCTACCACCACACCGAGACCCACTACCGCGCGGACGGTTCGGGCTACGTCCCGCTCGATGCAGCGGCCCTGGCGGCACTCCGGCCGCAGGGTATAACGCAGATCCTGCGGGTCTTTTACCTGGAGAAGTTCGCCGCGGACCCGGTCCTCGATGAGGAGTTCCTGGCGCTGGTCCAGGCCGACTACGACACGGCGCGTGAAGCCGGAGTGTCGGTGATTACGCGGTTCGCCTATGTCCAGGGCGGCGCCTGGCCCTACGTGCCGCCTTACGGAGACGCACCCCTGGACGTGGTGCTTGCGCATATTGAACAGCTTGGACCGGTGCTGCGCGCGAATTCCGACGTGATTCCAGTAGTGCAGAACGGGCTGATCGGGTTGTGGGGCGAGGGCTACTACACGGATCACTTCGTGGCAGACCCGGCGAATCCCGGCGTCGTGACCCCGGAGGACTGGGCCAAGCGCTCGGCCGTCACCCAGGCCCTGCTCGATGAGCTGCCCGCCGACCGCGGTGTCCAGGTGCGCACGATGGCCTCGAAGCAGCAGATGCTCGGCGTGCCCGCCGCGGCGTCGAGTGCAGTCACGGCCGCGGAAGCGTACACGGATACCGCCATAGCGCGCACCGGACACCACAACGACTGTCTGCTCGCCGCCCCGGACGACTGGGGCACCTTCCTTTCGGACCCGATCACCCTGGACCAGGAGTATCTGGCCGCTGACAGCCTCTACGTTCCGGTGGGCGGCGAAACCTGCAACGTGAACCCGCCCCGGTCGGAATGGGAAAGCGCCTCGGCTGAACTGGCCCGTTATCACTACAGCTACCTCAACACCGACTACAACCGGGACGTGCTGAATTCCTGGGGCGAGGCAGGGCTTGCCGAGACGGCGAAGAGGCTGGGCTACCGGTTGGTTATGGAGTCCTCCTCCGTTGCACCGGCGGATGACTCCGCTGTGTCCACCGCGGCCGCGGATGAGTCCGTGGTGGTTTCCGTTGACGTACGCAATGACGGGTGGGCGGCTCCCTATACGCCGCGGACGGCCCTGCTCGTGCTGACCGGCAGCGATGGATCCACAACTTCGGTGCCGTTCACGTCCAACGCCGATCTCCGCCGCTGGCTCCCGGGAACAACCAACACGTTGTCCACCACGCTGAGCCTGTCCGATCCGGCGCTCGCTTCCCTGGCCGAAGGCAGCTATCAGCTCGCGATTGCCTTCCCGTCATCCGATCCGGGTACCGCGGCCGATGCCCGGTTCGCCGTGCAGGCAGCGAATATCGGCACCTGGAATCCGTCCGAGGGTACGAACCTGTTGGGACAGACCGTAATGATCGGTGCCCGGGCCGCGGTGCCCGGGCCGGTGACTCCTGAGCCGTCGACGGCACCGGTTGTGCCGCCGGTTGCGCCGCCGGTAGCGACTACGCCAGCCCCGCCCACCCCGCAGGTGGATGTCCTTGCTAACACCGGCGGCGGACTGGGGCCTGTCTCCGCTCTCGCGCTGGGCGGTTCAGCCCTGCTGGCCATCCTCGTCGGCGGTGCCTTCCTGGTCTATCGGCGGCAGCTGGAGCGGCGCACCTGACGCCCGGGAATACCCGGATCCCTGCAGCTGCCGGGGGATCATTGGCCCGTTGGGTCATCACGACGCCGCTACGACGAGGAAACCAGCATGTCCCTACCAGCCATATCGCTCGGTGCCGGATCTTCAACGGTCCTGGCCTTCGACGTCGGCGGAACCTACATAAAGGCAGGAGTGGTCGGCCCCTCGGGCCGGCTGCAGGCGTTCTGCCGTGTTCCGACTCCCCTCGACAAGGCCAGGCCCGCAGAAGCAGTGCTGGACCGGATCGCGGCGCTTGCCCGCAACTTCAGGAGCGAGCTGCCCGAAAGCCGGATCGAGGCCGCGGGAGTCATCGTGCCCGGGATTGTTGACCCGGGCACGGGAACCGCTGTCTATTCCGCCAACCTCGGCTGGCGGAACTATCCCTTTGCGGAGGAAGCGGAACGAAGGTTGGGAATCCCCGTGGCGTTTGGACACGACGTCGCTGCCGCCGGAGACGCGGAAGTCCGGTTGGGCGGGGCGAAGGACTTCCGGGACGTACTGGTCATCGTTATCGGAACCGGGATCGCCGCCGCCGTTTTCTGCGAGGGCAAACGGGTCACGGCCGGGGGTTATGCCGGCGAAATCGGGCAGGCCCTTGTCCCGGCCGGTTCGCTGACCGGTACTGCCACGCTGGAGTCCGTGGCCTCCGCCGCGGCTATCGCCCGGAGGTATGCGGCACAGGCGGGGCACCAGGTGGACGGTGCACGGGAGGTGGCGGGCCGTGCCCTTCAGGGGGATGCGGTGGCGCGGCAGGTCTGGGGAGATGCCGTGGACGCCCTCGCCTTCAGCATCGCCCAGTGCGCCAACATTCTTGGGACGGAAGCCTTCATCATCGGCGGCGGGTTGTCCCAGGCAGGTGATGCCCTCTTGGTTCCCCTGCGCGAGCGCCTGGACCGGATGCTGGGATCCGCCCGGCGTCCGCACATCCTGTGCGCCCGGCTGGGCCAGGACGCCGGCTTCATCGGAGCCGCCCTGAACGCGCGGGAGCTGCTGCTGAACCGGCCTGCCCGTCTGTCACCGGAATCCGCACCGTCAGGAACCGCATGATCATCGAAGCCTCAGCAGTGCTCACCCCCGAGGGCATGCAGGAGCCGGGCTGGATCGAAGTGGACGGCGGGGACATTGCGGACGCCGGCCCCGGCAGGCCTCCCCGCCGGGCTGACTACAGTCTTGACGCCACGGTGGTTCCCGGATTCATCGATGCGCACGTCCATGGCGGCGGCGGGTACTCCTTCAGCGACCCGGAGGTCAACGCTGCCGATCGTATTGCCGCCGTCCACCTGGCACACGGCACAACCACCATGATGGCCAGCCTCGTGACCCGCCCCCATAACGAACTCGTGGCCAGTGTTCGCGGCCTTGCAGGAAAGGTGCGGGACGGCGTCGTCGTTGGTATTCACCTGGAAGGCCCTTGGCTGAGTCCTGACCACCGGGGTGCGCACGCGCCCGAATTCCTGCAGGAACTGCGGATGCCGGAGTTGCTGGAACTCCTCGAGGCCGGGGCAGGGACCATCCGGATGGTCACCTTGGCGCCGGAGTTGGACGGCAGCCGCGAAGCCATTGCGGCAATCACCGCCCATGGAGCAAAAGCGGCCATCGGCCACACCGGTGCCACGTACGCCCAAACCCTGGCGGCCATCGAGGCCGGTGCCCGCATTGGCACACACTTATTCAACGGCATGCGTCCGGTACATCACCGCGAACCTGGGCCTGTGATTGCACTATTGGAAAACAGTGGGGTCTTCTCCGAAGTCATTGCTGATGGCGTGCACCTGCACCCGGCGGCTGTCCGTACGGTGTTCAACAGCCCGTGCCGCGCGGTCCTGGTCACCGATGCCATGGCCGCCGCCTGCGCCCCGGACGGCCGCTATGCCCTGGGCGGTGTCGCGGTGGACGTGCATCAGGGGCAGGCGCGGACCGTTGAGGGCGGAAGCATTGCCGGCAGCACACTGACTCTCGACGCCGCCCTGCGGTACACCGTGAAGACGGTGGGCATACCGCTGTCCATGGCTGTCGAAGCACTCACCGGGAGCCCGGCCGCGATGCTTGGCCTCAGCAACGTCGGCCGAATCGAAGCAGCCCGGCGCGCTGATCTGGTTGCCCTGGACGGTGATCTGGAGGTGAAGGCCGTTATGCGCGCGGGCCAGTGGGTTAGCGGCCCTTGAATGGACGGGCCCGGACGCTGCCGTGCTCACCTTCCGCGCAGGAGTTTCAGACGCACTTGAGCCGGCGCTGCGGCCCGGCCGGAACCTCGACGCGGATTTCGTCGTCGACGTTCACCCGCCCGCCTGCCAGCACGATGCCCATGATTCCCGTCTTCCGCACGACTTTTCCCGCGCTGTCGCGGGGCAGCACCGCTTTGAGCAGCCCGGTTTGGAAGCGGTCAATCTGCCGGCAGGGATTCCGCAGCCCGGTCACCTGGACGACGGCGTCGGGTCCGATCCGCAGGAGTGTCGCCTCGGGCAGGTTCAGGAGGTCGATGCCGCGGGTGGTGATGTTTTCGCCGAGGTCGCCGGGACCCACCTCGAAGCCGTCCCGCGCCAGTTCCTCGAACAGCTCCGCATGGATCAGGTGCACCTGCCGCAGGTTGGGTTCCGTCGGGTGGAACCGCTTTCTGAACACATGCTGCACGGTGGTGCCGGAATGCGCGTCTCCTTCAACGCCCAGCCCTTCCACCAGCAGAACCGATTCCACCTGGTCCTTGCTGAAGTTGTGCTTGCTGCTTTGACTGACGGAGAGCACTTTCGATCCTTCGGGAGTGCGGGTGGCAGTCATTGACGGATCATTTCATATCCCGCCACGGCCTGCGGAAAGGGCCCCGGAGCACGCCACCCGTGACGGGAAGTCGATTTTTCCCAACTCGACCTAGACCGTGTACCTCCCGGCATTCGGTGCGCACCGGCCCAAGAGGACACGAACAGGTAATGATTTGGGGGGGTGGTATGGACTTACACGTTTTGGGAACACAGGATAAACACAGCAAAAGTACCCATGTCAGCCAATCATTCCTGGGGACGAAATGAGCCGCGTAATGCAGTCGAATACTGTTCAGCGAGGTGCTGCTACCCGCCCTGTGAAGCAGCACGACAGCACAACCCTGTGGTCCATCCTGACTATTGAGCCGGAGCGTAAGAATGCCGGCGACGACATTATCCGCCATGTTGTTGCCCCTTTGTCTTCCCAACTGCGGGCCGGGGAGGGGAGCCGGTTTCGGTTGTCACGCAGCCCGGAATCCGACCGTCACGCCGTGCTCCTGCATCTGCTTGCCACCGACGACGTCGCTAAGCGCCTATGGAAGTTTGCGCACGCGCTGGCGGACGAAAACGTTGCCACGCTGGGTACCGTGAAGATCTCCCACTCGCCGGGGCTCGTCTATCCGCCGCTGCCGGGCGAACCGGTACCTGAGGTGGTGGAAGCGGCATTTGCACGGTTCGGCGGGCCAAAGGGCTTGGACCTGGTAACTGAGATTGGCGAGGTCTCCATGGATCTGACTTTGTGGGCGGTCAATCGCTTTCCCAGCCTCAACACGCGCTCGATGCTGGCTGCCCTGCTTCTCTTCGACGCCGGCCACGCCATGATGCGGGGCCCCCGGTCCGCTGTTTGGCCCGACCGCAGAACCACTAGCTGGGACTTCTACTGGAACGCTCATCTGCACGCCTGCATAGGTTCTTTTGGCCCGAACGCTGCGCAAGCGCGCAGGGAAATGATGGCCCGGATTGCACCCCGGGTTATGCCCGCACATCGGGTGATGGCCGCTCTTGCCTCAGAGCAGGCAGTGGATATCTGGCGGAAGCGGTGGGCAAGGGCCATGGATGAGTATTTGTACCGGGCAGACAAACAACGCGTCAGCCGCAGTGCTCAGCAACTGGCAATGGGGGCTACCCAGCACGCACTCAACGGGCTGGGATTCGCGCTCAGGGAGCAGGCGACCCTTGGCCTATACGCGCGTGCATGGAGTAAGGAAATTGAAGCGCAGTATTCCGGTGAGGAGCATTAGTCGCAGCCGTCAAAACGGTAAGAAACAACGGCGCAGGCCGCACCGGTCAATGGCCACGGAACACTTCGTTCTACATCGGATCTCCCAACGATCTGGGGTGCGGGTCCGGGTTCTTCCACCCGCCCCGGTGCGTCATGGACGGTTCGACTGGTTCCGGTGCCCGCCGCACGACAATAAGGATCGTGGCAATGGGCCCTAACAGGAGCGATAACAGGAACCAGATCCAGCGGGAGCGATTCTTCTGCTCGGCAAGGCCGGCATTTATAAGCGCCACCATGAACCAGAATGTGCCGGTACTTACGTAATCGTCCATTGGCCCACCTAACCACAAGCCGCAATACACCGAGGCGCGGAAAGGCCGTGGCAGCCGATCATGAACGAGCGTCCCTGTCCCATGGGCGCCGCCCATGATCGACGCGAAACTGAATCCCGATCATCCGCTGACAATGCGACGGCAGGCCTCCCTCATCACGCGGAAGGCCTGCCGTCGTTCGTTTCGGCTAGGAAACCGGAGCGAGCTCCGGGTAGTCCGTGTAGCCGGCGGCGCCGTCGGTGTAGACGGTGGCCTGGTCGATCTCGTTCAGCGGGTGGTCCTCCTGCCAGCGGCGGGCCAGGTCCGGGTTGGCGATCACGGGACGGCCGACGACGGCGGCGTCGGCCAGGTTCTCCTCGAGCAGCATGACGGCGTCGCTGCGGGTGGTGACCGTGCCGAAACCGGTGTTCATCAGCACCGGGCCGCCGAAGCGGCGGCGCAGGCCCTGGACCAGCTCGTCGGCCGGATCCGCGTGCAGGATGCTCAGGTAGGCCGGCTTCAGATCGGCAATGCCGTCCACCAGGGCGGTGTAGGTGGCGGTCACATCCGCGCGGTCGGTTTCCAGCACGCCCTGGATGTTGTGCTCCGGGGAGATGCGGATGCCGGTGTGCTCGGCGCCGACGGCCTCGGCCACGGCTCGGAAGGTCTCGATGACCAGGCGGGCCCGGTTCTCCGGGGACCCGCCGTAGTTGTCGGTGCGGGTGTTGGAGACGGGGGAGAGGAATTCCTGCAGCAGGTAGCCGTTGGCACCGTGCAGCTCGACGCCGTCGAACCCTGCCTTCATCGCGTTCTGTGCTGCGGAGACGAAGTCCTGTACGACGCCGGGCAGTTCTGCTTCGGTGAGGGCGTGCGGCACCGGGTAGGGCTGCTTGCCGTCGTAGGTGTGCGCCATGCCTTCGACAGCGATGGCGCTGGGGGCGACCGGCTGGCGGCCGCCGTTGATGTTTTCGTGCGCGACGCGTCCGGAGTGCATCAGCTGGGCGACGATCCGGCCGCCGGCCTCGTGCACGGCGTCGGTGACGCGCTTCCAGCCGGCGACGTGGTCCTCGGTGACCAGGCCGGGCATCAGGGCGTTGCCCTGGCCAGTGAAGGAGGGGTAGATGCCGTCAGTGATGATCAGGCCCATGGAGGCGCGCTGGCGGTAGTGCTCGACCATGATGTCGGTGGGCACACCCTTACGGTCGGCGCGCACGCGGGACATCGGTGCCATGACTAGGCGGTTGGGCAGTTCCATGGTGCCGACGGTCAGCGGGGTAAAGAGTTTCACTAAGTGGTTCTTTCTGTTGCGTGGCTCAGGACGCGGATGCTCCGGGCCTATAGGTCTGTATATGCAACAACAACCGCGAGGGTGCCAGGAGATATTCCGCTGACCTTGCACATCACACTCGGGAGGCCTGACACACCCAACAACGAGCTGTCGTTTCGCTTAGCTAGATAATCTCTAGCCGCTGCTTGTTTCCATTCCGAATGAACCGTGTCGTAGGCTGCCCGGATGGGGAAAGATGCAAAATCGGGCGTAGTTTTATTAGCACTATGCGCGACTCTGGTCGTCACCGGTTGTGAAAGTGATGTCGAAGACACGGCGATATCTCATGCCTGTGCACAGGCATTTGAAGATCTTCGCCAAATATCTGACGCTATGTATGCAGCCGAAGCAGAGGGCAATATCTTTACTGACGACCAGTGGAACTCCATAGATGTCCCACCTTTGGAGGCATGCAATTCGGCGGATGAGTGGCTGGCCGCTGGGAAGCAGAATCCTGGTGCTTTGGGGTTCACGCATCCCGATGCAATCGATGAAACGGTGCTAGGTGTTTTCTGCTATGGCGATGATGTGACTAGTACACCAGTCTGCGTTGATGCGGCGGCCAAGGGTATTGAGGCTCCGTGACTGGCAGGTTCAGCTTTCTTTAATATCACGTAAGCTGACAGTCAATTAAAGGGTCTCCAGAAGTCGTTTTCACACGGGCGTGCAGGGTCCCAGCAGAGGTCCAAGACGTCTTCTGTAAGCGAAGCGCGCCGTATCCCGAGGGGCCTCAGAAGAACGAGTAAAGCCCCGTCACGTGGGACGGATCAGCAAACGCATCCTCGAGGTGCGAAAGCTGACATATGCGCTGTTATCGGCATCAGAGATCAGTTTACATTTATCCTCTTGGCGGTATTTCGTGGATCCAGATGGTTTTGTTTCACAGCCCAGCCGTGCCGTGGTTCTGGGGGAGGATCCACATCCGGTTGAGGTAGAGACTCTTCCATCTTCTTCCCCTGAGAACGACGAGACTTTGGTTCAGGCTGCCGCCTTTGCTTGAGTCGAGCATGCGGAGCAGCTCCACGTATGGACGGAAAGCGAGAGTGCGAAAAGATCGAGGATCGCTCTCCGGCCAATCACGAACCTCAACAGAACGACTGGGAACGGCCAGTCTGATGCCACAAGGGCAAACTGGACTGGCATGGGTATGGGGAAAGCGCCTGAGGGGGAGGGTGCCATCAGGCTCCCTCCCCCTCAGCTACAAGGGCTCGATAGTTATTTCGAGACCGGCTACAGTAATGCGACATGTAATGCGGAAGCCGTGACCCACTAAGGGTTACCTCCTTTCTATAGGGATGTTCCCCCCCGCCGGCCAGGGCGGGGGGGAACATCTGCTTAACCTCAATCTTCAGGGCACGAGGGGCTGGCTGCAAGCTGTCTACCCCCACGATTTAAGCGACCAAAGTAAACCGTTGAAGCGGCAAAATTGTGCTCTTTTACCGTTGACAGTTGACGCTTGTTGCGGAACGAATTAGCGTTCGTTGCGGAGTCTATATAAGGAAGAAGTACGGAACCCCAGGTAACCCATGAATCACGTGGATACCTGGTCTCTCCGCTACGAACGTAAACTTGTTGGAGGAACCCTGCATGGATGAGCCCGTTGATGCCTTAGCGAAGCTGAATGGCGCTGTTGATCGGGCCAAACGAATCTCAACGGTTCAGTTTCCAGTTGTTTTCGTGCGGCGAGATGGGGAGGATGCCCCATTCCTTTCGAAGCTGATGCGCGGCGGGCGGGGAGGCGAGGTTCGTCTCAGGCTCTATCTAACCTTGAGGATGCAGGCAACCAGGCACCCTTATAGACTCAGGGCTCGGCCTGCCCGAAGTCTGGCAGCCATGCTCAACCTGCCTGACGACACTGGTCCGCGACAGATTAACGCTGCCTTGAAGTGGCTTGAAAAAGAACGGTTGATCCGCCGGGATCGCCAAGAGGGAAAACCATCGGAGTTCACCCTACTGAAGCCGGATGGTTCGGGCGAGGAATGGACATCTCGGTCCGAGCCGCGGTGGGTCACCATCCCGATTGAATTGTGGAAGAACGGCTGGATCCTGAGGCTCAACGGACGTTGTCTGGCTGTTTACGTTGCACTCCGAGAGCTCACAGGCGGAAGCGGCCCGGAAGGAGGAGTCATGGATGGCCACCGAAAGGCCCAGTATGGAATGTCCCTGGACACCTGGACTCGGGCCACGAAGGAACTTGAAGACATGGGCATCTTGACGGTGAAGTCGGAGGTTTATGGCGACGAGGATTGGGACCGGCGACGCCGTAATAGGTACAGGCTTATGAATTTGGCTGATCTCGGTTCGCCGTCTTGGTATTGAAAGGGGCACGCGACTTGGATGGAGGTTGGTGAAAGCACTCTCGTCCGCGGGGGCCGAGCGAAGGTGGTGACTCGCGTGCTCACAAGGGAACAAGCGAAACAGGATCGGCACAAGCGTGATGTAGAGATGATCCGTGCCCAGGGCTGGTCAACCGGCTAGGACGCTGGTTCAGTGACCATAGACTTCAGTCATGAGTATGGAGTCAAAGGCAGCGTTTGGGGGGACCCTTCTGCGGTTAAAAGAAGCGCAGAATCAGCGGGTGCAGTTTCGGAGAAAGTGGGCGGCCCACCTTGCCGATGTTCCGTATGAGTTTTCGTTGGAGTCCGATACTGCCCTCGATCACCGGCTGATGGGCCATGAAAAACGCACCGCCCCGCCTGACCTCGGACTTCATTTCGGCATGTGGTTACAGCAGCAACGAGCTGCCCTGGATAACGCCCTGTATGCCTGCGTGGGCCTCCGGCAGAACAGCTTCCCGCCAGCCCGAGAGAATCTAATCGAGTTTCCCATTGTTGAGTCTCTGGGGAAGTTTCGAGCCACCAAGACCATCAAGAACGATGTGGTGGACCTGGAGGTTGCAGAATTCTTGGAGGGACATCAGCCGTATCGCCATTACTACAAGGGGAAGGAACAGGATCCCCATCTGTCACCGTTGTACTGGCTCAACGAGCTAGCCCGTGTAGATCGGCACCGAGTTATGCACGTCGGCGTTGGATCAATGCAGATATCGCGGAACCTCTTCCTCTATGGAGGGGCTGAACACAAGGTCACGCACGTTGTCGAGGAAGGCCATCTCCTTACCGGCAGCACCTGCCTCGTAGCTTTCAGCACCGCTCAACAGTTGCGCTCTCGGAAGTTTCGTTTCCACGAGAAACCGCAGATCCTCCCTGAAATCTCCGAATGGAGTCAGGCCAAATGGAATATTTATGTGTTCGGACATTGGGATGAACCCGATCCCGGTTATGTGCAGGGTTATGTGCCGCTGGACGTCCGCATGTCCGACATCGAGAAAACTGTAATCGATATTTGTGGAGGCCTCGCCCGCCATTCCGGTTTAAACCGCTTTTTCGATTCGGTCGAGTCTTCTGTGTACTCCAGGCCCTTTGATTATCAACCGACTAAGTACTGGGGTGAAGACCCTGCCCAAAGACGCCGGGTTAACGGTTTGTAGGCCTGGTCAAGGGCTCGGAAGAGGGCGCCTGCACGCGTGGATCTTCATCCTAAAAGGCTCTCCGGAATCCATGTGCTCGATGGGCGAAAGTGTCTAAGCGCGAACCGAGTCACGAGCGTCGACACCCAAACGCGGCGTACACCGGGGCAATGCGGTGCAGAAGACGCATGCCGCGCGACAATCAACTCGTGTTCCTGACATCGCAGCGACACTATGGATTCCAAAGACACTCTGGCGAGAATAGTGTGTACCCAATAACCTCTGACGGGACCGGAGTATGCCCAGGACTCAATCGGCCGATTCGTGCCGTTGTCATTCACCCCGCGGCGAAGTACGACGGTGTCTTTCCTGAATGCGTCTCGAAGCACGCCCTGACAGATAGCCACATGCTTGGCTGCGAGCCACCCGGGAGCGGGCAAGGTCTACAACCATGCGCGAAAACTGACCTAGCTTTGGTTTCGCAACCGTGCAATCCTTCCCGACTATCTACACGATTCAGGCTCACCGCTAAACACTTGGCAGAAGCAGCACACACCCGGGCCGCAGCCAAAGTCGAGACGGGCATTACTAGGTCTGCACGGCCGGTATAGATTCGACCGAGCCCACCGCCTGTATCTCCGCCCGCTGATTCAGTAGGCCGGCACGCGTCATATTAAGAGGATCCCGCGGCGGAACACCTCAAGGTGGCAGGATTGAGCGATGAATTCTCATCAGAGCCGCCTCTCGTATGCACTTATGTCTGCTCGCCTACGTGCAGAACACCATATGAAACGCTCAGAGAAGGCTGGTTTCACCTGGGGGGAGGAGACCATTACTGAACTCGTTTTGGTCGGGGCGAGCCCAGCGGTCGCTACTTATCCCTTCACGCGGAGAGAAGAGGGCGGAGATGAGGGCACCGGGGCGGACTGGCTTTGGTGGTGGATTGACCCTGATGGAACCTCGTTTGGCATGCTCGTTCAGGCCAAACGCCTGAAAAAGAAGAACAAGCAGGGGGTGTGGAATATTGACTTTGAGTACAAGTCCGGAGCTCAACGTCAGCGACTTTTCACAACTGCAAAAAAGCTCGGAGTGGCAGCTGCCTACGTTCTATATTTCGGCTCGACGGACTACACGAGCGACATCGAGCCGCCGGAGGATGACCCCCATTACGGTCACTGGAACCCTGACGCGGCCGCCCGTAACCGGTGCAGAGAATGTCGGCGCAAGACTATTGCCTACTTGCCAGCTCATGTCACACTCTCCTCCAACTTGTCAGCGGATGCCCCCAGGGCTTACCGGGACTCCGTCCCACTCGAGGATCTCGCGCACAAACAAACGGAGTTCAAGGCCCCTCTCGTGATACCGACCGTGAGAGACAAGTTGTCCGCCAAGTTGGAGGCGTTCATCGACCACCAGCAACAGGGCGCGAAGCACGTTGCACACACCTTCCTCGCCCAAGTTCTCAATCACCGCATGGGCCAATCAACTTTGAGTGTCGCAGAGCGGGTGGAAACGGTCCCAGACAATCAGATCACTGATGCACCGTTTTTTGAGGAGTGGCCCGACGATCGGGATCATTCCGGTCAACAATACTTCTCCGCGGTCCTGCGTGGATTGAGGAAGGCTCCTCCGCGGTATGTCCTTAATTTGGTGTACGGGGAGACTCCTTACCTACCTAACGACTTGGGACTGAATGAAGAAGAACTAAAAGGCATAGCCGGGATGGTTGTCATCAGGCTCTAAGGGCATAGGGCTGGTTAGGGCGGTCCCGGTCGTTGCTTAAACAGCCCAGTGCAGCGAGTGGTCGACATGGTCGCGCCAGGGTAGGGCCAGTAGCTGGAGGATGGTGCGCATGTAGTCCTGCTCCCCTGCCGGTTCGTAGTCCCAGTCGATGCTCTGCACGTGAGCAACCAGGCGCTGTTTCGCGGCACAGTCCGCGATGACCTTTTCCGGGCCCTGATTCATGTTGTGGCAGGCGAGCGGATCCAGCAGCAGCTCGTGGCCAGCGACGTCGATGGGCCGGCCGGTGTCGGCTGCGTGGCAGTTCCGGGTGTGAGCGCCGAGGATCCTCTTCCGCGACGCGGCGAGGACGAAGGCGGCGAGCTCGTCCATTCAGTGAGCCCACGATCCGATGCTCGGACGTCGCAGTGAAGCATGGACTTACGAGACTGGTCGGCCACAAACCGCTACAAAAACCAGGCCATTTACTGCTGCGATTCACAAGCTATGTATCGGAACCTCGCAACTAGCTTTTGGTGCGATCTTTGGATGTAAGACACTTTTGGTTCATTCGGACGGCAACTGTGGGTTTGCGTCGACCGCCGTTGGAAGGGACTCAGATGGCTGAGCAGAGAATAAATGCGACCCTTGACGTGACCCCCACCACATGTAACCCTGATCATATACGATTTCGTACTTGATCCAGGAGAGACATGGGCAACGACGCCACCAAGGACACGCTGAAGCAGGCCGGCAAGGTCATCGCCGTCCACATCAACTACCCCTCACGGGCAGCAGAACGCGGACGCACCCCGGAACAGCCCTCCTACTTCCTCAAGCCCAGCTCCTCCCTGGCTCTGACCGGCGGCAGGGTGGAACGCCCGGCCGGCTGCGAACTGCTTGGCTTCGAAGGCGAAATCGCGCTCATCATCGGCAAGACCGCCCGCCGCGTTTCGATCGAGGACGCCTGGAGCTATGTCGGGGGAGTGACCGCCAGCAATGACCTAGGCGTGTACGACCTGCGCTGGGCAGACAAAGGCTCCAACCTCCGCTCCAAGGGCGGCGACGGCTTCACCCCGGTCGGCCCCCATATCCTCAACGCGGCCGACGTCGACCCCGCCGCCCTGCGCGTCCGCACCTGGGTCAACGGCGAACTTGCGCAGGACGACACCACCGCGGACCTGCTCTTCCCCTTCGCCCAGCTGGTCGCGGACCTCTCCCAGCTGCTCACCCTGGAACCGGGCGACCTGATCCTCACCGGAACCCCCGCCGGCGCCTCCGTGGCCGTCCCCGGCGACCGCCTCGAAGTGGAAGTCGACGTCCCCGGCACGGATAAAACCACCGGGCGCCTCGCCACCACCGTCACCGACGGCATCACCCCGCTGGCGCGCTTCGGCGCGCAGCCGAAGATCGACGACAAGCAGCGCGAAGAAGCCTGGGGCTCCGCGGAAAAGGCCGGCCTCGCCCAGCAGTCGGAAACACCGCAGGAACAGCAGAGAACCCTTCCCCCGGAACTCAAGGCGAAGCTGGAATCCGTCGCCACCGCCACCCTGTCCTCGCAGATGCGCGCCCGCGGCCTGAACAACGTCTCCATCGACGGCCTCACCGGCACCCGCACCGGCCGCAAGGTCGTCGGCACCGCCCGCACCCTGCGCTTTGTGCCCAACCGTGAGGACCTCTTCAAGTCCCACGGCGGCGGATACAACGCGCAGAAGCGCGCCATCGACTCCGTCGGTGACGGCGAAATCCTCGTCATGGAAGCCCGCGGCGAAAAGGGCACCGGCACCCTGGGCGACATCCTCGCCCTGCGCGCCAAGCACAACGGCGCCGCAGCCATCATCACCGACGGCGGCGTCCGCGACTACTCCACCGTCGCCGGCATCGACCTGCCCGTCTACTGCGCCAACCCGCACCCGGCCGTCCTCGGCCGGAAGCACGTCCCCTGGGACACCGACATCACCATCGCCTGCGGCGGCGCCACCGTGCAGCCCGGCGACATCATTGTGGCCGACGACGACGGCATCCTCGTCATCCCGCCGGCCATCGCCGAGGAGCTGGTGGAGGCCTGCATCAAGCAGGAACACCAGGAACAATTCATCGCCGAAATGGTGAAGGCCGGGCACGGCGTCGACGGGCTGTACCCGATGAACGCCGCTTGGAAGGAAAAGTACGAGGCCTGGGCAGCGGAACAGGCATGAGCGCAGAAGCCAACAGCAACGGGCAAGCCAGCAGCACCGCCCCGGGCACCGGCTCCAAGTCGGAGCAGGCCTACACGCAGCTCAAGGACCGCATCCTCGGCGGGGAAATGAGCCCGGGCTACCGCCTGGTGCTCAGCAGCATCGCCACCGAGATGGGCTTCAGCGTGGTCCCGGTCCGGGAGGCGATCCGGCGGCTCGAAGCCGAAGGGCTGGTGCACTTTGTCCGCAACGTCGGCGCCACGGTGGCCGGCATTGACCCGGACCTGTACCTGCACACCATGCAGACCCTCAGCATCATAGAAGGCGCAGCCACCGCCCTGGCCGCCCCGGACATAAGTGCCGAGGAACTGGCGAAGGCCCGGGAACTCAACGACCAGATGCGCGAGATCCTGGATCGCTTCGACCCGGTCCGCTTCACCGCCCTGAACACCGAGTTCCACGCCCTCCTCTACGCCCGCTGCCCCAATCCGCACATCCTGGACCTGGTCCACCGCGGCTGGAACCGGCTGGGCCGCATGCGCTCCTCCGTCTTCCGGTACGTCCCGGACCGGGCGCACGCTTCGGTGCAGGAACACGAGGCGCTGCTGGACCTGATCGACGCCGGCGCCGCGGCGGCCGACGTCGAGCACGCCGCCCGCGCGCACCGCACCAACACCCTCAACGCCTTCCTGGCCCAGAACCACCAGCCGCCCTCCCCGATCTAAAAGCCTCCCGCAACATCAGAAAGAGGAACACCCCATGAGCACGCACTTCGTCCCGGAGAACCTGCCCACCCACATCCAGCACTTCATCAACGGCAAGTTCGTGGACTCCGCCAGCGGCGCCACCTTCGACGTGCTGGACCCGGTCACCAACCAGACCTACGCCACCGCC
Source organism: Arthrobacter sp. zg-Y179 (assembly GCF_020907345.1). NCBI lineage: Bacteria > Bacillati > Actinomycetota > Actinomycetes > Micrococcales > Micrococcaceae > Arthrobacter > Arthrobacter sp. zg-Y179. The sequence continues at coordinate 263,809 of NZ_JAJJOB010000005.1, read as the reverse complement.
GCCGCCGGGCAGAAGGAAGACATCGACGCCGCCGTCGCCGCCGCCCGCGAAGCCTTCGTGAACGGCCCGTGGCCGAAAATGAAGCCGCGCGAACGCGCCCGCATCCTCAACAAGATCGCCGACGCGGTCGAGGCCCAGGAAGAACGCCTGGCCGAAATGGAAACCTTCGACACCGGCCTGCCCATCACCCAGGCCAAGGGCCAGGCCCTGCGCGCCGCGGAGAACTTCCGTTTCTTCGCGGACCTGATCGTCGCCCAGTTCGACGACGCCATGAAGGTCCCCGGCGCCCAGATCAACTACGTGAACCGCAAGCCGATCGGCGTCGCCGGGCTCATCACCCCGTGGAACACCCCGTTTATGCTCGAGTCCTGGAAGCTCGCCCCGGCGCTGGCCACCGGCAACACCGTGGTGCTCAAGCCGGCCGAATTCACCCCGCTCTCCGCCTCGCTCTGGGCCGACATCTTCACCGACGCCGGCGTTCCCGCCGGGGTGTTCAACCTGGTCAACGGCCTCGGCGAAGAAGCCGGCGACGCCCTGGTGAAGCACCCGCAGGTCCCGCTGATCTCCTTCACCGGCGAAACCACCACCGGGCGGACCATCTTCCGCAACGCCGCGGAAAACCTGAAGGGCCTGTCCATGGAGCTCGGCGGCAAGAGCCCCTGCGTCATCTTCGCCGACGCGGACCTGAACGCCGCCATCGACTCCACCCTGTTCGGCGTCTTCTCCCTCAACGGCGAACGCTGCACTGCCGGCTCCCGCATCCTGGTCGAACGCCCGGTCTACGAGGAGTTCTGCGAACGCTTCGCCGCCCGCGCCAAGACCATCGTCGTCGGCGACCCGCACGATCCCAAGACGCAGGTGGGCGCTCTGGTGCACCCCGAACACTTCGACAAGGTCGCCTCCTACGTGGAAATCGGCAAGACCGAAGGCCGCCTGCTCGCCGGCGGCGGCCGCCCCGAAGGCCTCGAAGAAGGCAACTACATCGCCCCCACCGTCTTCGCCGACGTCGCCCCCGACGCCCGGATCTTCCAGGAGGAAATCTTCGGCCCCGTCGTCGCCATCACCCCCTTCGACACCGAAGCCGAGGCCCTGGAACTGGCCAACAACACCAAGTACGGGCTCGCGGCATACATCTGGACGCAGGACCTCACCCGCGCGCACAACTTCGCGCAGAACACCGAGGCCGGCATGGTCTGGCTCAACAGCCACAACGTCCGCGACCTGCGCACACCGTTCGGCGGCGTGAAGTCCTCCGGCCTGGGCCACGAGGGCGGCTACCGCTCCATCGACTTCTACACCGACCAGCAGGCCGTGCACATCACCCTGGGCAAGGTCCACACCCCCAAGTTCGGGACCGACGACGCCGCCAAGGTCGACGGCTAACCCCTCCCCGACACTTCCCCCGCCGTTTGCAAAGGAGCAAAACCATGGAGATCGAAAACCGCATTCCCACCCCGAGCATCGCCCCGCCGGATATCGTCCGCTGCGCCTACACGGACCTGGTGGTCACCGACCTGGAACGGTCCCGGAAGTTCTACGTGGACGTCCTCGGCCTGCACGTCACCGAAGAGGACGACGACGCCATCTACCTGCGGTCCCTCGAGGAGTTCATCCACCACAACCTGGTGCTGCGCAAGGGCCCGGTGGCCGCCGTCGCCGCCCTGGCCTACCGCGTCCGCACCCCCGAAGACGTGGACGTGGCCGAGGCGTACTACCAGGAGATGGGCTGCCGCACCGAACGCCGCAAGGACGGCTTCGTGAAGGGCATCGGCGACTCCGTGCGCGTGGAGGACCCGCTGGGCTTCCCCTACGAGTTCTTCTACGAAGTGGACCACGTGGAACGCCTCACCCAGCGCTACGACCTCTACTCCGCCGGCGAACTGGTCCGCCTGGACCACTTCAACCAGGTCACCCCGGACGTTCCCCGCGGCCGCGCCTACCTGGAGGACCTGGGCTTCCGCGTCTCCGAGGACATCAAGGATTCCGACGGCGTCACCTACGCCGCCTGGATGCACCGCAAGCACACCGTCCACGACACCGCCCTGACCGGCGGCGACGGCCCGCGCATGCACCACATGGCCTTCGCTACGCACGAAAAGCACAACATCATCCAGATCTGCGACAAGATGGGCGCCCTGCGCATCTCCGACCGGATTGAACGCGGCCCCGGCCGGCACGGCGTCTCCAACGCCTTCTACCTCTACATCCTCGATCCGGACGACCACCGCATCGAGATCTACACGCAGGACTACTACACCGGCGATCCGGACAACCCCACCATCACCTGGGACGTCCACGACAACCAGCGCCGCGACTGGTGGGGCAACCCCGTGGTCCCGTCCTGGTACACCGAAGCCTCCCTGGTCCTGGACCTGGACGGCAACCCGCAGCCGCTCACCCAGCGCACGGAAACCTCGGAAATGGCGGTCACCATCGGCGCGGACGGGTTCTCCTACACCCGCCCCGACGACGACGCCGGCAACTCCGACGGCGAGGCCGCGAAGGGCTTCAAGATCGGCACCCAGCTCTAGACCGCGCCTGACGACGGCGCCGAGGCAAGCGCCGTCGTCGTCGCACGCCTCCCACGCATCCCCGAACACGCCGCACCCTCCGAAAACAAAGGAATCGCCGTGCTAGATAAACAGACTCTCCGGGCGGTGGCCGATGAGCTGCTTGAAGCCCAACGCACCCGCACCCCGGTGCCGCGCCTGACCGAGCGCTACCCGGACATGACCATCGAGGACTCCTACGCGGTGCAGAACCTGTGGCGGGAACGGATGATCGCCTCCGGGCGGTCCCTGGCCGGCCACAAGATCGGCCTCACTTCCAAGGCCATGCAGGCCGCCACCGGCATCACCGAACCCGATTACGGCGTCATCCTCGATGACATGGTGCTGGAAAACGGCTGCACCCTGGAGTGGGACCGGTACACCCATCCGCGGATCGAGGTGGAGCTGGCGTTTGTGCTGGGCAAGCCGCTCTCCGGGCCGAACTGCACCCTGTTCGACGTCCTGGACGCCACGGATTACGTGGTGCCGGCGCTGGAAATCCTGGACTCCCGAATCGAGATGGAGGGCCGGACCATCGTGGACACCATCGCGGACAACGCGGCGATGGGTGCCATGGTGGTCGGCGGAAACCCGGTGCGGCCTGCCGACGTCGACCTGCGCTGGGTTTCGGCGCTGCTGTACCGGAACCAGGGCATTGAGGAAACCGGCGTGGCCGCCGGTGTGCTCAACCATCCCGCCGCCGGCGTGTACTGGCTGGCGAACAAGCTCGCCGTGCACGGCACCTCGCTGGAGGCCGGGGAAATCATCCTCGCCGGCTCCTTCACCCGCCCGATGTGGGTATACAAGGGCGACACCGTCTTTGCCGACTACGGACCGTTGGGAACCATCACATGCCGCTTCGAGTAGAGCAAACCTTCGCCGCCCGGCTGGCCGACGGCGGCCGGCAGACCGGCATGTGGGTCTGCTCCGGCAGCCCGCTGGTCGCCGAAATCTGCGCCGGATCCGGCTTGGACTGGCTGCTAATCGACGCCGAGCACAGTCCCAACGGACTGGAATCCCTGCTGGCGCAGCTGCAGGCGGTGCACGGCTATCCGGTGACCGCGGTGGTCCGCCCGCCGATCGGAGACGCGGTGCTGCTGAAGCAGTACCTGGACCTGGGCGCGCAGAACCTGCTGATTCCCATGGTCGACACCCCGGAACAGGCCGCCGAACTGGTCCGTGCCGTCCGGTATCCGCCGCTCGGTATCCGTGGGGTGGGCAGCGCGCTGGCCCGCGCCTCGCGCTGGAACCGGATCGAGGGGTACCTCGAGAACGCCGCCGAGTCCGTGACGCTGCTGGTGCAGATCGAGACCGCCGCCGCCGTCGAAAACGTGGAGGCGATTGCCGCCGTCGACGGGGTGGACGGGTTGTTCATCGGGCCGTCGGACCTCGCCGCGTCCATGGGGCACCTCGGCCAGCAGGAGCATCCCGACGTGATTGCCGCCGTCGAACACTGCATCCGCGTGGTGAAGGCTGCCGGGAAACCGGTGGGCGTGAACGCGTTCGCCGAGGCCACCGCCCGCCGCTATATCGACGCCGGCGTGGACTTCATCCTGGTGGGCGCCGACGTCGCACTCCTGGCCCGGGGCAGCGAAGCCCTGGCCGCCAAATATCTCCCTGCCGCGGACGACGACGTCCGCGCGAGTTACTAAGAAGGATTCCCATGGCTGCACCTTCCGGCACTGCCGCCGGCCCCCATTCCCCTCGATCCACCTCTGAATCCACCTCTCGATCCACTCCTCGATCCACTCCGCGGGACACCCGCAAGGTGGCGGTCGCCACCCTGATCGGCACCACCGTTGAGTGGTACGACTTCTTCATTTACGCGACCGCCGCCGGACTGGTCTTTTCCGAGCTGTTCTTCAAGCCGGCCGGCAGCGAGTTCGCCACCCTGGTCACGTTCGCCTCGGTGGGCCTGAGCTTCCTGTTCCGCCCGCTCGGCGCCTTCCTGGCCGGGCACTACGGCGACAAGATCGGCCGCAAGGCCATGCTGGTGCTGACCCTGCTGCTCATGGGCGGGGCCACCACGCTGATCGGCGTACTGCCCACCCATGCCACCGCCGGCATCTGGGCGCCCATCCTGCTGGTGCTGCTGCGCATCATCCAGGGCATCTCCGCCGGCGGCGAATGGGGCGGCGCGGTGCTGATGTCCGTGGAACACGCCCCGCGCAACCGTCGCGGGCTCTTCGGCTCCTTCCCGCAGCTGGGCGTGCCGCTGGGCATGCTGCTGGCGTCCGGCGTGACCGCGCTGATGACCGGTGTGATTTCCCCGGGCGACGAGTTCGTCGAGTGGGGGTGGCGCCTGCCGTTCCTGCTGAGCATCGTGCTGATTGTGGTCGGTTTCCTGGTCCGCAGGTCAGTGAGCGAAAGCCCGGTCTTCGAGGAAATCGCCGAGAAGAAGAAGCAGACGCAGATGCCCATCGTGGAGTTGATGAAAAACCACTGGAAGCTGGTGATCCTGGCCGCCCTGGTCTTCGCGGGCAACAGCGCCGCCGGCTACATGACCACCGGCGGATTCATCCTGAACTACTCCACCAACCCGGACGGTCCGGTGGCGCTGGACCGCACCGATGTGCTGCTGGCCGTTTCCGGCTCCGCGGCCCTGTGGTTCGTCTTCACCCTGGTCAGCGGCTTCATGGCGGACCGGATCGGCCGGAAGAAGACCTACCTCATCGGGTTTGCCTGCCTGGCCCTGACGGTCTTCCCGCTGTTCTGGCTGATCAACACCGGCGACATAGAGATCCTGTTCCTCGGCATGGCCCTGTTCACCGTCGGGCTCGGCCTGACCTACGGGCCGCAGGCCGCCTGGTACAGCGAGATCTTCCCTGCGTCGATCCGCTTCTCCGGCGTCTCGGTGTCCTACGCGCTCGGCGCCATCATCGGCGGGGCGTTCGCGCCGACCATCGCCGCGGCGCTGGTCAAGGAAACCGGTTCGACGACGGCGGTTTCCGCCTATCTGATGGTGATGATCGTGCTCGCTGCGGCGGCCACCATGATGCTCCGCGACCGGCCGGGCATCGACCTGTCGATCCGGAACCAGGCGGAGCAGGAAGTCGGTGCGACGATCTTCGACAAGCGCCGTGGGGTGTCTACGGATGCCGCGGCTTCGGGGGCTGTCGGGGTGGGCGCGGGGGAGATGGAAACCCGCTAGCCACCGGGGCCGGGGGACGGCGTGTCCAATGCGGGCACCGGCACGCACGTGGGCTCGGGCACCGGCGCGCACGTTTAGCGGTCTCTCTGCCGGAGGCCCGGCAGGCTTAGGGGTTCGATTCCCTTATCCTGCCGGGCCTCGCTGTTTCCGGGATTTCCGGGTGTCCCAGCGAATCGAGAAGGCACAAATTACCGTTTATTGTCCGAAAATCGGTAATTTGTGCCTTTTCGTTTGCCGCAGCCGCCGCCGGCCGCACGGCGTCCCACGGGGTGGGGCTGCTGGGGCGAATGTTTCCCCATCAGGTGACTTCCGTACCACCCGATGGGATGCTGTGCTCGCGGGCCGCACGGCGTCCCACGGGGTGGGGCGGGTGGGGCAGATGTTTCCCCACCAGGAAACTGCCGTACCACCCGATGGGATGCTGTGCTGGCGGGTGGACCAAACACCCGCAGTTTGACCGGTCAGGGCGCCTCGACCGTCGAAGCCTCCTGGGGCAGCACGTTCTCGCGGGGGATGAACGTCCTGCCGCGGACAGGTTTCTCGCCGAAGGACCGGAACACCAGCGGCAGTCCGCGGGCGGTCCACGGATCCACCCCGTCCATCGCCTGCACATGCACGTGCGGCTGCGTGGAGTTGCCGGAGTTTCCGCAGTCCCCGAGATGCTCGCCCTCACGGACCTGCTGCCCGGCAGAAACCCGGATCGAGCCGGACCGCAGGTGCATCACCCCCACCACCGGGCCGCCCTCGGCCGTCTCGATAAGGACGTAGTTCCCGGCAATCGCCCCGGCTCCCTGCCGCAGCCGTCCCTGCTGGCCCAGCATGTAAGGGATGAGCGCCAGCTGCGACCGCCGGGCCTCGTGGTCCGCTTCGCCGTCGTGCACGGTGACCACCTGTCCGCTGACCGGAGCCAGGATCGGCCGCCCGAAGGCGAAGAACAGCTCCGGCGGCTCGGTGCCGAACGCGGTGCGCCAGCCGGCCGCGGGAGCCGACCGGCCGGCGTCGTCCACGCCTACAAAGTCGATGGCGAAGGTGGTCGCAAGCAGATGCGTGCCGTGGCTGGGCACCCGCCGCAGGGGACTGTTCTGCACCTTCCATTTCCCGGTGAAGGGGAGGGAGACCTCCAGTGGCGCATCGGGCGGGTTCATCATGGTTCCCTTTATAGGTTCCCCGGGCCTCCGTGGGCGATGACCTGCGAGAGTTTGAGCCCGAGTTTGGCGAGGACACTGCCGCAGGTGCGGGGTCCGGCCTAACCTGAAAGTGCACTGAGGGCGCGGGCGGGGCGACCTCCCTAACTCCTCGGCAGCTTCTCCGGCGTAGGCCCACGGAACAAGCGAAGTGCCGTCAGGGCTTCGCCAAGGCAGGGAGCATCGACATGTGCACAGGCATCAGGTTCTCGGACGGCAGCGGCAACCTCTATTTCGCGCGCAACCTCGACTGGACGTCCGACTTCGGGGAGCGGGTGGTGGTGACACCCACCGGGTACACCACCAAGTCGCCCTTTGGGGCGGTGCCGAAGATCCAGCATGCGGTCATCGGGATGGGCATCGTTCAGGAAGACACGCCGCTGTACTTCGACTGCGGCAATGAGGCAGGCCTGGCCGTCGGCGGCCTTAACTTTCCGGGGTACGCGGAGTACGCACCGGCACCGGTCGACGGCGCGACGAATGTGGCCGCATTCGAATTCCCGCTCTGGGTGGCCTCCCAGTTCAGCACCGTCGACGAGGTCGAGGCAGCCCTGGACAGCGTTGTCATTGTGGACCGGCCGATCAACGAAAAGTACCCGAGTTCGCTGCTGCACTGGTTGATCGGCGACTCGACGCGCGCCATCGTCGTGGAGTACACGAGTGACGGCATGCACGTCTTCCACGACGACGTCGACGTCCTGGCAAACCAGCCCGGCTTCGGCTGGCACCATGAGAACCTGCGCAATTACCTCAATGCCTCGCCCGACTTCCCCGAGGAGGTTGTGCTCAACCAGGCTCACCTGGCCCCGTTCGGCTCGGGGTCGCTGATGCGGGGGATCCCCGGCGACTACTACTCGCCGTCCCGGTTTGTCCGCGCGGCGTACGTCCACGCGCACTACCCGCCCAAGACCAGCGAAGAGGAGAACGTCAGCCGCGCGTTCCACACGCTGCAGCAGGTCGCGATGGTGGAGGGAAGCGCGGCCATGGGCTCGGGCGAGTTTGAGAAAACCACCTACACGGGGCTCTTCTCCTCCCGGACGATGACCTACTACTGGAATACGTACGACGACCCGGCCATCCAGAGCGTCGCGCTGGCCGACCACGGGGCGGACAAAACGGAGCTTATGGTCGTCTAGCTTTTTGCCGCAACGCCCGTAGACCAATGGAGCCTGCCAGGCCGAATCTCGCCAGTATCCTCAGCGATAGCGCAGCCCGCTCACCGGCAGTCCCGCGCTGAGGATCGGCGACAGCGTGATGACTTACGCGGCGCTGGATGAATTGAGTGCCCGTGCCGCCGGTTCGCTTGCAGCCCTCGGCATCGGCTTCGTCGACCGGGTGGCGCTCCTATTGCTGAGGGCAACATCTACGTTGTCGGTCGTGTGAGGACTGACGGTCCGGCACCTCAAAACTTCTGCCGGCGAGTATGGCAATGTGCCTGATTCCGCCTCTCGGCATACTAGGTGGCATGAGCACACACCAGGAAGAAGCGAAAAAGCGTTTGGGAAGTCTGATCACGGAGGCGTACAAGGCAGCAGGGGAAACCAGGCTGTCTCTGTCGGATGCGGTGGGGCTGTCGGCGCGATCTCTGTATGCAATTGAGACGGGGCAGGCGATTCCGCGCAAGGGGTCGCAGGAGAGGATCGAGAAGTTCTTTGACTGGAGGCCGGGCGCCATTGGGGAGCTGCTTAAGGGTGTTCGTGGTGTGAACTTGGAGCAGATAACGCAGAAGACGATGCGGACTGAGACCGCACCGAAGAAAGTGGATGAGATGCGGGCTGATCTGGATGAGACGGCACGGCGAATCCAGGAGGACGCGAAGGCTCTGTCTGATCGACTAAGGGAGCGCGACCGGACCATTGAGTCGTTAGAAGCGGAACTCAAGCAGGAGCGAAACCGGACGAACAAACTGCAGGAGGACTTGCACACCGCGGTCGAAGCGTTGAGGGCTCAGCAGAACGGCGAGGCGGTGGGTGGTGAGGTTCGATCCGGCATCGTCCACTAACGGGGGTCCATATGTACCCGATGGAGCATCGAAAGAGCATTAGTTACCGCCGGAAAACGGCAACTAATGCCTTCTCGATGGCGGGTGGGGTACCCGAAACCCGCTGTCCCGTGTAGATTACTTCGCATGCGAAATAATAGTGTGTCAGCCGTCACGTCCGAACGGATCAGCATCCCCGTCCCTGCGGGCGGTGCGCTCGCCGGAACCCTGCGTCTGCCGGCCGACGACGCGCCCCGCGCATCCGTCGTCATCCACCCCGCCACGGCGGTGGCCGAGCGGCTGTACACCGGCTTCAGCGAATACCTGGCCGAAAACGGCTACGCGGTCCTGACCTACGACTACCGCGGAACCGGCGCCTCCGGCAGCCCGAAGGCCAACCGGAAGCTGCGGATGCGGGACTGGATGGACCAGGACGTTCCGGCCGCCGCGGAGTGGATGGCCGCGCGGTTCCCGGAGCTGCCGCGCCTCGCCGTCGGGCACAGCATCGGCGGCCATGCGATGGCCCTGGACAACGGCACGGACGGACTGCTGGGCTTCGTGGCCGTGGCCTCGCACGCCGGTGTCACCAAGGCCATCCAGGATCCGAAGGAACGGCTGCGCGTGGGACTGGTCCTGCGGGTCCTCGGCCCGCTCACGAGTAGGCTGCTCGGCGCGGTGCCGGGCCGGAAAATGGGCCTGGGCGAGGACATGCCCGGCGGCGCCATGCTCGAGTGGAGCTCCTGGTCCCGCCTGCCCAACTACTTCTTCGACGACCCGAGCATGGACGCCGCCGAACGCGCAGCCCGGGTCAAGACCGAGGTGCTGTCCATCGGCTTCACGGACGACCTCTGGGCCACGCCGGGACAGATCAACGCCATCTACGGCCACCTCACCAACGCCCCGCTGGAGCGGCGCACTTACTCGCCCGACGACGCCGGTGTGCCAGCGATCGGACACATGGGCTTCTTCCGGCGCGGCGCCAAGGACAAGCTGTGGCCCGAGATCCTCACCTGGCTGGACGGACGGATCGCGAACCAACGGTGATGCCGGACGACGCCGGCGGAACGGGCGACGCCGGCCGGCGGCGTCCGCCACGGCTGGTCTTCCTGACGCTGACCGCCGAGCGGCGGCTGCGGCGGTGGATCGGACGCCGGGGCGAGGACCGCGGCCTCAGCGCGGCAGCCTCCGGAGTGCTGCTGTATCTGGCCGCACGTCCCGGCGCGAGCACCGGCGAGGTGGCCGAAGCGGTGGACGCCTCGCCGGCCGGGCTGAGCGGGCTGCTGTCCCGGCTCGAGAAGGCCGGACTTCTCACCCGGGCGCCCGATCCGGCGGACCGCCGGACCATCCGGCTGAACCTGACCGCCGACGGAAAGGCCGCGGTCGGCGTCGTGCAGTCTGCCCTAAGCGAGCTGAACGGGAAAATCACCGACGGGTTCAGCGCCCAGGAGTTGGCCGTCGTCGCGCGCTGGCTGAAGCACGTGGGCGGAGTGCTGGATTAGTCCGGGTCCGTGAGGGAAACCTCGCCGTCCGCAGCGTCCTGGGCATGCCAGATCGTCGCCTTCCACCCCCACACCGACGTTACCTTGCCCACATAGCCAGGGCTGTACCACCGCTCCTGCCCTTCATCGTTCGGTTCTGCATTCCCGATCACCTGCAGGTGGCCTTCGGTGAAGATTTCGATCCGGGTCAATGCTCGTTCAAGCGGGACGAGTCCCGTCACCTCGGCGGTGCCGGGCGCCGATCCGCCGCGCCAGGGCAGCAGGGCAATGATGAAATTCGTGCGCACCCGAGGCTCAAGTTCCACAACCTGCAGGCACGCCCAATTGCCGGACGAGCCCTGCACCGGGACCAGGTCACCGACCATGAGTGAGGTGGCGGAAGTCGGCGAGAAAGGGAACGCTCCGGGTTTCATTGGAGGCCTCGAGCTGATCCGGCTCAGACCGCTCCCCGGCGGAAGCCCCGGTAGCCAAGTACCGCAGCGAGGCCGAGCCAAATGGCACCGGAAACGTAGTCGAACCATTCGGCCGCATTTCCGAAAGCGAGTATTGAGAACATCAGCATGGCGACCGCGCCACAGAAATGCATGACGGCGTCACTTGAGCGGTTGTCGGATTCGGTACCCCCGGGAATTGTCATGCGAAGAAGAATACCTTGCTGCCCATGGCCGGCTGACAGGTCAAGGGGTTCGATTCCCCTGAGCCTGTTGAACGGAACCGGGGGAGGCCCCGCTTAGGATGGGCGCATGCGCCAAGACCCGAGCGACTGGACTCCCGTGAGCACCGAGCGCCTGCTGCTGCGCCGGCTCGAACGTGCGGACTACGATGCCGCCATCCGGATCCACACGGACCCCCGGACCAACCGGCACAATCCGCATACCCCCACCGTGGAATCCGTGACAAGGAGCCTGCAGGATTTCCTGGACCACTGGGACCGGGAGGGCTTCGGCTACTGGGCGGTGGCACAACACGAGGCCCCGGAGACCGTCGTCGGTTTCACCGGACTGCAGCGCGCCGTGGTGGACGGCCGGACCATCCTGAATCTGTACTACCGCTACGACCCGGCGGTCTGGGGCAGGGGCTACGCGACAGAGGGAGCAACGGAAGCGGTCCGGCGCGGCCGGAAGCTGCTGTCGGAGCTGCCGGTCCTGGCCCGCACGACGACGACGAACACCGGCTCCCAGCGGACCGCCCTCGCTGCCGGCCTGGGGCACTTTCCCGCGTTGGACCGGGAGTATGCCGGCGTGCCGGAGATGTACTTGGCCCTGGGCTGGCCTGGGATCACCGGCGGAGACCCGCTCTAGCGGTTGGGAAGACTGCAGCCAGTCCTGCCCCGGTTCCTGGTTTCCATCCTCCGCAGCGCTTCTGGATACCCGCAGAGTCTCTGGATAACAGCCGGCCCAAGTGTTCCTTTGCCTGGCCCACACACGCGGCTATCCGTTTCGCAAATACGAGGTATCCCAATTAGTCGCTTCCTCACATAGTCCGGCTCCTTCACAGTGGTTGCAACGTGATGTACATCACGTTCAACTTTGACTGTCAATGGAGACCCGATGAGAAGCATGAAGCCGAGAATGAAGGCCGGCGCACTCAGCGCCTTGCTGATTGCCAGCCTCGCTCTGGCATCCTGCAGTACGGCAACTGCAGAGAATGAACCCGCTGACACACAATCCGCTCCGGCAGCCACCTCCGGGAGCACCGACGCTTTGGCCGCCGCCTATGAAGGTACGGTCGGCACCCCGCCCACCGAATCGGTTCCAGTCCCCGAGGGCCTGACGGCCTGGATTGTCTCCTGCGGACAGTCACAGGTGACCTGCTCGACGCCTGCCCAGGCAGCAGCGGATGCAGCGGAAGCCATCGGCTGGCAAAGCAATGTCTGCGACGGCCAACTGAATCCCAACGGCTGGGCCAGCTGCATCCGTCAGGGTGTGGGTGCCAACGCGGACGTCATCCTTGTGATGGGCCAGGACTGCTCCAGTTTCCAGGGCCCCCTCGAGGAAGCCCGTGCGGCAGGAATCACTACGGTCGGGGTCGGTGCAAACGACTGTGACATCGACGGCGGCGAGCCGCTGTACTCCGGCATAACCAAGAAGCTGGACGGACTGGACAACGAGCAGTGGTGGAACATGGTCGGTAAATTGCAGGCTGATTGGTTGATTGGCCAGACCGACGGCGATCTGAAGCTGCTGGAAGTGACGTTCGCGGACGCCAGGTTTGGACCCTGGATCAGTGACGGCCTGAATGCCGCTCTTGCGGACTGTGACACCTGCGAAGTCGTGGGAACACTGCAGCTGAGTAACCAGGACGCGGCGACCGGCACCATGGCACAGAAGCTCTCCACCGCCCTGCTCCAGGCGCCGGATGCCAACGCAATCTCCGTTCCGCTGGACGGCTGGTTCCTGGCAGGTCTCTCGCAGGCCATTGTGTCTTCCCAGCGTTCCGACGATCTGGCCGTCATCGGCACCTTCGGTCAACGCAGCAACCTGGACCTGATAGCGGCAGGCGAAGGCCAGGATGCATCAGTTACCTTCAGCCTGGAGTGGGACGGCTGGTCCGGCGTGGACACCGCTCTGAGGCTGCTGGCTGATCAAGAGATTGCCGCCTCCGGCGTGGGGCTCCAGGTGGTGGACGCGGAAACCAATATGCCCGCCGACGGCACCTCCTTCACGTACAACCCGGAAATTGATTTCAAGCAGGCGTATCTGGAGGCTTGGGGCAAGTAGTGGCTGCTCATAACGAAAACCGCAATTCCGTGCCCGCGGCAGCCGGGGGCACGGAACGTGCGGCTGACCATGTGGGGACCGTTGCCTTGGCCGCATACGGGCTGGTGAAGTCATTCGCCGGCGCCAATGCGCTCTCGGGCGTGGACCTGACGGTCAACGGTGGGACCATCCATGCGCTGCTCGGGGGCAACGGGTCCGGCAAATCGACACTGATCAAGTGCCTCGCCGGCGTCTACCAGGCCGATGCAGGCACGATCAGCATCCACGGAGAAAACCTTCCGGCCCGGCAGGTGACCCCGCGCCGCGCTCGTGCCGCCGGACTGAGGTTTGTTCATCAGGATCTTGGCCTGTTCGACTCCCTGAGTGTGGCGGAGAATTTCGCGTTGGACGCGGGCTTCCCCACCAATCCGCTGCACGGAATCCGTTGGCGCGAATTGCAGACCCGGGTGGACGGGTTGCTGGCGCATTACGCCATAGCGGTCCGGGCAACCGACAGGTTGGGTTCGCTGCGGCCCAGCCAAAAAACCATGGTGGCCGTGGCACGAGCCCTAGCCGACCAGCAGGACAGCGAATACACGCTGCTGCTGGATGAGCCGACGGCGTCCCTCGCTGAGGACGAGTCCAGGGAACTGATGGCGGCACTGCGCTCCCGTGCCGACCACGGGCAGACAATCGTGCTGGTGACGCACCGTTTCCGTGAAATCGAGGAAGTTGCAGACCACGTAACAGTGCTCCGCGACGGCATCGTTGCCGGCGGCGGACCCGTGGCTGATACGTCCATCGCTGCCATCGTTGACATGATGTCGGGCGCCGGACCCGCGGGCTCCGGTCTTACCGCCGGACCCGCCGGACCCGCCGGACCTGCCGGACCTGCCGGACCTGCCGGACCTGCCGGACCTGCCGGACCTGCCGGACCCGCCGGACCCGCCGGACCCGTCAGCGATGAGGCGGCCCTTGGAACTCCGGCGCCGCCGGCCCCGGGAGCCGGCACGCGGAGCCCCCTCTTCGAAGGTAGGGACCTTTCCAGATACCCGCTGACTGACGTAAACCTCTCGGTGGCATCCGGTGAAATCGTGGGCCTGGCCGGATTGGCCGGTTCGGGCCGCTCTACCGTCCTGCGCGCGATTTTCGGAGACACCTCCCTGAGCAGCGGAAGCATGAGCTTGGACGGCGCGCCCCATGAGCCGTCCTCGCCCGCGGACGCGGTTCGTTCCGGCGTCGTCTTCGTACCGGAAAACCGCCACCGGGACGCAGCCTTCCTGGACCTCGGAGTACGGGAAAACGCCTCCGCCACCGTCATCGGGCGCTACTGGCGCAGGCTCGTGATGAACCTGCGGATGGAACGCGATGAGACCCACCGGCTGCTGGCCGACCATTCGGTTCGCGCTGACGGAATAGAGATCCCGATCAGCAGACTCTCCGGCGGCAACCAGCAGAAGGTGATCCTGGCACGCTGGTTGCGGCGAAACCCCCGGCTGCTCCTGCTCGACGAACCTACCCAGGGAGTCGATGTGACCTCCCGTCGGGATATCTACCGGTCGCTGCGGGACATCGCAGCACAAGGGTGCGGAGTGCTGGTGGCCTCCAGCGACCTCGACGAACTCGCAGAGCTGTGCGACCGGATCCTGGTGCTGGTGGAAGGCCGTATCGTCGCCGATCTTGACCCCGCGGACACCGGACGCAGCGCGCTTGCCGCTGCCGTGATGGCCGCAAATCACACCGTCCGCGTCCCTCAAGAAGGATCAGAAGACTAATGGATAGCAGCCACGCACCGGCAGGATCCCTCGAGACCCGGAAAGCCGAAGTAACCGGCCCGGCCGGGTCGGAAAGCTCCCGGGCCCGGCCGCAACGCCGGGCGGGAGGCCGGCTTCTGGGCGCGCACCTGGAACGTTTTGCCCTGCCGCTGCTGCTGGTCCTGATCATCGCCTTCTTCGGCGTTTTCCCGGCCAGCTCCACTGTCTTTCTCAGCGGAGCCAACGTCTCGGTGGTGCTGGCAAACCAGTCCGTCGTTACCCTTGTCGCCCTCGCCCTGATATTCCCCCTTGTCGCAGGACACTTTGATTTCTCGGTTGGCGGTATCGCGGTCCTGAGCAGCGTAGTTACTGCGGCTTCCATGGCGCATTTTTCGCTGCCGCTGTGGCTGTCCTGCCTGCTCGGGGTGGCAGTAGCTGCGGTTGTGGGAGCGGTAAACGGGCTGCTTGTGGCACGGTTTGGGATGAACGCCTTCGTCTCCACCCTTGGCATGGCCACACTTTTGGGTGGACTCATCCAGTGGTACACCGGCGGCCTAGCCATCATCGGCGTGGATCCGGCGTTCACGAAGTTCGGCAGCAGCAGCTGGCTGGGCCTGCCGCGGGTGGTGTTCGTGGTGGCAGTGCTCGCTTTCCTGGCCTGGTATCTCCTGACACATACTCCCTTCGGCCGCTCCCTCTACGCCATTGGGTCCAACAACCGAGCCGCCGTCCTGGTGGGCCTGCCGCTGCGCCGGTACACACAGACCGCCTTTTGCCTCTCCGGAACCCTGGCCGGGCTGGCAGGAGTCATCCTTGCGGCACGAACGGGCGGGGCCAATGCGGACAACGGAACCTACCTGCTTTTCCCTGCCCTGGCAGCTGTCTTCCTGGGAGCAACCGCCATACTGCCGGGCCGCTTCAACGTCGTCGGAACAGTGTTCGGAGTGCTGTTCGTAGCGGTCAGCGTCAGCGGCCTGACACTGAGCGGCGCTGCCAACTGGGTGGACCAGGTCTTTAACGGCGTGGCGCTTCTTGTCGCCGTCGGGCTGTCCAGTTATCTCGGCCGGCGCCGATCGGGCCAAGGGACGTAGTGGAAGGGCAGCTCAACCGCCCCGATGGGAAGAAGACGAGCCAAGTAGCCGCTCGCCTATGCTGTCCCGCATGAAGTCCATCGATCTGAACCTCCTGCCGACGCTTCAGGCCCTGCTCCGGCTGCGCAATGTCTCGAGGACGGCGGAATACCTGCAGCTGAGTCAACCGGCTACAAGTGCCGCCCTTTCCCGGCTGCGCCGCTATTTCGACGACGAGCTGCTCGTCCGTTCCGGCAGGCACTTCGAGCTGACCCCGCTGGCGCAGGATCTGGTCCCGCTGGTGGACGAAGCGCTGCAGGGCCTGGACCGGGTCACCGGCATCCGGAGCAGGTTCGATCCCTTCACCAGCGACCGCGAGTTCACCATCGCAGCGTCGGACTACGCAGCAACGGTGATTCTGGAACCGCTGCGCGGCATCCTGCAGGTCGAGGCACCCGGTGTCAGCGTCAACGTTGTCTCGGGAGATGCGATGCCCCTGCACCAGGCCGATTTCACCCGCTGCGACCTGATGGTCGGACCCACCGGGTACTCCCTTCCCGGGGAGAAAAAGGCGGTCTTCCGGGACAGCTTTGTGGCGGTGGTCGATTCCGGCAACCCCATCCTGCAGGCGGACCCCCTCCGTGCGGAGGACCTGGGCCGGCTCCCGCACGCGGTGGGCAACTTCGGCGCATCGATCAAAACCCCTGCGGACCTCTTCTGGGAAACGCTGGGAATTCAACGCCGGGTCGCCGCGCAGGTATCCGGATTGCTTGCCCTCCCGCTGCTCGTCGAAGGGACGGACCTGGTGGCGGTGGTTCCGAAAATGCTCGCCCTCAAATCGCAGCGGGGAGCAGGGATTTCGATCATCGAATTTCCCGCGGAAACGGAACCCGTGCTGGTGGAGGCCATGTTCTGGCACCCCAGCCGGGCCGAAGACCCGGCGAGCCTGTGGCTCCGTTCCGTGGTCCAGCGCGCCTGCGCCCAGCGGCACCCGGAGAGCAGCGTCGTGACCCGCCTGGCGGAGGTCGGCGGGACTCCGCGGCCCTGACGGTTCAGCCCCGCGCCGCCGAGGCGCCGTCGTAACTGCGCGGCAGGCGCTGCCGGGGCCGGGCACGCACCAGGGTGGATGCTTCACGCCGGGTGCCCACGGTGTTGGTGATGGTGCCGATGCCCTCCACCGTCATGCTGACGCTGTCCCCCGTCTGCAGGGGAGGCGGAGCCTGATCTCCGAGCCGCCCCCACAGTTCGGCAAGGCAGCCGCTGCCGCAGGTGCCGGACCCCAGCACGTCGCCCGGAAGCACCCGGGAATCCTGCGAGGCGTAGGCCACCAGCTCAGCAAACGGCCACCCCATGTTGGACAACAAGTCCTCTCCGACCCGTAACCCGTTGACGTCCACGCTCATCCGCAGGGCCAGGAAACCGTCGGAGTCGTGCCGGTGAGCGAATTCGTCGGCAGTGACAATCCACGGACCCAGGGTGCCGGCGAAGTCCTTTCCCTTGCACGGACCCAGGCTGACCTTCATCTCCCGGCGCTGCAGGTCCCGGGCGGACCAGTCGTTGAAGACCGTGTAACCGAAGATGTGCTGCTGCGCCTGCGCTGCGCTGAGGTTGCTGCCGCTGCTGCCGGGAACCCGCCCGATGACGGCGGCGACCTCCGTTTCGAAATCCAGTTGGCTGCAGCCGGCCGGGATAGGAATCTCGTCACCCGTGGCCCGGATGGTGTGCGGATTGCTGAAGTAGAAAGTGGGGGCCTGGTACCACTCCTCCATAACGCCGGGTGCGCCGTCGATGCTGATCCGCATCCCCTCGACGTGTTCCTCGAAGGCGACAAAGTCACGCAGGGTGGCGGGCACCAGCGGAGCCAGCAGCACCACGGCGGACAGCGGTGCGGAGGAGGCGGCTCCGATGACCCGTTCCGCGGTTGCCAGCGTCTCCTCCAATCCGGCCTCGAGCAGGTCGTTGGCAGTTTGTCCTGCGGGAAGCCGGTAGGCCCGGTCCTCATGGATGAAGCCGGAGCGGACCTCACCGCCGTCGTTCCAGCGTGCGAGCTTAACCATCGATTTCAATTCCTTCCCTAGGTACGGCACGACTGGCTCCGGCCTCTGCACGGCCTGCACGGCCGGCACGGATCCCGAGGGCCGCGGCGTTGCCGGCGAGGATTCCCTGCTCCTCCCGGACGGAAAGACCGGCGGCTCGGACGTCCCCCACGGGGTCTTCCGAGCCCATGTCGAACGGATAGTCGGAGCCCAGCAGGATCCGGTCCGCCCCGGCGGCCCCGGTCAGTGCGCGCAGTTCGGCGGGACTGTGGGTGAGCGAGTCGAACCACAGGTGGCTGATGTACGACGACGGCGGGGCAGCGCAGCCGCGTGCGTCCGGCCTGGCCCGCCAGGCATGGTCGGACCGGCCGAGCGTGGTGGGCAGGTATCCGCCGCCGTGTGCCGCGATGATCCGCAGCTCCGGGTAGCGGTCCAGCACCCCGGCGAAGATCAGGTGGGAGAGGGCGACGGCGTTCTCCGCCGGCTGCGAGACGGTATTCGCCAGGTAGAACCGGTCCAGCCGTTCATCGAGCGAGCATCCGAAAGGGTGCAGGAAAACCAGCGCGCCGAGTTCTTCCGCCCGTGCCCAGAAAGGCTCCAGCCGTGGGTCGGACAATTCCACGGTTCCGGCGTTCGGCTCCTGCCCCGGGATCCGGTCGAATCCGGGGGCGTAGGACCCGATTTCCACCCCCAGCAGGCCGCAGTCCAGCACCGCATGGTCCAGTGCCGCGACCATGGCCTCCGGGTGCTGCAACGGAACCAGTCCCAGTCCCGCGAGCCGGCCGGGGGCGGACGCCACCAGTTCCATGACCGCGGTGTTGGCGCGGCGGGCGATTTCCCCGCCGAGCTCGGGGCCGGCGAAATAGTAATAGTGCGACGGTGAGGGCGAGACCAGCTGCACATCGACTCCCGCGGCATCCATGTCCGCGAGCCGCCGGGACAGGTCCACCAGCCGCGGCCAGCGTTCCCGGATCATGGCGCCGGAGATTTTCACCGATTCGGGTCCCTGCCGTCGGGCATCGAGCTCCTGCGCAGCAGCAAACTCCCCCGGAGCGCAGGCCGCCACATACTCCTGCAGCGCCGGCAGCACTACGTGGGCATGGACGTCCACCACCGCGGGCACGGATTTCCTTCCGGTCATGCGGGCTGGCTCACGGTTGCCGCCACGGTGGCGATCACGCCCGGCACGTCGGCATCCCGCATCCGTCCTTCGAGCATCCACTGTCCCAGCTGCACCGATCCCCGGACGACGGTGCGGACCCGTTCCAGCCGTCGCTGCGTGAAGTCCGCCCAGAGGGAATCATCCAGCTCGTCCCGGCTGGTCAGCAGATCCGCCAGGACCGCGCCGTCTTCCACGGCCATGGCCGCCCCCTGGGCGATGGTGGGCGGGCAGCTGTGGGCGGCATCGCCGATAATCACGGCCCTGCCGCGGTTCCACGGTCCGTCCACCAAGTGGGCAGTGAACCGGGTGTAGTTGATCCGCGCACTGTGGTCCAGGCTGGCCCGGATCTCCGTCCACGGTCCGCCGTAGGCTGCTGCAAGTTCGGTCATGATCTTCGGGCCGTCTTCCACCCTGCGTTCCTGGGCGTCCTCGACCAGGTAGGCGTACATGCTGTCCTGGCCGGTGGGGCAGTACCCGGCAATGTAGCAGGGCCCGCCGTAGGTCAGATCGGTGCGGACCACATCGGCCGGCCGGTCCACGAATGCCCGCCAGATTCCCATCCCGGTGGGCTCCGGCTCGGTGGTGATCCCGATCGCGGCGC
The DNA here is from genome assembly GCF_020907345.1 of Arthrobacter sp. zg-Y179. Classification (NCBI taxonomy): domain Bacteria; kingdom Bacillati; phylum Actinomycetota; class Actinomycetes; order Micrococcales; family Micrococcaceae; genus Arthrobacter; species Arthrobacter sp. zg-Y179. The sequence continues at coordinate 244,123 of NZ_JAJJOB010000005.1, read as the reverse complement.
GCACCGTCGAGTGCAGCCCGTCGGCGCCGATCAGCAGGTCATAGGTGAGACGGTCGCCGTCGTCGGTAATGACGGTGACTGAACCGGTGTCCTGTTCCACCCCCTTGAGCCGCCTGCCGTAGCTGATCCGCACTCCGGCATCGGCGGCGCGGCGCCGGAGCGCGTCGGTAAGATCCGGCCGGTACATGCCCAGGGTGGCGGGCAGGTCCGGCCCGCCGGTCCGGACGTCATCAACCACGGACAGCACGGTTCCCGCCGGATCCGGTGCGCGGAAGCCGAGCTCGCTGAAGGCGAAGCCCTTGCCGGCAATCTCGTCCCAGATGCCGAGCTGCCGGAAGATCCGCAGGGCGTTGCCCTGCAGGGTGATGCCGGAGCCGAGCGGGGACGGGGCCGCTTCCTTCTCCAGGACTTCCACGTCCACGCCCGCGTCGGCCAGCAGAATCGCCGCCGTTAACCCGGCTGCGCCCGAACCGACAATGCCTACCCTGTTCACAGCTGCCATGATGCAAACTCCCTTGTTTTCATTCCGGCGGATTATGTAACGGCTTACTTCAAGGCGATGGGATTAACCGGCGAGCCCACTGCGCCGGTGATCGGCAGCGGAGCCGCCGTCAGGAGAAAGTCATATTGGCCGTCCGCCGCGCAGGACGCGGCAAGCTGCTCCGGATCCCACATTTCGCCCAGATAGAGGCCGAGGTTGGGGATGGCGATCTGGTGCAGCGGTTGGAACGCGGTGTCGAATTCGTTCGGCCGGACCTCGAAACCCCACGTGTCGGTGGCGATTCCGGCGATCTCGCTGCGATGCAGCCAGGGCGCCATGCTGAAGGACAGTCCCGGCGCCGGCCCGCCCGCATAGTCCCCCCACCCCTGCCGCAGGGTCCGGGCGTATTGGCCGGTGCGCAGCACCACGATGTCACCGCGCCGGATCTCCGAGCTGGGCCCCTGCTGCTCGATGGTGGCCTCGATGTGCTCGGCGGTGATGGCGAATCCGTCCGGCAGTTCCCCGTCGTCGCTGCCCGCGCCGGGTCCCAGCGCCCGGCCGACGTCGAGCAGCACGCCCCGGGTGACGATCCGGGCCGCCGCGGTCTGGATTCCGGTGAGCTGGTCACCTTCGCTGGTCACCACCGAACCCGCCCGCCGGCCGTTCCAGGCCTTTCCCCGGTCGAAAATGTGGCCGAGCCCGTCCCACTGCGTGGAGCACTGCAGCGGCATCGCGATAAAGTCGTCGGCCCCGCCGATGCCGTGCGGAAATCCCTGGTTGCCGAACTCCGCTTCCGTGCCGGTGTCGGTCATGGTGTGGACGGGGTTGATGCGGCGGCGCCAGCCCTTCTGCGGACCGTCGGTATTGAACGGCTGGGACAGGGAGAACGTCTGGCCGGTGCGGACCAGCCGGGCCGCCTCCACCCGCTTCGCCTCGTCGATGAAATTCAGGGTGCCCAGGACGTCATCCGGCCCCCATCGCCCCCAGTTGTTGTGCGCAGCCGCCATCGCCTCGATGCTTCCCAGCGCGTCGTCGCGGCGGATCATCTCCTGGTCTTCGGCATTGATTCCGGTCACGGTGCCACCTCATCCCTGCAGCGCACAAGCTGCGTTCCCAACCCGGTAATCGTGCCTTCCATAACGTCACCGTCGCGGAGCATCCGCCCCCAGTGGGCACCGTTCCCGGCCGGACTGCCGGTCAGGACCAGGTCCCCGGGCAGGAGCGGCATCTGCTGGGAAGCATGCGAAACCAGCTGGGCCACGGTGAAGATCATGTCGGCGGTCGATTCCGCCTGCATGGTTTCGCCGTTGAGCCGCAGCGTCACCATCAGGTCCTGCGGATCGGCCACGAACTTTGCGGGCAGCACCAGCGGCCCGGTCGGCAGGAAACCCGGGGCGCTCTTGGACCGGTACCAGTCGCTGCCGATGGCCGGCATATCCTTGCGGAAGACCAGGTCCCGGGTAGTGATGTCGTTGACCATCGTGTAGCCGAAGACGTAGTCCAGGGCATCTTCGGGGCTCACACGGAACGCCCGCTTGCCGACGACGGCGGCGAGTTCCAGCTCCCAGTCATGGGCCTGGCTGTAGCCCGGGAGCACCAGGTCCTCGGTGGCGGAGGCCATCGCCGTCGGGAGGCCGATGAAAAAGTACGGGGTACCCTCGGCGGCCCGCCGGTCCATCGTGGCGGCGGTCCGTGCCCGGATCTCCTCATCCGTGCCTTCACCGTCGCGGTGCGCCACTGCCAGGTCAATAACGTGCTGGCGGTAATTGGCCCCGGCCTGCAGGACCTGCTGCGGCCGCAGCGGCACAAGCACCGTGAGGTCCGCGTAGTCGAGCCAGCCGGCGGACTCACCGGGGGACTCTTCCGCGAGCCGGTCCAGCTGGCCCTCGGCTTTGTCCCAGTGTTCGACTACCGCTTCCAGCGTGACCCCGTCTCCGGGCAGGTCCAGGTTCGCGTCCGTCAGCGGCAGGACGCGGCCGCCGGATTCCAGTCCGGCCCGGGTCTCGCCGGTGCCCGGATCCCGAAACGTGATCAGCGAGTAGGTCATTGACTCAGCCCCTGCCGTGCTTGGCATAGGGGTTGAGCAGCGCTTGTTTCATTTCCTCGGAGGCGCCTTCCTCCGTGGCGGTGAACCCGTCCGCCAACGGGAAGGATTCGGTCAGCGAATGCGGCATGGCTCCGTTGCGGTAGAAGTTGTTTGATCCCTGGGAAGGCGTCCAGGTGCGCGGCTCCCAGTCCGGCACGTAGTTGCGGTAGCCGCCCGAGTTCAGTTCCACCCGCAGCGCACTCGGCTCCCGGAAGTACAGGAAGTTCTGCTCTCCGATGCCGTGGATGGAGGGGCCGTATTCCATCGGGGTGCCGTTTTCCATCAACACGTCCGCGGCGCGCAGCAGGTCCTCATGGGTGTCCACCCAGAACGCGATGTGGTTGACGCGTCCGGCCCGGCCCGAGGTATCCATGACCACCCCCAGATCGTGCGATTTTTCGTTGGTGGTAAGCACGGAGAAGACGGTGATCGGTGCCTCGTCCAAGGTGGTGAAGGCCATGATCCGGAAGCCCAGGGCGGTGCTGTACCAGTCGGCGAAGCCGGTGACATCGCTGCTGGCCACGGTCACATGGTCCAGGAAGCGCGGCGCCGCGGCGTGGCTGCTCCGGCGTTCCGGCCGGTCCGGGTAGATGGAGGTCCAGCCGGGTTCCGCTACGTACGGCTCCACCTCGTAGAACAGTTTCATCGGGTGCCCGTAGGGGCCGGTGAACTGATAGGCCTTGCCGTGCGCGTGCCCGCCCGGAATCCATTCGCCCTGCACACCCGCGGCTTCCACATTTGCGGCCGCCGCCTCGAGCGCCTCAGCGGAGGCCGTGCGCCAGGCCATGTTCGCCAGGGACGGTTCTTCCCCCGGCCGCACCACCAGGCTGTACCGGTAATGGTCACCCCAGCAGCGCAGATAGGAAACGCCGTCAAGGGAATCAACCAGCCGCATGCCGAAGTTCTCCACATAGAACCGGGTGGAGGCCTCGACGTCGGGGCTGGTGATTTCCAGGTGTGCCAGATGGGAGAGGAGTCGTTCCACGGGCATTCTCACATTCGTTAGGTGCTGAGCTTTTCAGAACCTAACTGTGATCGCCATCACGTAGTTGTGGAAGCAGTCTTTTCCTATGGCAGGTATCCATGCAACGAATGATCACGCGCCGGCACCGGAGCCGTGGCCCAGAACGCCAGCGCGGCGACCGGCAGCACCACGCCCAGGCTCGTGAACAGCTCCAGCGCCGCCGGGCCCTGGCCGCTGACGACGCCGGTCAGCATCATCGTGACGGTGATCGAGGACAGCATAAACACCGGCACCAGCACCACCAGCAGGGCGATGCCCGCGGCGCGGACCCCGGCCCGCCGTCGTCGTACCGCCACCCACAGCGCCGGCAGCACCAGTGCAATCCAGACCCAGTGGTGGAACCAGGAAATCGGCGAGATCGCGAGCATCACGACGGCGTTCGCGCTGATCGCGGCCACCGTGTCGCCGCGCGCATCCGACCGGCGGATGGCGACGAAACCCAGCACAACGACGGCGGCGGAGGCCAGCAGCCACAGCGGACGCTGCAGCGACTCGGGGGTTCCGAGATGCGCGAGCAGCGAGTTCAGCGACACGTTGTACATGTCCGTGGTGTCCCCGACGCGGGTGGAATCAAAGAGGGAGTCGAGCCAGAACGTGCGGGACTGCTCCGGGGAGGCCAGCCAGCCGGCGGCAATGGTGGCGGCGAACGCGGCGCCCATCGTCAGGGTGGCCCGCCAGTCGCGGCGGACCAGGAAGATCAGCCCGAAGGCCAGCGGGGTGAGCTTGATGCCTGCCGCGAGCCCGATGAGGATGCCGCGCGGAAGCTTTGACGACGCCGGCCGGAGCAGATCCGCGACGATCAGGAGCATCAGCATCGGGTTGATCTGGCCAAAGCCCAGACCTTCCCGCCACGGTCCGAGCACGCCGATCAGCAGGGCGGCGAGAACCGCGACGCCGGCACTGCCGCCCAGGGCGGTGTGCAGCCGCGGCGGCAGCACCTCGTTTTCCGTGAGGTAGCGCGCAACCAGGAAGGCGGTCAGCACCAGGCAGGCGCACGACGTCGCGGTCAGCAGGACCAGCCCCACGGCCTCGGGCAGGAGCGCGAACGGCGTCAGCAGCAGGGCGGCGAAGGGCGGATACGTGAACGGCAGGCCGCGGGTATCCGTTTCGACCAGGCTCGGGTCATACAGCCGGTGCTCGCCCAGGCCCAGGAAAGCCCGGGCCCCTTCGCGGTACACGGTGAAATCCAGGCCGTGGATCTGGGCGCCGAGGACCACCAGGACCAGGGCAACCGGAAGGCCGAGGGCGAGCCAGAGGATCCGGGTGCGGGGACGGGACGCCGGGTCCGCCGTTGATAATGCCATGCCTGCCAGTTTAGACGGCGGGGTTCCGCCGCGTTATTGGAAGAGCAGGGTGATCAGCAGGGCAATGATGAAGGTGGTGAAGGCGAAGGCAATGTAGGACTGTCCGGTGACGGTGGTGCGGGCCCGGGTGGTCAAGACATCGACGTCGGAGGAAGAGAACGTGGTGGCGATCTGCGCCGACAGGTAGTAATAGTCGGCAAAGACCGGCCCCGGCGCCGGGCCCGGCAGTTCGAACGAATCCTCGGCGCTGTCCAGCCGGGCGTAGTGCACGGCGTAGGTGGAGACCGTCACCAGCCAGGCACCGAGCACCACCGCCACGGTGAGCCCGCCGGCCAGCCCGCTGCTGATCAGGCCGGGCAGAACCAGATACAGGCCGACGGCGGCGGTCGCGAGGATGGAGCCCTGGACGTTGACGGTGGGCAGCCGGCCTGTGCGGGTGGAGGTGGCGCGGAGCCAGGTCCGCAGCGTGGCGGTGTCCGCACCGGCAAACACCCGATGGGTCAGCAGCAGCCAGATTGCGGCATAGAGGATCCAGAACACGAACGCCGTGAGAGTCAGCGTGTTGAATGTGAAGCGGACCGGTAAGAGCAGTGAATATAGGGCAAGCACCACCACGCTGCCCGGCAGGGCAATCACCAGCGCGGTGAGGCTCCGGCGGCGGTCGGAGGCCAGTGTAGGCACGCGCGTGGAGGGCGGCTGCTGCATGGCGGGATGCTACCGGACTGCGCCGTGCGTTGGCCCGGGCACTCCGCCGGTAAGGATGCGCCCGTACGGTGCCCGCCGCCGTCGTGCTGCCTATGCTTTGCCTGTTTGGGGCGGGCCGTCCGGCGGGACGGTGTCCAGATCCAGGCGCAGAAAGATGCTGTTGGGATCCGGGGTGTAGCCGCCGAACGGCAGGCACGGACGAAAACCGTGCCGCTGGTAAAGCCGCCGTGCCGGCGCGAAAAAGTCCTGGGTACCCGTTTCCAGCAGCAGGGCAGCGTAGCCGCGGGACCGCGCCTCGGCGACGATCACCTGCAGGATGCGTGCTGCGACGCCGTGTCCGCGGGCGGCTTCGACGGTGCGCATGGACTTGATCTCGCCCTTGTCCGGGCCGAGCTGCTTGAGCGCGCCGCAGCCCAGCAGCTGCCCGTCCTTCCGTGCGGTCCAGAAGGTGATGTCCGGGTCCTGCAGGGCGGCCGGGTCCAAGGCGTGCACGCTGTGGGCGGGGGAGGTGGCGAACATGTCGGCGAGATGTTCGGCCAGCAGCTTGAGTACGTCTTCCCGGCCGGGGTTGTCGAGCTGCAGCTTCACGGTGTTCCTCTCGCGGATGTGCTGAAGGTCAGCGCCGTCTCGGGTTCGGGATCGGGGTCGATGCCAGGGCCCGCTGCGCGGCCAGGATCCCCGTCAGGGTCCCGGGCTTGGCATAGACCTTGCCCTCGGCTGCGTCCGGGGCGGCGGCGGTTTCCGCCGGGCCGGCCGCTGGGGCGCGCAGATTCAGGCACATAAAGGTGCTGTTGGGGTCGGCGCGGTAAGTGCCGAACGGCGGGCAGGCGGTGAAACCGTGGCGCTGATACAGCCGCCGGGACGAGGCGAAGAACTCCTGTGTTCCGGTTTCCAGCAGCAACGCGATGTAGCCGCGGGCGCGGGCGTTCGTGATGATCTGCTGCAGGAGCATCTGGGCAACACCCCGGCCGCGGGCGGACTCGACCGTGCGCATCGAGGTGATTTCGCCGCATTCACCCGGTGCGCCTCCGAAGAGGGGAGGAAGTTCCTTCAACGCGCCGCAGCCCAGCAGGGTGCCGTCTTCCCGGACCGTCCAGAAAGTGACCGAGGGGTCCCGCAGGGACGGGGGAGTCAGGCCGGCGGCTACTGTTCCGGCGGGATACAGCAGATCGCGGTTCTCTGCGAGCAGGGCCCGGACATCCCCTTTGCCCGGATCGTCCCGGAGAACGCTCACCCGGTGCGCCTCCAGAGCGCGCGGGCCGGCCTGCCCTCCGCGGGCGGTGGGGTGCGTGTCGCGGAGGTCCGGGATAAGGGGCAGGGCCGCCGTCGTCGCCTGCTGGCCCGCACCGGCGAACGGGACCGGACCCGGAACGCGGATCGGCGGCGGAGTGGGGATGGAACCGGGCATTTCTAACTTCTTCCAACTTTGAAACGGAGACGGGCTCGAATGTCTTCCGGGACGAAAGGCTGTTGCCCCGGCAGGGCGGCGTCGACGATCCCGCCGCATTGCAGCTGGTGGCACCCGCCGCGTTTTCTCAGCCAGAGTCTAACCGGTGGCCGCCGTGACGGCGGTCACGGGCAAGCTGGGTCGCGGTTGCTGCACCGCTGGCTGGGCTTGCGGGTCCCGATTCCCTCCGGTTTGGGGCAAGTGGCCTCTCGTGCGGCAGCGCAACTCGGCGATCCGGGCGAGATTCCCTGCGGCTTGGGAAAAACCCTGCGGCTTGTGCCAATCCCTGCGCTGCGCGGCGCAGGGATCCGGACAAACCGCAGGGATTTGCCTGGTCGTGATCGCGGCCGAAAGTCCTTGCCATATTCATGTCGTATACAGATATTGCTTCCATGAGCACCTGAGAGATGCGCGAACCGACCTTCCTGATCCTGACAGCCTTAGCCAAGGGCAGGCACCACGGATACTCCCTGCTGACGGAAACCAAGAAGCTTTCCGGCGGGAGGGTGTCGGCGTGCCACCCCCGCGGCGGCGCGCACACATGATGTGCTGGGCCGGTCGGTTTCCCACGCTGAAACGAGCTTCCGTGTTCACAGGTCTGTCCGCCTTTCCCTTGACGCCCGTCATCAACGACACGGTGAATGAGGACCTGTTCGCCGCGCTGGTCCACCGCGCGGTGGCGGCCGGGGTGGATTCCATCGGCGCCCTGGGGTCCACCGGAAGTTACGCCTATCTGTCCCGGGAGGAACGACGCCGGGTGGCAGCGGCCGCGGTGCAGGCGGCCGGGGCGGTGCCCGTGATCGTAGGGATCGGAGCGCTGCGGACCTCCGATGTCCTGCGCGGAGCCGAGGATGCCCAGAACGCCGGTGCCGCCGGCCTGCTGCTCGCGCCGGTGTCCTACCAGCCGCTGACCGAGGACGAGGTGGCCGGCTTGTTCGAGGCCGTCTCCGCCGCCAGCTCGGTGCCCATCTGCATCTATGACAATCCCACCACCACCGGGTTCACGTTCACGAACGAGTTCTATGCCCGGCTCGGTGCCCTGCCGCAGGTGGAGGCCGTGAAGATTCCACCTCGGCCCGTTGACGAAGCGGAGCGGCGGGTCCGTGAGGTGCGTGCCGCACTGCCAGACCGGGTGGCACTGGGAGTCAGCGGCGACGAGTTTGCCGCCCCTGCACTGCTCGCCGGCGCGGACGTGTGGTTCAGCGTGCTGGGCGGCACCCTGCCGGACCTGGCGCTCGCTATCACCCGGGCGGCGCAGACCGGCGACGCCGAGACCGCCCGGCGTTTGTCGGCGCAGCTGGTACCGGTCTGGGAACTGTTCCGGCAGTTCGGCAGCCTGCGGGTCACCTCCGCAATTGCCGCGGAGCTGGGCCTGCTGCCGCGGGAGAATCTTCCGGCCCCGCTGCGGCCCCTGTCCGAGGACGTTCAGCGGAGGATCGGCGGCGTGCTGCAGACGCTTCGGGGCTCAGCGGCCGGTTAGCCCACGGCGCATCCCTCCGCAGGAAGCAAAACTCCTCCGGTTTGGGAAAACCCTGCCGGTTTGGGAAAACCCTGCCACGGCGCAGCGGAGGGATTTCCCAAACTGGAGGGAAAATGCACAAACCGGAGGGTTTCGCACCTGATTTCCGGGCCGCAGGACACAAAAACTCCTCCGCTTCGGGAAAACCCCTCGGTTTGTGGCAAATCCTGCCGCGCGCGGCGCAGGGATCCGGACAAACCGCAGGGAAGCGGACAAACCGCAGGGATTCGCACCTGATCTCCGGGATACAGACGTCGGGCTGCACCGCTTGAGGCGCCAGGTTACACCGCGGCACGCGTCGGGCTACACCGTCGCAGCCGGGGCCTCCGGATCAGCCGGGGCCTCCGGATCAGCCGGAGCTTCCGTAGGGCGCGAACCCTCCAGTTTGGGAAAACCCTGCCGGTTTGGGAAATCCCTGCCACGGCGCAGCGGAGGGATTTCCCAAACTGGAGGGGAAATACACAAACCGGCGGGAAACGGGCGGGCAGCCGGAGCCGGAAGGCGTGCGGCAGGACAGGGCAGGCCCTACACCGCAGAAGCTGGCGCAGCCTCCGGTCCGGCCGGAAGTTCCGCCGGAACCTCGGCTGCAACCCGCGCGTCCCGCAGCCCCAGATAGACCCGATCCCGGGCGAACGGCGTCCGGGTAAAACGGATACCGGTGGCATCCCGGAGGGCATTGGCCAGTGCCGGAGCCACGGGGTTGAACGGGCTTTCGCTCATGGACTTGGCGCCCATCGGGCCCAGCGAATCGTCCGTCTCGGCGAAGAAGATCTCCGTTCGCGGCACGTCGGCGAACGTGGGGACGTGGTACTGGCGCAGGATCCGGGTCTCCACCGTGCCCTCGGGGTCGATCCGCACCTCCTCGAACAAGGCCGCCCCGAGGGCCTGCGCAATGCCGCCCTCGATCTGGCCGCGGCACTGCATCGGATTGACGACGACGCCGGCGTCCGCAGCGTGCACGCTCTGCAGGATCCGGATCTCCCCGGTCCCGGCATGCACCGCCACCCGGAAGCCCTGCACGTTGAAGGCGACCGACCGCGGGGTGCCGCCCCACCGGCCCTCCGCAGACAGGTCGATGCCCGCCTCGCGGGCCCGGGCAGCGACGTCGGCCAGGGGCACGCGTTCGCCGCCGGACTCCACCGCGTCGGCCAGCAGATGCACCTGCGCGGAGGTGTTGCTAAACAGGGACGCGGCGAAGCCCTTGAGCAGGGTGGCCAGTTCCTCCGCCGCTGCCAGCGACGCCTTGCCCGCCACCACGGTGCCGGTGGAGCCGTACGCACCGGTGTCGTGGTCCACCAGATCGGTGTCCGACTGCCGGATCACCACCCGGTCCGCGGTGGTGTGCAGCGCCGTCGAGGCCAGCTGCGCGTGCACGGTGGTGGTGCCGTTGCCGAACTCGGCGGTGCCGACGTCGAGCCCGTACCGGCCGTCCTCGCGGAGAGAGATCTTTGCGTGGCTGATGTGGCCGCGCGGCGGCACGGTGTCGATCATGGCGACGGCGGTGCCCTCACCGATCAGCCACCCGCCGCCGTCGAACGAGCCGCCGTCGGCCGAACCGTCCCCGGAAAGCCCGGCTGAAACAAGCTCCGACCCGGAGGTCTCCGGCCGCTGCCGGCCCGCGGCCAGGGCGCCGGAGACCAGCTCCAGGCACTGGTCGAGGCCGTAGCTGCCGTAATGCACGTCCTCGGCGGGTTCGGGGGCGGTGGAGACCATGCGGTCACCGTGCGCCACCACGTTGCGGCGGCGGAAGTCCAGCGGATCCATGTCCAGACCGCGGGCGAGTTCGTCCATGGCGGACTCGATCGCGTAGATCATCTGGCTCAGCCCGTAGCCGCGGAACGCCCCGGAGGGCAGCGTGTTGGTGTAGACGGAGCGGGCGTCCACCTTCTTGTTCGCGCACCGGTAGACGGCCACGGATTCCCCGCAGCCGTGGAACATCACGCCGGGGGCATGGTTGCCGTACGCCCCGGTGTTGGCCGTGACATCCAGGGCCAGCGCGGTCAGGGTGCCGTCCGCCGCGGCCCCGGCCCGGACCTTCACGGCGAAGGGGTGCCGGGTGGTGGTGGCGGTGAACTGCTCCTCGCGGGTCAGCTCCAGCTGCACGGGGCGCTTCAGCTTCAGCGCGGCCAGCGCGGCGAGGTCCTCGGTGAGCACTTCCTGCTTGCCGCCGAACCCGCCGCCCACCCGGCCGGCGAGCACGCGCACCGAGGCAAGCTTCAGCCCGAAGACCCGGCACAGCGTCCGCCGGACCAGGAACGGCACCTGCGTGGAGGTCCGCACCACCAGGCGGCCCAGGTCATCGAAGTACGCGATCGAGCCGTGCGTCTCCAACGCCACGTGCTGCAGGCGCTGGCTGTAATAGGTGTTCTCGTGCACGACGTCGGCCGCTGCGAGGCCGGCGGCAACGTCGCCAACCTCGGAGTGCAGTTCCGCCACGACGTTTCCGGCGGTACCGGGATGGACCTCCGGAGCGCCGGGCGCCAGAGCCGCCTCGGGGTCCAAGACCGCGGGCAGCAGCTCGTATTCCACCTTCAGTGCACGCACGCCCTCGGCCGCGGCCCCCACGGTGTCGGCGACGACGGCGGCCACCCGCTGGCCGCGGAACCGGACCACGTTGTCCAGGACCCGGGTGTCGTCGGGATCGTCGGTGTGCAGTTCGTGCTGGGCGGTGGAGAACAGCTGGTCCGGGGCATCCTCGTGGGTGAGCACCGCTTCGACGCCGGGCACGGCCAGGGCGGCGCTCGCATCAATGGACAGGATCCGGGCATGGGCGTGCGGGGAGCGCAGGATCTTCAGGTGCAGCAGCCCGGGCAGGTCCTCCGCCGGGACATCCAGGGTGTAACGGGCGCGGCCGGTGACGATGTCCGGTCCGGCGGGAGCGGCCACGTTGGCGCCGACGGTCTGGGCGTGGTCCGTCCGTGCATCGCCGGTAGGTGCTCCGGCTGCGGCGGAGGGCTGCGCGGGGTTCTCGCTGCCGGCGGTGCTCGTTTCGGTGTGCCGGTGCCCGCAGACAGCATCTTCAATGCTCCGGTAGCCGGTGCAGCGGCAGAGATTGCCCTTGAGGTTCCGGGGAAGGTTCTCCTTCTGCTGCTCGTCGAAGGTCGCGGCGGTCATAACCATGCCGGCGGTGCAGAACCCGCACTGGAAGCCCTGCGCGTCCAGGAACTGCTGCTGCATCGGATGGAGCGCCGCGCCGCCGTCGGCCCGGGCGTCCCCGTCGGCTGGCCCCGCGGCGTCGGCCAGTCCCTCGATGGTGGTGATCTCCCGGCCCTCGGCCCGGACCGCGGGGTAGATGCAGCTGTGCACGGGTTTGCCGTCCACATGCACGGTGCATGCGCCGCAGTCGCCGGCGTCGCAGCCCTTTTTGACGCCCAGGTTGCCCTGTTCGCGGAGGAAGGTGCGCAGGCACTGTCCGGGGAACGGGGAAGCCTCCACCTCGGCGTTGTTGATCCGGTAGGTCACAGGGAACCGTCCTTTGGTGCGGGTGCGGGTGCGGGTGCGGATGCGGGTGCGGGTGCGGGCGGCGACGCGGCTGCGGCGAGTTCCGCGCGGATTTCTTCCGCCAGGCGGTAGGTCATGTCCTGCCGCCATTCGGGCAGCCCGTGCACGTCGTCGTGCCAGAGCCCGGCGTCGATGGCATCCTCCAGCCCGCCCCGCAGGCCGGCGGCGTCGGGCACAGCAGGGAAGCGCAGCTGGACCGGCCGTTTCGTGGCCGCAGTGACGGTCAGGACAAAGCAGCCGTCCTCGTCGACACGGCCGATTAGCAGCACCCCGGACCGGCCCAGATTGGTCAGCGAGAGCCGCCGGAAGGCAGTGCGCGCTCGCAGCGAGGCAGCGGGAAGCCAGATGCTGCGCAGCAGTTCGCCCGGCACCAGCGCGGTACGCCCGTCGCCGGTCACGAGTTCGGCCACCGGCACCCGGCGGGAGGTGCCGCCGGGGGAGTGGATCAGGGCGACGCCGTCCAGCGCCGCGGTCAGCGAGGTCATGGGCCCGGCGGGCAGGCCGGTGCAGATGTTCCCACCCACGGTGGACACGTTCCAGACCTTGAAGGAGGCCACGAAGGAGTCGCAGCACGGCTGCACCAGGTCCAGTGCCGGCCAGGCCTGCCGCAGTCCGGGCGGTGCGGCGTCGGGGAAGGCATACAGATCGGCGATGGTGCAGGTGGCGGCGATCTCGAGTCCGTCGTCGTTCAGCACCAGCGGTTCCCAGCCGGCGGCGGTGACATCCAGCAGCCGCTGCAGGGTTTCACTGCCGTAGGAGAACAGCACGGTGCCGCCGGCGAGCCAGGCGTCGCCGGGACGCCACTGCTGCGGGTCCGCGGTGCGGATCAGCTCGGAAACGGTGGGCAGGTCCATAGGGGTTTCCTCAGCTGGCGCGGAGCCGGTTGGTTGGATGGATGGGACCGGAAACGTCGCGCAGCGGTTGTCCGCTGGCGGCCGCTCCGGACCGGGCGGCCACGATCTCCGCGAAAACGGACACCGCGGTCTCCTCGGGGGTGGCGGCGCCGATGTCGAGCCCGATGGGGGAGTGCAGCTTCGCCAACTCGGGTCCGGTCAGCCCGGCTGTATGCAGGGCGGCCAGCCGGGCGTCGTGGGTCCGGCGCGACCCCATTGCCCCGACAAAGGCCAGCTCCCGGCGCAGGGCCTCGGCCAGGACCGGGACGTCGAACTTGGCGTCGTGGCTGAGCACGCAGACCACGGTGCGGGCGTCCAGCCGCCCCGCCGCTGCCTCCCCGCGCAGGTAGGAGTCCGGCCACTGCACGTGCACCTCGTGGGCATCGGGGAAACGGCTCGGACTGGTGAACGCAGGCCGCGCGTCACAGATGGTCACGTGGTAGCCGAGCATCCGTCCCTGCCGGGCAAGGGCCGCGGAAAAGTCGTTGGAGCCGATCAGCACCAGCCGCGGCGGCGCCAGCCGGGACTCCAGGAACAGCACGGCGCTGCCGCCGTCGCACTCCGGCCCGCCGGGCTCTCCCAGCTCGACGACGCCGGTGCGGCCGGCCGCCAGCAGCGGAGCGAGGCGGGCTGCGGCACGCGCCGGGTCGACGCCGAGCATCGCGGCCAGCGCGGGGCCGTGGACGGAAAGCAGACCTGCTGGCGTTGCCGCTGCCGGGTCCTGGATCAGCAGCGGAACGGAAGCCGCGCCGTTGTCGATCCGCCGCAGCAGGGCGCAGGGCGCGCCGGAAGGCGGAACGAAGGGAACCGTACCGGGGAACACCGGGGAGATGAAGACGTCCAGGGTGCCGCCGCAGCTGAGTCCGACGGCGAACGCATCGGTATCGCTGTAGCCGAAGGACTCGAGCCTCGGGCGGCCGTCGGCGAGGACCTCCTCGGCCGCGGTGACGACGGCGGCCTCCACACAGCCGCCCGAGAGGGAACCGGAAATCACTCCGGTGCTGCTGACCAGCATGGTGGTGCCGGCGGGCCGGGGAACGGAGCCGGAGGCGCGGACAATGGTCGCCGCGGCGCAGGGAATATCGCAGGCCGTGGCGGCGGCCAACTCCTCCAACATGTCCAACACTGCGGCCTACCCTCCGGCAACCCGGCGGCAACCGCCACCGGTTAGCCCAGTAACCAAAGCGGTGAGTTCCCCCTGCGGGAAATGACGGGCAGGGGCCTTAATTCCGCAAAACAATGAAACATTTCAAAAGCGCATTACTTGGTATCTGCGGGTCGCAAAAGAATGTTCTTCGGGCACCGTAAATCCGGTTCCAAAACCCGCAGGGCTCCGGTAATTGCAGGGAAGCGTACCACGCGGTTCTTTCCGGCGGGATACCTCGCCGGAAATGGCGTGTTCTCCGTCAGCGGGCGCGTTCCCGGTGGTTATCCCGTCCGGCGCGGGACGGCACGGGACAGCACGAGATAGCCGAGCAGGGCCAGGCCCCACAGCAGGAACACGGGGTCCCAGAGCCAGGCATGCCCGATCGTCGCCATGCGGTTATACCCGGTATCCGAGCGGATCAGCCCGGCCAGCACGGCATTGCTGACCACCGTGTTCGTACCCCCGTACAGCACCAGCACCACGGCACCGATCCAGCTCACCGTCCGCCAGAGGCCCGGCCACGGCACCCGACCGTACGCCGCCGCCGTGGGAACCAGTGCGGCCGCCGCCTTGAAGGCGGCCACGGCTCCCAGCAGCAGCCCGGTCCGCAGCGGCGCCTCTGCGGATTCCCGCACGGCCCACTGGCCCACGGTATCCAGCAGCCAGCGTCCGCCCAGCGCCCAGTAGAGGCTGAAGCCGGCGTGCAGCAGCCCGGCGGCGCATGCCGTCCACAGACAGGCGCGGCCGAGCCCGGTCGGACCCTGCCGGCGGCCTGCCTTCCGTTCAACGGAGGAGTCCATGTAAGTCATTTTGGAAGCCGTCCCGCCGTACCGGAAGCGCCTGCCGAAGAGTGCGCAAATTAACCTGCGGTAATAGTGCGGGTTTATTAACGAACAGTTCCTTGACAGATACTGCGGGGGCGCACAGACTGTCCCAAATATAAATTCCGTTCCGGAACATCGAATCAAGTCGGCGTCGCCGATGGTCAAGGGTGTCCAGCGCCGGCGGCGGATGAGCTCTGACTGAAAGCTGACACCCGTGCCCCCAGAAAACACGCCTCCGGAAGCAGCGGATTTCCTTGCCGCCTTCAATGCAGCGTCCCGGCCGGATGCCGAAGCCATGCTCCGGCCCTGCCTGGACGTTCCCCGCTGGTGCAATGAGGTAGCTGCCGCCCGGCCGTTCGCCACGCCAGGGGAGCTGCTGAGTTTCGCCGAGCTGGCCGCCCCGGATTTCACCCAGGCGGAGATCGACGCCGCCCTGGCCCACCACCCGCGCATCGGTGACCGCGCCGACGGCACCGGCACGGAAGCCGGCTTCTCCCGCAGCGAGCAGGCGTCCGTGAGTGGGCTCGAGGGGATCCAGGACCGGCTGCAGGCCGGCAACCGCGCGTACGAAGACCGGTTTGGCCGCGTATTCCTCATCCGTGCCGCCGGCCGCAGTGCGGAGGAAATCCTGGCCGTCCTTGAAGAACGGCTGCAGAACACCGACGCCGAAGAACTCCCTGTCATTGCAGCCCAGCTGCGCGACATTGCCATCCTCCGACTCGAAGGACTCTTGAACGCATGACCCGCAGCCACGTCACCACCCACATCCTGGACACTGCCGCCGGCAGGCCCGCCGCCGGCGTCGCCGCCTCCCTCTGGTCCCTGCATGAGGGCAGCGAGACCCGGGTGGGGGAGGGAACCACGGACGGGGACGGCCGGATCGGGAGCCTCGGTCCGGCGGAACTGGAGCCGGGCACCTACCGGATCGACTTCGCCACCGGCGACTACTTTGCCGCCGCCGGAACGAAGACCTTTTTCCCCAGCGTCTCCCTGACCTTTAGCCTCACCGACCCGGCGCAGCACTACCACGTGCCGCTGCTGCTGAGTCCGTTTGCCTACTCCACCTACCGAGGAAGCTGAGCCATGACCGAAGCAACGCAGGCCCCCGCGGGGGACAAGACCGCCACCGCTGCAAGCCCCGAATCGAAGATCGTGCTCGGCCGCAACCAATACGGCAAGGCCGAGGTCCGGCTGGTGAAGGTCACCCGCGACACCGCCCGGCACTCCCTGGAAGACCTCAGCGTCACCTCCCAGCTGCACGGCGACTTCGAGGCCGCCCATACGCAGGGGGACAACTCCTCCGTGGTGGCCACGGACACGCAGAAGAACACCATCTACGCCTTCGCCCGCGACGGCGTCGGCTCGCCCGAGGCGTTCCTGCTGCGCCTGGAACAGCACTTCACGGGCGGGTTCGGCTGGGTCACCGGCGGACGCTGGGCCGCGGAGCAGTACTTCTGGAACCGGATCAGCGACCATGACCACGCCTTCGCCAAGGACAAATCCGAAATCCGCACCGCCCTGCTGCTGTCCGAAGCCGGGCACCAGCACCTCGTGTCGGGGATCAGCGGCCTGACGGTGCTCAAATCCACCGGCTCGGAGTTCCACGGTTTCCCGCGCGACCGGTACACCACCCTCGCCGAAACCACGGACCGGATCCTCGCCACGGACGTCACGGCCAAGTGGCGCTACGCCCCGGACGCGGACCTGGCCGCCCTGGATTTCAACGCCCTCTACGCCTCCGCGCGGACCCTGCTCCTGGACGCCTTCGCCACCACGCACTCCCTGGCCCTGCAGCAGAGCATGTATGAAATGGGCAAAGCCGTGATCGCCGCGCACCCGGAAATCGTGGAAGTGCGTCTCTCCCTGCCGAACAACCACCATTTCCTTGTGGACCTCTCACCCTTCGGCCTGGACAACCCCAACGAGGTCTTCTTCGCCGCGGACCGGCCCTACGGACTGATCGAAGCGTCCGTGCTCCGCGAGGGCACGGACCCGGACGCACCGGTGTGGAACACCGTGGGCGGGTTCTGCTGATGAGCCGCGCACACCGCGCCGCGCCGGATCGGGCCGCCGCCCGCCCCGAGGATGCCCGGCTGCCGCTGGGCAGCACGTTCGCGTACGGCTTCCAGCACGTGCTGACCATGTACGGCGGGATCATCGCCCCGCCGCTGATTGTCGGCACCGCCGCCGGCTTGGATCCCACCGACGTCGGCATGCTGGTGGCCGCCTGCCTGTTTGTCGGCGGCCTGGCCACCCTGCTGCAGACCGTCGGCATCCCGTTCTTCGGCTCCCAGCTGCCCCTGGTCCAGGGTGTGTCCTTCGCCGGGGTGGCCACCATGACCGCCATTCTCGACGGCGGCGGCGGGCTGCAGTCCGTCTTCGGCGCCGTGATCGTCGCGTCCCTGATCGGGCTGCTGATCACCCCGGTGTTCGCCAGGGTGATCCGCTTCTTCCCTCCGGTGGTCACCGGCGTCGTTATCACCACTATCGGCCTGACCCTGATGCCGGTGGCGGCGAACTGGGCCATGGGCGGCAGCAGCGCCGCCCCGGACTACGGCAGCGTCTCCAACATCGGGCTGGCCGGGCTGACCCTGCTGCTGGTGCTGCTGCTGAGCAAACTGGGCAGCTCCGCCATTTCCCGGCTGTCCATCCTCATTGCCATTGTCCTGGGCACGGTCTTCGCCCTCGTCACCGGCAAGGCCGATTTCTCCGGGGTGGGCACCGGCCCCGTGTTCGCGTTCCCGCAGCCCTTCGCCTTCGGGCTGCCCACCTTCGAGGCGGCGGCCATCATCTCCATGGTGATCGTCATCCTGGTGACCCTCACCGAAACCACGGCGGACATCATCGCCGTGGGCGAGATCGTGGACACCAAGGTGGATGCCAAGCGGATCGGCAACGGCCTGCGGGCCGACATGCTTTCCAGCGCCCTGTCCCCGGTCTTCAACTCCTTCACGCAGAGCGCCTTCGCCCAGAACGTGGGCCTGGTGGCCATCACCGGAGTCAAGAGCCGCTTTGTGGTCAGCGCCGGCGGGCTGATCCTGGTCATCCTTGGCCTGCTGCCGATCCTTGGCCGGGTAGTGGCGGCGGTGCCGACGCCGGTGCTCGGCGGCGCCGGAATTGTCCTGTTCGGCACGGTGGCGGCCAGCGGTATCCGCACCCTGGCCAAGGTGGACTACCGGGACAACATGAACTTCATCATCGTTGCCACGTCCATCGGCTTTGGCATGATCCCGATTGCCGCTCCCACCTTCTACGACCGGTTCCCCACCTGGTTCGGCACCATTTTCCACTCCGGCATCAGCTCCGCCGCCGTCATGGCCATCCTGATGAACATCCTGTTCAACCACATCCGCTCCGGCAACCCGAAGGACCCCTCCGTCTTCGCCGAAGGAGCCGACCGGATTGTGCGGGTCGAGAACCTGGCCGCACTGAAAGAGGGCGACCATGTGCAGGACGGCAAGCTACTGGATGCCGACGGCCAGGAAATCCCGCTGACCACCACCGGAACCGAACCCCATTAGGATCTCCACCGTGACACCACCCCTTGCGCACCAACCCGTCCTCGGCGCCGAGCACCTGGCCCGGCTGGACGCCGTCCTCGCGGACACCGACCGGCTGCTCACCGCCGCCTACCCCGGCGGCGACGGCAGCCGCCAGCCCGTGCACACCGTCTACATTCCGGCGGACCGCTGCGTGCCCGCCCTCCCCGCAGCCTGGGGCGAGGAGGGGCTGGCCGCGGTGGCGGAGCACGGCACCCTCGCCGGGCTGGCGGACCAATTGGGGATCGACGCCGGAACGGCCGGCGCCGTCGTCCCGCTGGTCGAGGCGAAACTGCGCACCGAACCGATCGAGGACCTACGCCTGGACTTCGAGGACGGCTACGGCGTCCGGCCCGACGACGAGGAGGACGGCCATGCCCGGCAGGCGGCCGCCGCCGTGGCCGGGGCGGTGGCCGCCGGAACCGCCCCGCCGTTTGTCGGGATCCGGTTCAAGTCCTTCGAGGCTGCCACCCGCGCCCGCGGCGTCCGCACCCTGGACCTGTTCCTGGCCGGCCTGCTGGCAGCCGGGCCGCTGCCGGACGGACTGGTGCTGACCCTGCCCAAGGTCTCCACCGTGGAACAGGTCGAGGCCATGGTCTACATCTGCGAACTGCTGGAGGACGCCCACGGGCTGCCCG
Source organism: Arthrobacter sp. zg-Y179 (assembly GCF_020907345.1). Classification (NCBI taxonomy): domain Bacteria; kingdom Bacillati; phylum Actinomycetota; class Actinomycetes; order Micrococcales; family Micrococcaceae; genus Arthrobacter; species Arthrobacter sp. zg-Y179. Next base: position 225,015 of record NZ_JAJJOB010000005.1, on the reverse strand, counting down.
AACGGCGGCTCCGGTTCGAGGTGCAGGTGGAAACCCCGCAGCTGATTCTGGCCGCCAACGGCACGGTGCCCGCCGCACAGCTGATCCACCGGGCCAAGGGGCGGGTTTCGGCCCTGCACTACGGCACCTACGACTATTCCGATTCGGTGCAGATCGCCGCGGCGTACCAGTCGATGGAGCATCCGGCCGCGGACTACGCCAAGGCCGTGATGCAGGTGGCCGCCGCCGGCACCGGCGTCCGGCTCGCCGACGGCTCCACCAACATCCTCCCGCTGGGTACGCCCGCCGAGATTCGTTCCGCCTGGCAGCTGCATGCCCGGCTGGTGCGCCGATCCCTGGAACGCGGCTTCTACCAGGGCTGGGACCTGCATCCGGCGCAGCTGCCCACCCGCTTCCTGGCCACCTACGCCTTTTACCGGGAGGGGTTCGACGCCGCCGCGGGGCGCCTGCGCAATTACGTGCAGAAACGCGGCGGCAGCGTACTCGACGAACCGGCCACGGCCCGTGCGCTGGCCCGGTTCGTCCACCGCGGGCTGGTGTGCGGAGCACTCACCGACGCCGAGATTGCACGCGGCACCGGGCTCACCGGCGTCGAACTTGCCGCCCTCGCCCATCCAGCCGCCCAGCCCTCCAACTCCGCCACCGCCTCCGCCACCGCGGAAGCCGCCAACGCCGAAGAAAAGGTCCGATAGTGAACACGCCCCGCTACTACGCCCCCGAAGGCGGCCTGCCCGCACAGACCGATCTGCTCACCGGACGGGCCGTGGTCACCGAGGCCTACACCGTGATTCCCCGCGGCGTGCTGCGGGACATCGTGGTCAGCGTGCTGCCCGAATGGACCGATACCCGCGCCTGGATCCTCAACCGGCCGGTGGCCGGCGGGGCCACCACGTTCGCCCAGTACCTGATGGAGGTGGCCCCGGGCGGCGGCTCCCGCGCCCCCGAACCGGAACTTGAAGTGCAGTCCTTTATTTTCGTCCTCGAGGGCACCCTGACCGTCCGCCGCCTGGGCCGGGACCATGAGCTGACCCCGGGCGGGTTCGCCTACCTGCCGCCGGAAACGCTGTGGGGTGCGTTCAACGAGGGGCAGGAAACGGTGAAATTCGCCTGGATCCGCAAGGCGTACCAGCCGCTCGTTGGACATACTCCGGCGCCGGTGTTCGGCAACGAGGCGGACATCGCGCCGACGCCGATGCCCGGCACGGACAACAAATGGCGCACCACCCGGATGATCCCGGTGGACGACGTCGCCTATGACATGCACGTGAACGTGGTGACCTTCGAACCCGGTGCCGTGATTCCCTTCGCCGAAACCCACGTGATGGAGCACGGACTGTACGTGCTCGAGGGGAAAGCGGTGTACCGGCTCAACCAGGACTGGGTGGAGGTGGAGGAGGGGGATTACCTGTCCCTGCGCGCGTTCTGTCCGCAGGCCTGTTACGCCGGCGGTCCCTCGAACTTCCGCTACCTCCTTTATAAGGACGTGAACCGCCAGGTCCTGCTGGGAGGCCGGTGATGCACGACGGCGCCCGCACCGGATACTCGGTGAACTGCTCCATCCTGTTCACCGAGCTTCCGCTGCTGGAACGTCCGGCCGCCGCACGCGCCGCCGGCTTCGACACGGTGGAATTCTGGTGGCCGTTTCCCGAACCGGTTCCGCCGCAGGCGCAGGTGGCGGAGTTCGAGGCAGCCATCCGCGACGCCGGGGTGCGGCTGGGGGCCTTGAACTTCGACGCCGGGGCAATACCCGCGGGCGAACGGGGACTGCTCTCCCTGCCGCACCGGGGAGCGGATTTCCGGGCCAACGTGCAGGTGGTGGCGGGGATCGGGGAACGGCTGGGCTGCCGGCTGTTCAACGCCCTCTACGGCAACCGCAACGCGTCCTATCGCCCCGAAGAGCAGGACGCCGAAGCCGAGCGGAACCTGCTGGAGGCTGCCCGCGCCGTCGCACCCTTCGGCGGAACCGTGCTGCTGGAACCGCTCAGCGGCGCCCCGGACTATCCACTGAAAACGGCGGCGGACGTGTTCGCGGTGCTGGACCGGATGCACCGCGCCGGGGCGGCCAACACGGCGCTGCTCGCGGATTTCTATCATCTGGCGGTCAACGGCGACGACGTCGCGGCGCTGGTGGCCGCCGACGCCGGCCGGTTCGGACACATCCAGATAGCCGATGCGCCCGGCCGCGGGGCGCCCGGAACCGGAAGTCTTCCGCTGGCCGACTGGGTCCGGGCGAGCCGCAGCGGCGGCTACCGCGGGGAGGTGTCGCTGGAATACGCGGCGCCGGTTTCCGGGGCTTTCGACTGGTTGGATTCGGACGCGGATTCGGACGCGGAGGCTGCGGCGCCCGGCGCGACACCGGCGGAGTCGCCCGCCGCGACACCGGAGGCCGACCGCTACGACCTGGTGATCCGCGGCAATGCCGTCCTCACCCCGGAAGGGATTGCCCCGGCGGAAGTGGCCGTGCGGAACGGCTCGATTGCCGCGGTCGTCCCGCTGGGCACCGGGCTGGAAGGGGAGCGGCTGCTGGAGCTCGCCGAGGATGAAACGCTGCTGCCCGGACTGGTGGACACCCATGTCCATGTGAACGAGCCGGGCCGCACCGAGTGGGAGGGATTCGCGTCGGCCACCCGGGCGGCCGCGGCCGGCGGAGTCACCACGCTGATCGACATGCCGCTGAACAGCATCCCGCCCACGGTGAACGTGGAGGCGCTGGAGACCAAGCGGGCCTGCGCCGAGCCGCAGGCCGCCGTTGACGTCGGATTCTGGGGCGGCGCGATTCCCGGAAACGAAGCCGAGCTGCGTCCCCTGCATGACGCCGGCGTGTTCGGCTTCAAATGCTTCCTGGTCCACTCCGGCGTCGACGAATTCCCGCACCTGGAACCGGCGGAAATGGAAACCGTCCTCGCCGAACTGAAGACCTTCGACGCCCTGCTGATTGTCCACGCCGAAGACCCGGGCAAGATCCGCGACACCCCTGCCGGCTCGCGGTACGCCGGCTTCCTCGCCTCGCGGCCGCCGGAAGCGGAGAACACCGCCGTCGGACAGGTCATCGAGGCGGCACGGCGCACCGGGGCGCGGGCACACATCCTGCACCTGTCCTCCGCCGAGGCGCTGCCCCTGATCCGCGCGGCGAAGGACGACGGCGTCCGCCTCACCGCCGAGACCTGCCCGCACTACCTGACCCTGACCGCCGAGGAGATTCCCGACGGCGCCACGGCGTTCAAATGCTGCCCGCCCATCCGTGAAGACGCGAACCGGGAACAGCTCTGGGCCGGACTGACGGACGGAACCATCGACTGCATTGTCTCGGACCACTCGCCCAGCACCCAGGACCTGAAGGACCTGGTGCGCGGGGACTTCGGCGTCGCCTGGGGCGGGGTGTCCTCGCTGCAGCTGGGCCTGCCGCTGATCTGGACCGAGGCCCGCACCCGGGGAATTCCGCTGGAGCGGGTGCTGCACTGGATGTCCGCGGCGCCGGCGGCGCTGGCCGGACTGGATCGGAAGGGCGGCATTGCGCCGGGCAAGGACGCCGACTTCGCGGTCTTTGCGGCCGGAGACACCTTCACCGTGGATCCGGCCGCCCTGCAGCATAAGAATCCGGTCACGCCGTACGCGGGGAAGCAGCTCACCGGCGTCGTGCGGCGGACGCTGCTGGCCGGCGTCGACGTCGACCCTGCCGTCCCTGCCGGCCGGCTGCTGCGCCGGGGCGAGGCGTAGCCGGGGACGGTTTAGGTGACGGTGCCCACATGACGCCCGTCGCATTTACGCAACCGCCGACCCTGAAAGTAATGTCTTCTGTATGGCCCCCTTCCGAAACAGCCGCGCTGCTGCACTCCCCGCAAAACTGTCCCGTTCCTGGCTGCTGGCATCCGCCGCAGACGAAGCGAACTTTGCACCGGCGCTGGCGTCCGAGGCCGATTCCGTGGTCTTCGACATGGAAGACGCTGTTCCGGCGGGCGGCAAGGCGGAGGCCCGCGAACGAGTCGTCGAGGCACTGTCCACCGGCATGACGGCCTGGGTGCGCGTCAACGGCATTGAAACCGACTACTGGGCCGATGACCTCGCCGCCCTGTCCAAGGCCCCGGGCCTGCGCGGCGTGATGCTCGCGATGACCGAGAAGCCCGAGCAGGTCACCCACACGGCCATGCGGCTGCAGGCCGGCACCCCGGTGCTCGCTCTCGTTGAATCCGCCCTCGGCATTGAAAACGCCACCGCTATCGCCAGCGCGCCGGGCACGTTCCGCCTCGCGTTCGGCGTCGGCGATTTCCGCCGCGACACCGGCGCCTCGGATGATCCGATGGCCCTGGCCTACGCCCGATCCAAGCTCGTGGTCGCTTCCCGTGTCGGCCAGCTCCCCGGCCCCATCGACGGTCCCACCGTCGGCGCGCTGGGCGAGAAGCTGCTGGACGCCTGCAAGGTCACCCAGAGCATGGGCATGACCGGCAAGCTGTGCCTGATGCCCGAGGCCACGGACTTCATCAACCAGGGCCTCTCGCCGAGCGAATCCGAAATCACCTGGGCCCACGAGCTGCTGGAAGCGCACGCTGCCGGCGCCGTGGTGGGCGACGGCTCCTACCTGCCGCGTCTGGCCCGCGCCCAGAAGATATCCTCGCTGGCGGACTCCTACGGCCTCTGGAACGCCTAAGCCGGTTTGTCTGCCCGCTCCAGCAGCTGCAGCACCAGCCGGGTGAGGGTGAACGCGGCGTCCATGTCGTAATCCGGCTGGCTGATGTCCGCGAACAGGTGTGACGCTCCCATGTAAAGGAAGAGCTCGGCGTCCGGTGTGGACGCGGCCAGGTTCTCCGCGGCGTCGAGGTCCCCGCTGTCCACGAATTCCTCATCGGCGTCCATGCCGTGGATCTGCACCGGCACGCCGTCCGGCCATGTGTCGGCGAAGGCGCCAAGCGGGATGCAGCCGCTGACCAGCACCGCGCCACGGGCACCGGGCCGGGTCTGCGCCAGCCCCTGCGCCGGGATCACGCCGAGCGAGAAGCCGATATAGACCATTTCCGCAGGGAACCGGTTCGCAATACTGACGCCGAGCTCTTCGATGGTGTCCATGCCGATCTCCTGGGCATAGGCCACCCCGTCCTTCAGATCGGTGAAGATGCGCCCGTCATAGAGATCGGGCACCGTCACCGTGTGGCCTGCTTCGCGCAGGACGTCGGCGAAGGCATCCATGCCGGAGGTCAGGCCGAGCGCGTGGTGGAAGAGCAGGACGTTGGCCATGGGGACTCCTAGGGTTCGACGAGGATCCCGTCCTCGTCGGCGTAGAGCGTTGCGCCGGGACGGAAGGTGACGCCGCCGAACTCTACGTGCACATCCACCTCGCCGACAGAGTTTTTGGCGCTCTTGCGCGGATTCGAGCCCAGCGCCTTCACACCCAGCGGCAGCTTGGCGACGGCGGCGCGGTCACGGATGGCGCCGTTGATGACGACGCCGGCCCAGCCGTTCTCCACGGCGGCCCCGGCAATCAGGTCCCCCATCAGGGCGGTGTTCAGCGACCCGGCGCCGTCGACCACCAATACCGCGCCCTCGCCGGGGGAGTTCAGCAGGGACTTGATGATGCCGTTGTCCTCCAGACAGCGGACGGTGCGGATGGGGCCGGTGAAGCCCACATGGCCGCCCAGGTCCTGGAACTGCAGGGACACCGACGCCAGTTCGTCGCCGCGTTCGTCGTACAGGTCAGCTGTGCTTGTATTCATGGCACCACTGTGACAGACGGCATAGCAGCGAATCATCCTGCCACGCCGATCGTTGGACGTCAGCCGGCCCTCGGTTTGTCCGGATCCCTGCAGTTTGTCCGGATCCCAGCGTTGCGCGGCGCAGGGATTGTCACAAACCGCAGGGTTCTTCCCAAGCCGCGGGGAATTCCGCGCCGGACACCGCCGGGTGCCGGAGGTTACGTCTGCGCCTGCTGGGCGTGGGATTTCAGGATGTCCACGATTTCCAGCAGGTCGGAGACGGAATGTGCGCGGCTGTCGCGGGTGGCCTGCGGCCAGCCGCCGGGCAGGCCCTCGTTGTAATACAACCCGTCGGCCAGCAGGGTGATGGCACGGGCAATGCCCGGATCGCCCACCTCGTCATGGACCAGATCGAACCAGCTGCGGTGGATGTCCTGCAGCAGCTCCGAGGCCACGGGGTCGGATGCCTGCGCCAGGCGGACGACGCCGATCAGTGCCCGGTCCAGCTCGCTGCCGACGTAAACGGAGCTGCGGACCAGATACCGCGCCGGCCCTTCCGGATCCTCGCGCATGGTCTGCAGGTCTGCCGCGGCGAGACCGCGGAGCTTTTCGATCAGTGCGCCGGCCATCGCTTCCTTGTTCTTGAAGTGATAGAGCAGGCCGCCTTTGGAAACCTCGGCGCGCGCGACGACGGCATCCAGGGTGGCGCCGCGGGGGCCTTCGTTGATGAGGAGCTCCTCATAGGCATCAAGGATGCGGTCCCGGGCGGGACGAGAGTTGGGCATGCTTTTACGCTACGCCATCAGCGGAGGAAACAGCTGCAGATTCGCCACCGTACAGTCTAGACGGTACAGTAGTTATTCGGGTATTTCCCGTTATAAATCCCTAACGCAGTTCCAGAAGGAGGAAGCCGTGCTGGCGGTCCAGGAAAAACCCGCAGTTACGCGTGCAGGAACGCGCGAATGGTGGGGGCTCGCAGTCCTGATGCTGCCCGTTCTGCTCATCTCCATCGACAACAACGTCCTGAGCTTCGCCATCCCGTCGCTCTCGCAGGCGCTGGCCCCCACCGGCGTCGAACTGTTGTGGATCGTGGACGTCTACGCCCTGGTCCTGGCCGGCCTGCTGGTGCCCATGGGCAGCCTCGGCGACCGGATCGGCCGGCTCCGCCTGCTGATGATCGGCAGCGTGGGCTTCGGCGTCTTCTCCCTCGTGGCCGCATTTGCACCCTCCGCCGCACTGCTTATCGTGGCCCGCGCCCTGATGGGTGTGTTCGGCGCCATGCTGATGCCCGCCACCCTGTCGCTGATCCGCAACATCTTCACCGACCCGTCCCAGCGCCGGATCGCGGTGGCCATCTGGGCGGCCGGCTTCTCCGGCGGCGCGGCCCTCGGCCCGATCGTGGGCGGCGTGCTGCTCGAGCACTTCTGGTGGGGTTCGGTGTTCCTGCTGTCCATCCCGGTGCTGCTGCCGCTCCTGATCTTCGCCCCGATGCTGCTGCCCGAGTCCAAGGACCCCAGCCCCGGCGCCGTCGACATTCTCGGCGTCGTCCTGGTTATGGGCGCCATGCTCTCGGTCACCTACGGCATCAAGGAGTTCGCGCACGACGGCGCCGCGGCCGGCTTGCCGTTCATCGCCGCCGGCGTGGTGCTGGGCTTCCTGTTTGTCCGCCGGCAGCTGTCGCGGGAAAAGCCGATGCTCGACGTCCGGCTGTTCCGGAATCCGGTCTTCAGCGGCTCCATCGCCGCGAACCTGCTCAGCCTGTTCGCGATGGTCGGCTTCATCTTCTTCCTCTCCCAGCACCTGCAGCTCGTGGTGGGGCAGACGCCCATCGAAGCGGGCCTGACCATGCTCCCCGGCCTGGTGTTGACCATCATCACCGGCCTGGCCGTGGTGCCCCTGGTGAAGCGGGTCCGCCCCGCGGTTGTGGTGGCCGGCGGGCTGCTCTTCAACGGAGGGGGCTACGCCCTGGTTTTTGCCGCGGGGGAGTCGGTGACCGTGCTCGAACTGGTTGTCGCGTTCCTGCTGCTGGGCGTGGGCGTGGGAGCCGCGGAAACCATTTCCAATGACCTGATCCTGGCCAGCGTTCCGCCGTCCCGTGCCGGATCCGCCTCGGCCATTTCCGAAACGGCCTATGAGATCGGATCCGTCCTGGGCACTGCCGTCCTGGGCAGCATCCTGACCGCTGCCTACCGCAACGGCGTTTCCGTTCCGGGCGGCTTGACCCCTGAGCAGACGGCTTCGGCCGGGGAAACCCTTGGCGGCGCCGTCGAGGCGGCCCGGGACCTGCCTACGGAGGCCGCCTCGGCACTGCTGCATTCCGCGCAGGCGGCCTTCGATTCCGGCGTCAACATCACCTCGCTGATCGGCCTGGTCACCATGGTGGTTGCCGCCGTCGGTGCCGGCATCCTGCTGCGCCGGGTTCCGGCGCACCGCTAGTTCCGGTCCGGCCCCGGGATTCCCGGTGCGACGCGAGGACCGGGCCGCCGTCGTCGCCCGCTCCTCGCGTGCGCGCCGGCAGGGCTCAATCCCGGTGGGGACGGGCGATCAGCACCGGGCAGTAGGCGTGCGCGGCCACAGTGGTGCTGACGGAACCGAGCAGCAGCCCGGCAAAACCGCCGCGCCCGCGGTTGCCCACCACCAGCATCTCGGCCCCGCGGCTGGCTTCCATCAACACCCCGGCGGTCTGCCCGGCCACCGCTGACTGGGTTAGACCGTCCGGAGCGCCCTTACCTTCGAAGGCCGCTTCCACCGCCTCGGCCAGGCCCCGCTCGGCTTCCACCCGCGGCGACCATTCGGCGGTGGGGAACGGTGTGGCCAGCATTGCCGGATACTCCCACACCGTGATGGCATCAATGCGGCAGTCCAGCAGGTCAGCCAGGCGACGGGCCAGGCGGAGCGCCTCCAGTGACTCCTCCGAGCCGTCCACGCCAACGACAATCCGCTTCCGGGTTCCCTCAGTCATGATGTTCCTTCCAAGGCAGTTGGATATGCAGCAGTTTGCGCCCCCGGCAGCTGGCAGGGCCAGAGCAGCGGCGATTTGTGCGGCGGAACCGCGGACTTGAGCGGAACCGCTAATCGGGCATAGGGTAATAAGCATGCTTACTTAGCGTGAGCGCCCGCCTTTTACGGCGGCCCTAACCGGACCGCCCGAATGGACTGACCTACCGAAAGTGGGAACTTCTATGACAAACGGCAACAAGTCGGACCAGTACACCTTCCAGAACCCCGTGGACCGCTACCCGTCCATCGCCCCGCCCATCCAGGACCAGCCGGAGCCCGGCCTGGACAAGGACATGACCCCGCATGTGGACCACGGCGAGGACACCTACCGCGGCACTGGACGTCTGGAAGGCCGCAAGGCGCTCATTACCGGCGGCGATTCCGGCATCGGCGCGGCAGTGGCCATCGCCTTCGCCCGCGAGGGCGCAGACGTTGCCATCTCCTACCTTCCCGAGGAGGAGCCGGACGCCCAGCACATTGCCGAGGTGGTCGAGAAGACCGGCCGTAAGCTGGTGCGGCTTCCCGGTGATCTCAAGGATCCCGAGTACTGCCGCCAGCTGGTCGAGGACGCCGTTTCGGCCCTGGGCGGGCTGGACATCCTGGTCAACAACGCGGGCAAGCAGATTGCCGTGGAGAACCTCGAGGATCTCTCCGACGAGCAGCTGGACCACACGTTCAAGACCAACATCTACTCGTTCTTCCGGGTTACGAAGGCCGCGCTGAAGCACCTGCCGGCCGGATCGAGCATCATCAACACCACCTCGATCCAGGCCTACGAGCCGTCCGCTGACCTGCTGGACTACGCCAGCACCAAGGCTGCCATCAACAACTTCACCAAGGGCCTTGGCCAGCAGCTTGCACCCAAGGGAATCCGCGTGAACGCCGTGGCACCGGGTCCGTTCTGGACCCCGCTGCAGCCGTCCGACGGACAGCAGAAGGAAGCGCTGACGGAGTTCGGCCAGAGCACCCCGCTGGGCCGTGCGGGCCAGCCCACCGAACTGGCCCCGGCCTACGTCTTCCTGGCGTCGCCGGAATCCAGCTACGTCATCGGCGAAACCCTGAACGTCAACGGCGGCACCCCGTCCCCGTAACGTCTGCGGTTTCATCCCGTTAGAACTGAGGCCCCGCATCTGCGGGGCCTCAGTTTGTTTAAGCCGTCCGGCACCAATTCCTGCTTGCCGGGCACCCTGGCCGACACAGCATCCCACGCTTTGGTGCTGGTGTTCCTGGTGGGGTCACAGGAGCCACAGGAGTACCGGATCGTGGGACGTCGTGCTCGGAGCGCGCCGCGGCGGACACAGCATCCCACGCTTTGGTGCCGTTGTGGCTTGTGCGGTCCCAGGGGCCACAGGAGTACCGGATCGTGGGACGTCGTGCGCATGGGGGAACCCGAACCAACAAAAACGGCCGCCGCAACTCCCGGAAACCGGAGGTTGCAGCGGCCGCAGAAGCCGAAGGACCGTCTTAGCGGGCGACGGTTTCTTCCGTGCGGAAGTCGGCACGGTCAATGCGACGGTGGTAACGCATACCGGCCAGGCCGCCCAGGATGGCGCCGAGCAGGGTGGCCACAAGGCTGGCAGCGACGGCGATCCAGGTGCCGGCGTCCATCCCTTCCAGGTTTTCGGGCAGCGGTGCAACCGAGTTCAGCTGGCTGATGCTGCGGATATCGTTGCCGAAGATCAGGCCCAGGACGATGACGACGGCGGCCGCCACCAGCGCCCACAGCCATACGGCCAGGCCCTGCTTGGCGCCGTTGAAGCGGGCCATGCGGCCGGCGACGTATCCGCCGGCAAAGTAGGAGAGCAGCAGTACCAGGAGCATGATGATCGCTCCGATGATCCCGGCGGACTGGTTGGCTGCTGCAGATTCCAGCGCCTGGCCCAGGTTGGTTTCAGCCGAAAGGCCCACGGCAGCGCCGATCGCCGCAGCCAGTGCCGAAAGCAGCACCACCATTCCGGTAGCGGTCAGCCAGCCGAAGAACGCTGCACCGAACTTGAAGCCGCCGAAGCGTTCCTTCTCCCGGGCCAACAGTGCCTCGCGGTTGGGCAGTGCTGCCTCGCGGGTGTGCATCGCGTCACGGTCATCAATTCGGCCGTCCCGGTCGTGGTCGCGTACGACGCCGCGGTCATCGTTCCGGTCGTCGAGGCCGTCGCGTCGATCATCCGTCGTGTCGCCGGCGTTCGTGGCGTGCCGGTTCTCGACGTCGCGGTCCGAGTTGCGGGTGGTGTCAGCGTCGCGGTGGTCACGCACGGCGGATACCGATGTTGCGCCGCGGTGCTCGCCGGTGCCGTCGGTGTCAGCGGAGCGGGTGGCGGTGACCGGGGCGACCCGGGTACGCGTATCTTCGGAGTCCGAACGGGAATCGGAGACCGGCATCGTGCGGCCGGCGGCGTCGTCGTTCGCGGTGCCCGCTACCGGTTCGGCGGCATGGCTGCCCGAGCGGCGTCCGGAGGAGTGCGACGGAGAGGAAGCCGTGTCGGTGTCCATGGCCCGGGTCGCCGTGTCCTCCCGGTGTCCGTCCACGGGAACGGCCTGGCTGTCGTCGACGGGTGCCGGACGATCGGACCGGTCCCGGAACGGGCCGCCCTCAGAGGCTCCGCGTCCGGTGTTGGAAGCGTTTGTGTTCCCTGGTTCGGTGCTCATTTACTGCTCTCCTGTTTTCCGTCCGGTGAATCGGGCTGAAGATGCCACCTTATAAGCATCCTTAGTAGTTTCTCCACCCGGCGGTCCGAGCCACGCCGGGGATTTCGGGCCCGGCGGGCCGGGTAAACGCTCCGATTTGGGAAAAACCGACCGGTTTGGGAAATCCCTGCCACTGCGCAGCGGAGGGATTTCCCCAACCGGCAGCAGAATCGCCAAGGCCGAACCGCCCCGGCCGGGCAAATACGGGGGGAGTAGACAGCTGGTGGAACACTAGGGGAATGGACCCCGACCTTCTTGTAACCATTGCTGCAGCCCTGGTGATCGCCGTGGGCCTGATCGGCATTGTGGTGCCCGTGCTGCCGGGCAGCATCCTGATCATCATCGCCCTGCTGGGCTGGGCCCTCGGAGTGCAGAGCGCGCCGGCCTGGTGGGCCTTCGGGATCGGGGCGGTGCTCCTGATCGCCGGTATGCTCTCCAGCGCCTTCCTCACCGGACGGCGGCTCAAGGAACGGGAAATCCCCAAGCGCTCCGTCGTGGCGGGTGTGGCCGTGGGCATCGTCGGCATGTTCACCATTCCTGCCGTGGGCCTGTTCATCGGATTCGCCGTCGGCCTGCTGCTCAGTGAGTGGCTGCGCAAGCGGGACCTGCCCACCGCCTGGTCCTCCAGTGTGGCAACCCTGAAGGCCATGGGCATTGGCATCCTGGCCGAACTGGCGCTGGCGCTGACCGCCGGCGGACTCTGGGGCGGGGCTGTCTGGCTGCACTTCGCCACCCGGTAAGCCAGCACTGCACCCGGTAAGCCAGCAATGCGGACGGCAAGAAAGCAATGCGGAGCGTAAGCCAGCAATGCGGAGCTGATACAGCACCGCCCCGCGGCTGAACCCTAGCCCTCCGTCACGAACCCCGCGAGGTTCCGCAGCTGGTCGGCACGGCAGCCGGGGTTCACGTACATCATGTGCCCGGCCTCGTAGTAGTGGTGCGTGAACCGGGACCGTGCTTCATCGCTCAGCCGCATGTGCGCCCACACGTACTCCGCGGCGAAATGCGGCGTGGCGCCGTCGTAATAGCCGTAGTCCACGTGCACGCGCAGCGCCGGGTTGTGCACCAGCAGCCGTTCCAGCGTGCCGGTGACATCCACGGGCACGCCCTCGAAGGTCTTGTAGCTCCACGGCTGGACCCGCCCGCTGAGGATTTCGTAGGGGAGATCGTTCTCGTAGCCGAGCTCGGCGCGGACATAGTGGTTGATGGCCGCGGAATAGGGGCCGTTGATGGCTACCAGGCTGGGGTCGTCCCAGTTGATCCAGTCCTGCTGGTGCGCCGGCGCGGCGGTGAACCGGCCGTCGATACGCCCCACCGCCAGGTTCTGGTCCCGCAGCAGCTCCGCGGAAAACATGGCGTAGTCCCAGCGCAGGTTGGTACGGCGGATGAAGCCCTCGCTCAGGGTGGTGATCGCGGCGAGGCGGGCGACGACGTCGTCGTACTCCTCCGCGCTCAGCCGGGCCCCCTGGGTCAGCGCGTACCCGTACTCCCGGGCGGCGTAGGCTTCGGCTTCGCGGACGACGTCGGCCAGCTCACGGCCCGGAAGCCGGCCGTGGAAGTGCGCGATGGCGGCGTAGGTCGGCAGATGCAGTGCATAGGGGGTGTCCCGCCCCGGCGCGAAATCCAGGGTGGCCAGGTTCAGGACCGTCGAAATGAGGCCCAGACCGTTGACTGCCAGTCCGTAGGCGTCGAACAGCTTCCCGGCCACGGCCACTGCGCGCAGCGTGCCGTAGGACTCACCCACCAGGTACTTCGGGCTCAGCCAGCGGTTGTTGCGCGTGGTCCAGAGCCGGATCACCTCGGCCACCAGGTCCCGGTCCTCCTCGAATCCGTGAAACTCCGCGGCGTCGTTGCCGTTCACCACGCGGGAGAAGCCGGTGTTCACCGGATCGATCAGGACCAGGTCCGCGTGCTCCAGCAGTGTCTGCGGGTTGTCCACCAGACCGAACGGGGGAGGGGTCAGCGAACCGGCGTCGCCCGAGTCCACCATCCGCGGGCCCAGTAGCCCCATGTGCAGCCAGACGGAGGAGGAGCCCGGCCCGCCGTTGAAGGCAAACACCACCGGACGCCGGTTGGGACCGGTCTCCGGAGCATCCGCCGTGTAGGCAACCAGGAAAATCTCCGCCTTGGGCCGGAAGCCGTCCGACTTCCCGTCGCTGACTTCTTCCTTGCGGAACACCAACCGTCCGGTGGTGGTGGTGTACGCCAGGCCCGAGGGCAGGGTGTGCCGCCGCACCGCGAAGTCATCGGTGACGTCCGGTGCGGGGTCCGCATCCGGGCCGGCGGGGGCGGAGGCGGGGGTGTCGGGATGTTCCTGGGAGACCATGCCAAGGACACTACCCGGGCATCGGCCGATTACCCGGGAGGAAAACGGCACGGTTGCCACCTGCGTCCGGCAAGTGTCCTGCCCACTCTTCCGCGGGGTCGGGCACGGGTCTACGTTGGAAACACCGTGACCGGCCACGGCATTCCGCCAGAGGGAACGCCCACTTCGGTGCCGGTCCATAAGGTGCGGAGGAATGCATGTTTTTCCACAAACAGGAACTCCAGTTCAAGTCCACGCCGGATCAGCCCGATGCCGTGTTTGCCCGGAAGCTACAAGAGGCCCTGGGGGGACAGTACGGCGAAATCACCGTAGCCATGCAGTACGGCTTCCAGTCCTGGAATGCGCACATCCCGGGCAAATACCGGGACCTGCTGTACGGCATTGCCGCAGAAGAAATGGGCCACGTGGAAATGCTGGCCATCATGATTGCGCAGCTGCTGGAAAAGGCTCCGCTGGGGATTACCGGCGACGCCGTCCAGAACGACCCCACGGTCGCAGCGGTGGTGGGCGGCATGGATGTGCAGCAGGCCATCGTGGCCGGTGCCGGTGCCCGCCCCGCGGACAGCAACGGCAACCCCTGGTCCGGCGGCTACGTCACGGCCAGCGGCAATATGCTGGCGGACTTTACGTCCAACGCCAACATCGAAATGCAGGGCCGCCTTGCCGTTGCCCGGCTCTACCATATGACCGATGACCACGGGGTGCGGGACCTGCTGGCGTTCCTGCTGGCCCGGGACACCATGCACCAGAACCAGTGGACCACCGCGGCACTGGAACTTCAGGCGGAGAACATGGAACAGCTACCGGTACCCAGCAACTTCCCGCTCAACAAGGAACACCGCGAGGTGTCCTACCAGTACCTGAACTTCTCCGACGGGGAGCATGCGAAGGAAGGCTCCTGGGCCAAGGGTCCGACGCCGGACGGCAAGGGAGAATTCAGCTACCACGACGGCCCCACCACAACGGCCCCGATGCCGCCGCCCACCCGCCCGGACGCGCGGTACTACGGCACCACGGACGTACCCAACCCGGTCGAGAAGGCGGCAGGAGCGGTGCAGGACAAGCTGAACAAGGAATAACCAACCCCTGCCAAATCCGGGCGGAGCCGCAGAGTCTCCGCCCGGTTTCCTGCTGCCCGGCGGCAAGGAGAATGACGGCGGCGGTCCGGCGCGGTGGAATCTTCGATGTCCTGAAACTCGCCGGTCTGAATAAGGGTCACGACGCCGGTGGCGGGCGTACGATGCCTGCATCCGGCTGCGGGGACCGGATCCGTTTTCCACTGTCCGTCTCAAAACTGTCCGTCTCAAAACAATGGAGTTTTAGATGAGCGTCAATGCCGCGTCCGCCGCGCCCTCTTCCGGCCGGATGAGCCGGGAGGAACGCAAGGTCCTCGCCGGAACCCTGGTCGGCACCACCATCGAGTGGTACGACTTCTTCATTTACGCCCAGGCAGCCGGCCTGGTGCTGGCCACCCTGTATTTCGGCCCCATCAACGACGGCCCGCTGGGACAGGTGGTCTCCTTTGCCACCATCGGCATCAGCTTCCTATTCCGCCCCCTGGGCGCCGTCGTCGCCGGGCACCTGGGGGACCGGATCGGCCGGAAGAAAATGCTGGTCTTCACGCTGGTCATGATGGGGATCTCGACCGCCCTGATCGGCGTGGTGCCTACCTACGCACAGATCGGCGTCGCCGGTCCGATCCTGCTGATTGTGCTGCGCATTATGCAGGGCTTCTCCGCCGGCGGAGAGTGGGGCGGGGCCGCCCTGCTGTCGGTGGAACACGCACCGGTGGGCAAGCGCGGGCTCTTCGGCGCGTACCCGCAGATCGGCGTGCCGGTGGGCATGATCCTGGCGACGTTCGTGATGTACGTGCTGAGCACGAGCCTGAGCGAGGAGGACTTCCTGGCCTGGGGCTGGCGGATCCCGTTCCTGGTCTCGGTGGTGCTGATCATCGTCGGCTACTTCATCCGCCGCTCGGTGGCGGAGAGCCCTGTTTTCAAGGAGATCCAGGAGCGGAAGAAGGAATCCTCCGCGCCGTTGAGCCAGCTGTTCCGGTACAACAGCCGCGAGGTGATCCTCAGTGCATTGATCTTCATCGCCAACAATGCGGCCGGGTACCTGGTCATCGCCTTCTTCGCCTCGTACGCCACCGGTAAGCCGGACGCGGGCGGGCTGGGAATGGACCGGCCCTCGGTGCTGCTGGCCACCACGCTGGGATCCTTCGGCTGGCTGATCTTCACGCTCTACGGCGGGATCCTTTCCGACCGGATAGGCCGGGTCCGCACCTTCCAGATCGGCTACGCCTGGGTGTTCCTGTGGTCGGTCCCGATGTTCCTGCTCATAGACACCACCAACATTGTTCTGTTCGCGGTGGCGATTTTCGTCCTGACCATCGGCCTGGGCCTGTCCTACGGTCCGCAGTCGGCCATGTACGCCGAGATGTTCCCGGCCCGGGTGCGGTACTCGGGTGTCTCCATCGGGTACGCACTCGGGGCCATCCTGGGCGGGGCTTTCGCGCCGACCATTGCGCAGGCGCTGCTGAACGAGACCGGCTGGTCGCCGTCCATCGGCCTCTACATCATGGTGCTGTGCGTGGTGTCCTTTGTGGCCGTGTCCATGGTGAAGGAAACCAAGGGCAACGACCTGCACGTGGAGGGCTCACCGAAGCAGCGGTCCCGGCACTAGCGAACCTACCGTTCCAGGACGCCGATTTCGGTGCCGGCCTGATCATAGATCCGCAGGGTGCCGCCGTCGACGTCGGCAGCGGCACCCGCGGCGAGCCAGGTGTCCATTCCCGGCGGGCAGGCCATCAGGGTGGTTGCCATGTCCCGGAGGGTGACGTGGCTGCCGGAGATGCTCCAGTGGCCCATCAAACGGTTGCAGCCGTCCGTGCCGCTGACCCGCCCGTCGGGGCTGAAGTCCAGAGACGGTGCGTCCGGATTATCGACGTCGCCCCACGTGCCGGTGACATCCGCTGCCGAACTCCCGCCGCTTTCCCCGGGATCCGGGGACGCGCCGGCGTCGTTCCCGCAGGCGCTCAGCAGCAGCGCTCCCGCCAGCACGGGGAGCAGCAGCCGCATCAGAGCCACTTGTTCCGCTTGAAGGTCACGTACAGGATGAAGCCCATCCCGAACATCGCCAGGATGGCCAGCGGATACCCGAATTCCCATCCGAGTTCGGGCATGTCTTCAAAGTTCATGCCGTAAATGGTGCCTACGAGGGTGGGGGCAAAGAGGATGGCTGCCCAGGACGAAATCCGCTTCACCTGTTCGTTCTGTTCAATGCTGGTCTCCGCCAGCCGGTTGGAGGCGAGCGTGGAGGAGAGGGTGAGTGCGTTGTCCAGAATGGCGCGGTAGGCGTTGACCCGGTCGATCAGGCGCAGCACGTGGTCCATCACGTCCCCGAGGTTGTCATGCAGGTCGGCCGGGATGCCGTACTGGTCCGCATTCTGGCGCAGTTCGCCCACCACGCTTTCCAACGGACTGATGGCACGGTGGAACTGGATGACCTCGCGGGAGAGTTCGTAGATGCGGCGGGACACCTCGGCGTCGCCGCCGAACAGCTGGTCCTCAATCTCGTCGATGTCGTTTTCCAGCCCGGCCGCCACGGGAGCGTATTCATCCACCACCTGGTCCAGCACCGCGTAGAGCACCGCCTGCGGTCCAAGCGCCAGCAGGTCCGGTTCCTGTTCCAGCCGCTTGCGGACGCGGGCCAGGTCCGGGGATTCGGCGTGCCGGACGGTCACCACGAAGTTGGGCCCCACAAACAGGTGCAGCTCACCGAACTCCACGCGTTCGACGTCGTCCAGGTAGCGGGCTGGCCGGAGCACCAGGAACAGCTGGTCACCGTACTGTTCCAGCTTGGAGCGCTGGTGACCGGCCAGGGCGTCTTCGACAATCAGCAGGTTCAAGCCGAATTCCTCGGCCACGGCCAGCAGCTCCACCTCGTCCGGGCGGTACAGGCCGATCCAGGCCATGCCGCCGGAACTGCGGGTCAGCTCGAACGTTTCATCCAGGCTATCCGGGTCATGGTGGCGCTTGCCGTTCACATACACCGCATTGTCGACCAACGTCATGGACATTCCCCTAGCGTCTAAACCGAAAAACCCGTTATCGGCCGGGCACCGGGCGGCGGCCACTGCCCATTATCCCTGCCCGCCGGTCCTTGTGCCGCTCGGTGCCGCGAGCGGGGCGGTGTCCCGGCCCGTGCAGGGCACGCAGGGCATTGAGGATGGCAGCCAAATCCACCAATTCCTGGGTCAGGGCTCCGGCGACCGCCGGAATGTACCCGAACGCTGCCACCAGCATCAGGACCAGGCTCAGCGCGATGCCGAGCCGGATGCTCTGCAGCGCCACCCGAAGCGTGTGCTGGCCGATGTCGACGGCGACGGCTACGCGGGAGAGGTCGTCGGCAGCAATCACCGCGTCGGCGGACTCGCCCGCCGCGGTGGATCCCCTGGCACCCATGGCAATGCCGACGTCGGCCGCCGCCAGCACCGGAGCGTCATTGACGCCGTCGCCCACCATCAGGACCGGCCGGCCGGGCAGGGCGGCGACCGCCCGGACCTTATCCGCAGGCAGCAGGCCGGCGGATACCTGCGTAATGCCCAGCTCGTGGGCGACGCTGCGTGCGGTTCCGGCGGCGTCACCGGTGAGCATGACCGCGGACCGGACTCCCAGCCGCCGCAGCTTCGTCAGCGTGGCCGCGGCATTGGGCCGCACGGTATCGCTAAGCACCAGGGTGCCGGCGAATCCGCCCTCCACCCCTACATAGACCGCCAGCTCGCCGGGCTGCAGGGCCTGTTCGGCCGGGTCCGCGCCCGTGGCGGCAATGAACCTCTGCTTGCCTACCCGGATCCTGCGGCCGCCGATCAGCGCTTCCACCCCGTTGGTCGCCGCCTCCGAGGCGTAGTGGGCCGGCAGCAAGGTCAGGCCCCGTGCGGTGGCCGCCGACTGGACTGCGGCGGCCAGCACATGGGAGGAATACTGCTCCGCGGACGCAGCCAGGGCCAGCAGCTCGTCCGCCGTGAACGGCGGCTGCGGATGCACCGCCACCAGTTCCGGCCGGCCTGCGGTCAGCGTGCCGGTCTTGTCGAAGGCGGCCGTGCGGATCCGGGCAAGCTGTTCCAGGGTTGCTCCGCCCTTGACGATGATGCCGTGCCGGGCAGCCCGGCTCATGCCGCCCATGAAGGCCACCGGGGCGGCGATCAGCAACGGACAGGGCGTGGCCAGGACCAGTACCTCCGCGAAACGGACGGGATCGCCGCTGGCCAGCCAGGCAGCACCGGCAATCAGCAGCGAGAGGCCGGTGAACGGCAGCGCGTACCGGTCCGCCAACCGCACCAAGGGCGCCCGCGTCGCCGCGGCCTCCTGCACCAGGGCCACAATCCGCTGGTACTGGCTGTCCGCCGTCGTCGCCGTGGCGCGGATGCGGACGGCAGCGGTGCCGTTGACCGACCCGCTGAGCACCGTCTCCCCGGCGCTGCGCAGGGCGGGCAGGGATTCGCCCGTGAGTGAGGATTCGTCGAACTCCGCGGCCGGATCCAGCAGGACGCCGTCCACGGGCACCAGTTCGGCGGGCCGGACCAGCAGGATGTCGCCGGGGCGGACATCGGTGGCGGCGAGATCGACGACGGCGTCCGCTTCCAGCCGGTGGGCCTGCTGGGGTGCGCGCTCCAACAGGGCATCCAGCTCGCTGCGGGCGCGGCCGGCGGCATAATCCTCCAGCGCCTCGCCGCCGGAGAGCATCAGCACGATGATCAGCGCGGCCAGGTACTCGCCGACGGCGATGGTGCTGAGGATGGCCATGACAGCCAGAATGTCCAAACCCCAGTTGCCGGCACGGATGTTCCGGACCATCCCCGCGGCGGTCTGCAGCGCCACTGCCCCTGCATACAGGCTTGCCGTCCAGGCCGCGGCGGTACCGGCGTCGACCGCGAGCAGGACAAGGACCGCCAGGCCGACCAGCAGCGTGGCGAACACCAGCGGATAACGGCGCACCGCATCCGGGATCCTGGATAGTCCTTTGCTCCTCATGCCTTCAGTTTTAAGCCGGTCGCGGAGCAGTTTCCAGCAAGATAATGCTTACCTAAAATTCCCCTGCCCGGCACTCAGCGGAGGGCCGCCTCGATCCGCCGGGCGGTTTCGGCCAGCCGCAGTCCCATGGCGTCTTCGTCCTTGCCGGCGCCGAAGTACACCACCGAGACCGCGGCGGGCAGCTGGCCGGAGGCAGTGACGGGAGCGGCAACGGCGGAGACCCCTTCGATGACCTCGTTGTGGCTGACGGCGTAGCCGCGCTCCCGGGCTATGCGGCTTTCGCTGCGGTACTTCTGCCCCGGGGCCAGCCGGTCCCACTGTTCCTCGGTCATGGCGGACTGGATGGCGATCCCCGGAGCGCCGGCGGTGAAGGAGTGCCGGGTGCCGGGGCGTTGAATGAGGGCGGTGCGGCTGTGGGTGGGTTCCACGGTCATCAGGGTTACGCAGTTCTGCCGGTCCCAGACGGCAACGAAGGCCGTCATGGACAGCTCGTTGGCCAGCGCGCTGAGCTCGGGCAGCGCCGCTGACTGCAGGTCCCGTGACACGCCCCGGGCCAGCGCCGCGAGGCCCGGTGCGGCCGAGACCCGGCCGGCGTCGTCGCGCATCACCAGGGAGTGGGATTCCAGCGTCCGCAGAATCCGGTAGGCGATGGAGCGGTGCACGCCAAGCCCTTCGGAGAGTTCGGCAATGCTCAGGGAGCTCTCCGCGTCCGCGAGGAGTTCCAGGGCGCGGATGCCGCGGGAGAGGGTCTGGGACTGGGAGCCGGCTCCGGTTGGCTCAGGGGGTGTCATGGGCCAATCCTAAGCGCACGGCCGCGCACGGCCCTGCGCTGCCGTGCCGCTGCCGTGCCGTGACGGGAGACGCGACGGGAGCCGCGGGACGCCCCGCTACACGCCGCGGCGGCTGAGCAGCCCGGACGTCAGCAGCAGCAGCCCGCCCGCGAGCGGCCAGAGGATGTACATGCTCAGCAGGGCACCGAAGGCAGCGACCACGAGGCTGGTCAACATGGTGCTGCAGACCAGGATCATTCCCAGAACAATCCGGGCCTGGCCGCGGTGCGGCGATGGAATGGGCGGAAGCCATGCGGGACGCTCATCTGTCCAGCTCATGCGAGCCATTTTAGGACTGCGCGCCGAGGATGGAACCGGTCCGTGGCCCGATTTTTGTGCTGCGGCCCGGAAACGGACTCTTCCCGGACACGGACCGGCGTGAAACGATGGCGAAACCCTGCCGCCAACCCAGAGGGAGCCAGCGCGATGGACGAAAGCGATCTTCTTGTTGATGCCTTCGGACGGCTCCCCGGTGCAGTCCGAAGGGCCGTGAACAATCTCGACGCCGGTGCACTGAACCACCGCCCCTATCCGGAAGGTAACTCCATTGCCTGGCTGATCTGGCACCTGAGCCGGGTGGAGGACCACCAGATTGCCGAGGTGGCCGGGCAGGAACAGTCCTGGACCGCCGACGGCTGGGCAAAACGGGTGGGTCTCCCGCTGGCGGTGGAGGACACGGGCTACGGACATACTTCCGAGCAGGTGGCGCTGGTCCAGGTGCATTCCGCGGAGCTGCTCCTGGGCTATTACGACGACGTGCATTCCCGTACCGAGGCCTTCGTCTCGGGACTATCCGGCGAGGACCTGGGCCGGATCGTGGACCGGGCTTGGGATCCGCCGGTTACGCTGGGCGTCCGGCTGGTGAGCACCTTGGCGGACTGCCTTGAGCACGTGGGGCAGGCGGCCTATGTCCGGGGAATGGTGCTGGCGCACTAACCACGTGAAGTCAGCAGTTTTTCGCAGGCGTTAATGCAACGGCGGCAGGCCTCCGCGCAGATCCGGCAGTGCTGGTGCATGGCGGCGTGCTGCTGGCATTCCTCGGCACACGCGGCGCAGGCTGCAATGCAGGCATGCAGCAGGCTGGCGCTCGCCGGCCCCGCGGCACCGGTTCGGGACAGCACTGCGGACGTGGCAGCGCAGATCTCGGCACAGTCCAGGTCGGTGCGGATGCAGCTGACCAGCTCGCCCACCATTTCCTCGCTCAGGCAGGCGTCCGCGCAGGCATTGCAGACGGAAGCGCATTCACCACAGGCCAGTAGGCACTCGACTAGGAGGCGGGGATCGGAAGTGCGGGGGCCGGCGGCGGGATGGTTTTCGAGCATTTCGGTGATCAGGGCCATGGCGTTCTCCTTGGTTCCGGTGTGCTTTGCGCCGACCGCTCTCCGCGGGCGAACCGTGCCGGTTCCTCGACGGTAGCGACGGTCCCAAAGCATTCCTAGGGTGCCGGGGGTTTGGTGCGGGCCGGAGCTCGTGTTTAGAATCGGTGTAGCCTAGCGGGGTCGGTGGTTCATGCTGGTTCGGACTGTAGTTCGGACTGCGGCTCGGACGGAGCACGACGCGGCACGGTGCAGTTTCGGGGCTTTAGCTCAGTTGGTAGAGCGTTTCGTTCGCAATGAAAAGGTCAGGGGTTCGATTCCCCTAAGCTCCACAGGAAAACCCCCGGGAAACCGGGGGTTTTTGCTTTGTCCGGACCGGTAAAACGACTACGGGCTCTTCCGGCGGGAACAATCCGGGAACTGCCTTTTTCATGGCTTCAACCCATCGGCGCACGTCGAGGAACAGGCTGAGCGGCACCGGACTTTCACGCCCGCGATTGAGGGAAAACCCATTCTCGAAGCGCGGGAAGCACTCCAGGCTCAGTTCCCGGAAGGCTGGCAATTGATTATGGTGACCACCCGTTCATAACGCTTAATTAGCGGTACCGGAAGTCCCTAATATAATTCTTTAGCGATACCGGGAGTCCCTTTTAGTTCGAAATACCCCCGGGAATCCGCGGATTGCAGGGGAATAGCGGCACCCCCTCGGTTGGTCAATAGCAGGATGAAAAAACGGTGCCGTAAATGTCCGACTTTTCGGTGACATAACCCGGAGTGCGTGTCATGATTTGGCAATGCCGACCCGTGAAGAAATAGAAGCAGCGCGTACTCCCGCAGGTGGTTTTACCAAACAGCAACTCGAGTTGTGGGGTATCTCCTGGCCGCCCCCGCGCGGCTGGCGCCGCCGGCTCGAAGAAGAAGCGGAAAAGTCCGCCCTGACCGGAAGCCAGGACCGGATCGGCACGCTCTAAAACCGCACGTTACACTTCCCGCATGACCATCACCTTCCGCAGGATGACCCCTGACGACGCCGGTGCGGTCGCTGCCTTCCTGACCGCCAACCGGTTCCCCTTTCATGTGAATCCGGCGCCCGGCGAGTTTCATGTGAATCCGGCGCCCGGCGAGACCCAGGTAAACAAGCGGGTGGCGGAGGGGCACTTCTGGTGCAAGGATTCCCAGGGGTACTGGGTGCAGCAGGGCGGCGAAGACCTCGGGCTGGTGGTCCTGGAGGGACTGGCCGACGAAAATCCGGACTTTGATATCCGCCTGGCGGAAAGCCGGCGCACGATTTCCGGCAATTCGGTGAAGGCCAGCCGGCACAGGGCGCGAACCACGTCCACGCCCAGTCCTTGGCGTCAGGTTTGAAGGCCAGACGCGGGAAGACAACATTGCCATGCGTAAAACGTTCCTGCGCGCCGGTTTCGTCAAAGAAGCCCATTACCGGCAGGCGTGGCCGACGGCGGATGGGTCCCGGCTCGCTTCCGTCGCCTATGCGATACTTCGCTCGGACTGGGAAAACAACACGGTGACTCCACTGGAATTCGATGATCTGCTCCTGGACGCATAGAACCGCAAGAACTAGGGGAGCCAATTGGGAACCATGAATGCCGCAATCTCCGTTCGGGGATTGACCAAACGGTTCGGCCGGGTGGCGGCGGTGGACAACTTGTCCTTTGACGTAGAGCCAGGGAGTGTTTTCGCCTTCCTGGGTGCCAACGGCGCGGGGAAGTCCACCACCATTTCCTGCCTGACCACTGTCCTGCCGTTCGACGCCGGCACTGTCGAGGTGGCGGGGCACGACGTCCGCGGCAGCGGCGGCGGCGTCCGCGAAGCCATCGGTGTGGTGTTCCAGGATTCGATGCTGGACCCGATCCTCACCGGCCGGGAAAACCTTCAAACCCGCGCACGGTTCTACTCACCCGACAAAGCGGCCAACAATGCCCGCATTGATGAGCTGGGCCGGATGGTCGGCCTGGGGGACTTCCTCGACCGGCGCTATGCCACCTATTCCGGCGGAGAACGACGCCGGGTGGACATCGCCCGGGCGCTGTTGCACTCGCCGTCGATCATCTTCCTGGACGAACCCACTGCCGGCCTGGACCCGGCCAGCCGTGCCCTCGTCTGGTCCACCATCCACGACCTGCGGGAAAACCACGGCCTCACCGTTTTCCTGACCACCCATTACATGGAGGAAACCGAGGAAGCGGACCGGGTCTGCGTGATTGAGAAGGGGCAGATCATTGCCGACGGCACGCCCACCACCCTGCGCGCCGAGTACAGCAGCAGCATCCTTTCCATCACGTCTGCCGCCCCGCAGGTACTGGCAGCTTTGGCCAGCGAAGCCGGGGTCGACGTCGCCGCCGTAGACGGCAACGTGCTGCGGCTGCGGGTGGACCGGTCGGATACGGCCCGCCGCCTCCTCGCGGCGCACGGCGACAGTGTCCTGGACTTCGAGTTCCGCCACGGCACCATGGACGACGTTTTCCTGGCCTTGACCGGCCGGCAGGGGGAAGCAGCATGAACGTGGTCCTGGACATCACCGAACGGAACCTGCGCCTGTACTTCCGTGACCGGCTCAACCTGTTCTTTTCCCTCCTCGGCGCACTGGTCCTGTTCCTGCTCTACACCCTGTTCCTGGGCAACCAGCAGACCGAAAGCCTGGCGGAAATGTTTCCGCAGGCCGCCGAGGAGGACATCAAGGGCTTTGTGGACGCGTGGATGTTCGCCGGGATCGTGGGCATCACCGCAATCACCACGGGGCTCGCCGCCGTGAACGTGATTGTGGATGACACCGCCACCGGGCGCTTCCGGGACTTCCTGGTTTCCCCGATCAGCCGCGGGCAGTTGGTCCTGGGGTATCTGCTCTCCACCGTCGCGATCGCGCTGATCATGACCACCGTGGTGCTGGCCGTGAGCCTCGGATATCTCGCCGCGGTGGACGGCGTCGTGCTCACAGCGGGCCAGCTGGCCCGCACTTACGGTTACCTGGTGCTTAGCTGTATCGCCTTCGGATCGCTGAGCGCCTTCATCGTCACTTTCGTCCGTACCCCGGGTTCTTTCGCCGCCCTGTCCACACTGGTAGGCACCATCCTCGGCTTCGCTGCAGGGTCCTACATTCCGGTGGGGGCTTTTCCCGAGGGGGTGAAGAACTTCGTCAGCGCGCTGCCCTTTATGCAGGCCTCCATGGTGGTGCGCCAGGAAATGACCGCCGGACCCATGGACGCCGTGACGGACCAGCCCGAAGCCGTGGCCCAGGTGCAGGACATTTTCGGCATCACCGCGTCGGTGGGGGACTGGGAAGTGCCCACCGGCTACGTCGTGTTCGTCCTCGGTGCCATGATGGTGGTCTTTGTCCTGCTGGCGGCGCTGAGGATCCGTTCCCGGATCCGCTGAGCGTCAGGGCCGGAGCGACCCTAGCGGACCAGTGTCAGTTATCTCCCGCCGGGACTTCATAAACGATCTCCAGCCCGTCCTCGTCATCCCATTGCTCACCCGTGGCCACGAACCCGTACTGTTCCACCAGCCGCCGGGATGCGTCGTTGTCCGGGCTGATGGTTGCACGGACGGTGCGGATCGAGGGTTCCTCTGCAGCCACGGCAAGCAGCGCCTCCAGGGCGGCACGGGCGTAGCCCTGACGCCGGTAGGCCGGGTCCACCGAGTACCCGACTTCCACCATGCCATTGCCGTCCGGAGGGCCGTGGAACCCGGCCAAGCCCACCGCCCGGCCCAGTCCGGGGTCAAAGATGGCACGGGTAATCCATGCCGCATCCCCGGGTTTCTCTTCCAACTGAGCGCTCCGGATACGCCACAGCGGCCGCCGGTCCTGGGAAAAGTGCTCGGTAAGCTCCAGCGGCGCCTGCCGGTTGGCCCCGGGCAGGTCGCCGGCGGCAAGCGCATCAATCACTCCGCGGGGAAGCTGGATCAGTTCAATGGGTTTGAGTGCCGCTGCCACTACTGGCTCCTTTGCCGATTCCGGCCCCGCTTAGCGCGCCCGGGCTACCGACCCTAGCCTGCTCCCCGACAGACTTGAAGGACCGCTGCGGCGAAGGGAAGAGCAGATGGGTACAGATTCCGTCCTGATCATCGGGTCAGGTCCGGCAGGCTACACCGCAGGGGTCTACGCCGCCCGGGCCGGATTGAAACCCCGCATCCTCGCGGGCTCCGTCACCGCCGGCGGCGCCCTGATGAACACCACGGAAGTGGAGAACTTTCCGGGTTTCCCCGACGGCATCCTGGGGCCGGACCTGATGGAGAACCTGCGCCGGCAGGCGGAGAAATTCGGTGCCCTGGTGGAGTACGACGACGCCGTGTCGGTGGAGCTGGGCGTCCACACCAAGCGGGTGGCCACAGGCGGCGGGAAAACCTACAAGGCCCGCAGCGTCATCCTCGCCACCGGCTCGGTCTACAAGGAACTGGGACTGCCGGAGGAAAAACAGCTCAACGGCCGGGGCATTTCCTGGTGCGCCACCTGTGACGGCTTCTTCTTCCGCAACCAGGACATCGTGGTGGTCGGCGGCGGGGATTCAGCCATGGAGGAAGCGCTGTTCCTGACCCGCTTCGCGGCGTCGGTAACCGTCGTCGTACGCCGGGACACGCTGCGTGCCTCCCGCATCATGGCCCAGCGCGCCCGGGACCACGCAAAGATCCGCTTTGAGTTCAACAGCGAGGTCACTGCCATCCACGGCACGGACAAGGTCACCGGCATGACCCTAACGGACACCGTCACCGGCGCAACGCGGACTCTGCCGACGCAGGGGATTTTCGTCGCCATTGGGCACGCCCCGCGTACCGATCTCCTTGCGGGGCAGGTGGACCTGGATCCGGACGGATACATCAGGGTCGCTGCTCCGAGCACCCAGACCAACCTGGACGGGGTCTTCGCGTGCGGCGACGCCGTGGACCACCGCTACCGGCAGGCGATCACCGCTGCGGGCACGGGCTGCTCCGCTGCGCTGGACGCCGAGCGGTATCTCGCAGCGCAGGCGGACGTCGACAGCATCGCCACCGCGCTGGTGGAGGGTTCGCTGAAAGGCTAGCGTCAGGCGCCGGTGAAGGTCAGCACCAGCAGGGTGATGTTCAGCCCGACCAGCAGCACCGAAACCAGCACGCCCAGGCCCGTGGTCCACCAATGGTTACGGTGGCTCCCCATCAGTTCCCGCTGCGCGGTCAGCCAGACCAACGGAATCAAGGCAAACGGAATGCCGAAGGAAAGGATGACCTGGCTGAGGATCAGCGCCCAGGTGGGATCGATGCCGACGGCGAGGATCGCCAGCGCGGGAATCAGGGTAATCAGGCGGCGCAGCAGCATGGGGATGCGCACCTTCAGCAGGCCCTGCATGATTTCGGCACCCGCATACGCACCCACCGACGTCGATGCCAGGCCCGACGCGAGCAGTCCGACAGCGAACATGGTGGCCACCACCCCGCCCAGCGATGCGGCAATGGCGGCATGGGCGCCCTCGAGGGTATCCGTCCCTTCCACGCCCTGCAGCGACCCGGCCGCGAGCAGCAGGATGGCCAGGTTCACCGAGCCCGCCACGGCCAGGGCGATGGTCACGTCCCACTTGGTGGCCTTGATCAGGCGGGTGGTGGTGAGTGAGGCAGTGCGTCCGGGGAAGCGGTCCCGGGTCAGGGCGGAGTGCGCGTAAATGGCGTGCGGCATCACGGTGGCACCCAGGATCGATGCTGCCAGCAGCACCGACTCGCTGCCTTCGAAACGCGGCACCAGGCCGCCCGCAACAGATGCGCCGTCGGGCGGGTTGAGGAAGACGCCGGCCGTGAAGCCGACGGCAATCACCAGCATCAGCGTGACGATCACGTATTCGAAGCTCCGGTGCCGGCCGCTGTTCTGCAGCTGCAGCACCACCATGGAGATACCGCCGGTAATGACTCCGCCCAGGAACAGCGGAAGATCGAAGAGCAGCCAGAGTGCGACGGCGCCGCCGATCACCTCCGCGACATCAGTGGCCATTGCCACGAGTTCAGCCTGCAGCCAGTACAGCCGCCGGGCAGGTTTGAGTCCGATGCGTTCCCCGAGCAGTTCGGGCAGGCTGCGGCCGGTGACCAGGCCCAGCTTGGCCGACAGGTACTGGATCAGCCACGCCATCACATTGCCGGTCACCACCACCCAGACCAGCAGGTAGCCAAACTTCGCCCCTGCAGTCATGTTGCTGGCAACGTTGCCGGGATCCAGGTAGGCGACCCCGGCCACCAGTGCGGGGCCAAGCAGCCACAGGATATTGCGTGGACGCGTTGCTGGGCTCGGGGTATCGGGGAGCTGGACGGTACGGGCCATGACAGCAACCTAACACCTTAAGTTCGGCATGCCTAACAATTCTTCGGGGTGCACCTGAGCAGCCGCGGAACCCGTGTCCCGGTCGCTGTGGAGGGTGGAGAACACAAAGAAAAGGCGCGCATCCCCAAGGGATGCGCGCCTTGTACGGATGGGGTGAGGGTTAGCGTCCGGCCGGCGTGTAGGCGGGCTGGTTCGGGTTCTCGGCCAGGCCGAAGGGGCCCTTGCTGGCCTGCGGGCCGAAGTACCGGGCAGAGCTGTAGGAAAGGTAGAAGTACATCACCAAGCCGAAAAGGGCGATCAGTACGGCAATGAGGGCGCTCTGGCCGAAGACCTTGGCAAGGTTGATGGCCATGAAAATAACGAGAACGAAGCCCGCGAACGGCACCAGGGCCAGCAGGATCCACCAGGGGGACATGCCGGCGATGCGGAGCAGCACCACCGTGGAGTAGACGGGAATGAACGCTTCCCAGGTCTTGCGGCCGGCCTTCTTGAACATGCCCATCATGGAAAGGCCACCAATAACGAAGCCGATAAGGAGAGCAATGAGCCCGCCGACGGCGGCGCCGGCTGCCATTGCCGGGTCGGGGGTGGTGGTGGTGAATTCGGATGCAGAAATGACAAACGGAAGGCTCGAGACTGAATTGATCATGCCGAGAACGATATTGGGTGGAGTATCCATGTCAAGGGCCGGGGCCGTGTTTGCCGAACCGTTATTCGTTCTTATTCTTAAGCTCGCCTGCCTGACGCTTCCACGGCAGGGAGCCGGTGACTTCCAGCTGCAATGAATAACTTAAAAACGTGCGGATAAGCACAATTACGGCAAGTATTCCCACCGACTCGAAGGTAGGAGTAACGGCCACCGTGCGGATAATGTCCGCAGCCCCAACCACCGCCGGAACAACGTTCCGCGTGCCGCGGTTCTGCCGCACCCTTCCATCAGTCCCCTCCTGTTGTGAGGGGTCAAGGGTGCACCGGCAGGGCAGTGCTGCCTCCAGTCGAATCCAGGCGAACGGCGGGGGCGGCGGGTTCAGGCGGCGGCGGGGGAGGACTGGTAGTAGAACCGGAAGTCGTCGTAAGGGTCACGCCAGGCGGAATCGTCCCGGGCAATCCGGTGCACAGTGGAAGCCGGCGTCCACCGGTTATGGGCCTGGCCGTCGTCGTCAATCCAGTGCAGGAGGACCTCTGTGCGCGTCCAGGCCACAGCCTTTCCGTCAACGGTCCCGTTTTTGGTCCGGCAGCGGACGTAGGGTTCCCGGCGGTAGTGCGCGTGGGTGACAGGGTCGGCGGGGGCGGAGCGCATCCGGGTGCCCAGTGAGGAAGTCATGACCTCCACAATGGCAACCGCCTCTGACATTCCTGTCTAAGGGCCTGCCTGGCCGGTCCGGGCTAGGAAGCGCGGTCCCGCCATTTGGCGGCAGCACGGCTGGTGAGGGCAGCGCCACGGATCGCGGCACGGCCGGTCAGGGCGGCACCACGGGCGGCGGCGCGGCGGGGCGTCATCCGGATCACGGGCGCCAGGCCGTTGCCGTGTGCCTCCTCGGCCTGCGGTGCAGCAGACGGTGCGGCGTGCCCCTTCGGCCGGTTGAGTACGAGGTACGCAATACAGATCGGGAGGAAAAGCAGCGAAATAAGCGTGAGTGCGCCAAGGGCGAACACAGCAAGAGCAGCATGTATGGGTGAATCGAAAAGAGCTGCGACAAAGTCAGCGGCGCCGAAAAGCATCCATAGCCAGAAAAGCGCAATCAGTACGAGGCCGCTCCGGGCGCGGCGGAAAAGCATGGTGGACCGCCTCGGTGCTGAAGGCATGGCCTGAGACTGACTGCCCATTCGGTTATTCTCCCCAACTGAGGGTCCATTTTTACGGAACCCGTAAGGCAGATAATAGCCGTTATTTATTGGATTGGAAGGCAGGATGCCGCGTTTTGTTCGGTGTTGGCGGCTCCAATAGTCAGTTTTCCGGCTGGGGATTTCCCCTGAGGCTCCGATGCCGCGGACTGCTTGGATTCAGCAGGGAATGCCGATACCCGTAGAACGCGTAAACCAGCATCCCGATGACCAGCCAAATACCGAAGCGCAACCAGGTTTCCCAGTGGAGCTGCAGCATCAGGAACCCCGAGGCAAGCACGCCGAACGCCGGTACCCACGGCATCAGCGGGAGCCGGAATTCCCGCGGGGCGTCCGGTTGACGGTAGCGCAGCACAATCACTGCCACGCAAACCACCACGAACGCGGCGAGGATGCCGATGTTTGTCAGATCTGCCACGGCGCGAATGGGGAAGAATCCGGCCAGCAAAGCCGAGGCCCCGCCGGCGATCCACGTCACCCGCTGCGGTGTGCCCCGCTTGTCCGTTCCGGAGAACCAGCCCGGCAGCAGCCCGTCCCGGCTCATGGAGAACCACACCCGGGTCACGCCGAGCAGGAACGTCAGCATCACGGTAAGGATGGACAGCACCGCGAAGGCTGAAATGACGGTGGCAATGACGGGCAGCCCGACGGATTGGAACGCGGAGGCGAAACCGGCAGTGGGGCTGATGTCCTGGTAATTCTGCATTCCGGTCAATACCAACGTGGCCAGGATGTACAGGACCATGGCAATGGCCAGGGAGAGCAGGATGGCTTTGGGCATGTGTTTCTTGCCATCCGTGGCTTCCTCGGCGGCGGTGCTCATGGCGTCGTAGCCGAAAACGGCGAAGAAGACAGTGGCAGCGCCGGTGAAGACCGCCCCGAAACCGCTGGGCAGGAACGGCGTGTAATTGTCCGTGTTGACGTAGAAGAAACCCAACCCCACGATGAACACGATCAGCAGGACTTTCAGGCCCACGGCCACCAGTTCAAAGCGTCCGAAGGTCATGGTGCCGCGGCTCAGGATCCAGGTAATGAACAGGCAGACGACGGCAGCGGGCAGGTTGATCAGCCCGCCCTCCACTGTGTCCCCGGTCCCCTGCATCCAGACGGGCATGTCGATGCCGAAACCGGCGAGGAACTCGGTGAAGTAGCCGGAGATGCCGATTGCCACGACTGCCACGATTGCGGTGTATTCCAGCAGCAGGTCCCAGCCGATGAACCATCCGATCAGTTCGCCCAGCGCCACGTAACCGTAGGTGTAGGCGGAACCGGCGCGGGGCACCATTCCGGCGAACTCGGCGTAGGACAGGGCCGCTGCGGCGCTGGCCAGGCCGGCGACCAGGAAGGAGATCAGCACGGCCGGCCCCACGGGAGAGGCATCGGCACCGCCGTTAGCCACCAGGCCGGCGAGGGTGAAGATGCCGATGCCGATGATGCCGCCCACGCCGATGGCCGTCAGCTGCCAGAGGCCAAGGCTCTTGAACAGCTTGTTGCCGGTTTTCTCCTCGTCGATTTCCTCAATGGGCTTGCGGCGAAGGACGGAACCGCCGCTTCCGGCGACTGTGGACATGTGTGCTCCCATCCGTACCCGGCAGGCCGCCGGAATCAAGGTCTACGGCTTCAGCTACGGCAGAAGTATGGACCTTCATTCGATGGCGGGGTACCCCCGCCGCTGTCTTTTCCGGCGGAGCGAGTTCACCAGGCCTCAATGCGGGCACAGTATCCCAGCGGGTGGGGCCTGTGTTGCCTCCGGGTGTCCCACCTGTCACAGGAGCACCAAACCGTGGGACCCTGTGCGGCGGGCGAGTCGTCACCAGGCCTCAATCCGGGCACAGTGTCCCAGCGTGTGGGGCCCGTGTTACCCCGGGTGTCCCACCTGTCACAGGAGCACCAAACCGTGGGACGCCGTGCGGCGGGGCGAGTTCAGCAGGCCTCAATCCGGGCACAGCATCCCAGCGGGTGGGGCTGGTGTTGCCTCCGGGTGTCCCACCTGTCACAAGAGCACCAAGCAGTGGGACCCCGTGCGGCGGGGGCGAGTCACCAGGCCTCAAATCCGGGCACAGCGTCCCATCAGGTGGGGCTGGTGTGGCCTCCTGCTGTCCCACCAGTCACAAGAGCACCAAACAGTGGGACCCTGTGCGGCGGGGCGGGTCACCAGCGCCGGGCCGCCAGCAGAGCGTCCCATCAGGTGGGGCCTGTGTTGCCTCCGGGTGTCCCACCTGTCACAGGAGCACCAAACCGTGGGACCCTGTGCGGCAAAACGGCGTAACTACCGCTTCGTACGCAAGGCCGCCGCGGCGTCGCTCGCCGTAGTGCGGATCCGGTACAGGCTGGTGGTTGCCGTCATATACAGCGTCCGGCCGTCCTGCCCGCCGAAGCAGACGTTGCTGACGGTTTCGGGCACGGGGATGTGTTCGAGCAGCTCGCCGGCCGGCGAAAACACCCGTACGCCGTCGCCGCCGGAGGACCAGATGTTCCCATCCGTATCCACCCGGAACCCGTCCGGAACACCGGGGGCGACGCGCACGAACACCCGGCCGTTCTTCGCCTGCCGGCCCTCGACGACGTCGTAGGCACGGATCGGATTGCCTTCGGACTGAGCCGGACCGTAGGGAGAGACGGCCTCTTCCGCGGTGTCGGAAACGTAGAGGACGGACTCGTCCGGGGAGAACGCCAGCCCGTTGGGGGCCATGATGTCGGTGATCACCGCGGTGAGTTCCCCGCTGGCCGGATCGAAACGGAACACGTACCGGTCCCCGTACTCCAGTTCGCCGGGGTGGCCCTCGGCCGGGTTGTCGATCCCGTAGGAGGGATCCGAAAACCAGATGGTGCCGTCGGACTTTACGACGACGTCGTTGGGCGAGTTGAAGCGGACCTCGCCGAAGCGCTCCACCAGGGTTTCCACGGTGCCGTTGCGGTCCCGTTCAACGGCCCGGCGCCCGTGCGAGCACTGCACCACGGACCCGTCCGGGTCCAGCGCGCGGCCGTTGGTGAACTCGATGTCGGAGCCGTAGACGCTCAGCTCACCGGTGGTTTCGCTGTACTCCAGGATCCGGTTGGACCGAACGTCGCTGTAACGCACCGCGTTACGCTCCGGGACCCACGTGGGACCTTCCGCCCAAACTGCGCCCGTACCCACCTGCTCCAGCGAGGCTCCGTCTTCCAGCAGTTTTGAGGGGCGTGCGTCCATTGCGTTATCTCCTTCTCGAGGCCCGTTGGGCCTGCTTTTCACGCGGGTGGTCTGCGTCCTTTTATACGCGAGGCGGCGGTACCTGCCCAAAGGCTGTCCCCGTCACGTCCAGGCGGAGCGGATAACGAAGTCGGCGCGGGCTTTGGACTCCTGGACCAGACGAGCGTTGGGGCCGTCGACGTTCCGCACCCAGGCGGCGGCTTCCTCCGCTGCCTTGCCGAACCGGATATGCCGTTCCACCAGGCGCTCCGTGCGGAGCCCTTCGTCGGGCTCGCAGTACCAGACCTCGGTGCACCGGGATCGGACCTCCTGCCATTCCGGCCGGTCCAGCAGCAGATAGTTGCCCTCCGTCAGGATCACCTTCGCGGCGGGAAATACCGGAATGTCGCCGGCCAGCGGCTGTTCCAGCGTCCGCTCGAAACCGGGCGCGTAGACCACGGCGGTCCGCGGCAGCCGGAGGCGTTCCAGGAGCGCGGCATAGCCGTAGGCATCGAAGGTTTCCGGAGCGCCCTTGCGCGCCAGCAGCCCGAGACGGGTCAGCTCCCGGTCCGAGAGGTGGAAGCCGTCCATGGGAACGTGGGCAAAGCGCTGCGACTCGACGTCGTCGACGGCGCCGTTCAGGTCGCGGACCAGTGACTCCACCAGGGTGGTCTTTCCTGCTCCCGGGGCACCGGCGACGCCGATGACCACGGTTCCAGCGGAAGTCGAGGCCAGCGCGGAGATCCGGTTTTCCAGCTCCGTGAGTAAGGTTCGGGAATCTGCCACGGTCCTCCGTTCGTGCCGCCGCTGTTGGCGGAGCACCAGTGTACGACGGCGGCCGCGGGCCTACGCGGGGTGCCGTCACCGCACAGGGTCCCACGGTGTGGTGCTGGTGTTGCGGGAGTGGTCGCACCAGCTGCCACCGGCACCACCGGCTGGGATGCCGTGCCGGTTGAGCCGCCCGGTTAGTCCAACGCAGGAGGCTGGCGGCCCGGGCCCCGGCATAAGCTGGGGGTGTTGCCTATTTCGAGGAGAAAACCTTGTCCCTGCTGACCCCTTTGATCACCAGTGCCGGCCTGATCGGCGGCTACCAGACCGCCCGCTCCACCGGTAACCGCCAGTTGGGCGGGGCCGTGCTCGCCGCCGCCGGTGCCGGTGCGTTTGCCCTCTGGAAGCGCGACGCCGGAACGGGCACCGCCGCGGCACTGACCGCCGGCTACGTGGCCGCCTTCGGCCTGTCCCACCCGCTGGCCAAGAAAATGGGCGCCTGGCCTGCGGTCTACACCGTCACGGGTGCCGTGGCCGTGGCGTCGCTGGTTTTCGGCCGACGCCGCTAACAGCCTGGCCGGCCCGCGGCACCGAACATCCCGGGGCGCATCAAAAGGTGCGGCCGGGCGGGAATGATCCGCGGGCCGGCGTCGTTATATCTTCTGGACAGCCCGAGAGGGCTGTGACGCGGCAGCCGGGCAACCGGCCGCCGGCAGCTGGATTGGTAACTCAATACGGGGATGATCGGTTTCGACGATGTTTGTTGAGCCAGGGGAAGCGGGCCGAGAACGCAGAGTTATCTCGTTAACGCTCTCTGCAAAACAATAAGTGCCAAACCTATGCGCACTGACTTCGCTCTCGCTGCCTAAGCAGCCGGAGTAGTCCGTCAGCCCGGAGTCGCTCTCGCTCCGGATCCTGGCGTCGTTTAGAGGGCCACTGCCGAACACTCCCGCCGTCGGGGTGTTCGGGACATTTTGACGGCTGGGCCCGGATCAGCCACCTGTATGCAAGATGGCTGGGGCCGAGAAAATCCGACGCATACTGCGCCCGGAGAAGCCCTGACAATACAACACCGGACGGGGGTTCGATTCCCCCCATCTCCACCAGTCTGAAGGCCTGCCCCGTGGGGCGGGCCTTCTTTGTTTCCGCAGCCGTTCCGCCTCTGCCTGCGCTGAGTCTCAACCGCCGGGGGCGCGGCGCTAATCTGGGATACAGACAGCAAGCAGCCGCGGGAAGGAAAACACATGCAGGCATTGATAATCACCCCCGGGCAGAAGGATTCGCTGGAGCTGCGGGAGCTTCCGGAGCCGGAAGCCGGTGAAGGCAGCGTGCTGGTCGAGACACTCGCGGTGGGCCTGTGCGCCACGGACCGTGAAGTCATTGCCGCCGAGTTCGGCACGGCGCCCGCCGACCGGGATTACCTGGTGATGGGGCACGAGAACCTCGGACGCGTTGTCGAGGCCCCCGAAGGCTCGGATCTTGCCGCCGGGGACCTGGTGGTCGGGATCGTCCGCCGCCCCTGTGCCGAAAACTGCCGTGCCTGCGCCGCCGGCGAATGGGATATGTGCCTGACCGGGACCTACACCGAACACGGTATCGAAGGGCTGGACGGATTCTCGCGCGAATACTGGCGCGGGGATCCCGAAGACATGGTGAAGCTCGAACCCTCGCTCGAACGCGTGGGGGTGCTGCTGGAACCGGCCACCATCCTGGCCAAGGCATGGGAACAGATCGATCGGATCGGCGCCCGCGCCTACTTCCGGCCGCAGGTAGTCGCCGTGACCGGTGCCGGGCCCGTGGGGCTGCTCGGTGCCTTGTTCGGGGTGCAGCGGGGACTCGAAGTGCACGTCTTCGACCTGGAAGAGGACGGGCCGAAGGAAAAGCTGACCAAGGAACTTGGCGCCGTCTTCCACACGGACACCCTCCCCGAGTCCGGTATCACCCCGGACATCATCATCGAATGCACCGGCGTACCCACGGTGATCAATGACGTGCTGCAGCACGGCGCCAAAAACTCGGTCACCTGCCTCACCGGTGTCTCCGAGCCCGACGGCGAGCAGCCGGTGGACCTGGGCGCCCTGAACCTGAATCTGGTGATGGATAACCGCGTGGTCTTCGGCACCGTCAACGCCAACCGCCGCCACTACCTCAAGGCCGCCGCGGCCCTGGCCAAGAGCGATGCCCGCTGGCTTGAGCAGCTGATTTCGCGCCGGGTTCCGCTGGCGGATTATGCGCAGGCCTTCGAGGACCGCGACGGCGACATCAAGGTGGTGCTGGACCTGCGGGACAACGCCTAACCCGTTCCGCAGGCTATTTCTACTGGGCGGCTTCGGTGATAGACAGAAGAGATGGAAGCCGCCCCGGCGGCCACGGCAACCTGCATTGGAGGCACGCACATGCATAAGGACGCTGACCAGCCGGCAATTCCCGGAGGTTCGGAAGCTGACCGGGCCGAGCAGTCGATGCCCGCGGTTCCCGGTGCGGGCGACGCCGGACCGGCCGGGGAAATCCACCGGGACGGTTCCGAAGCGGACGGCATTGAGCAGGATATTCCCGCAGTTCCGGGCGCAGGCGACGCCGGACCGGAAGGTGAGGTCTACCCGGAGGGGTCCGAGGCCGACATCCTGGAACAGAAAGCGGACGTCCCGGGGAGCGACGAGGACTATCCGCCGGGGGACGGCTGATCCCGTTCAGCCACCGCTGGGTATGTGACTCCTCCGCGTTCTCTGATTCCCTCAGGTCCGATTAAACCCTCCGTCGCGCCGGGGAGGGATTAGCACACACCCTCCCCGGCCCGCAGCCACGTAGAATGGACGGCGGCAGAACGGGCAACGGAAACAGCAGGTGCGGCGTGGATCTTTTCGACCCGAGAGCGGTGTTCGACGTCGTCGACCTCGCCGGTGTGCTCGCGAACGGAGTACTCGGCGGCGCCGTGGCGCGGCAGCTGCGGATGGACCCGGTGGGCTTCCTGGTCCTGGCGCTCACCTCGGCGCTGGGCGGCGGCGTGCTGCGTGACACCCTCCTGCAGGCAGGACCGCCCGTGGCGCTGACCAATCCCGCCTATCTCTTCACGGCCATCGCCGGTGCCGTCATTGCCTATGCCATTGAGCTCAAGGGCAAATGGGCCAACCGGTTCCTGATTGTGATCGATGCCTTCGCGCTGGGTTGCTGGGCCGCCACCGGGACGGCCAAGGCGCTGGGCCTGGGGCTGGACTGGCTCCCGGCCATCCTGATCGGCGTCGTCACCGCCGTGGGCGGCGGCATGATCCGCGACATTGTGGTGGGCCGGGTGCCCGCCATCTTCGGCGGCAACACCCTGTACGCCACCGGTGCCCTGGTGGCCGCCGTCGAAATGGCGATCCTCTACGATCTGGGCCTGCAGAATGTGGGCATGGGCGTGGCCATCGGGACCTGCGCCGTGTTGTGCACGGTGGCCCGCCGCCGCGGGTGGCGGCTGCCCGGGCCGGGGGAGTTCAGCGTCCGGCTGAGCCGGCGCCCGCGCACGGAGGACCGGAGGAGCTCGGGCCAGGGCTGGCCGCGGCCGAAGTTTTGGAAATCCCGGCTCCGCCGCTGACCCGCTGCCGGCAGCCGCAATTCAGCTTTGCGGTAATTCGCCCCGGAAACCCGTGAAACAAGAACAGGCGCGGATTTAGTCCCGTAAATTCAGGCTTTCGCAGTCTGGATTTGTAGGGAGTAGCGTGGCCAATATGAGTTCTTACAAGAGCGTAAATCCAGCCACCGGAGAAACCCTTCAGGAATTCGCTGAAGCCACCGACGCCGAAATCAACCAGGCCGTCACAGCAGCCCATGAGGCCTTCGCCAGCTGGCGGAACGAGCCCGTGGAAAACCGCACCAAGGTCATCACCCGCGTTGCGGAACTGTACCGGGAACGTGCCGACGAGCTCGCCCAGCTGATTGCCCTCGAAATGGGCAAGCCGCTGAGCGAGGCGAAAAGCGAGGTTGCCCTCTCCGCCAACATCTACGAGTACTACGCCACCCAGGGCCCCGGCTTCATGGCGGACGAGCAGCTCGACGTCAAGGGCGGCGGCAATGCCGTGGTCCGCACCGTACCGGTGGGCGCCCTGCTGGGGATCATGCCGTGGAACTACCCGTACTACCAGGTGGCCCGCTTCGCCGGCCCCAACCTGATGCTCGGTAACACCGTGCTGCTCAAGCACGCGAACAACTGCCCGCAGTCCGCCCTGGCGATGGCACAGATCTTCGCCGACGCCGGCGTGCCCGAGGGTGCCTACATCAACCTGTTTGCCACCAACGAGCAGGCCGCGGACATCATCGCGGACGCCCGGATCCAGGGCGTTTCCCTGACCGGTTCCGAGCGGGCAGGCTCCGCCGTCGCCGAGGTGGCCGGCCGGAACCTGAAGAAGTACGTCCTCGAACTCGGCGGCAGCGATCCGTTCATCGTCCTGGACACCGAGGACCTCGACGCTACGGTCAAGGCCGGAGTCCTTGGCCGGATGGGCAACGGCGGGCAGGCCTGCAACGCCGCCAAGCGCTTCATCGTGATGGAGGACCTCTACGACGATTTCGTGGAGAAGTTCACCGCCCGGATGTCCGCCATTGAACCCGGGGACCCGCTGCAGCCGGAAACCCGGTTCGGCCCGCTCTCCACGCAGGCCGCCGCAGACGGCCTGGTGGAGCAGATCCGCGACGCCGTGGACAAGGGCGCCACCCTGCACACCGGCGGCAGCCTCATCGACGGACCGGGTGCCTTTGTGCAGCCGACCGTGCTGACCGATGTCACGCCTGAAATGCGGGCCTTCTCCGAAGAGCTGTTCGGCCCCGCGGCGGTCATCTACAAGGTGTCCAGCGAGGAAGAAGCCATTGAGCTGGCCAACAACTCCCCGTTCGGTCTGGGTGGAGCGGTGTTCAGCGCCGACGAAAACCGCGCCCTGAACGTAGCCGACCAGCTGGAAAGCGGCATGGTCTGGATCAACGGCACTTCCGGTACCCAGGAGGACCTGCCCTTCGGCGGCGTCAAGCGCTCCGGAGTGGGCCGCGAGCTGGGCCGCTTCGGCATGGCCGAGTTCGTCAACAAGAAGCTGATCCGCACCCCGCAGAAGCGGTAGGTCCGGTAAAAAACCCGGGGCGGGTCTACCGCCCCGGGTTTTTTATGCCTGCGAGGTTTTGAGGACGAAACCGGCGTAGTCCGGCGCCTCGTCCACCAACCCCGAGTCGGTGTGGAAGGCCGACGCCACTTTGTAGGACTCCTCGGTGACCTTCGTGGAGGTGGCGATTTCCTTGGGCAGCAGGGCCACCAGCGCGTCGACGGTCTGCGGTTGGGTGTCCTTCAGATACTCGCCCAGGAGGGTCCGTGCCTTCTCCGGGTCTTCCTGGATCAGTGCCAGCGACTTATCCAGTGCCCGGTTGAATCCGTCCACCAGATCCTGTTTGGCCTCGATCTGGGCACCCGTGCTGAACACTGCGCCGTGGATAGGGGACCGCAGGGTTTCGACATCGCCGCGGGTCGGTGAGATGTAGATGCTGCCCTCGCCTGCGGTTTCGACCTGTTGCCCGATCGGCTGGAAGAAACACAGTGCGTCCACCCTGCCGGCGGTCAGGGCGCCGATAGCAGCGGTGGCGGCGCTGCCGATGTTCACCATGGTGGAATCTGTCTGCGCGTTCTTGCCGATCTTCTTGAACAGGTACGTCATCAGCGCTTCGGTTCCGCTGCCCGGTCCGGTGATGCCGATCTTCTTGCCCACCAGGGCTTCGATCCGTTCCTCCAGCGGTGCGTCGGCGGAGGGCCCGTCAAAGTTGTTCCCCACCACCACGTCCACGTAGTACTCGGTGACCAGGCCGCTGACCAGCTTCGCGTCGTCGTCGATCTTGTACAGGTTGAACGCGTCCGTGATGACGCCGGCGCCGAGATCGATGCTGCCGGATTTCAGGGCGGCGGCCACCTTGGCACCCGTTCCGAGCCGGGGGCGTTCTCCCATGGTGACTCCTTCAGCGGTGAAGAAGCCCTCCTGCTCGGCTACGAACAAGGGGAAAAACGCGATCGAGTCGCTGATCTGGCCCACATTCAGCACTCCCGAATCGGAGCTGCCGGCGTTGTTGGCGCAGGAGGCCAGGGCAGGGACGGCGGCGATGGCGGGAAGGACGAGCATCGACTTGAGCATGGTGCGTCTGGAGGGGGTAACCGTTTCAAGCATTGGAGTTCCAATCTGTGGAGGAAGAGTTAGTGCTCGTCCAGCGGCTTCCAGCGGTTGATCCGCTTGCTGAGGACGGCGACGCCGGAGTTCAGGATGGTGGCAACGATGGTCAGCACCACGAGGGTCGCGAAGACGCCGGCAGTGTCGAACTGCGCGGCGGAGGCGTTGATCAGGTAGCCGAGTCCTTGGTTGGACGCGACCAGCTCGCCGATGACCGCACCGATCAGTGCGTACGGGATGGCTACCTTCAAGCCGGTAAGGAACCCGGTCATGGAGGAGGGCAGTACCACCTTGAAGGCAACATGGCGGCGGTTGCCGCCCATCAGCCGGACTGCGTCGATCAGGCCGCGGTCCACTTCGCGGACCCCGGCGGCGGTATTGAGGAAAACGAGGAAGAAGACCGTGGCGGCTGCCAGCAGCACCTTCATGTCCATGCCGATGCCGAACCACACAATGAACAGCGGTGCCAGGGCAACCTTGGGGATGGAGTACAGGGCGAGCATAAACGGATCCAGCACCTGGTAGAGCAGGTTGAACGAGGCCAGCAGGTATCCCACCAAGGCACCGGCAAGCGCTCCGAAGAAGAACCCGAGGAGGATCTCCTGCAGGGTGATCCAGGTGTGTGTCCAGAGCGTGCCGTCGGTTATCCAGTCCACCAGCCGTTCCAGGATCAGGCTGGGCTTGCTGACGAAGGTGATGTCGATGACCGGTCCTGCGGTGATCTGCCACAGGGTCAGGAAGGCCACCAGCACTGCCGCTCGCAGGCCCCAGACAATGGTTGAGTGGCCGAACTTGTCCCACCAGGTGCGGTTCAGGTCTTCCTTGACCGGACCGGACCCGGCCGACAGCGGCGGTACCCGGTCCGTTCCCGGTGCGGTTGCCGCCGGCAGTGCCGGCTCGGCCGCGGATGCAGCACTCATGCCGTGGATCCTTCCTTGAGGGCGGCAGCAAGTTTCTTATGCAGTGCCACGAATGTCGGGTCGATCCGGGTTTCATCCACCGAGCGGGGACGCGGAATGTTGATCGGCTCATCCAGCAGAATCCGGCCGAGCTGGCCCAGGACTACTACACGGTCGCCGAGGAGGAGGGCCTCCTCGATGTCGTGGGTGACAAAAACCACCGTCTGCCCGGAGCCCTGCCACAACCGCAGCAGTTCCTCCTGGAGTTCGTTGCGCAGCTGCGCATCCAGTGCTCCGAAAGGCTCGTCCATGAGGAGGGTTTTCGGCGCCCCTGCCAGCATTCGGGCGAGGCTGGCGCGGCGCCGCATTCCGCCGGAGAGCTCCCGGGGATAGTGGTTCTCGAATCCGGACAGTCCGACCTTGGCGATGAGTGCCTGCGCCACCTCCCGGCGCTTCTCCTTGGATTCGCCGCGGATTTCCAGCGGCATTTCGACATTGCGAACGACGTCGCGCCACGGCATAAGCGTGTCCGACTGCGTCAGGTAGCCGATATCCACGTTCGGGCCGTTCAGCACCGAGCCTTGGTAATGCACCGTGCCCGAGCTGGGCCGGGTAAGCCCGGAGAGCAGGTTCAGCATGGTGGATTTCCCGCAGCCGCTGCGGCCGAGGATGCTGACGAATGTGCCTTCCTCGATGGAGAGGTCAAAGTCCCGCAGGGCAACGGTGGCGGTATTATCGCGTTCGAACTGCTTGCTCAGCCCGGAGATTTCCAGCAGGGAGCTCATACGGCCTGCACCTTGCTCCGGTGGTGGGACGGGGCATCCGGCAGCGGTTCCGCGCCGGCCAGCCAGCGGCTGTTGTGCACCGTCATCAGCCGGACCTCTTCCTCCGTGAAATCCTGCGCCAGCAGCAGGTCTGCGGCGATAGCCAGCCCGTCCTCGACGGGAGGGTTGAAGGGCTGTCCGAGGTCACTGCTGATGACTGAGTTCTCAGGGCCGGCATGGCGGATGTTGGAGAACCAGAGGTCCCAGGACACCTTGCCGGTAAGGGGAGTGGTGAGGCACCGCTCCAGCAGGGCACCCTGCTCCGCGAGCTCCCGCTGCTGGTCCAGCAGCATGCGCTGGGAGGTGAACTCCGGGTGGGTAATCACCATCCGGCGTACCCCCAGCTCCACGGCTGCCGGAATCAGGCTGCCCGATTCGTCGGCGTGCAGGTGGCCGGTTGCGAGCGTCATGTCATGCTTTGCGATCAGCTCCAGGACCTGGCGGGCCTCGGGAACCAGCCCGCCCCCGGATTCCACCTCCACGGCGGGTGCGGCCATGCCGGCGGCGCGCAGGTCCTCCTGCAGCTGGGCCCACATGGGCGGGGTGGCGCCTTCGGGTTCTTCCGCGAGGCAGGACCGCTGGTTTGAGCTGTCCACGGTTGGCAGCCAGACAAACTGCGCTCCGCCACGGGCTGCGATCTCCACGGCAATAGGGTTCAGGCCCCCCACGGAGGCATTCAGGGTGATGGCCCCAAGGACATCCACGTCCGGGTGTACCTTGCGGACGACGGCGGCGCGCTCTGCGGTGGGCGTGTAGTGGGACTTGAGCACAAATCCGGCCATTCCGAGCTCCGCGAAACGGGCGGCTAAATCAATATCGTCAATTCGGCGGCGCATAACGTCCGGCGCAATGTGCACGTGGACGTCATAGGCGTCCCGGACCAGGTCCCGGGCGCGGGCTGAGGGCTGGTGATGGTCGGACATAAGGCTCCCTTGCCTGATCAGCGGTTGGTGCCCAAATTGTCGCCAATAATGTCAACGGTTGTCAATGTTCAAAAGTGAGCTGCTTCACAATTGCCCGCAATTCGGGCAGGACAACGAATAGCGCCGACGCGAAATGCGCCGGCGCGGGGACTCTGGTGGCGGGGAGCTAAGCCGAGCGGATGTTTTCCGGTTCCGGTTGCCCTGCGCGTTCGCTTCGCCCGTTGAACACCACATAACGGTAGGCGAAGTAGCGGAAGATATTGCCCAAGGCGATGCCCACCACGTTTCCGGAAATGTTGTCTGCAAACGTGCTGCGGAAACCCAGCACGTAGTGGGAGATGTACAGGCAGCCGGTGGAAATGAGCAGTCCCACCAGATTGGTGAGCGCGAACAGCAGCGTCTCACTGCGGATGCTCCGGGTGCGCAGCTTCCGGAAGGTCAGGTAACGGCTGCCCAGCCATGAAACGGTCGTGGCCGCCACCACGGAGATTGTTTTGGCGAGAATCGGGCTGTCCGGCACCAGGGTGGCGGAGAGAATATTGAACAGGCCTACGTCAACCACGAAGGCGACGGCGCCGACTGCCGAAAACGAGCCCAGACGGCGGACGATTGCGCGCACCTTGCTGGTTTCTGCCATTACCGAAAAATCCGTTCAACGCATTGCTGCGGGACGCAGCTTCCTGCCCTTGCCGGTGCGCACACGCGGGGAGGGACTTTTACCTTTCGGATGATGGCACAAAGTGGATTTGGCCTCAAAATCCCTGCCGATGCAAGCTCGATCAGGGCAATGTGACCGTAAAGACAGTGCCCTTGCCGGCCTCGCTTTCCATCGCGATGGTGCCGCCGTGCTCTTCCACAATGCGCTTGGTGATCACCAGCCCCAGTCCGACGCCGGGGATCTGCGCGCGGCGTGCGGTGCCGGCGCGGAAGAACTTGGTGAAGACCTCGGCCTGCTCGGCCTCGGTCATGCCAATGCCGGAGTCCGCTACCCGAAGGACGGTGGAGCCGGCTTCGGTGCGCCAGGCGCTGACCGTCACCTGGCCGCCGTCGGGCGAGTATTTCACCGCGTTGGAGAGCAGGTTGTCCAGCACCTGGGAAATGCGCTTCGGATCGACCATGGCAGGCAGGGTCTCAGGAACCTCGGCAACGATGGCCACCGCGTTGATTTCGGCACGCGGTGCGGCGGAGGTGATGCCGGAGCGGACCAGTTCGCTGAGGTCGGTGACTTCCTGCTGAACGTTGGCGGAACCGGCTGCGGCAGTGAGCAGGTCCGAGACCAGGTGCAGCAGCTTCTCGGAATTCCGCTGGGCCACCTTCAGCGAGGAGGCCACATATGCCGGGATGGCATCTTCTTCATCCAGCGCCAGTTCCAGGTAGCCCATGATCGAGGTCAACGGGGTACGCAGCTCATGGGACACATTCGCCACGAAGTCGTCCTTCGCCGCGACGGCGTTCACCAGGCCGGTGACGTCGCTGTAGGCGATCACGGAACCGCGGAAGGCGTCGTCGTCGCCCTTGACGGAGCGGGCCGAGACGCTCAGCGCCTTCTGCTCCTCGCCGGTCCCGTACCAGACGAGTTGGTCGGAGAAGGACTGGCCCAGGGCTGCCCGCTTCACCGGGCGCTGGTCCACCGGGATCGGCGTGGTGCGGTCCGGCCCGAAGATGTACATCTCGGCTTCGGTAGGGCGGGTGGTGAAGGAAGGGGCCGCGAGACGTTCGTGGAGCTGCTGGCGCGAATTGGTAAGGATGCGGCGGCCGTCCTCGTCAATGACCGCCACCCCCACCCGGATGGTGTTCAGGATGGTTTCAAGCATTGATTCCTTGCGCAGGCTCTCCATCAGCGAGGCCTGCAGCACCACGTCCTTTTCCTGCAGCACCACGGCCTGGGCGGTGAGGCTGGCCTCAGCCTCGGCGCGGGCGGCCTCGGCGTCCTCGGCGGTGCGCAGGGCCGAGATGAGGTCGCGCTCGTACAGCCGCCGCTC
The DNA here is from genome assembly GCF_020907345.1 of Arthrobacter sp. zg-Y179. Lineage (NCBI taxonomy): Bacteria > Bacillati > Actinomycetota > Actinomycetes > Micrococcales > Micrococcaceae > Arthrobacter > Arthrobacter sp. zg-Y179. The sequence goes on along the minus strand of NZ_JAJJOB010000005.1, from coordinate 180,264 downwards.
GTGCGCGTAGAAGGCAACCACCTGGTCAAGGGGCGGCCGGCCGCCGGCTGCGGGGGAGCGGGTGGCGGAGAGCAGGACCGGGATGCGCTGGCCGTCGGGGCCCAAAAGGTCGACGGCGAGTTCGGCGAACGCGGCGTTCAACGCCAGCTGCGGCATGGCGTGGGTGGTGTAGACAATCCGGTCGCCCACGGGCAGCAGTTTCAGGAAACTGGTGCCGCGGACCTCGTCCAGCGCCTTGCCGATCCATTTCTGCGCGGTGCCGTTGGCGTCCACCACCGTGCCGTCCATCAGGGTGATGAAATAGCCCGCCGGAGCGGTTTGGGACAGGGCGCGGTAGTCGAGGCGGAAATCCAGGTCCACGAGGCGCCTACTTCGACTGTTGCAGGTAGGCGAGGACGATGTCCGCGGTCTCCTCGGGCGCACTGACATGCGGGAGATGGCCGGTGGCCTTCATCTGCACCAGCGTGCTTTGCGGAATGTGTTCCTGCAGGTAGCGGCCCACATGGTCCGGGGCCAGCAGATCCGCGGATGCCTGCATGATGAGCGTGGGGACGGACACCCGGGGCAGCAGGTTCCTGACATCGGTCAGGAATGCCACGCGGGCAAACTGGCGGGCAATGCCGGGGTTGACCCGGCAGAAACTGCCTTCGAGTTCGGCGCCCAAAGCCGGAGCTGCCGGGTTGCCCATGATTACCGGCGCCATGGTGGCGGCCCAGACGAGGTAATTGGTGTCCAGGGAAACAAGGAGCTCGTCGAGGTCCGCCCGGCTGAAGCCGCCTTCGTAGCCGTCCTCGGGATAGTCCATGTAACTGGGCGACGGTGCTACCAGGATGATCCGGGCAAAGCGCTCCGGGGCGGTGGCCCCGGCGGCAATGGCCATCATGGCGCTGACACTGTGGCCGATGAAGGTGACATCCTGCAGGTCCAGGTCAACACACAGTTCCAGGACATCGGCTACGTAGCCGTCCAGTGTGGCGTACTTGGCGGGCGTGTAGGCATCGAGGTCGGAACCCCCGGCACCGACGTGGTCGAAGAGAACCACTTTGTACTCGTCGGTGAAACGGGGCAGGAGCCGCGACCACATGCCCTGGTCGCAGCCGAAACCGTGAGCGAAAAGCAGTACCGGCCCGTCCGCTCGTCCCAGTACGCGAACATTGTTCCGGGTGCGGATATCAGTCTTCATTTACCTGTACGCCTGCTTTTCTTCTTATTCAGTGCCCGCATTGCCGTGATCGGAGTCTCAGCAAATATTACAGGTCCAATACCGCTTAAACGGCCAGCCGGGCCGCGCACGGAAATGCCGTGTGGCGGGCCGGTGGTAATGCCGGGAAAACGGTTGTACTTCCCGGCCCGCATTCACCAACCGACAGTGCGCCGGTTACCGTTTAGCGCCCGGCAAACGGTAACTACGGTTTTTTCGCCACGGCGTAGCGGAGCTCCGCGGCGCCGCCGTCGAACTGCGTGCTGGCGATCATGCGCATGGGTGCGGTGGGACCGGACACCGGCAGGAGGCGCCGCCCGCTGCCCAACGCCACCGGCATGTAGGTGACCCACAGTTCGTCCAGCAGTCCGGCTTCGGCGAACTGTGCCGCCACGTTGCCGCCGCCCACCACCCAGATGTTCCCTTCTCCTGCCGCGTCCCGGGCCGCCTCGAAGACCTTCCGTACGTCCCCGGAGGCAAACCGGACGTCCCCCTGCGCCGGAACGGGCTCCTCCCCGTGGGTGAGTACCCAGCACGGCTGGGTGTACTCCCAGCTTTCCGGTTGCTCCGCCCGGACCCAGCGGTAGGTTTCCGCCCCCATAACCACCGCGCCGACGTCGGCCATGAACCTTTCGTAGTGGTCCTGGAACGCCTCGAAACCGAACTGGAGCAGCCAGTCCAAGCGGTTGTCATCGGTGGCAATAAAACCGTCAAGGGAGGATGCGACGTAATAGATGACCTTGGGCATGGGATGAGGATAGTCCTCGGCAACGGGGCGGACGTAGTGGCGGGCGGGCTTAACAGGCCGGAATAAAGGGATTGAGCCTAGAAGGGATAACCGGCAATTCCGGGCCGCATGGTCAGCCACTGCGTTTCCGTAAACGCTTCGATGTTGGCGCCCGCCCCGCCGAAACGGGAACCCGTTCCCGAGGCACCCATCCCGCCGAACGGTGAATTCGCTTCGTCGGAGACGGTTTGTTCGTTGATGTGCACTTTCCCCGAGACCATCCGGTCTGCCACCTCCATTGCCATTCCCACCTCACCCAGCACGCCCACGGAGAGTCCGTATTCAGAGGCATTGGCCAGCTCGACCGCCTCATCGATGGCCGAGAACCCCAGAACGGGGGCCACCGGACCGAAGATCTCCTCCGTCCAGGCGGGGTTGTCCGGGGTCAGCCCGGTCAAGACGGTGGGCTGGTAGAAGAGGCCCTCATAGGTCCCACCCGCCGCGATCCGGGCACCGGCGTCCTTGGCCGCCCGTACCAGGCGATCAATGTTGTCGCGCTGACGCTCATCGATGATCGGGCCCAAGGCGACGTTGCCGGAGTGCGGATTCCCGACCGGCAGCGCCCTGGCTTTGGCCGAGAGCCTGTCGATGTACTCCTCCAGCAGGGATTCGTGGACCAGATGGCGTCCGGTGGTCATGCAGATCTGTCCCTGGTGCATAAAGGAACCGAAGGCTCCGGCAGACGCTGCCAGCTCAACGTCGGCGCCGGGCAGCACGATCAAGGCGTTGTTGCCGCCCAGCTCCAGGTGGGCGCGCTTGAGCAGGCGGCCTGCAGTCTCCCCGACCTTGCGCCCGGCCGCCGTGGAACCCGTGAAGGAGATGATGCGTACCTCCGGGGCTTCCACAATGGCCTGCCCGACGTCGGCACCGCCGGGGAGCAGCTGCAGGACTCCCGCAGGAAGGCCGGCCAGTTCGAAGATGCGCATGATGGACACACCGCCGGAGACGCTGGTGCGGGGGTCCGGCTTCAGCAGTACGGCGTTGCCGAGGGCCAGGGCCGGCGCCACCGACCGGATGGAGAGGATCAGGGGGAAGTTGAAGGGGGAAATCACCGAAACGACGCCGGCCGCCCGGCGCCGCGCGAAGGACCAGCGGTCCTCGTTGGTGGTCAGCACTTCCCCTGCCGGGTGGGCGGGAAGCGCAGCCGCTTCGAAGCATTCATTGGCCGCAATATGGGTCTCCAGCGCCGCCTTTGCTTCGATTCCCCCGGTCTCGCGAATGATCCATCCTTGGATTTCCTTGGCATGGTCCTCGAAAAGCATGCCCGCGCGCCGCAGTACTGCGGCACGCTCCTCCGGCTTGGTCCGGGCCCATGCGTGCTGGGCGGCAGCTGCCCGGGTGGCGGCGGCAAGGGCATCGGCGCGGTCCGCTGCCCCAACGGCACCCAGGACTAGCCCCGTGGCGGGTTCGATGACGTCGATAACGCCGGCGGACCCGGCCGTCCAGGAATCGGTGTGGATTTTTCCGTGCCAGGCGGAAGTGGCGAGGATGGACATGGCTGCTCCTAGATTGCGGTGAAACAAGATGGCTGGGAAGGGGTGGTTGCCTTGCGGGGAGGGGTCAGGCCGGGGTGGAAGCACCTTGGCCGGGTGGTGTTTCTGCCGGGGCGGAACCCGCGGCCGCGGAGGCCGGACGCAACGCCCGGGTCTTGCGGCGCTGCACCAGCGTGGCGGCGGAGACGGCGATCAGCAAAGCTACACCGTTGAAGACGTTCGTCACCCAGGTCTTGGCGCCCAGGATGACCAGTCCGTTGGCCCCGACTGCAAGCAGGTACACGCCCGTTACGGTGCCCCAGACATTGAAGTAGCCGGCACGGATGGCCGTGGCACCCAGGAACGCAGCGGCGTAGGCCGGCAGCAGGAATTCCGGGCCAAGATCCGGCGTCGCATTTCCGGCCCGGGAGGCCTGCAGTGTTCCGGCAAGTCCACCGAGCAGCCCGGCGCCGATGAAGGCCGCGGCCAGGTATCTCTTGGTGCGCACCCCCGAAAGTTCGGCGGCGTCGCGCCCCAACCCGGTGGCCCGCAGGTACCGGCCGAAGGGAGTCCGTTCCAGAACGAACCAGAGGATGAGGGCCGCGGCGAGGAAGTAGAACACAGCTACCTGCAGGCCTCCGGGCAGTCGGAGCCCGGTCAGGGCCGAGAAGGCATCGGAGGAATGGGTGATCAGCGTCGAATTGGTCAGCAGCAGGTTCAGCCCGGCCAGGATGGTGGCCATGCCCAAGGTCGCAATGAAGGCGTTGACGCCGACGACGATGGTCATAAACGCGTTGATGGCGCCGATCAGCATCCCCAGGGCAAGCGTGGCGAGCAGGATCAGCGGCAGCGGCAGGCCGGTACCGGCCAGGACTATTCCGGTGATGGTGCAGATGCCGAGGTTGGCACCCACGGAAAGGTCGAACTCTCCGGCGGCCAGCGGCAGGATGACGGCCAGCGCCAGGATACCCGGCACCGCCTGGTCAGCGAGGATCTGCCGGAAGTTGCCGGACGTCGCGAAGGTATCCGGCATAAGCAGTGCGAAGACGGCGATCATCAGTACCAGGAAGACCACGATGCCGTAGTTCTTCATGAGGACACCGGGGTTAAGGCGGAGGTTCACTGTAGAGGCTCCTTGGTGGGGTTTGCGTAGTAGGTGGGGGCGCGGAGACTAGGCCGGCGCGCCGGTCTGGCAGGCGAGAGCGATTCCGTCCTCGGTAATCTCCGGCCCGGCGAGTTCGGCGGCGATCCGGCCGCGGTCCAGGACCACCACGCGGTCGGCCAGGCCGACGAAGTCGTCGTAGTCGGTGCTGGCGACCAGGACTGCCACGCCGTCGTCGGCAAGTTCCTTAAGCAGCCGGCTGATCTCCTGCCGGGCCAGTGCGTCCACGCCCTGCGAGGGTTCATCCAGCAGCAACAGCAACGGCGTGCCGCTTGCTGCGCGAGCGACCACCACTTTCTGCTGGTTGCCACCAGAGAGGCTGCGCACAGGCGCGGCGAGGGACGAGGCCTTCACCAGGAAGCGGCGGGAGAGGTCCTCCGCGGCGGCCTTCTCGGCAGTGCGGTTTATGACCGGACCGCGGGTATAGCGGCGCAGGCGTCCGAGCGTCAGGTTTTCCCCGACCCCCAGGTCCAGGACGATGCCGTCCCGCCGGCGGTTCTGCGGAACGCAGGCCACCCCCGTCGTGATCGCGGCTGCAGGGGAATCCGGTGTGTACGGCTTGCCGGCCAGGGTCATGGACCCGGCGGAAGACTGCTGGGCGCCGGCGATCAGGCGGACCAGTTCACTGCGGCCGCAGCCGACCAGGCCCGTGACCCCCACGATCTCTCCGGCGTGCACATCAAGGTCGATGCCGTCCAGCCGGGGTCCGCTGAGTGCACGGGTGCTCAGCAGCACCGGGCCTTCGCGTTCCTCGGCGCTGCGGATGGCGGGGGACTCCAGTTCACGGCCGATGACCAGGGAAACGACCGCCGCGGCGTCACGTTCGCCCAGCGGCTCGTCCGCAACGAGCAGGCCGTCGCGAAGCACAGCGACGTTGTCCGCGATGCGGCGGACCTCCTCGATCCGGTGGCTGACATAGACGGCGGTTCCGCCGTGGCCGCGGAGCATGTCCAGCAGGGCCAGCACCCGGTCAGCCTCGTGTGCGGGCAGCGAGGCGGTCGGCTCGTCCAGGATGAGGATGTTGCGGCGGAGCGCGTCGACGTCGGCGGGGGCGCCGTCGTCGACGCGTCCGGAGCGGTGCTGGAAGGCACGGGCAATGCCCACCATGGTGCGGGTGGAGGGGGTGAGGTCACCGACCAGCCTGCCGGGGTGTTCATCGATGCCCAGCAGTTCCAACGTGGCTGCCACATGGGCGTGTTCCTTCCGGAGCTTCACCGGGGAAAAAGCGGTGCGGGTGAAGAACCCGTCGGAAAGCGCAAAGTTGTCTGCGATGGTGAGCGCGTCCACGAGTCCCAGGTCCTGGTGAAGGAACCGCAGGCCTGCGGCATGTGCGGCCGCGGGTGTCAGCGGCAGCGGCAGGTCCTTGCCGCGGACCGAAAGGCTTCCGCCCGGATCCGGGGCATAGACCCCGGCCAGGATCTTGATCAGCGTCGACTTTCCGGAGCCGTTCATGCCCAACAGTGCGGTCACCTTGCCGGTCTGGATGTCGAGGCTGACGCCCTCGAGGGCCCGTTGTCCGGTAAAGGTCTTGCTGATTCCGCGGATGCTAAGGGCTGCGGTGTGCTCCATGGGTACTCCTGAATGTGTGGCAGCGGGAAAGCGGTATACGGCCGGCCCGGATAACCGGGCCGGCCGCGTGGGTTCCGCGGCAACTAGCCCGCGTTCTCCCACAGAGCCGTGAAGGCTGACTTCCAGTCGGAGTCACCCGTCCACGGCAGCTCGGGCAGGGTCTCCTGCAGCACCATGCGTTTGGGCATCTCGATGATCTGGTGCCCGCTGGCACCGTTGGCGAAGAGCTTGTTCATTTCATGCACGGAGAGGTAGCCCGTGTGCTCCATCGGCTTGATGACGTCCGCGAACTGGCTCTTGCCGTCCTTGATCAGGTTCAGGTTGGCGGAATTGCCGTCGTAGGAAACCATCTTGATCTTGTCGCCGCTGGCACTGCGCTCCACGGTGGCCTGGGTGGAGACGACGGCGGCACCGGTGTGGGTCCAGATGTAATCGATGTCCGGGTTGGCGGTCAGGGTGGCCTGGATCTGCGGCGGCAGCCCGGACTGCAGCTGGGACATCTGCGTTTCGATGGTCTCGACGATCTCGCAGCCGGAGCAAAGCTCGGGGAGCCACTTCTCGAATGCCTCGGTACGCGCCGTGATGGACGGGAAAGCCGGGTCGGTGGTGACCAGGATCTTCGCGTCTCCGCCGCTGTCCTGGGCGATGGCGGCAGCCATCATCTTGCCCGAGACCTCCTCATCCGGCACAACCTCGACGTCGAAGCGGTCATCGGCGGGGGACATGCTGTTGACCAGGAAAATGCCGGCTTCCCGGGCCTGCTGCAGCGAAGCATCGATCTGATCGCCGACGGCGGCGGTGAAGATGATGCCGTCGGCATCGAGCTGGATCGCCTGGTCGATGGCCTGGCGGGCTTTTTCCGGGTTGCCGGCCGGGTCGATCATGCGGGTTTCCCAGCCAAGGGATTCAGCAGCTTCCATGGCGGCGTCGGCTCCGCGGGCGCAGGCTTCCGAGGAATAGGTGCAGGGGATGACAACGATGCTCTTGTCTTTCGCGATGGCCGCGGACTCCGTCGGTACCTCTTCTTCGAGGGGCTTCTGGAAGTCGGTGAGCATGGTCTCGAGCGCCGCTGTGTCCACGGACGAGGAGCCGGTTTCGGTGGCCTCGGAAGTAGTGCCGGCATCGTCTCCGCAGGCGGCAAGGGACAGGACCAGCGCCGGGACGGCGAGCAGCCCGAGCAGGTGGCGGGGAGTGGTTTTCATAGGGTCCGGAGCCTTTCGGAAATGACACTGGGTGTGATGTAGGTCCCACTGTCTCCGGCGCGGCCGGCCCCGCTGAAGGCCTGGTCCGGAACAGGCAAGCCGATGTCCGGATTCGGCAAGGTTTCCACTTCCGGAAAAGGCCGGCTTACTCCGGCTGGTGTGCTGTCGTTGAAACGCGGGCGTCGCGCGGCGTGCAGCCGTACTCCAGGCGGAACGCCCGGGAGAAGTGTGCGGCCGACACGAATCCGAGGGAAGACGCGATTGCTGCGATTGGGGTGGCGGCGTGGGCAGGATCTGCCAGCAGCTCCTGGGCGCGGGTCAGTCGGTTCTCAAGTACGTACCGAGCCGGGCTGGTACCTGCCTCGGCGAAAACCCGGGTGAGGTGGCGTTCGCTGATCCCCACCGCACGGGCTATCTGGGCCAGGGACAGGGCAGGCTGGCCCAGGTGTGCACCGATGTAATCGCGGGCGGCCGCGAGATAGGCCAGCGAAGGCGCGGCCCCGGGCTCGCCGGTAATGATGAAGAACATTTCCAGCACACTGCGTTCCAGCTCGTCCGCATCCGGGACTGGATCCCGGAAAGCCCCAAGCACCGCATTGGCCGTGGAGCTTGCGTGCGTGGCAGCGGGCGATCCGGTGATGCGGAGCACCCGTGGGCGGAAGTAGTCCTCGCGTACCGACTGCTCGCGCAGCACCGTGCGCGGTACCTCCACAATGACCTGACGCATATCCGTGGAAAAGCCGTACATGAAAGGCCGGTTGGCGTCATAAACGACGGCTTCGCCCGCGGCCAGGGTTTCACAGCCGGCGTCGTGGTAGAAAAATGCCTTCCCCTCGAGCAGCAGGCAGAGCATTACGGCGTCCACCGGGTTCCTGCGGATATTCTCCGGCGCGCGTTCAATCACATGGTCGTTCCCGTTGATGTGCGTAAGGCGGATCCGCGGCAGCGCAAGGTTGGTTTGGGTGGCGAGGAGGCTGCGTTCCGAGAGCGTGCTGCAGCGCAGCCCGAACAGTGCCTGCTCGTTGTATTCCTCCCACAGATCCAGGCGCTGCTGCAGCGGTGCCTGTGCGGTGGAAAACCGGCTTGTACGGCGGGTTCCTTCAGGGGCGGAGCCGAAGGGTGCGGAGTCGTTCATGGGAACGGGAATCGGCACGGCCGGCGCCTCCAATCGGGCATCTTTGTCACGAACCAGGAGCAATGCACCCAAGGGTACGTGAAATGTGCCGCACGTCACTATCTGAAAGTCCGGGGGATGGCGGCACCTGGTGCCTGCTGTGCCACCCTTGGGTTCCCGGGGCGGGCACCTAATGCAATAGTGTGGCCGTATCGTAAGCATGCTGATTACAGGAGGCTTCCATGAGTGAGCAACTCGTAGCGGATCTGATTGTCGAACGCCTGAAGGCCTGGAATGTGGACCGGGTGTTCGGCTACAGCGGAGACGGCATCAACACGGTCCTGGGCGCGATGCGCCGCAGCGGCGACCCCGAGTTCATCCAGGTCCGGCATGAGGAAAACGCCGCGTTCATGGCGGTGGGGCACGCGAAGTACACCGGCGGGGTAGGGGTGATGATGTCCACCCAGGGGCCCGGGGCCATCCATCTGCTCAACGGCCTGTACGACGCCAGGCTGGACGGGGCGCCCGTGGTGGCCATTGTCGGACAGCAGTCCCGCAGCGTGCTGGGATCCTCCTACATGCAGGAAGTGGACCTGATGAACCTGACCCGGGACGTTGCCTCGGCGTTCCGCCAGCAGATCAATTCCCCCGAGCAGGTCCCGCTGGTGCTGGACCGCGCGTTCAAGAAGGCGCTGGCCACCGGCACGCCCGCCGTCGTCATCATTCCGCATGACGTGCAGCAGGCCCCGGCACCGGAACTGGAACAGGAGCACGGCATCCTCAACACCGTCCCGGTGTTCAGCCCCGCGCGGACCTCACCGGCCCCGGCGGACATCCGGGCTGCGGCGGACCTGATCAATTCCGGCGAGCGGGTGGCCCTGCTGGTGGGGCAGGGCGCCCGCGACGCCCGCGCACAGGTCGCCGCCCTGGCCGGGAAGATCGGTGCGGGCATCACCACCAGCCTGCTCGGCAAACCGTACGTGGATGAAACCCTGCCGCTCGCCGCCGGAACCATGGGACACCTTGGCACCAGTTCCGCCGGCTACGTGATGGACAACTGCGACACCCTGCTGATCATCGGGTCCAGCGACCCGTGGACCGAGTTCTACCCGAAGCCGGGGACCGCGCGCGGGGTGCAGATTGACCGGGACGCTTCGGCAATCGGGAACCGCTACCCGGTGGAGGTCGGCATCACGGGAGATGCCGTAGCCAGCCTGGACGCCCTGATTCCGTTGCTGGACGCTAAACCGGATGCTCCGTGGCGGCGGCAGGTGGAGGAAAGCGTGCGCCGCTGGCACGAGCTGTCCCGGGTGCGGGCCATGACGCCCGCCGATCCGGTGAACCCCGAACGCGTGGTCTACGAGCTGAACCTCCGCCTGCCGGACAACGCGCAGGTGGCGGTCGACGTCGGCAGTTCCGTGTACTGGTACGCGCGGCATCTGCACCTTCCGGAGGGCGTGCCCGCGCACCTGTCCAGCACGCTGGCCAGCATGGGCTGCGCCGTGCCGTACGGACTGGCCGCGAAGCTGGCGTATCCGGACCGCCCGGTGGTGGCGCTCTCCGGCGACGGCGCCATGCAGATGGCCGGGGTGACGGAACTGATCACCCTCAGCCGGCTCTGGCAGAAGTGGGAGGATCCGCGGTTCGTTCTCTGCGTGCTGAACAACCGCGAGCTGGCCGAGGTCACCTGGGAACAGCGCGAGATGGAGGGCGATCCGCGGTTCGAGGACAGCCAGTCGCTGCCGGACTTCAAGTACGCCGAGTACGCCAAGCTGCTGGGACTGGAAAGCATCCGGGTGGAGGATCCTGAGCTCCTGGGTGAAGCCTGGGACGTTGCGCTCGCCGCCACCCGGCCGTTCCTGATCGAGGTAATCACCGATCCCGCAGTACCGCTGCTTCCGCCCTTCCCCAGCGGCGCCGCCCAGTCCGAAACCATGAAGGACGGCCTGGCGCAGGAGGGTGCCGCGGGCGAGCACGCGCGCCGGCTGCTGGATGTGTATCTGGAGCAGGAAGAAGGCCTCTACCGCGACCTCTGAGCAGGCGGAGGGGAAGCCGGGAACAATCCCGCATACCGGAACGGGCGCACCCGCGTGGGTGCGCCCGTTCCTCCTTTCGGTGTCCGTCCTAGGTGCGGGTCGGCGCACCGAGCTCCACGGGTTCTTCGTCATTCAGGTAGGCCGATTCGGAGTGGGCCATGAGGTCGATGCCCTTGAGTTCACTCTCCTCCGGGATGCGCAGGCCGATGGTCAGCTGCAGCACCTTGGCAATCAGCCAGGTCACCACGAAGGAGTAGACCAGTACGGCTCCGCAGGCGACAGCCTGGCTGCCGAGCAGCGAGAAGCCGCCGCCGTAGAAGAGGCCGCTGACCCCGTTGGGTGCCGCTTCGGTGGCGAACAGGCCAATCAGGAGGGTGCCCAGCAGGCCGCCGACGGCGTGTACCGCCACCACATCCAGCGAGTCATCGAAGCCGAGGCGGAACTTCAGTTCGATGGCCAGCGAGCAGACCAGCCCGGCGATCGCACCGATGGCGACGGCGCCCAGGGGGCTGACCGCCCCGCAGGCGGGGGTGATGGCCACCAATGCGGCGATCAGGCCCGACGCCGCCCCCAGGCTCGAGGAGCGGCCCAGCCGCAGGCGTTCCATCAGCATCCAGCCGAGCATGCCCGCAGCTGCCGCGACTGCCGTATTAAGGAAGACGACGGCGGCGGAGTGGCCGGCGCTGAGGGCGGAACCGGCATTGAAGCCGTACCACCCGATCCAGAGCAGGCTTGCTCCCAGCAGGATCAGCGGTCGGCTGTGCGGCTGGCCGTGCGAGTGCGGCCAGCCTTTGCTGCGGCCCAGGACCAGTGCCAGGGCCAGGGCGGCAACGCCGGCGTTCAGGTGCACCGCGGTGCCGCCGGCGAAGTCGATGGCGCCCAGCTGGTTCGCGATCCAGCCGCCGACGACGGTGCCTTCCGCGTTGTCGAAAGCGAACACCCAGTGCGCCACCGGGAAGTAGACCAGCGTGGCCCAGAGCCCGGCGAAGACCATCCAGGCGCCGAACTTCATCCGTCCGGCCGCGGAGCCGGCAACCAGGGCGGTGGTTACACACGCGAACATCAGCTGGAAGACGGCAAACAGGGCCACCGGGATGGATGCGGCCGGATCTTCAGTAAGGAGTGCGGAGAGGCCGAGGTATTCCAGCGGGTCGCCCAGCAGGCCCATGCCGCCCAGCGAGTCGCCGAACGCGGCGGAATAGCCGTAAAGCACCCAAAGGACGGCCACGAGGCTGGCCCCGCCAAAGCACATCATCATCATGTTCAGGATCCGCCGTGAGCCCACCATGCCGCCGTAGAAGAAGGCGATCCCGGGGATCATCAGGCAGACCAATGCGGAGCTGGCCAGCAGCCAGGCCGTGTTTCCAGAGTCCATGGAGGTACTCCCGTTCGGGTTGTGCGCCCGTTCCTGCCTCTGCCGATGCAGCCGGGCGGAGAATATGGACGGGCCAGCCCCCCGCGGCTGGCCGGCACCCCGGTACCGGCGGCGCTGGTTTAAGCATGGGGCCGGTATGTTACGGCCGGGAGCGCCTGCAGGTTAGCGCTGCGTTAACGCGGTCTGGATGTCTGCTGGGAGGTTTCTGGACGTGCAGGGCGGGGTCGCGTGCGCCGACCGGCGGACTAAGCGTTACGGGGCATGCCGCGGCCGAAGGCAAAGGCGCGGACAATCTGGATTGCACCCAGGACCACGAGGAAGATCCCGCCGTAAATCACCAGAACCGCGAGGGTTTCCAGGGGGAGGAAGAGCACCACTATTCCGGCGAGGATGCTCAGGATGCCCAGCACAATGGCGAACCAGCGGGAGCCGCCGCGATCGGACTCGGCCAGGGCCATCACGCCCTCCACAATCCAGGCGATCCCGATCACCAGCCCGAGCGCCGTCAGGGTTTCCATGGGGTTGCGCATGGCGATCACGCCGACCACCAGCAGGGCAAGGCCCACCAGGATGTTGAGGATCTTCAGCCCTGCGCCCAATCCGGTGAAAACGCCGAGCAGAATGCGGACGGCACCGGCAATGAGGAAATACAGCCCAAAGAGGACCGCGAGCACTTCGAGCGTCGCTCCGGGCCAAAAGAGGACAAGCAGCCCCAGGACCACGGAAACCAGACCGGTGATGCCCAGTCCGAGGCGGATGCCCCGCACTACGGACTTGGCCATGTTCAGGGCGTCCAACGCGAACCCGCCCTGTTGATGGAACTCGCTGCCTGAAGCGGACATCCTCAAGACCTCCAGAGAGATTCCCCCATCGGCCCGGCGGGGCGCCGGTCTCCCCAGTATCCGATGCCAACACCCTGCTTCTCTAGGGAACAGCCGCAGAACCGGCCGGCCGGACCCGGATCACCACTGCGGTTGCCCGGCGCCGTCAGGAACAGGTGTACCCGTTATGAACCCAGCAGGTCCCGGACCTCGGCATCGGTGGTCTGGCCGAACCGGCGGTACGCCAGTCCCACGGCGTCCAGTCCGCTGTGCGGCCAGGGCACAACAACGTCGTCTGCCGGCGGGCTGAGCAGCTCCGCCGCACTGCCGCACGCTACCGGCGCAGCGGCGACCAGCCGGGCCGGGGCCAGTTGCCGGACGGCACCAAGTGCCGCGCGCATGGTCGCTCCGGTGGCCAGCCCGTCATCCACCGCAATGACCGTGCAGCCCGCAATGCGCCGTTCCGGTAATCCGTGGCGGAACAGCTCCTCCCGCCTCCGGACCTCGCCGAGCTGCTCCTCGGCGGCGGCCGCGAACAGGGCCTCTGCGTCCTGCGTGCGGCCGCGCCAATACCGGAGCACATCCTCGTTGCGGACCATGCAGACCGTTCCCGCGATGCCTGCCACTGCGCCGGCGGCCAGTTCGGGCTGTTCCGGATAGCCGATCTTCCGCACCACCACCACATCCAGCGGCGCGGACAGGATGCGGGCCACCTCGGCCGCCACCGGAATCCCGCCGCGGGGGAGGCCCAGGACCAGCAGGTCCGGTGCACCCGCGTAAGCCGACAGGCCGACGGCGAGCGCACGGCCGGCGTCGGCGCGGTCTTGCCAGCGGGGGGAGGGGGCGGAGGAGGAGAAAAACATGGGATGGGGTTATCCGGTGGGACGGAGAATGGGGTTCGGTGCTCCTCCCAAGCTAGGGACCGCCGCAGGCACCGGCAAGGGGTCCACCCAACCCGCTGCGTTGCCAAACCCGGGCCGGCATAGAAAGGTGGCCTTATGACGCAGACAGCAGTTATTACAGGAGCCACTTCCGGGATAGGCGCGGAGTTCGCCCGCCAGCTGGCGCAGCGCGGCTATGACCTGGTGCTCACCGGCCGGAATACCGAGCGGCTGGAATCCACCGCGGCGGACCTGGCCCGGGACTACTCCGTGAAGACCGAGTGGATCGCGGCCGACCTCGCCACCCGGGAGGGAGTGGACGCCGTCGCCGACCGCGTGCAGAAGCCCGACGTCGGACTCCTGGTCAACAACGCCGGATACGGTTTGAAAAACGACTTTGCCCGGAACGAACTGCAGGCTGAGATCGACCACCTGAATGTGCTGGTGGGGGCGCCGCTGCAGCTGAGCCACGCTGCGTTGAACGCGATGCAGTCGAACGGCGGCGGCCGGATCATCAACGTGGCCTCCGTGGCCGGCTTCATCCCGAGGGGAACCTACAGTGCAGCCAAGGCGTGGGTGATCAACTTCAGCCGCTGGGCCAACCTCTACTACCGGGGCCGCGGCATCACCGTCACCGCAGTGTGCCCGGGGTTCGTGCACACGGAATTCCACGCACGGATGGAAATGGACAAGAGCCTTTACCCCAAGTGGATGTGGCTCAATGCGGACCGCGTGGTGCGTGAAGCCCTCGCGGACGCCTTCGCGGGCAAGGGTGTCTCGGTTCCGTCCAAGCGGTACCGGGTCCTGGCCGCGGTGGGCAGCCGGGCGCCGCAGGCACTGGTGGCCCGGCTGGCGGGCCGGGGGCGGTAGGGGAGCGGCCGACGTCGGACGTCACGGAAGCTGGCGCAGCTGCGGCAGCGGGCCTAGGGTTGCTCTGCACCGCCTGCCCTGCCCGGGCCGACGACGAAACCGGTGAAAGCGAGTCCCATGAGCACCCCCACGGTCTATGCCCTGCATGAGAATCCCGAGTGGTTCCCGCCCTTTGCCCGCGCCTTTGAGGCCGAAGGGGTGCACGTGGAGGAATGGCTGCTGACGGACGGCGTCCTGGATCTGGACTCGGTGCCGCCGGAGGGGATTTTCTGGTCCCGGATCAGCGCCTCCTCGCACACCCGGGACCACGGCCTGTCCAAGGACTACGCCCGGGCGGTGCTGTCCTGGCTGGAAGCGCACGGACGGCGTACGGTCAACGGCCGCCGGGTGCTGGAACTGGAAATGAGCAAGGTGGACCAGCTGACCGCCCTACGTGCCGCTGGCATCGATACCCCGCGCACCGTGGCCGCCGTCGGGCGCCACCAGATCCTGGCCGCGGCCAAGGAATTCCCCGCACCGTTCATCACCAAGCACAACCAGGGCGGCAAGGGACTGGGGGTGCGGAAGTTCGAATCGCACGGGGAACTGGCGGACTACGTGGCGTCGGAGGAGTTTGAGGAGCCTGCGGACGGCATCACTTTGATCCAGGAATACATTGTTGCGGCCGAACCCTTCATTACGCGGGCGGAGATTGTGGGCGGGGAATTCGTCTACGCCATCAAGGCGGACACGGCCCGCGGGGGATTCCAGCTCTGCCCCGCCGATGCCTGCGCCATTGACCCGTCCACCGGCAAGCCGATCATGCCGCCCGGCGCCACCATTGCACCGGACGCGGACACCCAGCTGTTCAGCCTGCGCGAGGACTTCGACCACCCGGTGCTCGGCAAGTATTTGGAATTCGCCCGCCGGAACCGGTTGGAGGTCTGCGGCATAGAGTTCATCGAGGCCGCCGACGGCCGCTTGCTGACCTATGACGTCAACACGAACACCAACTACAACGCCGCCGTCGAAGCAGTGGCTCCGCGGTCCGCGCCCCGTGCCCTGGCCCGGTATCTGGCGTCCCTGGTGCCGTCCGCGGGATAGCGTGGTGCGGCTCAACTTTTTTATCCACAGGGCTGCGGCCTCGATATAGTCGTGGTATTGCCCAACCTGAAGGAGACCGCCATGTCCGCTGCCCTGGAACCGCATTGGGTCAAGAACTACCAGCCCGGCGTTCCCGCGCAGATTGAGCTGCCCACCGAATCCCTCACCGCCATGATGGAAGACGCCGTGGAGCGGTTCGGCAGCAAGGTGGCCTTGGAATTCTTCGGTGCTGAAACCACGTATAAGGACCTGGGGGACCGAATCAACCGGGCCGCCGAAGGCCTGCGCAAGCTGGGCGTGCGGAAGGGGCACCGGGTAGCCGTCATCCTGCCCAACTGCCCGCAGTACCTCATCGCGTTCTACGCCGTGCTCCGGCTGGGCGCCGTCGTCGTCGGCCACAACCCGCTCTACACGGAGCGCGAGCTGCGCCACCAGTTCGAGAACCACGGCGCCAAGGTGGCCATCGTCTGGGACAAGGCAGTGGAGAAGGTGCAGGATTTCCCCGGCGACGTGGCCGTGGAAACCATCGTGGCCGTGAACATCACCAAGGCGATGCCGCGGATCAAGCGGATGGCCCTGGCCCTTCCGGTTCCCTCGCTGCGGCGCACCCGCGCGGGCCTGACCGCCAAGACCGAGCGCACCATGTCCTGGGAGGAACTGCTCGACAACGCTCCGCTGTCCGCGGACCACCCCCGCCCGGCCGTGTCCGACCTGGCGGCACTGCAGTACACCTCGGGCACCACTGGCATCCCCAAGGGCGTTATGCTCACGCATTACAACCTGCGGTCCAACGCACTGCAGGGCAAGGCCTGGATGCACGGCGCGCAGGAGGGCAAGGAAGTCATTTACGGCGTGCTGCCCATGTTCCACGCCTTCGGCCTCACCCTGTACCTGACCTTCTCCGTCCTCACCGGGTCGCGGCTCGTATTGTTCCCCAAGTTCGACGTGGACCTGGTCCTGTCCGCCGCGAAGAAATCCAAGCCCACCGTCTTCTGCGCCGTCCCGCCGATCTACGAAAAGACCGCGAACGAGTCCAAGAAGCGCGGCGTCGACCTGTCCACCATCCGCTACGCCATTTCCGGGGCCATGACCCTCCCGGCGGCCACGGTGAAGCTCTGGGAAGAGGTCTCCGGCGGGCTGCTGGTGGAGGGCTACGGCCTGACCGAATCCTCCCCGGTGGCCCTGGGCAACCCGTTTGCCGAGTCGCGCCGCAACGGCACCATCGGTGTTCCGTTCCCCAGCACCGAGATGCGCGTGGTGGACCCGGAAAACCCGGTGAACGACGTCGAACCCGGCGCCGCCGGCGAGCTCCTGGTCCGCGGGCCGCAGGTCTTCGCCGGCTACTGGAACAACCCCGAGGACACGGCGGAGGTGCTGCTCGAAGGCGGCTGGCTGCGGACCGGCGACATTGTCACCGTCGATGAGGACGGCTTCGTGAAGGTGGTGGACCGCCGCAAGGAACTCATCATTACCGGCGGTTTCAAT
This sequence comes from Arthrobacter sp. zg-Y179, assembly GCF_020907345.1. Lineage (NCBI taxonomy): Bacteria > Bacillati > Actinomycetota > Actinomycetes > Micrococcales > Micrococcaceae > Arthrobacter > Arthrobacter sp. zg-Y179. The sequence goes on along the minus strand of NZ_JAJJOB010000005.1, from coordinate 163,206 downwards.
GTCTCGCCTTCTGAGGTTGAGGACGTGCTGCGCACCCACCAGCACATCCTCGACGCCGCCGTGGTGGGCCTGCCCCGGGCCGACGGCGGCGAGCAGGTGGTGGCCGCCGTCGTCCTGCAGGAAGGCGCCGAGCTCGATGAAGCAGCTCTGCGGGCCTACTGCCGTGAGCGGCTCACCCCTTACAAGGTGCCGCGGAAGATCGTGGTTATCGATGAGCTGCCCAAGTCCATGCTGGGCAAGGTGCTGCGCCGCCAGGTGCGGGATGCCCTGCTGCAGGACGCGTAGTCCCCTCCTCGCAGTAAGTACCTATTGACGGGTATCCGGCAGAGGGCTGGAATTGTAAGTGGGCTTGGTATGTATGCCAGGTTCCTCACCAGTCAACCAGCCGGCCCGGAGCCGCAGGCGGATACCGACCGCCTCGTCGTCTGTCTCCGAACAGGCCGGTGGTGAATCACCGTCGGTCAACCGATTCGGCGGATTCGCTGTCGCGAGGAGAACAAGATGATCACGAATCAGCAGGTCGAAGGACTCATGAGCGGTTCGGGCAGTGTAGTTGGCTCGAACGGTGACCGGATCGGTTCCGTTGGTACCTTCTACCTGGACGACCAGACCGACGAACCGGCATGGGTCACCGTGAACACCGGCCTCTTCGGCACGTCGGAAACGTTTATCCCCCTCAGTGAGGCAACCGTCGAGGGCGCCGACGTCCTGGTGCCCTACTCCAAGGAAGAGGTCAAGAACGCGCCGCACATTGAAAGCGACGGTTCGATCAGCCCCGATGAGGAAGTCACGCTCTACCGGTACTACGGCTTCAGTTACGACGACGGTTCTTCGGAATCCGTCTCGGAAACCGACACCATTACCGAGACGCGGGACAGCGGCATGCGGGGCAGTGACATGAGCAGCGGCACCTCCACGGTGTCGGAGAGCCAGACATCCGGCACGTCCAGCAGCAGCGGCACGTCCGGCCTTTCCTCGTCCTCCGGTTCTTCCGGTTCTTCCGGTTCGGGATCCAGCGGGGACGACGCGATGACCCGTTCGGAGGAGCGCCTCAACGTCGGCACCGAGAACCGCGCTGTGGGCAAGGCCCGGCTGCGCAAGTACATCGTGACGGAGACCGTCACCAAGCAGGTGCCGGTCAGCCACGAGGAAGTGCGGATCGAGCGTGAGCCCATCACGGATGCCAATGCGGGGGATGCCCTGTCAGGTGCCGAACTCAGTGAAGACGAGCACGAGGTGACGCTCCACGCCGAGGAAGCTGTGGTTTCCAAGCACACCGAGCCGGTGGAACGCGTGCGCCTGGACACCGAGACGGTGACCGGCACGGAGAGCGTTTCCGAAGAGGTCCGCAAGGAGCAGATCGACACGGACGTCAACGATTCCTCCTCCCACGGGAAAAAGTCCGGCGGGTCGGGGTCCGGTTCGGGGTCGGGTTCCTCGGGATCGGGATCGGGGTCCGGCGGCAGCCGCTAGGTCCTAGCTCTTCAACGTACGACCCCTTCATCAGCACGACGGCGGGTCCCGGGTTTCCGGGGTCCGCCATCGTCCTGTGTCCGGTCGGTGGACTGCTTTGTTGCTCCGCTGGGCCGGGGGCTATTGAGCGGACGATGGTTTTGCGCGGGCGGCCCGGGGGCGCCTGGATCTAGTGAGCAGATAACGGGCTTATCGGGCGGCCGTAACCCCATTAACTGCTCAGTAGATGACTTGTGCAGGCTGGAGCCACCGCAGCGCCAGCACAGCATCCCACAGGGTGGTGCTGCTGTTGCCTCGTGGGACACCATCTGCCACAAGAGCACCAAGCTATGGGATCCTCTGTCCGCTGCCAGCACACGGCGTCCCACGGGGTGGTGCTGCTGTTGCCTCGTGGGGCGCCGTCTGTCACATGAGCACCACCGGGTGGGATCCCCTGTCCGCTCCCGGCACAGCGTCCCACGGGGTGGTGCTGCTGTTGCCTTGTAGGACCCCATCTGCCACAACAGCACCACCGGGTGGGATCCTCTGTCCGCTGCCGGCCCCGACTGGAGCCCGGCCCCCGCCGAAGCCCGGCTCCGCAGCGGCACCAAAAACCCCGCCGGTCCGGTGCAGGTGCTAGGTTGGGGCAATTGTCCACAAAGTCCCGGGGGAACCATGAAAAAACCCGCAGCCATTCCGGTCCTGGCTCTGCTGCTCGTCACCGGCTGCGGCGCAGAAGCAACGGAGCCCGAAGGCGCGGAGCCTGGTGCCTCCGCTCCTGCCTCCGCCTCGGCAGCTGCCGGGTCAACCGCCGAGACGGTGGCGCTGGACTCGGCAGAGGAAACGTGCCGCAAGCTCCTCGGGACCGACGGTAACGGCCCCCTCTACCGGGCCATCTACTTCGTGAAAGACAACGGTTCAACGTTCGGCTTCGAAGGGTCCGACGGTACGGGTGCAAGCGCGCTCAACACGGAGGTCCGCGGTATTGCCGACAGCGCCCCGGAGGGCATGGACGCCCTGCTCAAGGAGTTGTCAGCCCCGATTGAAAGCGTCATACCGGCAGCGGAGGGCTCCGGTTCCGCCTGGCACTTCGATATCTACGCCTGGAGAAACGCTGTTTCGGAGATCCTGGCCCAGTGCGGGCCCTACGAGGTCACGGCCGACGACGCCGGGGCGGCGCCCGATGCGTCCGCCTCGACCAAAGCGGGCGAGGCCAGCGCCGCGTTCCCGGGCTACCCACTGATCGTAAACGCCGCCTCCGTGGACTATCGGGTGGCCGGCTGGTTCGACAGCAAGCTCGTTGACGGGCTGGTGGTTGCACTGGCGCCGGGACTCTACGCGCCGTACGACCCCAACGTTCCTGATCTGTCGGCCTACTACGTTCCGGGCGGCGTGGCCGGGGACCGCGCCATGAAGGCGACCCTCTTTCCCAACTCAGGCGCCACCGCCAGCTGGTCCGGAGTGAAGCCCGGGCCGGAGGAACCGCAGTAGGACGATAATCCGGTGCGCACCGGCGGTCACGGGCACATGCGGGCTTAAACCCTCCGGTTTGGGAAAAACCGACCGGTTTGGGAAATCCCTGCCACTGCGCAGCGGAGGGATTTCCCAAACCGGCAGAAGAATCCCAAAACGGCAGGAGAACCCCACCGGGGAATTCCCAACCGGCAGAAGAACCCCCAACTGACAGCACGCCCCTACGCGGAGGACACCAGCCGGGCCGTCCGCTCCAGGACCTCCCGGCACGCGAGAATGGCCGGACGCTGGCTTCCCGCTTCCCGGACCGAAGTGAAGATGGTCCGCCGCGGCCGGCCCGGCAGATCCAGCAGCCGGACCGTGGGCGTGCGGCCGGTCCACACCAGCTCCGGCATCAGGCCGACGGCGTTGCCGGACTCGATCAGCCGGATCTGCGCCTGCAGGTCCGCCGTTTCATACCGGACATCCGGCTCGAACCCGGCCTGCCGGCACGCCTGCTCCGCCCAATGCCGGGAGGCGGCGCCGCGGGGTTCCATCACCCAGGCGCGGGAGGCGGTGTCCGCGATGGAACGGATGTCCCCGCCGTCCAGGGGGTCGGCGGGCACCGCCAGCTGGATGGCATCCGTGGTGAGCTGCACGCGGTCCAGGCCGGGATGCCGCGGCGCGGCATGTCCGGGGTACTGTTCGGCGATCACCAGGTCGAAATCCCGGGCCCAGGTTTCATACAGTGCGGTTTCGGGTTCGCGCTGGGTCATTTCGATCCGCACCTCGGGATAGTCCCGCCCCAGGATGGTCAGGGCATCCGGCATCAGGGCCAGTGCCGCTGACTGGAAGACAGCCACCCGGACCGTTCCCGTCACGGTGGTCAGGGACTCGGCCAGATCCGCTTCCGCCCGCTCCATGGCGTCCAGGATCCCGGCGGCGTGGTCCACCAGGATCTCGGCCTGCGGAGTGAGGGTGACCCGGCGCCCGGTCTTGCGCAGCAGGGGCACACCTACCTCGTTCTCCAGCAGGGCCAACTGCTGCGACACCGAGGACGGACTGAAGTTCAGGGCCGCGGCGACGGATGCCAGCGTGCCCCGGACCTTGAGTTCGCGCAGCAGCCGCAGCCGGCGGATATCGAGCACGCGGGCACCTTTCTGATTAGTAAGCAGAGCCAAAGTGTATTGGTCGGAAAAGATCGCTTTATCTAATTAAACAACAGGCGGATACTTGGTCAGTACCTTCGGGGGGATAACTACGTGTTAGATGAAAAGAGCACCAACTAATGACCGATACCTTTGAGGACCGCGCCAGCGCCGACGCCGCCCCCAGCGCCGGGCTGGCAGAGCAGTCCGTAGCCCTCGTCCGCCGCTGGCTGACCGAGGCCTCGGCCGTCCCCGTGGATGCCTCCGCCGCGCAGCTGGCCGGCGTCCTGAAGGACCCGGACGGCCTGGGCTTCACCGTGGGCTTCGTGGACGGCGTCGTGCGCCCCGAAGATATCCGCGTCGCTGCCCGCAACCTCGCCGCCCTGGCCCCCCGCGTTCCCGGCTTCCTGCCCTGGTACATGCGCGCAGCCGTGCGTGCTGGCGGCATCCTCGGCCCGGTGGTCCCGCAGATAGTCATTCCGGCCGCCCGCAAGGTGCTGCGCGAAATGGTCGGGCACCTGATTGTCGACGCCACGGACGCGAAGCTGGGCAAGGCCATCGCCGGCATCCGCAAGGACAACACCCGGCTGAACATGAACCTCCTCGGTGAGGCAGTCCTCGGCCAGCACGAGGCAGCCCGCCGGCTGGAAGGCACCCATGCCCTCCTGGCCCGCGACGACGTCGACTACGTCTCCATCAAGGTGTCCTCCACCGTGGCCCCGCACTCCCCGTGGGCTTTCAACGAGGCCGTGCAGCACGTCATTGAATCCCTGACCCCGCTCTTCCGCCGCGCCGCGCAGTCCCCGGTGAAGAAGTTCATCAACCTGGACATGGAGGAGTACAAGGACCTGGAGATGACCATGGCGGTCTTCACCGGAATCCTCTCCCAGCCCGAGTTTAAGGATCTGGAAGCCGGCATCGTGCTCCAGGCCTACCTCCCGGATGCCCTTTCGGCCATGATGCGCCTGCAGGAATTCGCTGCCGAGCGCCGCGCCGACGGCGGTGCCGCCATCAAGGTCCGCGTGGTCAAGGGTGCCAACCTGCCCATGGAACAGGTGGAAGCCTCCCTGCACGGCTGGCCGCTGGCCACCTGGCACACCAAGGCGGACAGTGACACCAACTACAAGCGCGTCATCAACTACGCCCTGCACCCGGACCGCATCAAGAACGTGCGGATCGGCGTTGCCGGACACAACCTGTTCGACGTCGCGTTCGCCTGGCTGCTGGCGGGGGAACGCGGCGTGCGGGACGGCATCGAATTCGAAATGCTGCTGGGCATGGCCGCCGGCCAGGCCGAGGTGGTGCGCCGCGACGTCGGCAGCCTGCTGCTCTACACCCCGGTAGTGCACCCGGCGGAATTCGACGTCGCGATCGCGTACCTGATCCGCCGGCTGGAGGAAGGCGCCAGCTCGGAGAACTTCATGTCCGCCGTGTTTGAACTGGCCGACAACGAGGCATTGTTCGAACGCGAGAAGCTGCGCTTCCTGGCCTCGCTGGAGAACCTGGACACCGCCGTTCCCGCCCCGCACCGGGTGCAGGACCGCAGTCTCCCCGCCGCGGCTGCCGCTACAGACAGCTTCGACAACACCCCGGACAGCGACCCGTCGCTGCCCGCCAACCAGGCCTGGGGCCGGGGCATCCTCGCCCGCGTCCCCGGTTCCGACCTGGGCAAGGCCGCCGTGGCCGCTGCCGCCGTCGGCACCGAGGCGGAGCTCGACGCCGTCATCAAAACCGCCGTCACCAAGGGCAAGGCATGGGGTGCACTCAGCGGTGCCGAACGCGCCGAGGTCCTGCACCGCGCCGGTGAAGTCCTCGAGGCACGCCGCGCCGACCTGATGGAGGTCATGGCCGCCGAAACCGGCAAGACCCTGGACCAGTCGGACCCCGAGGTTTCCGAAGCCATCGACTTCGCGCATTACTACGCCGAGCTCGCCCGCGAACTCGACAACGTGGAGGGCGCCCGCTTCGTCCCGTCCCGCCTGACCGTGGTCACCCCGCCGTGGAACTTCCCGGTAGCCATTCCCGCCGGCTCGACCCTCGCGGCTCTGGCCGCCGGGTCCGCCGTCGTCATCAAGCCCGCCCGCCAGTCCGCCCGCTGCGGTGCGGTCATGGTGGAAGCGCTCTGGGAAGCCGGCGTTCCACGCGACGTGCTGCAGTTCGTCCAGCTGGGTGAAAAGGAACTCGGCCGCCAGCTGATTTCCAACCCGGCCGTGGACCGCGTGATCCTGACCGGCGGCTACGAGACCGCAGAACTGTTCCGCTCCTTCCGCCCCGACCTGCCGCTGCTGGCCGAAACGTCGGGCAAAAACACCGTGATCGTCACCCCGAGCGCGGACTTCGACCTCGCCGCCCGCGACGTCGCCGCGTCCGCCTTCGGGCACGCCGGACAGAAATGCTCCGCCGCTTCGTTGGTGATCCTGGTCGGTTCCGTGGCCAAGTCCCCGCGCTTCCGGAACCAGCTCGTGGACGCCGTGCAGTCGCTGAAGGTCGGCTACCCCGAAGATCCCACCACGCAGATGGGCCCGGTCATCGAGCCCGCCGCCGGCAAGCTCCTTCGGGGCCTCACCGAGCTGGGCGAAGGCGAAACCTGGCTGCTGCAGCCCGAACAGCTCGACGAGAGCGGCCGGCTGTGGAGCCCGGGCATCCGCACCGGTGTCCGCCGCGGCTCCGAATACCACCTCACCGAGTACTTCGGCCCGATCCTGGGCGTTATGACCGCCGAGACCCTCGAAGAGGCCATCGACATGGCCAACGACATCGACTACGGCCTCACCGCAGGGTTGCATTCCCTCGAGCCGGCGGAAATGGACGTCTGGCTGAACCGCATCTCCGCAGGCAACCTGTACGTGAACCGCGGCATCACCGGCGCCATCGTCCGCCGCCAGCCGTTTGGCGGCTGGAAGAAGTCCGCCGTGGGCGCGGGCACCAAGGCCGGCGGTCCGAACTACCTGATCGGCCTGGGCAACTGGGAAGCAGTGAACGGGACCTCCGAGGCACCCGCCGAGCTGCCCGCCGCGGCGCCGGCTGCACGCCTGGTCGCTGCTGCGGAAACCGCGGGCTCGGCCTTCACCGCCGACGACGCCGCCTTCCTCCGCCGCGCCGCGAACAGCGACGCGCGGGCCTGGAACGGCGAATTCGGCACCGCCAAGGACGTGTCCGCCCTATCCGCCGAGCGCAACGTCTTCCGGTACGTACCCGTTCCGGTGACTGTCCGCCTCTCCGAAGGCCAGCCCGCAGCCCTGCTGGTCCGGGTCCTGGCCGCAGCACTGACTGCCGGATCGGCAGTCAGCGTGTCCACCGCCGTCGACCTCCCGGCCGGCCTGCGGGCCGTGCTGACCGAACTCGGGCTTCAGTTCCGGGTCCAGGACGACGCCGCGTGGCTGGCTTCCGCTGCCTCGCTGACGTCCGGACGGGTCCGGCTGATCGGCGGCTCCGTGCAGGCGCTGGCCGAAGCCACCGGCGGCACTCCGGACGTTGCCGTCTACGCCCAGCCCGTCACCGAATCCGGCCGCCTGGAGCTGCTGCCGTTCCTGCATGAGCAGGCCGTCAGCATCACCGCGCACCGCTTCGGAACGCCGAACTTCCTCTCGGACGCCCTGATCTAGGCGTTCACCGGAGGTTCGGAATCCGACGCCGAGCGGGAAGCACGCAGCACGAAACGCTGCAGCTTCCCGCTCGGCGTTTTGGGTAGTTCGTCCACAAAGTGCACGGCCCGCGGGTAGGCGTGGGCGGCGTACTGGGTTTTCACCAGCTGCTGCAGTTCCGCCGCCAGCTCGGGGGAACCGGAGCCGGAGCGGAGCACCACGTACGCTTCGAGCCGTTCCCCGCGCAGCTCGTCCGGCACACCGATCACGGCACTCTCGGCCACTTCCGGGTGCGTGGCCAGCACGGATTCGACCTCGAACGGGCCGATCCGGTAGCCGGCCATGATGATCACATCGTCATCCCGGGCAGAGAAGTAGGTGTAACCGTCGGCATCCCGTGAACCGGTGTCGCCGGTGTAATACCAGCGGCCGTCGCTGCTGTAGCGTTCGGCGGTTTTCTCCGGATTGTCCGTGTACCCGCTGAACCACATCAGCGGGCTGGCCGGAACGTCAATGGCCACCCGTCCCTTCTCGCCCGGCGCGGCCGGGGAATCTTCTTCCAGCGACAGCACTTCGGTGCGGTAGCCGGGCAGGGCATGGCCCATCGAGCCGGGCCGGATCTCCCGGGACACGGATGCTTCCCAGCCGTTCACAATGCACATCCCCATTTCCGTCTGCCCGTAGTGGTCCCGCACGGCGGTGCCCAGGCAGCGGGTGGCCCAGTTGATGGTTTCCGCGTCGAGGGGCTCGCCTGCGCTGGAGGCGCGCTGCAGCGCCAGGGGGCCGACGCCGTCGGGCGCCTCGGCCCGGAGCGAGCGGAAGATAGTGGGCGCGGCCGCGAAGTTCGTGACGCCGAACCGCTCCAGCACCTGCCAGCACAGCTTCGCGCTGAAGCTGCCGCGCAGCAGCAGGTTCCGGCGGCCCGCGGCCATCGGCGCCAGGATCCCGTAGTACAGGCCGTAGGCCCAGCCCGGATCAGCGGCGTTCCAGAACACGTCCTCCTGCTGCACGTCCAGTCCGTAGTGGAAGTAGGCGGAGAACGCTTCGAGCGCCTGCACCGGTACGGGAACGCCCTTGGGTGCGCCGGTGGTGCCCGACGTGAAGATCTCCACGAGCAGGTCCTGCGGGTCCAGGACTGCCGCCGGCATGCCGGGCTGCTCGGCGGACAGCAGCTGAGTCCAGTCCAGGGCATCCGCGGCACCGTCCGCCGCACCCGCACCGGCACCGGCACCGTCCGTTCCGACAGCCAGGACCGTGAGGCCCAGCTCCGGGACCAGGGGCGCCACCTTGGCCAGCTGGTTTCCGTCGGCCACCACCAGCCGGGCACCGCTGGAAGCCAGGCGTACGGAAATGGCCGGCGTGGCAAACGCCGTGAACAACGGCACGTGGACCGCGCCCAGGCGCCACAGGCCCAGCAGCACCGTCACCAGATCACCGCTCTTGCCCATCAGGGTTGCCACCCGGTCCCCGCGGCGCACACCCAGCCGGGCGAAGGCCGCCGCGGCCCGCTCCGAACCCTCCCGCAGCTCCCCGTAGGTCAGGTCCGTGGCCGAGAGGTCCTGCTCAATGACGGTGAAGGCGACAGAGTCAGCGGGGTGCCGGTCGCACAGCAGTGCGGCGGGCGCCACCGGTTCCTGGACAGTGAGGGCGTTGAACATCTTATGCAGCTCCGTTCCATCAGGTGTGCCGTGGATCACTCCCCGGCCGTAGTCTCCATGCTAGGCCCGCTCGGGCGGGGACAGGACATTGCCTCCCCGCCGGGCGCGGTCCATGATGGGGACCGAAAGCCGTCGGGGACGGATCGGGACGGTCGGGCCGTGACCGGCGGGGCAACCGGGAGGCGGGACCATGGAGCAACTGCTCATCGGGAAGAACGCGGTGGTCTACGGCGGCGGAGGAGGCATCGGCGGCGCCGTGGCGCAGGCCTTCGCCCGGGAAGGCGCGCGGGTTTTCCTTGCCGGACGCACACCGGAGCCGCTCGAGGCCGTGGCGGAGCGGATCCGGCATGCCGGGGGTACGGCGGACATCGCGCTGCTGGATGCCACCAACGAGCGGGCGGTTAATGAACATGCAGACGACGTCGCGGTCGCCGCCGGCAGCCTGGACATCTCCATGAATGTGATCCAACACGGGGACGTGCAAGGCACCCCTATGGCTGAAATGTCCGTCGCCGATTATCTGCGGCCCGTTTCCACCGCCGTCCAGACCTTTTTCCTGACCTCGCAGGCGGCCGCCCGGCATATGATGCGCCAGCACTCCGGGGTGATCCTGGTGTTCGGCGGCTCGGGCGACCCGGTGCCCGGTCTGTACCTGGGCGGGCTGCAGACCGCGTTTGAAGCGATGGAGTCCATGCGCCGCCAGCTTTCCAGCGAACTGGGAACCCACGGGATCCGGGTGGTGACCCTGCGCAGCGGTGGTGTTCCGGAAACTCTGCCGGAAAACATGGAAGGCGCCGGCGAGATCGCCGACGCCATGATTCGCTCCACCATGCTGGGCCGCGCCGCCACGCTGGAGGATGTGGGCTATGCAGCAGCCTTCGCTGCTTCGGACCGGGCTGCCAGCATGACCGCCGCAACGCTGAACATCAGTGCCGGTGCCCTGATCGACCGCTGACCAGGTTCCGCGGCGGGGGTGCCGCTACAGCTTCCAGAGGGTGAAATCGTCCATGCTGGCCGCAGTCCGCTGACCGGTGGATTCATCGCGGATCCAGACGGTGGACAGGCCGGGGGCCGTGTCCTGGACCTCGCCGTGGAAATAGATTGTGCCGCCGCTGCGCGCTTCAACAATGTCTCCGCGGCGGAGGGAACGGATGCTGCGCACGCGCTTTGCTCGTGCTGTTGTGGAGGGGGAGTGGGCACTGGCTACCGGCAAAAGGCATCTCCTGAATTAGTTGATACTTACACTAACCAGCGCATAGCCCTTAAATATTCCCGTTCGCGTATGGACCCCTGACCGGCGGGCAGTGCGCCGGGTAGGATTCGGCCATGGATATCGTCGATTTCCTGGTCACGCGTTTCCAGGAAGACATCTCCGAGGCCCGCAAACTACTCGCATCCTCCGACGTTTCGCTCTCCGACCGCTGGTACGAGGAGCGGCTGCTGAAGGAATGCGAAACGAAGCTCATGCTCATCGAGATCATCGGGGGCGCCCGTCGCCATGCCCTCTCGCGCATGATTGTTGACCCCGACGACGATCCCCAATTCCGTGAGGAGCTGGAGTGGACCCGGCTGGCGCTCTCCGCCCTCGCCGCCGTGCACGAGGACCATCCGGACTTCCAGGACAACTGGCGCCTGACGCAGGAACGCCCCTAGCGGTCCGTTCGCTGCCAGCGATGCCAGAAGGTGCGGCACCGGCCTGCGGGCCATAGATTGGTTGCATGAGTGAAATGCCAAAAGCCCCGTCCGCCGGGCCTGTTCCGGACGCCGCCGGCCTCCTCCGCCAGCTCGCCGACTTTCACAAGGTAGCCACCACGTTCACCGGCTGGGACGGTTCCGAGCAGCAGGTATCCGACGCCACGCTGCGCAGCGTCCTTTCCGCACTGGGCCTGGCCGTCGAATCGGAACAGGACCTGGAACGGTCCCTCGCCGAGTCAAAGGCCGCCGCCTGGAAGCGCCCGCTGCCGCCGACCGCCGTCGTGCGCCAGGGCGCCCCCGGCAGCGTGCCCGTCCACCTGCCGGCGGGCAGCGCCGCGAAACTGACCCTGCGGCTGGAAGACGGCTCAGAGCAGGAACTGGCGTGGCCGGAGCAGCCCGAGGAGGAGCGGGAGATCGACGGCTCGGCCGTGGCACGTACCCTGGTTCCCCTGCCCGAGGGGCTGGAGCTGGGCTGGCACCGGCTGGAAGTGGCAAGCGGCGACATCTCCGGCAGTGCCGTGCTGGTGGTTACCCCGGACCGGCTCGACACCGCGGATAAGCTGGAAGCCGACCGCGCCTGGGGCGTGCAGGCCCAGCTCTACTCGGTCCGCTCTTCCCGGTCCTGGGGGATCGGTGACCTGACCGATCTGGCGGATCTGGCCGCCGTCGCCGGCACGGATTACGACGCCGGGTTTGTCCTGATCAACCCGCTGCACGCCGCGGAACCCGTGCCGCCGATTGAACCCTCCCCGTACCTGCCAACCACCCGGCGGTTCTTCAACCCGCTGTACATCCGGGTGGAAGCAGTGCCGGAATACGCCTACCTGACCGACGGCCAGCGGCAGGCCGCCGAAGAGGCGGCCCGATCCCTGTATCCGGCCGACACCTCCGCGGCGGAACTGGACCGCAATGCCAGCTACGCGGCCAAGCTCCGCGTGCTGCAGGACGTGTACCAGGTGGAACGCAGCCCGAGCCGGCAGAAACAGTTCGACGCCTTCAAGGCCGACGCCGGTCAGGGCCTGGAGAACTTCGCACGCTGGTGCGCCCTGGCCGAGGAACTGGCCCCCGGCGCACGGGAATGGGCCGAGGCCACGGGTCCGGGCAGCGACTACGTGGTCCGTCAGCTGCCTCGGCTGCAGGAACGCATTGACTTCTTCAAGTGGCTGCAGTGGATCTGCGACGAACAGCTGGAGGGCGTGCAGCTGGCCGCGAAGAAGGCGGGCATGGGGATCGGCGTGATCCACGACCTCGCCGTGGGTGTGCACCCCAGCGGCGCCGATGCGTGGATGCTGCGGGACGTGCTGACCTCCGGCATCTCCGTCGGCGCCCCGCCGGACATGTTCAACCAGCGCGGCCAGGACTGGAGCCAGCCGCCGTGGCACCCCGGACGGCTGGCCGAGTCCGGCTACGCGGCCTACCGGGACATGATCCGCACCATCCTCCGGCATGCCGGCGGCATCCGGGTGGACCACATCCTGGGCCTGTTCCGGCTCTGGTGGATCCCGCAGGAGGCCGCTTCACCGGGTGAGGGCGCGTATGTCTACTACGACCACGAGGCGATGATCGGGATCCTCGCGCTGGAGGCGCAGCGGGCCGGCGCCGTCGTCATCGGTGAGGACCTGGGCGTCTTTGAGCCGTGGGTCCAGGAATACCTCGGGGAGCGCGGGGTGCTGGGCACTTCCATCCTGTGGTTCGAGCAGACCGAGCACGGCCCGCGCGATCCGGAGGAATACCGGGTGGGCGCCCTGACCAGCGTCAATACCCATGACCTCCCGCCGACCGCCGGCTACCTGGCCGGCGAACACGTGAACCTGCGCGAGTCCCTCGGCCTGCTCAACCGTCCGGTGGAGGAAGAGCGGAAGGCGGACAGCGAGGGACAGGAAGCCGTCCTGGAGGCGCTCCGGCAGCGCGGACTGCTGCCCGAATCCGCCTCCGAGCAGGTGGCCGGCCAGATGCACGGCGAGGAGGTGCAGCAGACGGTGGAGGCGCTGCACGAATTCATCCTGCAGACGCCGTCGGTGCTTCTAGGCGTGGCCCTGGCCGACCTGGTGGGCGAGAAAAAGACCCAGAACCAGCCGGGGACCGCCGATGAGTATCCGAACTGGCGGATTCCCCTCTGCGGTCCCGACGGCGAGGCGGTGCTGCTGGACGACCTGGAGCAGAACGAAAGGTTCCGCTCCCTGGCCGCCCTGATGCAAAAGGGTATCTAGGGTTACAACCCGCCTCCGCCTTCGGGCGTTGCGGCGGTCAAGGCCAAGTGCCGGTGCGGTGGTCTGCTTTGCGGACCGCCGCACCGTTTTTTTGCGCATTTCCCGGGTCCCTGCCGGTACGCGGGGGAAAAATACTGTTGACATTCTCAACGATCCGGGGTGACATGGAGCCAGCCACCGTCACGGGTATAAGCATCGCCCGTCAGGGTAACGGCCAGCGCACCACTCTTACCACCACAATGAAGAGGTAGGTCATGAGGAACACGATCACCAGGAAACTGTCCACTGCTGCGGCAGGCGGAGTTCTGCTGGCACTGGCACTGACGGGTTGCTCCGGCGGTTCGACCGCCGGATCCGACGCCGGGTCGTCGCCGTCGGGCAGCGAAAGTTCCGGCAGCGGTGAACTTCAGCAGGTAGTGGTGGGGGTGTTGTCCATCGCACCGTCCTCGGCCATGCAGTACGGCATCGATGAAGGCATTTTCGAGAAGCACGGGCTGGAGATCGAGCTCCAGCGCGGCACCGGCGGGGCAGCCATGCTGCCGGCGGTCTCCACTGGCGACATCCATTTTGCCGTGGGTAACCCGCTGTCGGTCATGGTGGCCAAGGACAAGGGCCTGGATATGAAGATCGTGTCCGGGTACTCCAATTCCCTCGCCGAAGGCGATGACATCAACGGTGTGGTGGCGCGCGCGGACTCCGGGATCACGTCCTTCGCCGATCTGGAAGGCAAAACCACCACCGTCAACGCGGTCAATACCCAGGGCGATCTGACCATCATGGAAAGCGCCGCCCTGGCCGGCGCCGATCCGGAGCAGCTCAACTTCAACGAGCTGCCGTTCCAGGATATGGAGGCCGCGCTCGAGCGAGGCAATACGGACGCGGTCTGGCTGCCCGAGCCTTTCCTGAGCCGCGCCCTGGCCAATCCCGACTACGTCCTGGTGGGCTATCCGAACCAGGAAGCGGTCGCCGGGATGCCTACGATGGTCACGTTTACCTCCGGCCGGTATGCGGAGGAAAACGAGGACACCGTCACGGCCTTCAAGGAGGCCGTCACCGAAACGCTCACCCAGGCGCAGGCCAACGTCGACGACGTCCGCGCCACCCTTCCGACGTTCATGGGGATGGACGCGGCAGTCGCCGAGAACCTGAAGATGGAGGAGTTCGACGGCGAACTCCGAAGCGACGAGCTGGATGACCTGGGCGCACTCATGCTGAAGTACGAGTTCGTGGCAAAGGAACCGGACGTCGATGCCATGACGGTGCAGTAGCGCCATGGAGAATCAGGGGCTGGGATCGTGGATACACCGCCGGCGCCTGAAGTCCGCCGGCCGGACGGCACTCGTCTTCCAGGGCCGGGGCATCAGCTACACGGAGTTGGACGAGCGGATCAACCGGCTGGCACAGGCACTGCGTGCCTCCGGTGTGGGCCACGGGTCCCGGGTGGCGTTCCTCGGGGACAACCATCCCGCATTCCTGGAGACGTTTTTCGCCGCCGGAACGCTGGGTGCCGTCTTTGTTCCGTTGAACACCCGCCTGGCGCCGCCCGAAATTCAGTTTGCGCTGCAGGATTCGGGCAGCTCGGTGCTGGTGTACACCGGTGCGCTCGCCCGGCTGGCGCAGCTGGGGTCAGCCGGCACCTCGGTGACGGTTCGGCTGGAGGTGGCCGACGGCGCCGCGCCGGCTGACGGTCCCGCCCCGGCCGGCGGTCCGGCAGCGGACGAGGCGGCCGGGTCGGGCGGGTCGGGCGGAGCAAACGTGTCCGACTTCGACGCCGTGATCGCCGGGGCATCTCCGGACCGGCTGGACCTGCCGGTCGGGGGAGACGACGGGGCGATGATCCTCTACACCTCCGGCACCACCGGCCGGCCCAAAGGCGCCCTGCTGTCCCACGCCAACCTGGCCTGGAACTGCTACAACGTGCTGGTGGACTATGACGTGTCCGGGACGGAGGTTGCACTGATGATCTCCCCGATGTTCCACGTCGCCTCCCTGGACATGGGCGTGCTGCCGGTGCTCCTCAAGGGCGGAACGGTGGTGCTGGAAACCAGGTTCGAACCGGGCCGCACGCTTGCCGCGATTGAACAGTATGGCGCTACCTACATCAGCGGCGTGCCCACCACGTACCAGATGCTGTGCGAACATCCGGACTGGGACAAGCGGGACATCAGCTCGCTGACCACCATCACCTGCGGCGGATCCGCAGTGCCCCTGCGGGTCCTGGAAGCCTATGAAGCCCGCGGGTTGTCCTTCTCCAACGGCTACGGAATGACCGAAACGGCTCCGGGCGCCACGGCGCTTCCGGCCGCCCGGTCCAGGGAAAAGGCCGGTTCCGCCGGATTGCCGCACTTCTTCACCGACGTGCGGATCACGGGCCCGGACGGCGGAGTGCTCCCTGCGGGTGAGGTGGGGGAAATCCAGATTTCCGGCCCCAACGTTATCCGCTCCTATTGGAACCGGCCCGACGCCACTGCGGAAGCCTATGCGGAGGACTCCTGGTTCCGGTCGGGGGACATGGGCTATTTCGACGACGACGGATACCTGTTCATTTCCGACCGGCTGAAGGACATGATCATTTCCGGCGGGGAAAACATTTATCCGGCCGAGGTCGAGCAGGTTATTGCGGAGCTGGAAGCCGTGGCAGCCGTTGCCGTGATCGGGGTGCCGGACAGCAGATGGGGTGAAGTTCCCCGCGCCGTCATCAGCCTGCGGGAGGGATACACGCTGACGGCCGATGAAGTGCAGGAACACCTCTTCGGCCGCCTGGCCCGGTACAAGGTGCCGCGCACCGTGACGATGGTGGAGGACTTTCCCCGAACCGCGAGCGGAAAGATCCGCAAGGCCGAGCTGCGCCGGCAATACCCGGACTGACTGCAGCCCAAATGAAACAGGCGGGGAGCCGATGCTCCCCGCCTGCCTCTGCGATTCTCCCGCCGGGGCTACTGCTCCAGCTTCATGGCCTTGCGCAGCGTCAGCGAGCCTCCGCTCTGCAGCACGGCCCGCCGGTAAATCTTGGCGGCGAAGTTCAGCAGGACGTAGGCCGCGGCCAGCGCGATGGCCAGCGAGGCGAAGGTCTGCCAGAGCGGCACCTCCGAGCTGAGCATCCGGATGGGCATGGCCACCGAGGAAATCACCGGCACAAACGAGGCGATGACCAGCAGCTGACCCTTGGCGAACATGCCGGCAAACAGGGCGGCGAAGATGAGGGCCATGACCGGAGTGGAGCTGCTGTTCAGGTCCTCCGAACGGCTGGCCATGGAGCCGAGCATCGCCCAGAAGGCGGCCAGGATCAGGAACCCGATCAGGAAGAAGACCAGGAACCAGCCCGAAATCGGAATGATGGATCCGACCATGTCCGCGGTACCGGTGAGGTTCAGCGCCAGGAGGGCCGCCCCGCCGTAGAGTGCCAGCTGCACCACGGCCAGGACGGTGTTGCCGATCACCTTGCCGTAGAGGAGCTGGCGGATGGGGATGGCGGTGGCGAGGATTTCCACCACCCGGTTCTGCTTCTCCTCCAGTACGGAGGTCGCGATCGCCAGACCGAAGATGATCGCGGCCATGTAGAAGAGGAAGCTGAACGCGAAGCCGACGGCGGCCGCGATTCCGGCCTGCTCGGCGTCGCCTTCCAGCAGCGCTTCTTCGAGCTCGCTGCCGGCGGTCAGCTCTGCTGCGGTGGTGCCGGCCGCAGCAGCGTTGGCACTGATGACGTAGCTGGTCAGGGCCTCGGAGACAGGTCCGCGGATCCCGGAACCGATTTCGTCCTTCCCGGTCAGGGTCCAGCTGCCGTCATCGTCCTGAATCAGGGCCGCGTCGGCTTCTTCATCGCGGACCAGCTGCAGGGCGGCTTCGGGGGAGTCTGCCGTTACGGCTTCGAAGGTGGTGTTCCCGTCTCCCGCCTGGCCGGCGGCATCGGCGGCAGTGATGATCTCCGTGGCAGCGGTATCTGCCACAGCCACCGTGTGGTCCGAACCGCGGGAGGACATATAGGCGTTGAACAGGATGCTGCCCACGATGAGCACCAGGGTCACCAGCGTGGAGAGCAGGTAGGTGCGGTCACGCATCTTGACCATGACTTCGCGCAGCGTCACGATTGCCCAGGCCGGCGTGGTATCCGGGGCGTCGCTGGCCTGCCCGGGTTTGGCTACGGGAGTGCGGGTTTCGGTGCTCATGCTGTCACCTCACGGTAGATGTCGCTCAGGGACGGGCGGATGGGGGCGAATTCCTGCACCGTGCCGCGGGAGAGGGCGGCGGCCAGGGTGCGCTGGGCGTGCGCGTCGTCGTCGAACTCCACGAGTGCGGAGGGGCCGGCGACGTCGATGACGGTGAGTCCGGTTTCCTCGCGCAGCCAGCCGGCGTCGGGGGAGACCGTGATGCGGTGGCGGCGGGGCGCCGTGGCACGCAGTTCGTCGCCGCTGCCGGCAGCCATGAGGCGCCCGCCCTGCAGGACCACCAGGTTGTCGCAGAGCCGGTCCACCAGGTCCAGCTGGTGGCTGGAGAACAGTACCGGGACACCGGCGGCGGTCCGTTCGCGCAGCAGCTCCACCATGGAGTCGACGGCGATGGGGTCCAGCCCGGAGAACGGCTCATCCAGGATCAGGGCGGTGGGCCGGTGCAGCAGCGAGGCGGCGATCTGCACGCGCTGCTGGTTGCCCAGGGAGAGCGATTCGAGCTTGTCCTTGCTCCGGTCCGCCAGACTAAACCGGTCCAGCAGCTCCATTGCCTCGCGCCGGGCCGAGGACTGGCTCATCCGGTGCAGCTGGCCGAGGTAGACCAGCTGGTCGATGATCGGCTGCTTGGGGTAGAGGCCGCGCTCTTCGGGCATGTATCCGAACTGTGCGCGCTGCGCGGCGGTTACGGGGGAACCGTCCAGCAGCACTTCGCCGGCCGTGGCGGTCAGGACGCCCATGATCATGCGCATGGTGGTGGTTTTGCCGGCGCCGTTCGCGCCGACGAAGCCGGTCATGCGGCCGGACGGAATGTCGAACGTGACGTCGTCGACGGCGGTTTTGTCCCCGAAGCGTCGGGTGAGATTGCGGACCTGCAGCATGTGCTGCTCCTTCCCCGGAAGAAGCCGGGCCTAGTGATGAACTTCTGCTTCGAGCTTAGGCAGAAGAGCAGCACGGCGGATCGGCCGCGGGATGGAACCTTTACGGGTCAGCCGGCGGCCGGCTTGTCCCCCGGGAGGATGAGGCCGGACTCATAGGCGAACACCACTGCCTGCACCCGGTCCCGGACCTGGATCTTGCCGAGCAGGTTGGAGACATGGGTCTTGACGGTCGCCTCCGCTACGAACATCCCCGCCGCGATCTCGGCGTTGCTCCGGCCTGCGGCAACGTTCACGAGCACTTCGCGCTCGCGGGAAGTCAGCGAGTCCAGCAGTTTCTGCTGCTGAGCGGACCCCGCCGGCGGACGGGTCCCGACGGCGGCGGCCGGGGCTGCGGATGGGTGAGCAGCCGCGCCGGCAGCCTCTGCGTGCAGCTGCCGGGCAAAGCGTTCGATGACCCGCACCGTCATTTCCGGTGCCAGCAGGGCGTGGCCGCCGGCGACGGCGTGGACCGCTGCCACCAGGTCGTCCGGGTCGGAGTTCTTCAGCAGGAAGCCGCTGGCACCGGCGCTGATGGCATCAAAAAGGTAGTCGTCGCGTTCAAAGGTGGTGAGGATGATGACCTTCGCGGTGCCGGCCCGCACCACCTGCTCGGTGGCCCGGATCCCGTCCAGGACCGGCATCTGCACGTCCATGAGGATGATGTCCACGGGGTGTGCCGCGGCGAAGTCCACGGCTTCGGCGCCGTTGGCGGCCTGGCCCATCACCTCGATTTCGTCCTCCACTGAGAGCATCATGGCAAAGCCCGCCCGCAGCAGGGCCTGGTCATCAGCCAGCAGGACCCGGATTGGTTCCATTACTTACGCTTCACCCTTTCGAAGGAGTTCTGCCGGCCGCAGCATGCGGCCTTCGGCAACCACGGTAGCGGTCAGTGCAGCGGAAACCGGACCCGGACGCGCCAGCCGCCGCCGGACCGCGGTCCGATTTCGGTGATGCCGCCGTGCAGGTCGGCCCGTTCCCGGATACCGCGGATGCCGAAGCCGGAGCCGGCGGTGCTGCCCGTGCGCGGCCTGCCGTTGTCCACGGTCTCCACCTCCACCCAGCTGTTGCCGGTCCCTGTTGTGCCCGTGCGGAGGGCGACGACGGCGGAGCCCGCGGTGGAGTGACGGCGGACGTTGGCGAGGGACTCCTGGACGGTGCGGTAAATCGAGAGGCCCAGCGGTGCGGGGACCCGGTCCAGCGCGCCGGGCACATGCTCGGACCGGTGATACGACACGGACAGGCCCAGCTGCTCGTGCTCTGCCACCAGTGCCGGGAGGTCCGCCATACCGGGCTCGGGGGTGCGCCGCGCACCGCCGTCGGACTCTGCCCCCGGTTCCTCGCCCGCGCGCAGTACGCCCAGCAGGGAACGCATCTGTTCCACTGCTTCGCGTGAGGAGGCTTCGATGGTCTGCAGGGCACCCGCGGTGGCCTCGGGTTTCTTCTCCAGCACCCGCCGGGCCGCGCCCGCCTGGACGCCGATCACCGCGATGTGGTGCGCGACGACGTCGTGCAGTTCCCGGGCGATGCGCAGCCGCTCATCCAGCACCGCCTGCCGCGCCAGTTCCGTCGCCTGGATTTCCAGCTGGGCGGACTGTTTGACCAGCAGCTCGCGCTGGTGCGCACTGCGCCAGGCGCTCATGCCGAACATGATGGCTCCGCCGAAGAAGGCGGCGTTGATGGCGAAGTTGTAGAGCGCCAGGGATGCCAGCGGCGGCAGCAAACCGCGGTAGGTGTCATCGCCCTCCATGATCCGTTCCAGCATGCCGTCGTAGGTGGAGGAGACGGTGAAGGAAAGGATGATCCACAATGCCATCACGGCAATGACCACGGTGGTGCCGAGCCAGAGCATCCTGCGGTCCTTCGCCCAGGCCACGGCGGTGTAGAGCGAGGCGAAATAGGCGGCCTGGAAGCTCGTCTGCGTGGCGACCATGGGCACCAGCAGCCCCAGTCCGAGGAACACGGCGCTGCAGGCCAGCATGACGGCCACCGGGTAACGGCGGCGCACCACCAAGGGCAGGATAATCAAAGCCAGCGCCAGGTGCTGGAACCAGATGGGCCCGGTTTCCCCGGCCAGGGCGCCGATTCCGCGGCTCACCTCCATAACGAGCGCGGAGACCAGCAACACGACCAGGGTTCCGACGACGTCGTGGCGCTGCTGGGCGCGGGTGGGCCCCGGGCGTTCCCAGTCCTCCCCGGTTCGCCAGGGGAGGCGGGCGAGCCAGCCGGGCCGGGTCCGTGCGTGCTGTTCCGATCCGGCGTCGGCCGTGTCGAAGGCCATGGTCTCGATCATGGTGCCCAGTCTAGGAGCCGCACCGCCGGCGGGGGCTCCGCCGCAGGGATGAACGACCGGGGGATGAGCAGCCCCCTCGCCAGGAGCGGCTCTTCCGCGGGGTCAGTGATGACCCCGCCAGCCGCCGTCGTCGGGCCGGAACCGGTGCGGTTGGGGCCGTGCCCGCTGTGCTGGGGCGAAAGGAGTGATTTACTGCGTAGGTAGCGGCAGCCCGAACGGCTGCCGGCCATCAGCGTAGATGACGGGACTCGAAGCATGTTTGTACAGGAAGCACAGGCGATCCTGCCTGAACTGGTGGCCCTGCGGCGGGAGCTGCACCGGGATCCGGAGACCGGAATCAACCTGCCCCGCACCCAGGAAAAGGTTCTCGCCGCCCTTGAGGGGCTGGACCTGGAAATCACCTTGGGTGTGAAGACCTCCTCCGTGGTCGCCGTGCTCCGCGGTGCCGAGCCCGGGCCCACCGTCCTGCTGCGCGGCGATATGGACGCGCTGCCGGTGAGTGAGCTGACCGATCTGGACTATGCCTCCACCAACGGCGCCATGCACGCCTGTGGCCATGACCTGCACGTCGCCGGCTTGGTCGGGGCCGCCCGCCTGCTCAGCGCCCAGCAGCAGGACCTCTCCGGCAACGTGATCTTTATGTTCCAGCCGGGGGAGGAGGGCCACGACGGTGCGAGCCTGATGATTGACGAGGGAGTGCTCGACGCCGCAGGGGAACGTCCCGTAGCCGCCTACGGCATCCACGTCCGGCCGGGCCCGCTGGGAGTCTTCCGCACCAAGCCCGGCACGCTGATGGCCGGCGCGAACGAACTGCGGATCACCGTGAAGGGATCCGGTGGGCACAGCTCGCAGCCGCAGACCGCCATCGATCCGGTACCCGCCCTCACCGAAATCGCCACGGCGCTGCAGACCATGGCCACCCGCCGGTTCTCCGCCTTCGACCCGATCGTGCTTACCGTGACCCAGCTTTCCGCAGGGGAAGCGATCAACGTCATTCCGGATACCGCGAGCCTCGGCGCCTCGGTCCGCACCCTTTCGGAGGAATCGCTGGACCGGGTGATCGTGGAATCCAAGGCGCTCGCCGAGGGCATCGCCGCCGCGCACGGCTGCAGCGCGGAGGTGGACTTCACCATCCGCTACCCCGTCACCTGCAACGATCCCGACCGAACCCGGGAAGCCGTCACCGGGCTGCGGCAGATCTTCGGCGAGGACCGGGTGTTGGAATCCCGCGATCCGCTGATGGGATCGGAGGACTTTTCGCTGGTGCTCAACGAGGTCCCCGGCACCTTCATCTTCCTCGGTGCAACGCCGCCGTCGGTCAATCCGGTCACCGCCGCCTGGAACCATTCCCCGCGGGTGGTCTTTGACGACTCGGTGCTGGGGGACCAGGCCGCCGCCCTGGCGCAGCTGGCCTACAACCGGCTCACCTAGGCGGCCGTTCCGCGCCCTGCTCCTGCGGGTACGGGATTCCCGGATCTGTTGAGCAGATAACGGGCTTATCGGTCCGCCATAACCCCATTAACTGCTCAGTTGATGAGTTGTGCAGGCTGGAGTCACCGCAGCGCCAGCACAGCATCCCACGGGGTGGTGCTGCTGTTGCCTCGTGGGACACCGTCTGCCACAACTGCACCACCTGGTGGGATCTTCTGTCCGCCGCCGGCCCCGACCGGCCCCGACCGGCCCCGACCGAAGCCCGTCCCGGCTCCGCTGCGGCACCAAAAGCCGCCGGTCCGGTACGGGCGCTAGGTTGGGCAACTGTCCACGAAGTCCTGCGGGCGCGGGGCAGGGGTGTTAGCGTCGGGACCATGTCCGCCCTGAAGAAGGTCCTTTCCCTTGCCGCCCGCCCCGCGCCGCCGACGTCGAAACCGCGCCGCATCGGCGCCGTCGGACTTGGGACGTTCCTGGCCTTCGCCGGGACCTCGCACCTGACCTTCGCCCGGCAGGAATTCCAGGCGCAGGTGCCGGACTGGGTCCCGCTGAACGAGGACGCCGTGGTGCTGCTCTCCGGCGTGGCCGAAATCAGCCTGGGCGCGGCCTTGATCCTGCTGCGGAAACGCCGCGTGCCGGTAGGCCTGGCCGCCGCTGCGTTCTTCATTGCGATCTTCCCGGGCAACATTTCCCAGTACGTCACCCACACGGACGCGTTCGGCCTGGATTCGGACCGGGCCCGCCTGGTGCGGTTGTTCTTCCAGCCGCCCCTGGTGCTGTGGGCACTCTGGTCCACCGGTGCGTGGAAGGCGCTGCGGGACGGGCTGAAGGGCTAGTAACGCCAGGTTTTTTCCCTGATGACCTTCTGATCAACCTCGACGACGATCAGCGGTTCAGCCGCGCCCATTTCCTGGAGCCGAACCCGGCGTCTTTCAGCCCGGGGCAGCTTCCGGAGGCGTTTGCGTCTGGCACGGCGCAGCTCTGTCTCCTGCGCCTCGCGCTCGAATTGGGCAGCTTCCCACTCCCGGTACCAGTGCGGCAGCAGCAGGGGGCGGAGGAATTTCGGCAGGAAGAACTGATGCATCATTGCGATGCTTATGCAGACCGCAAAAAACCCATGTATGGCTGCACGAGCTGCATCGGGGATCGCTGAGCCGTCCGAAGCCAGTGCGGGAATAATTGCCGTGAATGCCATTCCACCCCAGAAGAAAACGAAACCCAGCCGGGAATGCTTTGCCGTCGATTTAGCTGTGAAGGTCAGCCACGACTTCCAGCGGCCCCTGTAGGCACGAATACCCATAATCAGCATGACCGGTCCAACGGCTACAAAGGCGATGCCGCCGACGATGTACGCCAGCAAGTGCGATAGGTCCATGGACGGTGAGTCTAGGGGATGGACGCGGTGTGGTGTGGCCGGGATCGGCATGTGGGATTCGGCCGGCTCCCTAACCCCGTTATCTGTCTACCGGAGATCGCTGAGCCCCAATAGCTGTACCTCCGACGCCGGGTGGGGGGTATTGCGCATTAGGCTACTGGTCGGTACAGTGCAGAAACCGATAATGTCTGGTGTCTTTCGCAGGCAATGCTGCCCCTGTGCACAAGGAGATTCAATGAAGAATGCTCGCGCCCTCACAATCGCAGGCACCGCGCTCGCGGTCAGCCTGTTGACCCTTCCCGGATGCGCCGCATCCGAGGAAGCGGCTGCCGAGCCCGCCGGTTCCGCCGGCGCTGAGTCGAAGGGAGAGATTGCTTTCTTCACTCCGTCCTCCCAGATCGACGTCGTCGCGGCGCTAGCCGACGGCGTGGTCGAGTACTTCGAGGGTGAGGGGTACACCGTCACCATCCAGGACGCGGGCTTCGACGCGGTGAAGCAGGCCCAGCAGATCCAGCAGGCAATTGACACGCGCAGCATCGTGGGGGCGTGGATCATGCCCGTGGCGCCTGAGACCGCCGCTCAGAGCCTCGCGGCGCTGCAGGCGGCGAAGATTCCCGTGGTTGTGGAGGGTCCGCCCATGTCGGTCGGATTGGAGGGACCTCAGCCGGGAATTGCGTTCGACGAGCCGGACTTCATGAAGTACGGGACGATGATCGGCGACACCGCAGCGAAGTGCGCCGTTGACGGCGAAGGGCGCGAGGCGCTGTTCCTGATGCCGCCTGATGCCGCCGGCGGCACAGAGCAGGTCATCGGTGCCATCGAGAATTCCTTTGCGGCCGGAGCCCCGGACGTCCCCATCGTCGCGACCGGCGAGGCTGCGGACATTTCGAGTGCACAGACCACCGTCTCGCAGCTCCTCATCGCCAACCCCGATGCGAACGTCATCATTGCGGCGAGCGACGAGACCGCGCTCGGTGCGGCGGGTGCCTTCAAGGCTGCCAACAAGACTCCGGCCTGCATCGTGGCCGGCGGCGGCGGTGACGGGGCCGTGGCCGCGCAGGAGGCCGGAGACATCACGGCTGTCGTCAGCTGGGACTACTCCAGCGCCGTTGACGAGGCCGGAGCAGACCTCATTCGCCTGATCTCTGACCCCACATCCCAGGGCGGGATCATCGAGACTCCGGTTAAGGCTACGGGCGGTAACTGAATATGGCGCTGGTTACCCGGGCCGACACGGTGAGTCAGCTCTCACCGAACAACGCCCTGCCGTGGAAGATCCGGGGGCTGCTCCTGATTCGTGACCAGGGTCTCCTGGCACTCTTCCTCGCGATCATCGCCGTCTTCGCGTTCTGGGGGGCACCGTACTTCCTCACCCTGCCCACCGCCATCTCGGTACTGAACGCGGCAGCGATCGCGAGCATCTTCGCCGCGGGTGTCGCTGTGGGGATCATGACGGGAGTGCTGGACCTCTCGGTGCCTGGCACAGCTGCACTGGCCGGGGTCGTCACCGGGCGCCTCCTTCAGGAAGGGCTGCCGGTGGGGGCGGCGATCATGTGCGGCTTGCTGGTGGGACTCGTCGTGGGTCTTGTCAACGCCGCGGTCGTACTCCGGGGGTTCAATCCCCTGATCGTCACCATCGCCATGCTCAGTGTGCTCAGTGGTGCCTCGCTCCTGATCGCCGGCAGTTACAACATCTCGGGGCTCACCCAGCTGGTGTTCATGGGAACGCGGACATACTTCGGCATTCCCGCACCGGTGTACATCGCGGTGGTCCTCTTCATTATCCTCACTGTGTTCCTCAAGTTCACCCGCGGGGGGACACGTCTGCTGGCCGTCGGCGGCAGCGCCGAGGCCGCCCGCCGCGTCGGCATCGCGGTTAACTGGTACCGCATCCTCGGCTTCGCGATCTCGGGTCTGTGCGCAGCCCTCGGAGGAATCGTGACAGCGGCCTACATCACGACCGCGGTCCCGAGCGCCAGCGTGGGCACCGTCTTCACCGCAATGACAGCTGTTGCGCTTGCCGGTGTGCCGTTCGTCGGCGGGCGGGGGAGCCTCCCCAGGGTCGGTCTCGGCGTGATTGTGGTAGCGACGATATCTGCCGGACTGTTGCTGGCGAAGGTGCCGGCGGACTGGTCTTCGGTGGTGACGGGCGTGCTGCTGGTCGGCGGTCTCGGCCTCAACATGTGGACGACAAACACAACGTCAAAGCTCCTTCTCGCCAGTGGCGACGACGGCGCGAAAAGAGGAACACGATGAGTGACGCCGCATTGGAACTGAAGGACATCTCGGTCCACTACGGATATGCCCGCGCCCTGGAGGGAGTGTCCCTGACCGTCCATTCAGGTGAGGTAGTCGCGCTGTTGGGCGACAACGGTGCCGGCAAGTCGACGCTGCTGAAAGTCATGTCGGGTGCGCACAGCCCCAGTTCGGGGCAGATCCTCGTGCACGGGCGCCCGGTGGATTTCAAGTCGCCGAGGGATGCTTCCGGTGCCGGTGTCCAGATGGTGTATCAGGACCTCGCACTGGTGGAGGCGATGGATATCGCCGGGAACCTCACCCTGGGCCGGGAGCAACTCATGCGTGGGCCTCTCGGGTGGCTCGGGTTCCTCGACCACAAGGCGATGCGGCGTGAATCGGAGCGCGAACTCGACGAGTTGGGCATCCGGACGGCGCCGGTGACCCGCCCCGTCGAGATGCTGTCCGGTGGGCAGCGCCAGGTCATCGCCATTGCTCGGGCAAGCGCGCGCTTGCCCGAGCAGGGCATCCTCCTCATGGATGAGCCGACGGCTGCGCTCGGACACGAGCAGACCGAACTCGTCGAGGAGCTCATCAAGACCCTCGCTGCGCGCGGCACCTCGATTGTCGTAGTCACCCACAACCTTCCACTCGCCTTCGCCGTGTCCGACCGCACCGTCGTCCTCAACCGCGGGCGCAAGGTGGCAGACACCGCGACGGGGTCAGTCGACAAGGAAAGCGTCATCGGCTGGATCACGGGCGCCTCCGTCCAAGAGGGTGTCCTGGAGTCCTGAGCTGAACGCAGAGCGGAAGCTGGGCAGACGTGCTTCCGCTCCACGGCTGTAGCCCTGAAAGCGCGGTCCCGGGTGGAATGAAAGCTCCACCCGGGACCGTCAGCGTTTACCGTGCCGGTTACTTCTGCGCACCCTTGTCCTGCAGCCCACCGGCGAACATCTTGAACGGGGGCTGTCCGAGGAGCCGGCGACCACTAATCTCCGCAAGGGATTCGAGACGCATTGCACCGTGGGAGAGTATGACGCCCGAGTCGCGCGAGTAACGCTGGAGGGGGTTGGACAGTGCCATGCCTGACGACCCCAGGATGCGCAGGAGGAGGTCGATCGCGTCCTTCGCCAGCTGGCCGGCGAAGGCGAGGTCAGTGCAGCCCTGCGCTTCCTCGTCGCCGGTGTAGTCTTCGCCGCGAACCGCGAGATGGTCGATCTCGTCCGCATACTGGAGCACGGTCGCGCCCGCAACGCCGAGAAGCGCCTTTGCCTTACCGGCTGCGACCTGGCTCGATGCCATTTCGGCAATCGTGTCGTAGGGCGGGCTGAACGGCTTCCGTTTTTGCGCGAGCTCCTGGAACACCTCCAGGGCGCCCTCGGCCATGCCGACCAGGGCGGCCATGTTCAATACCGTTGCGGTCATCATGGATGCCCGTGTCTTCGCCTGGTAGGCAAGACCCGTGAACCGTTCCGCTGCACTGTCCAGGTGCATCGGGAGCTCTGACATATCGATGAAGCGGTGGTCGGGCACAAACATCGGCTTGGTTGTGGTGATGGAGTTGGAGTCGGACGCCATCATGCCGGCCACGTGCCAGTCATCAACCGGTTCGATGTCGGCCGGGTCCATCATGAACAATGCATGGCCGCTGCGGTTTCCGTCCGTCCATGCGGCACCGCCGAAAAGCCAGGCGGCGTCGTGATTACCCGATACGTAGGTCCACTTACCCTCAACGTTCCATCCCCCTTCCACTCTGACCGCCTTGCCCGTCACGGCAGCGAACGTCGAACCCCCGGCGGCCAGCGGGCCGACATGGCCCTGCTGCCGGCTGTAGAGTTCGTCTACCAAGGGCTTGGGGAAGGTGCTGACCATACGGAGGCTGGTGCCGACGAAGAAGGTCCAGTTTGCCGCGGCGTCGCCTCGTCCCAGTGCCCGCGCAATCTCAGCGATGTCGCGGGCACCCAGAGCGGAGCCGCCGTACTCGATGGGGGCACAGGCGCGGTAGAGGCCAAGCTCGGTGAAGGCCTCGACAATCTCCGGGCTGAGTCGGCCGCGGCGCTCGGCCTCGGGGGCGAGCTCCCGAATGCGGTTCTGGAGGGCGCGCACTCCGGCTGCGAGCCGCTTCCCCTCCGCGCTGAGGTACCTGGATGCCGGTGCATCCAGAGGGGTCGACCGCTCAGGGGGAGGCCCCGGGGGGAGGCCCGGACTCAGCTCGTCAGGTGGCTGGGGAATCGTGTCAGTCATGTCATCTCCGTCTGTGTGGCTGGGGTGTACTGTACGGATCAGTGCGCAAGTTGTCCATGCATGTCTTTCCGTACTGGTCGGTGCAGAGCATAGGATGGCGATGAGCGGCAACCCGCAGGTGTGCGGGTTGAGTCGGAGCGTATACAGAGGAGAGCCGAATGCCACGGGCCAAACGAAGCGGCGGGCGCAGCAAGCGCGACGCGGTGCTCGATGCAGCCGTTGAACTGTTGCTGCTCAACGGGTATGACGGCACATCCATGGACGCGGTGGCGGCTCAGGCAGGAGTGTCCAAGACGACGGTCTACGCGCACTTCGCGGACAAGCTCGAGCTCTTCAAAGCTGTTCTGCAGCATGGAAGCATGGAGCTCGGGCAGCGGTTGCGCGAGCTTCGGCAGCGCGACGGATCAGGCGAGGGGTCCGCTGAGGATCGGCTGGTTGGCGCCCTGGTCGCGGCGACCAGGGCCGGCACTGGCGCACAGGCAATCGCGTACTTCCGCGTGATGATCGCTGAGCACAACCGGCGCCGTGAGATCCAGGCTGCGTTCAACACCATCCCGATGCCTGACGTCTCGGACATCATCAGCATCATCGCGCAGCTGCTCGTTGACTATGGCTCCGAGCACAACTTCGAAGTTGATCGGCCGGAGGCGCACGCCTCAATGCTCCTGCGGATGACGGTGTCCGGCATCGAGTTCGATGCACTGATCTCAGACTTCGACGTCTCCGACGAGCTGCTCGAAGCCCATGTCGAATACATTGTGCGTGTCTTCCTGCGCGGGCTGCGTCCGATTGCGGGGGAACAGGACTTGGTGCTGAAACCCGGCTACGACTATCCGTGGGGACCGGCGCTGGGCTAAGAGTGACGGGAGAGAGGTTGTGACGGTGAGTGATCCCGCTGAACGGCCTCGGCACAGCCGACTCTCACCGCACCGTGAGGCGGAGATCCTCGCCGAGACCCTTGGCCTCCTCGAGGAGGTCGGTTATGAAGGCCTAGCCATGCCCGCCGTGGCGAAACGCTCCAAATGCAGCACGGCGACGATCTATCGCCAGTGGCACGGCAAGCCGGGCCTGGTGATGGCCGCCCTCCGTTCACACTCCCAACTGGAGGAGCCGGTCGATGTGGATACCGGCACGTTACGCGGCGATCTGCTCGCCGTCATGGAGCAGATCGCCCATGTGGCTGAGTCCGAAATGACGCTCCTCGCGGCCCTCGCCCACGCGTCGATGCGCGATGAGGCACTCGCGGAGACGATGCGTGAGCAGATCTCGGCTCCTGCGGGTTCCCCGCTCGACCGCGCCATCGACCGCGCCGTCGAGCGTCGGGAGATCTCCGTCGATGCGACCGTTCGGCGGTACTGCCATCATGCGTTCTTATCCATGCCGCTCGCCAAACATCTGGCGGAGGGGACATTTCCGGACCGCGAGTATTTGGCCGGCTTCGTCGACACGATTCTGATCCCGGTGCTCTCGCACCGCTGACACTTCACGCTCCCGCCCCGACGTCGCCCATGCGCTCCACATCGCTCCGACGCCAACCCCTCCCCGAACACGGTCGTCGGCGGCAAAACCAGCCGGAGCCGACCGGCCAACCCCCTCATCTCCTGCGCCGGGAGCAGGCTGCGAACGTGACGGGGGGTTGCGCTCCCTGTGGCGTGGCAGTAGCGTGACCCTCGAACTGATCGAAACGATGGCGTTTCGATGCGGTGTCTGCCCCTGACGCGACGCCGACAGCTGCAGAGAGGATCCGCACCATGGCTGGATTTACCGTCATCAATGGAATCGCAGAGATCAGTGATCCCGCGATTTATCAGAACTGGCTCGACAATGAGGAGTTCAAGGCAGCGGTCGCTGCCGATTCTTCGCCGGAACGCACCGCCGTCAAGCGCCTGCTTATCGACTTCGAAGCAGACATGGCCCGTATTGTCCGCGACGACAAGGTGCAGGAACAGGTCGTCGAGGTCATGACCAGATACGCCGCGGAAGACTACGTCCAGCACGACCCGAACGCGGCCGGTAACGGCCTCGAGAAGCTCATTGAACACTTCCGGCATGTGCCGGTCGTTGGTGAGATCCCGCCGCCGGTGGTGGGCGTCATCCTCGATGGCGAGGTTGCCTGCCTCATGATGCGAAAAGTCGTCCCCGATCCCGTCATTCCGGAGGCCTCCTACGACTGGAACATCCTCACCGTTTTTCGGGTGCACAACGGCAAGCTTGCCGAGCATTGGAGCACTTTCCGCAAAGCGGTCCCCGGCCAGGATCCGCTGGGGGACTGACCGATGCCCAAACTGCAGGTCATTGTCGGCAGCACTCGCCCCGGCCGCCTCGCCGGACCCATAGCAAAGTGGGCCTTTGAGCGAGCGGTGGCGGATGGGAGATTCGAGGTAGAGCTCGTCGACATCGCGGAGTATGAACTGCCCGTCCTCGACGAACGCCACCACCCTGTCCTGGGACGCTACGAGCATGGGCACACGCAGCGGTGGGCCGCGAAAATCAGGGAAGCGGACGCGTTCATCTTCGTTTCACCGGAGTACAACTACGGGCCGTCGGCCGCCCTGCTGAATGCCTTCGACTACCTCGGGCGCGAGTGGACGTATGCTCCCGTCGCCTTCGTCAGCTACGGCGGCATCGCGGGAGGTCTCCGCGCAGTACAGGTCATGAAACAGATCGTCACGACTGTTCGCATGATGCCGCTGCCGGACGGCGTCGTACTGCCGCTTGTTATGCAGAACTTTGAGGAAGGCGACTTCGTGCCGCCGCCTTCCGCCCAGGGTGCCGTCGCACCGATGCTGACGGAACTGCTGCGGTGGACGCATGCGCTGGGGCCGCTCCGTGCCGAAGGCCCGCCGCCCCCGACGCTGCCGTCGGGTCCGGTCGCACCCCGCCCCTGATCACGGAAGCCTCAAAGAAGAGATTGGATCCCTCGATGACAACATCACGCACAATGCCGCCGGCAGGTATCCCCAACGGAGAGCCGATCCTGCCGGACGGGCCTTCCGCCACCAGGGCGAAGTTCCCCGAGTCGCCGTACCTGAGTGATGAGGGCCGCCGAATGCGGGACGAGATTGTCCGGCTCCTCCCGTTGCTGCGCCAACAGGCCGCCGAGGGGGAAGCACTCGGCGCACTGACTCCTGCCACCCTGGAGGCGGTGAATCGGGTCGGTGCCTTCAAAATCACGATCCCCACAGAGTTGGGCGGCTACGCACTCGGGGCCCGCGACACTGCGGAGGTCGTGCGGACACTCGGCCAGGGCGATGCGGCAGCCGCCTGGCTGGTAATCGTCTCGAGCGCAACCCGGAACATCCTTGGATTCGATGCGAAGGTCCGCGACGAAGTACTTGCGGAAATCGACGAATGGGTCGGTCCGCTCGTGTTCGGCGCGACCGTCTTCGCTCCGAAGGTCGGCGACGGCCGCAAGGTGGCCGGCGGCTACCAGGTGAAGGGCAAATGGTCGTTCGGCAGCGGCAGCAAGCACGCTGCCTGGGGCTCCGTTGGTTTCGAGTATGACGACCCGGCAAGCGGCGAGCGGCGACGCGCAATGGGTGTCCTGTCCAGGGACCAGTACACGATCGTCGACGACTGGCATGTCATGGGGCTTCAGGCAACGAACTCGAACAGCATCCGGGCGGACGAGGAGATCTTCGTCCCCGACTACCGCGTCGTCCACACCGCTGACCTTCCGCGTCTGAGCGATTCACTTCGCGGCGCCTACTCGGGGTTGGGCTTCAAGCACGGAGCGTTCGGGATGATGATCGGCAGCAGCGGCGCGTTCGCCGCCTTGGCCATCGGGATCGCACAGGGGGCACTGGACTCGTTCCTGGCGCAGGCCGCGAAGCGTCCGCCGTTCAATCTGCCCTACCCGACAATGGCGGAAATGGCCTCGATCCAGATGGTCGCAGGCAAAGCGCGTGCGGCCATCAACGCGGCGGACGCCGTTCTCGCCCGGCACATGGACGAGGCGGATCGGCGGGCGCTCGCAGGTGAGGACTATCTCCCGTCTGAAGAACCCGAAATCACCATGGATCTCGTCCACCTGATCCACCAGTGCCTCCACACAGTGGACGGGCTCCTCCTCGCTCTGGGATCGTCGGCGGTTTCCCTCTCCAATCCGATCCAGCGCGCGGTCCGGGACATCCACGTCCTGGCCACGCATGGGGCGTTCCGGATCGATCCGATGGCTGAGATCAATGGCCGGGCGATGTTCGGTCTTGCACCTTTTCCGATGATGGCGGCGATAAGTTCGCCCGTCACTGCGCCCAAGGGCGGGCGTCCTCCGGCAGTACCCCCGCGCCCCTAAGTCGTGTCCCGGGGGTTCACCCTCGTGCCCCAGCAGGTGAAAGCGCAGGCGTCAAGGTCGACGCCGGCGACAACCGACCACAAGGAGTCCCGATGCAGAAAGATCATCCAGTTGTGCCGGCGTCGAGCGTTCCGCAGCCCGTGCCCCTGCTCGACAACGCAGCGAAAATCAGCTTTCGACAATACGCCGTCGACTTCCTGAAGGCCCCGGGTCGGGCCAAGGCGGCGCTGATCGGCAGTCTTCTGCTGGTCGCCGTGAGTCCTGCAGCCCTGGCTGCGATGACCCCCTTTATTGTTCCGGCCTACGCGATGAGCACAGGTACACGGCCGCAGGACGCGATACTTCTGTTCGTCAGCATTCCGCTGCTCGTCGGACCATTGTTCCTTCCCTTCCTCGGACGCTGGGTCGACCGCCACGGCGCCCGGACGGTCGCTTTGCCGTCCATCATTCTCTATGCGGTTTTTATGGCCTTGGTTCCGGTCGCCGGCACCACCACATGGCTGCTCGGTGTGCTTCTTACCCTCACGGCAATCTGTGGCTTCAGCGCGAGCCTGGGGGTGGTGTTCAAAGTCATCTCCGGGTGGTTCCCGGCGCATCGTGGTATTGGTTTCGGCCTCGTCGGCGTGATGTCCGGCGTGATCGCAGCGATCTCATCTCCTCTGTTCCAGTGGCTTATTAATGGGAACGCCGCGCCCCAGACAGGTGGGGTGCCCCCGGCAGGCGAGCCGCCGGCGGGAGCCGAGCCGCCGGCGGGAGCCGAGCCGCCGGCGGGAGCCGAGCCGCCGGCGGGAGCCGAGCCGCCGGCGGGAGCCGAGCCCCCCGCAGACTCCGGAAGCGGTGGTCTGGTTCCGCCTGGTGACACGGGCGGTGCGCCTATGCCTAGCGTCGACGCCGGGGTCTTCGCGGGGCTTGGCTGGGACGGCACCTACCTCGTTACCGCCATCGCGGTCGCCGTCATCGGAATCCCCACCGTGCTCTGGCTCATCTCCGAGCCCAAGGTCACTGCGCACGTTTCTCTGCCCAAGGCAGTCGACGCTTCTCTTCCCGGGGTGCCGTTCCGGAAGGCGATTCTGACACGACCGTGGATTCTACTCATCCTCTTCCTCGTCCTCGCTGGGACCGGGCCGATCGCGATGCGTCAGAACGCAGTGGATTTCTTCGGCCAGTCCGGTGTCAATCCCGCCGCCGTCTCGGTCTCGCTTTCGGTACTCGCCAGCACGTCAATCATTGGACTGCTTGCCGGGGGTACCACTCTTGACCGCACACGCCGCCCGTGGGTCGTGGCGCTGCTTCTCCTCGGCGCACCGCTGGGTCTCCTGCTCGCACTCGGTAACGGTGGTTCCCTGGTGCTCGTCTATCTCTCTATGGGACTGCTCGGCATCATCGCGGGCGTGGAGTCGGCCCTGGGTCCGGCGCTGATCGCCAAGTATTTCGGGATGAAGTCCTTCGCAGCACTCCAAGGCATGACGCTCGCGGTTACGGGTGTTGCGCTTGCGGCGTCCCCGTACCTCTTCAGTGCGCTTCAGGCAGCTACGGGAAGCTACGCCGCGCCGATGCTCGTACTCGTTGTGCTGGGCGTCATCGCGGTAGCGTGCGCCGCCCTTCTGCCGAAGTTCCCCGCCCCGTGGACGGGACCTGCCGTTCATAACGAGGAAGCGCTGGTCGAGCCCCGACCTACTGACTGAGTCCCCGTTACGTCACCCGCCTGGCGGACACCCGCCGGCATTCGTGACGCGAGCAGCCATCTCACCACTCTCTCTATCACCCACGTCCCATCACCAAGAAAAGGTTCCCCGTTATGTCCCCTCTGCTTACCGCCCCCCTCCCTGCCGAACTCCTGTCGAATGCCGAAGCACTGGTGCCCCTGCTGAGGGAGCGTGCGGCCCAGACCGAGGAGCTTCGCCGCCTCCCGGACGAAACGATCTCCGACTTCGAAAGGGCAGGCCTATTCAGCGCGATGCTCCCAGCCACGCTGGGCGGCTCCCAGATCGACCTCATCGAGTACGTGGACATCGTCCGGACCCTGTCCCGGGGCGACGCGTCAGCCGGATGGGTCGGCGCGTTCCTCATGGCCCACAATCTCCTGCTCGCTCGTTATGGGGCACAGGCGCAGGCCGACTTCTTCCAGGGCGGCACGTACGCGCTGGCAGCGGCGGCGGCCACCCCTCCCGGAACGGCGGTGACGACCGAGGGCGGCTACCTGGTCAGCGGTCGCTGGCGCTTCGCCTCCGCTGTGATGCACGCCCAATGGGTGATGGTCAGCGCCGTTTCTCCAACCGGGCCGCTCTCGGTGGCGGTGCCCATCGAGGACGTGACGGTGATCGACACGTGGCAGGTCCCCGGTATGAAGGGCACCGGGAGCAACGATGTAGAGGCAAAGGACGTCTTCGTTCCCGCGCACCGAACGATTGAGTTCGCGTTGTTCTCCGCAGACTCGGAACGGGCTGCTGCGCTGCACCCCGGTTACCCGCTCGCTGCGTACCCCGTCAACCGCATTCTGCCTGTCATCCAGGCTGCAGTGGCGCTCGGCACCGCGGATGCGGCCCTGGAGCTGTTCCGTGGAAATGCCGGTAAGCGTGTCCGCATGCAGACCGGGCAGCGAATCGTGGATGAGCCGCTGGTGCGGTCGGCATACGCCCACGCGTGGGACCTGCTGCACGTCGCGGAGCTGCAGATGAGGGACGCACTCGAAATGACGGCCGCCATCTACGGGCCTGAGCGCTCGCAGGAGGCAAGCCTTGAGAATCGCGCCGTGATCAACCTGGGTCTCACCGGGGCGGGCACCAAGGCATTTGCTGCAGTGGACCTGGTGGTGCGCTCGTCGGGGGCCTCTATCTTCCGCACGGGTGACCCGCTGGAGCGCATCTGCAGGGATGTGCAGGTCATCCGCAATCATGCGTCCGCAGATTTCATGACCATGAGCGCTGTTGCCGGCGGTGTCCTCCTCGGGCAGGATCTCGGCGACTTCCCCGAGCCCCTCTTTTAATCGACGTCGCCCCTCCATCCCCTCCGTTACGAAAGGGCATCATGTCCGAACTCGCAGATATCACCCGCCGACTGGAGCGCCTCGAAGCTGTTCATGAAATCGAAAACCTCATGGGGCGCTATGCGTTCTACCACTCGGCCTATCGGGATGACCTGATTCCACCGCTGTTCGCGGACCGGGAGGACCTGGTTGTGGAGATGCCGTTCGGTACGTTCACCGGGCCGGACGCCGCCCGGAGAGCGTGGGCGCCGCCACCGATGAAGGCGCCCTCGCGCGATCTGACCGGTGAGTACGTTGAGCACCTGCTCACGACTCCGGTGGTGGAAGTTGCCCAGGACGGGCGCACCGCTTCGGCGGCATGGATCTCACCGGGCGCCGAGGCGCATCACCTCGGCTGGGTTGAAGGCAACCCGCTTCGGGCGCTTTGGTACTGGGGACGGTACTCGGCGGATTTCGTCCGTGAAGACGATGCCTGGCGGCTCTGGCACTTCCGGCTCTCGGCCACCTTCATCACAGACTACAGCGCCAGCTTCACGGATGCCGCTGCGCAGCTGATCCCGCCTCTGCCGCCTTACGACGAGAACGGACCAGATGCTCCGCCCCGCGGTCAGGTGCCCTACTCGCCGGTCTGGGACCCCCGTGAGCTCCCGCTCGCCCCGGAGCCGTACGACACGTTCCCCGGGCCGCCGGAATAAACCCATTGCACTTATCTGCACTACACCGTACAGTACGACTATGAATCTCAATGAGGAGGTACCGGTGGATACGCATACAGAAGTTTCCGTTGATCCGCAGGCATTCCGGGCAGCCATGGGAGCCGTCGCCACGCCCGTCTCCATCGTGACGACCACTCTCGGTGTCCCGCATGGGACAACGGTCAGTGCGTTCGCATCGTTGTCGCTGGATCCACCGATGGTCCTCGTGTCGCTTCAACACGACTCAGACCTGCTCGAGTTGATCACGCGGTCCGGGCGGTTCGGTCTCAATGTCCTCGCCTTCGACCAGGCGGGGATCGCCTCGACCTTCGCAAGGCGTGGGCTCGACCGGTTCGCCGGCGTGGATTGGGTGATGGATCAGGGATTGCCGCGTATTGCCGGCATCGCGTCGTGGGCAGCGTGCCAGGTCGTGGACCTGGTGCGGGCGGGCGATCACACGATCGTGACGGGTCTCGTCGGTGCTGCGGACAGCTTCGATGTCGCCGGCCTCGTTTATCAGCACCGCCGGTTCGGTCACTTCACCCCCGTGGAGCCGGCGGCCTGAGGGCCCTCCTGACAAAACCGAGCCGCAAGTACAGCAATGAATCGGCTGCAGCGCAGCCGCCGAGTGAAGGAACAATGATGTCCCAGTCCGTCTATGCCACCACGCCGAAACCGCGCCCTATCCGCGCCCCCAAACTCCACCACGCGACCTTCATGACCATGGAGATCGACCCCATGGTGAAATTCTACGAGGCCGTCTGCGGCCTGCAGCCGATCTTCTACTCGGAGAACGCCGCCTGGCTGGTTAACGATGAGGCGAACCACCGCATCGCACTTCTCCGCATCCCCGGCACGGTCCCGCCGGTGGACAAACCCCACTCGGCCGGGATCCACCACACGGCGTTCGAATACCCCGACTTCGACTCGTGGCTGGACAACTACGTCCGCCTGCGGGACCAGGACATCCTGCCCGCCTTCAACATGGACCATGGCATGACGATGTCCATGTACTACACCGACCCGGACGGGAACGGCATCGAGATCCAGGTGGACAACTTCCATGACTGGGGCAAGTCGAGCGAGTGGATGTGGGCATCACGCGAGTTCGCGGAGGACCAGCTCGGACCGCAGTTCGACCCGGACAAGCTGGTTGCCGCACGCGAGGCGGGGATGGATCACGAGGAGATTCACCGCCGGGCTTATGCCGGTGAGTTCCGTCCCGCCGTCGAGGTTCCCAACCCGTCGTTCCCCGACCGTTGGGCAGAGAAGATCGCGGCGAACCCCGAGCTCCTGCGCGGAGTTCCCTTCCCGCTCGCAGCGGAGGCCTGACACATGCGTATAGCCAACCTGAACGGCCGTGCCTCCCTCGTGACCGAGGGGGGAGCAGTCGACATCGCCAAAGCCTCCGACGGCGCTTTCGGGCCTGACCCGATGGATGTCTACGAGCGCTGGAGTGACTTCGCCGCCTGGGCGGCCGCGGCCACCCTGCCGGCGGCTGTGCCCTTCGAGCCGGCCGATCTCGGCATCCCGGTCCCGAGGCCTCCGCAGGTGCTCGCCATCGGCGTGAACTACAAGGACCACGCCGCCGAGGCCAACATCCCGGCACCCGATGACCTGATCGTCTTCACGAAGTTCCGCTCCAGCCTCGCAGCGCCCAACGCACAGGTCGAACTGCCAAGCGACGACGTCGATTACGAAACAGAGATTGTCGTGGTTATCGGTAAGGAAGGCCGCCGGATCGAGAAGGCCGATGCCTGGCAGCATGTGGCCGGCATCGCCGTCGGACAGGATTACTCGGAGCGCACTGTGCAGCGCCGTCCCCCCGTACCGCAGTTCTCGATGGGCAAGTCGTTCCCGAATTTCGGACCGTTCGGACCGTACGTGGTCACACCGGACGAATTCCCGAACCGGGACTCCATCTCGTTCCACGCGGTGCTCGAGCGCCCGGGCGAAGAGACAATCACTCTTCAGGACGGCGACACGGATCAGCTGTTCTTCCCGATCGACGAGAGCATCCACCGGCTCTCGCAGATCGTGACGCTGCTGCCCGGTGACATCATCTTCACGGGCACGCCCGCGGGTGTGGGCCTCTCGCGCGGGATACTGATGCGGCCGGGCTATCGCCTCACCAGCACCCTCGACGGCTTCGGCTCGTTTACGAACGAGTTCACCGCGGCATCGTGACCGAGACGTCCGGGGCGCCCGAAGTCACCTGGGCGCCCACCGAGGAGAGCATCCGGAACACCCAGATGTGGGCCCTCCGTGAGCTCGCCCTCGAACGCCACGGCGTGCTCCTCGACGACTATCCTGCCTTCTGGCGGTGGTCGGTCGAGGAGCCCGGGGCATTCTGGGATCTCGTACGTGAGCATGCGGGCCTGATAGGCGACGGGCTGGTGGGACCTGCCCTTTCGGAGCGCCGCATGCCCGGTGCGGTCTGGTACCCGGAGGCGCGGCTGAACTATGCCGAGAACGTCCTGCGGCATGCGGACACCCGGCCGGACGAGGTGGCGATCGTCGGACTGTCCGAGGACGGGCGCATCGAGTGGACCTGGGCCGGTCTCCGTGATCGTGTTGCGGCCCTCGCCGCCCGCCTCCGCGGCCTCGGCGTCGAGCAGGGCGACGTCGTCGCGGGCGTCTTTCCGAACATCCCCGAGGCGATCGCTGCGATGCTCGCGGCCGCGTCCCTCGGCGCGATCTGGTCGGTGTGCTCGCCCGACTTTGCCAAACCTGCCATCGTCGACAGGCTGGCGCCGCTCGAGCCCCGCGTGCTGCTGGGTTTCTCCGGCTACACGTTCAAGGGCCGCGCGGTCGACTCCCGGCCGCTGGTGGACTCGGTCGGCTCCGCGCTGCCCACGGTGACCGACGTCGTGTACCTCGACGACCTCGATGCCTTGCCGCCTGCACCCGCGGACTACCGGCGCCTCCCGTTCGACCACTCCTTGTGGGTCCTCTTCTCCTCCGGAACCACCGGCACGCCGAAGGGAATCGTGCACGGACACGGCGGAATGCTGCTCGAATCCGCCAAGGGAATCGGGCTGCAGTTCGACCTCGGTCCGGGTGACCGCTACTTCACCGCAGCGAACACGTCCTGGATGGTGTGGAACACTCTTCCGAACACGCTCAGCGTCGGGGCGTCAGTGGTTACCTTCCCCGGTGCGTCCGTGTGGCCGGACGCCGACCGCCAGTTCGCACTCGTCGCTCAGACAAAGGCGACGATGCTCGCCACCGGGGCCGCATATCTCGCCCTCGTGGAGAAGTCCGGTCTGCGCCCGGGAGACCGTTACGACCTCTCGTGCCTGGACACCATCATGTCAACGGGATCGGTTCTCGCCCCCTCGACCTGGCGCTGGGTCCACGCCGCGGTCAAGGCCGATGTCCACCTGTCGAGTGATTCCGGCGGCACCGATATCTGCAGCGGTTTCATCGGGGGCAATCCGTGGCAGCGCGTGCACCTCGGTGAACTGCAGGGACCGACGCTCGGAACTCCCGTCCAGGTCCGCGCGGAGGACGGCCGGGAGGCGGCGGACGACGAAGTGGGCGAGCTCGTGCTGACCGGTCCGATGCCGTCAATGCCGGTCCGCTTCTGGGGCGATGAGGATGGCGCCAAGTACCACGCGGCGTACTTCGAAGCCGATCCGTCCGTCTGGACGCACGGCGACTGGATCAGCCGCACCCCGCGCGGGGGTGTGGTGGTGCACGGAAGATCCGACGCGACGCTCAACCGCGACGGCGTGCGGCTCGGCAGCGCGGAGATCTACGCCGCACTGCAGACCCTGGAAGAGGTGCGTAACGGCGTCGTTCTGGGGATCGAAATGCCGGGCGGGCGGTACTGGATGCCGCTGTTCGTCGAACTGGCCGACGGCGTCGAACTCAGCGACGACCTGGCCGCGCGGATCCGGACCGCGATCCGTTCCCGAGCGACGGCGCGGCACGTTCCGGACGCGATCGAGGCAGCGCCGGGCATTCCCGTCACGTACTCCGGTAAGCGGATCGAGGTGCCCTTGAAGAAGGTGTTCCTGGGGTATGACCAGGCCAAGGCGGTCAACCGCGGATCGCTGCAGAACCCAGGCACGGTCGACTGGTTCGTCCAGCGGGCCCGAGTATTCAACGAACAGAATGGAATCGAAGCCAAATGAGCGACAACGATGTCGATGTGCTTGTTGTGGGGCAGGGCGTGGTTGGGCAACTGACCTCGCTCTACCTTGCACAGCGCGGGTACCGGGTGCTGGCCGTTGAGCAGCACCGCGAGCCGTATTCTCTGCCGCGGGCCGTCCATTACGACCCGGATGTCAACCGATTCCTGGCCGGAGTAGGCCTGGATGCGGAGGAGCAGGCCACATTCAGCGAGCCTGCCCTGAGCTACGACTGGCTGACTGCCGATCGGAAGCTCCTGCTGACCTTCCCCGCACCCCTCGATGGTCCGCAGGGCTGGCCGGAGTCCACTATGTTCGCCCAGCCCGACCTCGAAGCCGCGCTGCGGCGGCACCAGGAGATGGCCGAAGGGCTCGAGATTCGCTGGGGGACCGCTCTTACCGGGTTTGACCAGGATGCCGAGGGGGTATCGGCGGTCATCCACGGCCCTGCCGGCGGGGCCACGGTCCGTGCCAAATTCCTCGTGGGATGCGACGGTGCCAACTCCGCCGTGCGGGAACTCGCCGGGCTGGCAATGACGGATCTGGACTTCAGTTCGGACTGGCTGGTGATGGATCTCCAGATGGCCGAGCGTGAATGGACGCCCGAGAACGGCCAGATCTGCGACCCCCTGCGTCCGACGTCTGTTGTCTCGGGTGGTCCTGGGCGGCGCCGCTTCGAATTCATGCTGATGCCCGGTGAGGACGCTGCGGCATTCGCCAGCACGGAGAACGCCTGGGAACTTGTCGCTCCCTGGGAGGTCACTCCCGAGAACGCGGACCTCGAGCGCCTGGCGATGTACACGTTCAACGCGCGGTGCGTCACCGAATGGAGCCGCGGGCGCGTGTTCGTCGCCGGCGACGCCGCGCACCAGATGCCGCCCTTCTTCGGGCGGGGCATGGTGTCGGGGGTCCGCGATGTCGCGAACCTCGTGTGGAAGATTGACCACGTGCTGAGCGGGCTCGCACCGCTCAGTCTGCTCGACACCTATGGGAGCGAGCGGGGTGCACACGTTCAGCATGCGCTGATGATGTCGCTCGAACTCGGCCGGATGATCTGCGAGACCGACCCCGCCAAGGTCGAGGCGCGCGACACCCACTTCCTCAGTGCCGGGCCGTTCCCCTGGAATGCACTTCCCCCCATGCCCCCGGAGATCCTCGGTCCGGGCTTTTTCCCCGGCGGTGCGCCCGGGGCCGATCCGGTCGCCGGCCGAATCGGCGTGCAGGGACGGTTGCGTGGCCTCGACGGCAGCGAGACGGCCGCGGACCGGATTACCTGGGGTGAGTTCGTGGCCTTCGTCGACGGGCGCGTGGTGAGCGAGGACGATGCGGAGCGTATCCGTGCGGCCAAACCAGCCGGATTCCCGTGCAAGGTCATCGAGGTCATGCCCGCCGACACCGCCGCCCGCAACCGCCACAGCGGCAGTGACGTCGACGGCCGATACGGGGAGGTCTTCGATACGGCGGTGGCCGTCGTCTACCGTCCCGACTTCCATGGGTTCGCCTCCGCAAAGACCGTTGACGACGCCGTAAACCTCATGGCCGCCCTTGAACCAACCCACCTACGGGAGTCCGCATGACCATG
Source organism: Arthrobacter sp. zg-Y179 (assembly GCF_020907345.1). NCBI lineage: Bacteria > Bacillati > Actinomycetota > Actinomycetes > Micrococcales > Micrococcaceae > Arthrobacter > Arthrobacter sp. zg-Y179. The sequence goes on along the minus strand of NZ_JAJJOB010000005.1, from coordinate 121,659 downwards.
CTTACTGACAACGACGCCGTCATCGTCTCCATTGCCCGTACCGCCATCGGCCGTGCCCGCAAGGGCGGACTCGCCGACGTGCGCGGCGACGAACTCGCCCGCCAGGTCTTCGCCGGCGTCATCGACCGTGTACCAGGATTGTCCATCGACGACGTCGATGACCTGATGCTCGGCACGGCGGCCCCCGACGGGGAACAGGGTTTCAATATGGCCCGGGTCGTGGCGACGCTGCTCGGTTACGACACACTGCCGGGCACGACTGTGAACCGCTTCTGCGCGTCCTCGATCCAAACCACCCGGATGGCGTTCCACGCCATTAAGGCCGGCGAAGGGGACGCGTTCCTCGTCGGAGGTACCGAGTCGACATCGCACGCGGCCCCTCCGGCCGGGGCGGGCAATGCCGCGTTCGACGCAGCGGCCGAACGCACCGCGCAGGCGATGCTGTCGGGGGCGTCGTGGCACGACCCGCGCACCGACGGCGGGATGCCCGACGCCTATATCCAAATGGGTCACACGGCTGAGTATGTGGCGCGGCTGACCGGAGTCAGCCGGGCCGATCAGGACGCCTTCGCTGCGCGCTCGCAGCGCCTGGCAGGGGAAGCACAGGCCAGCGGCTACCTGGCACGGGAGATCGTGCCCGTGGTGCGGCCGGACGGGTCAATCTTCGACCAGGATGACTCGCTTCGTCCGGGGACCACGGCGGAGGTGCTGGCCGAGCTGAAGCCTGTGTTCTCGCCCGTCGGAACGGTCACGGCAGGCAATGCCTGCCCGCTCAATGACGGTGCATCCGCCGCAGTGGTCGTCTCCGGACGGTATGCGAAGGCGCACGGTCTGCAGCCACTGGCACGCATCGTCTCGACCGCTGTCTCAGGTCTGTCGCCGGAGATCATGGGGCTCGGACCCGTGGAATCGTCGCGGCGGGCGCTGCGTCGGGCCGGCCTGACCATCGCTGACCTCGACCTGATCGAAATCAACGAGGCATTCGCCGTCCAGGTCGTGGCTTCTGCGAGGGAGCTCGGGATCGACATGGACCGTCAGCTCAACACGCACGGCGGGGCGATTGCCATCGGACATCCCTTCGGTGCGACCGGCACCCGCCTCATCGGCACGCTGATCAACGGCCTGTCGACCGAGGACAAGACGCTTGGCATGGCCACGCTGTGCGTGGGCGGCGGGCAGGGGATGGCATGGGTGCGCCACCCCCCCCGGGGAGGGCCAGACGGCAACGCGGCGGGGTGATTTATCCCCCCGCCCGCTTTTCGGTGTTCCTGCGTGCTTAGAACTCGTCCTCATCGACGAACGTGGCGTAGGGCTCCGGCGCGTGCACGAGTTCCTTGGGATCCCACGACGGGGTGTACTCGACCTGGAATCGCGGAGCACTGTCCGGTCCGCCGTTCCCGATCGGCGCTGGGGGTCGGGGGAGGCTGCCGTCCGTGAAGCTCTTGTAGTAATCGGCAACGAACGTGAGGGAGTTCCGGTACTTCCAGATTTTCCAGGCGCCGTCTTCCTTGCGGAAGACCAGGTGGTAGCGGCCCCAGTACCAGAACCCGTGGAGGGGATTGCCCTCGACCCAACCGAGGTGGTGAGCCTCGGCGCCCGGCGTGATCCACGCGGCCTTCGCCGTTTCGAGGTCATCGGCAACCTCGATGACGGGTGTGGACAGGAGGTGCTCGACGTACTCACCGCTGAGGTCGCGGGGCGGGAGGCCCTCGTCGAGCGCGCCGACGAAGCAGCGCTGCGCGGCGTCGGAACCGGTGTAGCGGCCGAACGGGAGTTCGATCACGGTGTCGGGCCGTGTGCTGAAGTACGGCACAATCGGTTCGTTCGCGTATGCGGAGTGGAGGAACTCAATCCTTCCCATGATGTTCGAGATCTCGATGTAGGCCTCGGTTCGGGAAATCCGGCGTTCAAGTGCAGCAATGTCGGTCATGCGGTCTTCCTTATCAGTAGGTGGAGGGCAGTCGGGTCGACTTAGAACATGGGCTCGGCGTAGTCGCCGATACCAACACCGAGCAGCGCGCCGCCGGCGACGGACGCCATGGTTTCGAAGTCGACTGCGGCGTGATTGCGCATGACCTGTGTATCGCGGACGATCCGCTCCAGCGGGTCGCCGGTGCGGAAGATGGAGGCACCGGCTGCCCGCACCACGAGGTCGATGGCTTGGAAAGCTTTCTGCCCGGATCCGGTCAGCCCCAGATTGATGCGGGCGCGGTCTGCGAGCGACGCGGGACCGGTTGAGTGCCGGCCGTAAACCCGGTCAGTGTGCGCAAGTGCGTCGTGTAACTGGAGACCCGCGACCTGTACGAGGTCCCATGCCTTGCCGTAGGTCTGGCGGGTGATCGGCTCGTCGATCTGCTTCTGCTGCGTCTGCATCCGGACCCGCTTACCGAGACCGGCCGCGAAGAGCTCGAGGGCCGCGTCTGCGGTGCCGATCGCGACAGCGGAATGGATGAGGTTGAGCGTGCGGTTCATGGGGTAGCCGATGAGCGGGTATTCAGTCAGTGCCGCACCCTCGTTGTGCTCGGACGAGTATGCGGGGAAGGAAACCGTGCGGTGGCGGGGAACGAAGAGTCCCTCTACCTGGATGTCGTTGGAGCCCGTCGCCTTCATTCCGGGGACGTGCCAGGTGTCGACGATCTCCGTCTCACTGACGGGTACCACAACGCTGAGAGGGCCATCGGGGGACATTGCACTGAGTGCGGCCCACTCGGCGTGTAGAACACCCGAACCGAACCGCCAGGTGCCGGAGAGGCTATATCCGCCCTCCACGGGGGTTGCGGCTCCGGGCGGGCCCGCAGCGGCGACGGTCAGTCCGTACGGTTTTTCCGCGAAGAACTCGCCCTGTGCTTCCGCGCCGTAGCGATAGAGGAGGGTCGAGTGCGAGATGAGGAATGCGGCGATCCAGCCGGCAGAGGCATCGCCCCGCGAGAGGACGCGGACGAGGTCGGCGAACTCGCTGAGGCCGAGTGCGGAGCCTCCGTGTTCGGCGGGCACCATCGCTGTGAAGAACCCGGCTGATTTGAAATCCTCGATGGTCTCATCGGGCTGCCGTCGGAGGTTCTCGGCCTCGGATGCGCGCTCCCGTAATAGCGGGACCAGCTTTTCCGCGCGGGCGATGAGCTCGCTTGCTGTGGGGGCGGTCGTTGTCGTCGTCGACATCGGTATACCTCTCGTGGGTGACGTGATAACCGAACTATACTGTACGTACCAGTTCAGTAGTGCACAATGGTCGCCCGGTGCGCTGCGTTGCGGAAACTGCGGCGGCGAGTCCAAAGCGATCCCCCTTGGCTGATGCCATGAGATGTCCTTCCCCTTACGGATGGGTTTCGGCTGCCGAATGTATATAGGGGCGTGCATCCGAAAGCGGCCGCGCGTGCGGCGGCGGGTGTGCACGCCCGCCTCGATCCGCACCAGCGAAAAGACCCACGAATGTCGCAGCAGCACGCCAGTCAGTCCACCCCGGAGCAGCCACGGGTTGCAGAACCAGAAACCGCAGAGATGGTGACTGCCGGCTCAGTACCTCCGCCGCCGCCTGCCCCGGAGACCGATACCCCAGCGTCCCTGCGGGGTAGGAAAGCACGAGGAGACCGGCGCACGGCCACGAACCCTGCGGACAAACCACCGGTGGACCGACAGGTGGCGAAACGTAAAGCCGCACGGATCTGGCTGGCGGCCGCCGGCGTCGTACTGCTTGCCGGCGGCGCTGTAGGTGGACATTTCCTGACCGACCCGACCCGGAGCGAGGAATACATCGCGCTCTCGGAAGAATCGGCGCAGCGCCAGTCGATGCTCGAGAAGTCCCAGGACGACTACAGCGTTATGAAGGAGGACTACAACAAGCTCTCCAGCGGCATATACGCCCGGGAGACGAAGGTAGGGGAGCGCGAAGAAGCCGCCGCAAAGGCCGAGGCCGATGTGGAAAAGCGGGAATCGGCTGTCACCGCCGCGGAGAAGCAGAAGGCTGCCGACACCGTCAGCGACGGTACTTGGACGGTGGGCACCAACGTTTCGCCGGGGACCTACACAACCGCGGCCGACGTCGGCTCCAGCTGCTACTGGGGGATTTACCGAAGCGGTTCGAACGGTGACGACATCCTGCAAAACGATCTCCCCGGCGGAGGCAGGCCCACTGTCACCCTGTCCGAGGGCCAAGACTTCAAGTCAAGCCGATGCGGAAAGTGGGAGAAGCAGTAATGACGCAGAACGACGCAACGTACCCGGGTCCGCAGAACCCTGCCGACAGCACGGAGAGTGCGCAGATGAAGCCCATGCCGCCGCTGCCTCCGGCCCCTCCCGCACAGTCCGGGTCTCCCGCGCAGTCCGGGACCGGACCGGAGAATCCCGCGGCACCGCCGTTCGGTATGACGCCGTACCCGGCTGCCGTCCAGCTGCCTCCGTCGCGGCGGAACTACGTGCTGTTCGCCGGTGCTGGAATTGTTGTTGGTCTGGGCGCGGGGCTACTGCTTGCGCAGATCGATATGTCCGGATCTCCCGAGCCGTCCACAGTGTTATTCGACGCGGTGCAGAGTTGTGGCGTCCATGAACAAACGGGTATTGAGCTTGGCGATTCCGGACAGAGTCTAACGATGGATAGCGAGGGCACTGATTACCTCGAGGAGGGGGTCGACTACGCGGACATCGAATGCGTGCTCCAGGCCCTTGACATACCCGACAGCGTAACCAGCCGAATGGACAACACGAGAGCCCTGGACGGGCGGCAAAGCGCAGAGTGGGGCGGATTCTCCGCGTCCTGGAGCTACCACCCCGACAGCGGAACAAACGTGGTCATTGAGAGCGTGGAACCGGGCGAGGATTAGTCTGGCTGCGGCTCGGCTGCGGACCGGTCCAACCGACCGACGGAATCTGAGGTGCTGAGGCACCAGCGGACTTCAGCAGCGTCCCCTGCGGTATCAGCAGGGGACGTTTTCTGTACTATCAACGGACTGGGGAGCGACTGCTGCCCTGTCGACTATTGGGGGATCCACGCCGTGCACATTCCTGAAATACTGACCGAAGAGCAAACCGACAACGCCGTTACGTTGCTCAAGAACTACTACACCGAACCCGTTTCCAAGGGCCGGATCCGCACCGGAGCGCGCTTCGACACCTGGGCCGGAGGTGGAGACGCACCCGAGGTCGTCAACACCATCACAGCGGATGACGTGCTCGCCGCCTCGTTCCTCTCCGTTCGCTTTTCCCCGACGGCGGTCATTGGCGTCCTTGAGACGCGCCGCGAAGACATCACCGCACTGCTTGCCCAGATCCCCGTTGATCTGGACCTGACGGCCCTCAGCCGCGACGAGGTGGAGAAGGTCCTCGGTGAAGATGGCCCGGCCTGGCAGCTCTGGAACATCCTCCGCGGAAAGGATCTTCAGAAGAAGGAAAAATGGGGGATTGGACCAACCAAGGCGAGCAAGCTGCTGGCCCGGAAGCGTCCCCGACTGATCCCCATCTGGGACTCAGTGGTGAAGAACGAGACGAAGCTGAAGGGCTCCCTGACCCAGTGGGATGACTGGTACGAGGCGCTCACCAAGGACAGCGGCGCTCTCGCCCTCCACCTCGATGAAATCCAGCGCCGCGCAGAGCTCCCGCACCCCGTTTCCCGGCTCCGCGTCATGGACGTGGTCCTGTGGATGCACGGCACCGGCGGCGGCGCGACCCAGCCCCCGACCGGCGAAGACGAAGAGGCTTAGCCCCGCAATGTGCATCTACTGAGCAGATAACGGGGTTATCCCCGCGGAATAAGCCCGTTATCTGCTCAACCGATGCGGCTGTGCCCCGTTATCTGTACAACCGGCGCGGAGAAGCCCGGTATCTGTACAACCGGCGCGGCCCGCACGTTCATAGTGCAGTTGATGCTGCGTACCGGCCGGCCAGGGGAGACTAACTGCACTATGAACGCGTCCGGGCCCATGGATCGCGCAGAAGTACCTACCTCCTGTGACTGCTGTTTCTGGTGTGGCAACAGCAGCGACATCCCATCCCAGTGAGTGGGAAATCCTGCAGGACGCGCCGCCTTCTGGGCAGCTGATGCCGCCTCGGACCATGTCAGCCGGCGTCGGCTGCACAGAACGTGAATCCTTGCGAAGTGCGGATGTGACCGCAAACACAAAGTGCATTAGCGTTGTACTTCCGTCAACGCAGCCGGAGCCACTCTCCGCACCCATGCTGCGTCATCACTTGCCCCTATGAGGCGGCACGACATGGAAAGGGGTGCCGGGTGGGAACCTCGCTCCACGAAACCGAGCCCTCGCTCAAGAAAGTCCTCGGCCGGATCGACGTCCTGGCCCTTGGTTTCGGCGCAATGATCGGTTTCGGCTGGGTGGTGCTCACCGGCGACTGGCTGATCAATGCCGGCACCCTCGGCTCGGTGCTGGCCATGCTGACCGGCGGCGTCATTATGGCGGTGGTCGGACTGACGTACGCCGAGCTCTGCGCGGCGATGCCCAAAGCAGGCGGCGAGCACAACTACATCATGCGGGCCATGGGTCCGCGGACCTCCTTCATCGGATCCTGGGCCATCATCGGCGGCTATGTGACCATCGTGGCGTTCGAAGCCGTGGCCCTGCCCCGCACCGTGCAGTACATCTTCCCGGACCTGAGCCAGATCCACCTGTGGACCGTGGCGGGCTTCGACGTGCACCTGACCTGGGCGCTGGTAGGTGCGGTTGCCGCCGTCGTAATCACCTGGATCAACATCCGCGGCGTGAAGGAAGCGGGCATCGTGCAGACCTTCGTGGTGCTTTTCCTGCTGGCCATCGGGCTGGTGATGATCGCCGGGTCCTTCACCGGAGGGTCCGTGGCCAACATGGAGCCGTGGATCAACAACGGCATGACCGGGTTCTTCGCGGTCCTGGTGGTGGTGCCCTTCCTGTTCATCGGGTTCGACGTGATTCCGCAGTCCGCCGAGGAAGTGAACATCCCCGCCAAGCAGATCGGCAAGCTCGTGGTGGTCTCCGTGGTCCTGGCGACCATCTGGTACCTCATGGTGGTACTGACGACTTCCTCGGCCATGTCCGCCGGAGACCTGGCGCAGACGGACATTGCGACGGCGGACGCGGTCGGAGCCATGTTCGGTTCGGACCTCATGGCCAAGATCCTGATCGCCGGCGGCATCGCAGGCATCCTGACCTCGTGGAACTCGCTGCTGATGGGTGCTTCCCGCCTGATGTATTCCCTTGCCCGCTCAGGAATGCTCCCGGCCTGGTTCGGCCGCCTGCATCCGAAATACCACACCCCGCACAACGCACTGCTGTTCATCGGGGCCTTGAGTTTCCTCGCTCCGTTCGGCGGCGCGGAGATGCTCGGCTGGCTGGTGGACTCCGGGGCGCCCAGCATCGTGCTGGCCTACACCCTGGTGGCGATTTCATTCCTCATCCTGCGCCGCCGCGAACCGGACATGGACCGTCCGCTGCGGATCGGCGGGCGCGGCAACGGCGGCATCGTCATCGGTATTGCCGCCGCGGTCTTCGGCCTGGCCCTGTTCAGCCTCTACATGCCGGGCATGCCTGCGGCGTTGGGTGTCGAGCCGTGGGTACTGTTCGCCGCATGGTGGGTGGTCGGCCTGGTCTTCTTCTTCCGGGTGCCGGCCGGCATCAAGGCAGGCCCCGACGCCGAGGAGCACCTCCTTGCCCGGCTTCGGTCCCGCGTGCGGCAAGGCTGATTGGGCGGGCCGTTTTCTTTGCCGGCGGAAATCCGGACCGAATAACTAAACGCAGACAATGATGGGGGACCAATGATACTGAACAGGATGCTCACCGACGAGGAAGTCTTCGCAGAGCACCGGAGGCTCCTCGCCCGGGGCGAGAAGCGATTCCTTCATCGGACGGAGTTCGGCAACCTCCACAGCTACGCCCCGGACGAACTCGGGTTCCGGCCGGACGGTGCTCCGCCGTCGGACCACCCCAATTCCTGGGTGGTGGGGGTGCTTCTCCTCATCCTGTATGCGGTATTTACCCTCGTTTTCACGGCCATTGGCCTTTTCGCGGCGGATGACTGGATGTTGAGAGTGATTGCGGTGATTCTCGTGGCCGCGATGCTCTGGTCTACCGTTCGAGTTGCTGTAGCGAGCCGGAAGGAATACCGGGCCGCGAGGGTGCGGAAGCAGCGAGGGCTTCCGAGGCCCGGCCGCCAGGGTGTGGTTGCCCTTCCTGACGTTGTCGACGGGCGTTTCGGTTTCCGGCACTGACCGGACGTCGCCCGCTGCACAGGGATCCTCGTCGCGGAGGGGGCTGGGGCGGTTTCCGAAAATCCGGTGTACAGATAACGGGCCTATGCCGGCCGAATAACCCCGTTTTCTGTACACCGGACGGGGCTAAGCCCCGTTATCTGTACACCGGACGAGGCTAAGCCCCGTCATCTGTACAACCGACGAGGCTAAACCCCGCTATCTGTACACCGGACGAGGCTAAGCCCCGTCATCTGTACAACCGACGAGGCTAAACCCCGCTATCTGTACACCGGACGAGGGTAAGCCCCGTTATCTGTACAACCGGCGCCGCCCGCACGTTCATAGTGCAGTAGATGCTGCCTCTGGACCGGCCAGAGGACATCAACTGCACTATGAATGCGTCCGGCCGCCGAATCCCCGGCAGAAAATCCCCATCCCACCCCCGCCCCCAAGCCCACGGGCCCGCCCCCAAGCCCACGGGCCCGCCCCCAAGCCCACGGGCCCGCCCCCAAGCCCACGGGCCCGCCCCCAAGCCCACGGGCCCGCTCCACCCGGCAACCCCGCCCGGCCGGGCCTGCTCCACCCGGCCCACCCGGCCCGCCCCACCCCGCCCGTTGCAAAAACATCACGTTAAACCGGGTTTGAAGCACCTCGGGGCGCTTTGTGAAGCAGGTAACGGTAAGGTTGCTTGGTAGTTTTCGCCCGGAGACCAAACACGGACACCAAACACGGACACCAAACACGGACACCAAACGCCGGGCGGCGACAAGAAACAGGCGACAAGAAACATACGCAACCAAAGTGAAGAGGTCTTGATGTGTGGGAATTCGTGGCGGACCGGTATCAGCAGATCCTGTTCGCCGGATGGCAGCACTTCAGCCTAGTTGTCCAGTGCCTCGTCCTTGCGACCGTCATAGCCGTGGTCATTGCGGCCCTGGTGTACCGCAATAAGACCCTCAGCGGAGTGGCCAACGGCGTCTCCGCAGTAGGCCTGACGCTGCCGTCCTTCGCCCTGATCGGCCTGCTGATCGCGCCCTTCGGGTTCGGCGCCGTGCCGGCCGTGATCGTCGTGGCGTTCTATGCCACCCTGCCCATCCTGCGTAACGCGGTGGTGGGCCTGGCCGGGATTTCCCCGACCGTCGTCGAATCCGCCCGCGGCGTCGGCATGAGCCGGCTGCGCACGCTGCTGCGCATCGAACTGCCGCTGGCCTGGCCGGTCATCCTCGCCGGCGTGCGGGTGTCCGCCCAGATGGTTATGGGCATTGCCGCCATCGCGGCCTACGCCCTCGGCCCGGGACTGGGCGGCTTCATTTTCACCGGACTCTCCCGCCTGGGCGGTGCCAACTCCCTCGAATCCGTGGTGGTCGGCGTCGTCGGCGTCATCCTGCTGGCCCTGATCCTTGACCTTCTCCTGGTCGGCCTCGGCCGGCTCACAACCCCGCGAGGTATCCGTGTCTGAGACTCTTTCCCCAACCACCGGCGACACAGCCACCGCCACCGGCATCCTGCTTGAAGACGTCACCAAGCGCTTCCCCGGACAGGACAAGCCTGCGGTCGGCGGGCTGACCATGGAAATCCCGCGGGGCAGCATCGTGATGCTGGTCGGCCCGTCGGGCTGCGGCAAGACCACCACGCTGAAAATGATCAACCGGCTCATTGAGCCCTCCAGCGGACGGATCATCCTCGACGGCGAAGATGTCACCGGGATCGACGGCGACCAGCTGCGCCGCGGAATCGGCTACGTCATTCAGGCAGGCGGGCTCTTCCCGCACATGACCGTGGCGGCGAACATCGCCGTCGTGCCCAAGATGCTCAACTGGGACAAGGACCGCATCCAGGCCCGGGTGGACGAGCTGCTCGAACTGGTTTCCCTGGATCCGGCCCTCTACCGGGACCGCTACCCCAAGGAACTGTCCGGCGGGCAGCAGCAGCGCGTGGGCGTGGCCCGTGCCCTGGCCGCCGATCCGCCCGTGCTGCTTATGGATGAACCGTTCGGCGCCGTGGACCCGATCACCCGCCAGCGGCTGCAGGACGAACTGCTGCACATCCAGTCCGAACTGCAAAAGACCATCGTCTGCGTCACCCATGACTTCGACGAAGCGGTGAAGCTGGGGGACTGGATCGCCATTTTCGACGAGGGCGCCCAGCTGGTGCAGTATGACTCCCCGGAACGGATCCTCGCCAACCCCGCCAACGAGTTTGTGGAAAACTTCATCGGCTCCGGCGCGGGCCTGAAGCAGCTCACCCTGACCCGCGTGAACGAGGTGGAGCTGGCCGCGCCGATTACCGCCGGCATCGGGGACCTAGCCAGCGACACCCTCTCCCGGCTGCAGGGCGCGGGCGAGCAGAACGCCGTCGTGCTGGACGAACGGGAACGGCCCATCCAATGGCTCTCCCGCCGCCAGCTCAGCCGCCTGGACCGGCATACCGACGCCGTTGATCCCAAGCTTCCGGTGATCAGCGAGCAGTCCACGCTCAATGACGCGCTGGACACCATGCTGGTCTCCAGCACCGGCGCCGCCCTCGTGACCGGTCCGCGGGACCGGTTCCTCGGCCTGGTCACCGTCCAGACCGTAATGGAAGCGATCACGGCAGCGAACGACGCCGCGCAGCAGGGCTCGTCCGGCGCACCGGTGGGCCTCAACAGCGGCGGCATCCGACGCGGGACAGAGACAGACGCGCAGGCAGCAGTGCAGGACGACGCCGGTGCTGCCGCCGGCCAGGGCACGCGATGACGGCCGTCCCCACGGCCGCCCAGGCCCGGGCCGAAGCCGAAACCGGTGCCGGCCCGACATCCTGGCGGCCGCTGCTGCTGCAGCTGGCCGGCATCGCGGTGGCCTTCGGGCTCCTGATGCTCTGGCTGACCACTGCCGACCTCAGCGTCACCGAGCGCACCACCCTGGACCCCGCGGCGCTGTGGGAGTACACCGTGCAGCACCTCCTGCTCACCGGAGTGTCCGCGGTGATCGTGCTGGTGATCGCCATCCCGCTGGGCGTGCTGCTCACCCGCGGACGGATGCGCCGGGTCACGGGACCGGTCATGGCGGTGGCCAACATCGGCCAGGCGGCGCCGGCCATCGGGCTGCTGGTGCTGCTGGCCTTCTGGGTCGGCTTCGGTTTCCGCGCCGCCATCGGCGCGCTGGTGGTCTACGCCCTGCTGCCGGTCATGCGGAACACGATGGTGGGCCTGCAGCAGGTGGACCCGCGGGTTGTGGAGGCCGGCCGGGGCGTCGGCATGAGCAACGCCCAGGTGCTGTTCCGGCTGGAACTGCCGCTCGCGGTGCCCGTGATGCTCTCCGGCGTCCGGACCGCACTGGTGCTCTTGGTGGGCACCGCCACCCTGGCCACGTTCGTCAACGGCGGCGGGCTGGGGATCCTCATCACCACCGGCGTGAACCTGAACCTGACCACGGTGCTGGTTGCCGGAGCCCTGCTGGTGGCGCTGCTGGCCCTGGTGGTCGACTGGATCGGCCGGCTGGTCGAGCACATCGCCCGGCCGAAGGGACTCTAATGAAAAAGCAGCCAAACGCACGCGTCCGCCTCGCTGCGGCAGGAGCCGCCGCCGTCGGCCTGCTGCTGGCAGGCTGCGGACTGCAGCCTGCCGCCTCCTACGTGCCGGACGCGGACCCCGGGCTGATCCAGCCCGTCGAGGGCCTGCCCGACGACGCCAAACTCACCATCACCAGCAAGAACTTCACCGAACAGCTCATCCTGGGCAAGATCGCTGTGCTGGCCACCAAGGTCGCCGGCTTCGACGTCACCGACCTGACCAACGTGCCCGGCAGCCAGCCGGCGCGGGAGCTGCTCCTGTCCGGGCAGGCCGGCATGACCTGGGAATACACCGGCACCGGATGGATCGCCTACCTCGGCCAGAGCGAAGGCATCCCGGACAAGCAGGAACAATGGCAGGCCGTGCATGACGCGGACCTGGCAAACGGTGTCACCTGGGGCGATCCGGCACCGCTGAACAACACCTATGCCATGGCGATCCGCAGCGAGGCCGCCGAGGAGCTGGGCGTGGTCAGTATCTCGGACATCACGAACCTGCCGGTGGAGGAGCGCACGTTCTGCCTTGAGGCCGAGTTCAACTCGCGTCCGGACGGCATGAACCCGCTGCTGGAAAAGTACGGCATGCCGCGCGGGGCGCCCAACGGCGTGCCGGACGCCAACATCGGCATCTATGACACCGGTGCCGTGTATTCGGCCACCGACGCCGGGGAGTGCAACTTCGGCGAGGTCTTTGCCACGGACGGACGGATCGATTCGCTGGGACTGACCGTGCTCGAGGATGATCTGGCCTACTTCCCCGCCTACAACGCGGCGCCGGTCTTCAATACCGAGGCGCTTGAGGAATATCCGGAGCTGGTGGACATCTTCGCGCAGGTGTCCCCGTTGCTAACGGACGAGGAACTGCGCAAGATGAACCTTGCCGTGGATGTCAACGGCCAGGAACCCGCCGACGTCGCGTTCGACTGGATGGTCGGGAAGGGCCTGATTACCGCTCCCGAGTGAGGTGGACCCCGTGGACCTACCAGGCATCCTCGACGCCGGCCACATCGACGACGCCGCCGAACTGCTGCGCCGCTACTACACGCAGAAACTGACCTCCGGGCATGTGCGGACCGGGGCGAGGTTCGACACCTGGGCCGGCGGGGGAGACTCCCCGCAGGCCGCGGACCGGATCACCGCCGATGACCTGGTTGCGCTGGCCCTGCTCGGCGAAGAAATCAAGGGACCGGCGGTGGTGGGGCTGCTCGAGACCAAGGCACCGGAGATCGGCGAGCTGCTGGAACTGATTCCGGTGAGCCTGGAACTGGCGGACGTGACCGGCGTCGAATACGTCCACGTCCTCGGCAAGGACAGCCCGGCATGGCTGCTCTGGGAGATTTTCCGCGGCTACCGGGGCGGGCAGTGGAAGATGGGCCCCACGAAAACCAGCAAGCTCCTGGCTCGCAAACGGCCGAAACTGATTCCGATCTGGGATCCGATGGTTGCCCGCAGCATCGGGGCGGGGACCTCCCTCACACAGTGGGAGGAATGGCATGCGCTGCTGACCGCCAATGACCGGGAACTGGTCCGCCTCCTGGACGAAGTCCAGGACCGGGCGGCGCTGCCGGTCCGGGTGTCCGCCCTGCGGGCCATGGACGTGGTGCTGTGGATGGACGCCAAGCAGCGCGGTTTCCGGGCGGCGCCGGGCGACGACGACTGAGCCGGAAGGAGCAGGGCGCGGACTTCACGGAGGGCGCCGGGGAGAAGACAGCTCCCGCCGTAAATTCAGGGGTAGGGTGCTTGAAGCAAATCAACTGGCCTGGGGGCTTTAGTAATGCAAGCAGAGATTGATCCGGCCGAGCCGCGGAAAGCGAATCGACGCGGCAGGCGGAAGGGCACGGCTAAAGAGCATCCGGCGACCAACCTGATGATCGGCGCTTTTCTCCTGATCGTGGGAATCGTTTTCGGAGCCACTGACCTTGGGCACGCACGGGAGGACCACCGTCTGATGGCCGACGGGGTGCGCACCCAGGGCGTCGTCACGCAGGTGGACTTCGAGCGGACAAGCAAGAGGAACATGCGGAAAGTCATCTCCGTTGCGTACGACGTTGAAAGCGGACACACCCATTCCACGAGTTATAGCGAGCGGTACCACCGCAAGAAGGAAGGATCCACTTCAGACGTCTACTGGGAGCTGGTCGGCAGCAAAGTGACGCTTTTCTACGACCCTGCCCATCCCGGCAAAGCCGTTGTAGAGGGCGACGAACGCACATTTTCCGGCGTGGTACTGCCCGGAGGGGTCGCTGTACTCATGAGCACCATGTTCCTGGTTCCGGCGATACGGGGCTTTAGGAAAAAACGAAAGGCAGCAGCATCAGAAAGTACTCCTGCAGCAGCCGAGGAAGCCGCCACTAGTTCCGGTACGTAAACACGGTCAGCCCGCCGGTCGCGAAACGGGGGATGTCGGCGTTGGCTGCCTGCCCCTCGGCGGTGGTCAGGGACTCCTGCATGGCCGATTCGTCGTCGAAATCGGCTTCAAACAGTGCAAAATACGGCGGCTGCTCCTCCGCCGACCTCAGCTCCTCGGAAGCCCGCAGCTCGCGGAGACCGGGGATGTTGCGCACCAGCGGCAGGTGCACGTTGCGGTAGTGCCGGCGGAAGGCAGCCGGGTCCCGCGGCTGCCGGAACAAAACAACGAGGGTGTGCATGCAGAAAAGGTAACGCTCTCGGTGGCAACGGGACAGAGGGTTTGCCCGACGCCGGTTAAGGACAGCGCGTCCCGCACCGGACTAGAGTCCTCAGTACGCCGGGGCCGCCATGCCCGCGGTCCCGCAACGAAGAGGAACCCTAATGTCACTTTCCACCCGCGCCGCCGCCGAGACCCCGACGCCGGAGCTTCCGGACAGCATGCGCGTCTCGGTCCTGCGCGTCCCGGCCACCCGCGGCGGAAACGCCGACGGCGCCGCGGACCAGACCGTGCCCAATCAGCTCTCCGTCGATGAACGCCCGCTTCCGCAGCTGGCGCCCAACGAGGTGCTGGTCCGGGTGGCCGCCGTCGGCGTCTGCGGCAGTGACGTGCATTATTTCCGGCACGGGCGGATCGGGCAGTTTGTCGTGGAGGAGCCGCTGGTCCTGGGGCACGAAGCGTCCGGGACCATTGCCGCCGTCGGCGCCTCCGTGGATCCGGCCCGGATCGGCCAGCGGGTATCCATCGAGCCGCAGAAACCCTGCCGCCGCTGCGAGCAGTGCAAGCAGGGCCGCTACAACCTGTGCCCGGACATGGCCTTCTACGCCACCCCGCCGGTCGACGGCGCCTTTGCCGAATACGTGGCGATCGAGTCCGATTTCGCCCACGCCGTTCCGGACGCCGTCTCGGACGAGGCCGCCGCCCTGATGGAGCCGCTCTCGGTGGGTATCTGGGCCTGCCGGAAGGCCGGCGTCGGGACCGGACAGCGGGTGCTGGTAGCCGGTGCCGGGCCGATCGGCGTGATCATTGCCCAGGTGGCCCGCGCCTTCGGGGCCAGTGCCGTGTACATCAGCGACATCGCGCAGGACCGGCTGGACTTCGCCGCCCGGCATGGAGCCACGCACACCCTGCATGCCTCCCAGTCGGTGGACGGGCTGGGAGTGGATGCGTTCATCGACGCCTCCGGAGCTCCCGGCGCGGTCCGCGCCGGCATCCGGGCAGTGGCCCCGGGCGGCCGTGCCGTGTTGGTGGGCATGGGGGCCGAGGACGTCGAACTGCCGGTCGGCGTGATCCAGAACCGCGAAATCTGGCTCACCGGCGTCTTCCGCTACGCCAACACCTGGCCGACGGCCATTTCGCTGGTCGCAGAGGGCAAGGTGGACCTGGACGTTTTGGTCACCCATGAGTTCGGGCTCGGCCAAGTGCGGGAAGCGCTCGACGCCGGCCGGGAACCCGGGGCGCTGAAGGCCATGGTCCAGCCGTGGCGCTGACGGGAGCGGCGGTGGCGGGACCGGATCCGGTCCGCATGGAACGGAGCGGGAAAAGAAAACTCCGCGGCGCACCTCGACACTAAGTTACTGAGCGGTAATATAGCGGGCATGCACCTCATTCTGCGCACCATCCTGACCCTGTTCCGCGCCCGACGCCGGCCCAAGCTGGGCTTCTTCGAGACTTCCTCGGTACCCATGAAGGTCCTGGTCACGGACATCGACTTTGCGATGCACCTGAACAACGGCATGTACTTCTCGCTGATGGACCTGGGCCGCTTCGATCTGCTGGTCCGCAGCGGCGTCTGGGACATCATGAAAAAGCGCGGCTGGAGCCCGGTGGCGAACAACGAAACCATCAGCTTCCGCAAATCGCTGCAGCTGCACCAGCAATACAGCATTGAAACCCGGGTCATCGGGTTCGATGAACGGGCCATCTACATCGAGCAGCGCATGGTGGCGGACGGCGAGATCTACGCCAGCGCCGTCATCTGCACCCGCCTGGTATCCAAGAACGGACCGGTGAGCAACGAGGAGATCTTCGAGGCCGTGGGTGCCGTCCCGCCGTCGGACCTGGAACTGCCGGAGTGGATCAACGAGTGGCGTGCCGCCGTCGCCCTGCCGAGCACCCGCCGCCCCGCTCCGCACACCTGGGCCTAAGCCGAGCTGCCGCCCCGGGCGTTGTCCGGAACCGTTGACACCCCCGGATGCCGGGCCGAACCTAGAAGCAGGGGGACCTAGGAACGGGGTGCTCGGTGAAGCTGACGGTCAACACTTTTCTAACGTTGAACGGCGTGATGCAGGCTCCGGGCAGCAGGGAGGAAGACCCGTCCGGCGGTTTCACCGGCGGCGGGTGGCTGACTCCGCATGCTGACCCTGACCTGGAGCAGATTGTCTCCGAGTGGTACGGCATGGCCGATGCACTGCTGCTGGGGCGCAACACGTACGACATGATGCAGCCCTACTGGGAGGCCGCAAACCAACCCGGGGACTTCATTGCCACAGCCTTGAACAACCTGCCGAAGTATCTGGTCTCCGCGGCAATGCCGCCGGCACCCTGGCACAACACGCTCCTGCTCGAGGGGGAGCTGATCTCCAGCGTGGAACGGCTGAAGTCGCGGCGCAGCGGCGAACTCCAGGTGCACGGCAGCTATCAGCTGGTCCAGGCGCTGGCCGCGGCCGGGCTGGTGGACGCGTACCGGCTGCTGATTTTCCCGGTGGTGGTGGCCGAGGGCAAGCGGCTCTTCGAAGACATCCGCCAGACCGCCTCCTACAGCGTCTCGCAGCCGCAGACCACGCGGTCCGGCGCCGTCTGCGTGACGCTGCACCCGGCCGCGCTGCCAGCGGGAACCGGTTCCGGAACCGGACCCGGGTTCTCCTTTTGATTCCTTTCCGACGACGCCGGATAAGGAAGAAAGTTTCCGCTCTGCGATAAAGTGAGGGCAATTCGTGGGGAGGGGCAATCATGGCTGAACGGGCCGCCGGATCCGGCGTGCAGTCGGTGGAACGGGTCTTCGAGCTGCTCGAGCTGATTGCCGACGCCGGCGGGGCAGTAACGCTGAGCGAACTTGCCGCCTCCACCTCCCTGCCCCTGCCCACCATCCACCGGCTGCTGCGCACCCTCGTGGGCCGGGGCTACGCCCGGCAGCTGCCCAACCGGCGTTACGCCCTCGGACCGAAGCTGATCCGGCTCGGGGAAGGCGCCAACCTGCAGCTCGGTGCGCTGGCGATGCCGCAGCTGAAGGGCCTTGCGGACGATCTGGGGGAGACCTCCAACATGGCAGTGCTCGACGCCGACATGGTGGTCTACGTTGCCCAGGTTCCCTCGCGGCATTCCATGCGGATGTTCACGGAAGTCGGCCGCCGGGTGCATACCCACGACACCGGCGTCGGCAAGGCGATCCTGGCGCAGCTGCCGGATGAACAGGTCCGCAGCATCGTGGGCAGGGCGGGCATGCCCACCCCCACCGGGCACAGCCTGGGCAGCGTCGAGGCGCTCCTGGCTGACCTGGATGGCATCCGGGAACGCGGCTACTCCGTGGACGAGCAGGAACAGGAACTCGGGGTGCGCTGCTTCGCCATGGCCGTTCCCAACGCGCCCACGCCGTCGGCGGTTTCCGTCTCGGGGCCGGTCTCGCGGGTGGATGAAGCCTTCGCGGACCGTGCGGTGCCGTTGCTGCGCGAAGCCGTGGAGCAGATCTCCGCCGAGCTGAACCGCTAGGACCTTTCCCGGGAGCCTTCCCGGGCACGGATAAGGGCAGGTGCCGCGGCTGCGGTACCTGCCCTTTTCTCAGTGATGCGAGGTGATGCGGTGTGATCTAACCGTGTGCTGTCCGGACCCTAGTGCTGGGTGCCGCGGCGGGTGCCGGCGATCAGCATGCCGATCGGAATCAGCAGCAGGAGCAGCGGGATCAGTACGGCCAGGATCTTCGGGGAGGTGAAGATTTCGCCCGGGGTCAGCGCCGTGGTGCTGGCCCGCATGGTGTCTGCACCTTCGGAGATCTTGCCGTTGCCGTCGGCCAGGGTCTTGCTGCCTTCGGCCAGTTCGGTGTTGCCGTCGGCCAGCTTCTCGGCGCCGTCCTTCAGGTCGCTCGTGCCGTCGGTCAGCGTCTTGCCGCCGTCGTCGAGCTTCACAACACCCTCGTCCAGGGACTCGGTGCCGGTGACCAGGCGGCTGGTGCCGTCGGAGAGGCTGATGGTGCCGTCGTAGATCTTGTAGTTGCCGTCGGCCAGCGTGTAAGCGCCGGTTTCCAGGGTGTCCAGGCCGGTGGCGAGGGTTCCTGCACCGGTGGCGAGCTGGCCGTTGCCGTCGGCCAGCGTGTACGCGCCGGTTTCGAGGGTCTTCAGGCCGGTGTTGAGCTCGGCGGCACCTCCGGAAAGCGTTCCGGCACCGTCATAGGCCGTCTTGACCCCATCAGCTGCGGTCTGAGCGCCTTCAGATAGTGCGGGAGCCTTGGTGTTGAGTTCGGTAAGGCCCTTGAATACGGCTCCGGTGCCGTAGAGGAGGCCTTGACCATCGACCTGGGGGGTTCCCTCACGAGTCAGGTGGTAGGGTGTAGGGCCGTCGACTGCAGGGTCGTAGCCCGTGATTCCGTTATCGAGGCCTGCTACCAGCCACTCGAGGCCTTCGAGCTTGTCAGCTGCCTGGTCCAAAGCTCCTGCGGTGACGAAGTCCAGTGATGCTGCATTGAGATCAGCCAAGCCGCGAAGCTGCTCGACGCCCGCAGAGGTTGCACCCGGCTGGTACGAAGCCAGGTCAGTACTGATGTTCTGGTAAGCGGTTTTCCCGTCCTTGCCCGGAGTGTCGTGGATAGCCTTCCACATCTTGAGAGCTCCGCCGTCAACGCTCTCGGCACCGGGAGCGAGCTCTCCGATCCCGGCTACAGCCTCTTTGGACTTGTCAGCAAGGAGCTGAGACCCGCTGACCAACGGCGCCATCCCCGTGTACAGATCGTTCGCACCGGCGGCCAGATCGTCTGAGCCCTCACGCGCCGTCGTCGCACCGGCAGCCAGCGTGTTGGCGCCGTCGGAAGCGCTGCTCGCGCCGGCAGCCAGCGTGCCCGCACCCGTCCGGGCGTTGGTGGCGCCGGCGGCAAGCTTGTTGGCACCCTCATTGGCGGCCTCGGCGCCGGTGAGAAGCTTGACGGCTCCTTCATCCAGCGTGGTGGCGCCTTCCTTGAGGGTGGTGACGCCCGCCTTGGCGGAGCCGATTCCGTCGGCCAGGGTGTTGGCACCGGCGTCCACCTTTTCGGTACCCTCCGCGAGGTCCTTGGCGCCGGTCTGCGCCTTCTCGGCGCCGGCCTTCAGGTCTCCTGCGCCGGTGGAGGCGCGCTCGGCGCCGTCACTCAGCTCCGTTGCGCCGTTGGCAACCTTGCCCGTAAAGAGCACGAAGAAGGCGAGGAGGAGGACCAGGAACAACGCCAAAAGTACGGTTAAAAGTGTATGTGGGCGGCTGGAGGCGCGCCCGGACGTGGAACTCGTCATTGGATATCCTTCTTCTGCTTCTTACGATTCGAGACTGGCTAAGCGGCGAGCACGACGCCTGTGGGCGCAGCCTCCGCGGATGCAAGGTGACCGGGTCCGTCGCTACGTTGAGACGTAATCGGTAAAGACCAGTGTGATGTCTGTTACATCTAAGCTACCCGCGGGTAACAAAGCAAGGCTTTTTCGAAATTAGTTACCGGCGAGTAGGTTGCGCGGTATGTTTTGCTGCGCTACAGCAAACCAGCGTGTCGAAGCTGCGTAACCCAGCTCACACCGGGCATCGTTGGGTGCAGACAGGATCGGCCTTAAATCAAGGGAGTCCGTATGAGCTGGCTGGACCGCGACCGAACCATCGCCCCACCCGGATTCAACCGGTGGCTGATCCCGCCGGCTGCGCTGGCCGTGCACCTGTGTATCGGACAGGTCTACGCCACCAGCGTCTATAAGACGGCGCTCGTGGAATACTTCGGCGCGAGCCTCACCCAGATCGGCATCATCTTCTCCATCGCCATCGTGATGCTTGGACTCTCCGCCGCCGTAATGGGCACATGGGTGGATGCCAACGGACCCCGCAAGGCCATGTTCGTTTCGGCCATGTTCTGGGTGAGCGGCTTCCTGATCGGAGCCGTAGGCATCTTCACCGGGCAGCTCTGGCTGCTGTATCTGGGCTACGGCTTCATCGGCGGCATCGGCCTGGGCATCGGTTACATTTCCCCGGTCTCCACCCTGATCAAATGGTTCCCCGACCGGCCCGGCCTCGCCACGGGCATGGCCATCATGGGCTTCGGCGGCGGTGCGTTGATCGCCAGCCCGCTCTCCTCGGCCCTGCTGACCTTCTTTGACCCTGAATCCGGCACCCCCGGCTGGGTGGCCAGCGGCGACGCCGTGGGCAAGCTGTTCCTCACCCTGGGCGCTCTCTACCTGGTGTACATGCTCTACGGCGCCTGGAGCATCCGGGTGCCGGCGGCGGACTGGAAGCCCGAGGGCTTTGACCCCTCCACCGTTGCCTCCAAGTCCCTGGTCACCACCAATCACGTTTCGGCCGCCAACGCCATCAAGACCCGGCAGTTCTGGCTGGTCTGGATTGTGCTTTTCTGCAACGTCACCGCAGGCATCGGCATCCTGGAACAGGCAGCGCCCATGATCCAGGACTTCTTCCGCCAGCCCGACGGCGCCTCGCTGGTGACAGCCGCCGTCGCCGGCGGATTTGTCGGCCTGCTTTCGATCGGCAACATGGGCGGGCGCTTTGTCTGGTCGGCCACCTCGGACGTGATCGGCCGCAAGCGCATCTACATGCTCTACCTCGGTGCAGGCGCCGTTATGTACGTCCTGTTGTCCTTCTTCGGGGACACGTCCACCATCCTCTATGTGGCCCTGGCGTTCGTGATCCTGTCCTTTTACGGCGGCGGGTTTGCCACGGTTCCCGCCTACCTGCGTGACCTCTTCGGCACCTTCCAGGTCGGTGCCATCCACGGCCGGCTCCTCACGGCCTGGTCCGCTGCGGGAATCGCCGGTCCGTTGATCGTCAACTCCTTCCTGGACGCGCAGGGCACCCCCGGGGAGCTCACGGCAGCGGCTTACTATCCCGCCCTGCTGACTATGGTGGGACTGCTGGTGGTGGGCTTCATCGCCAACCTGCTGGTGACGCCGGTTGCGTCCCGCTATCACGAACCGCCGAAGGCCGCGCAGGCGGATCCGGCGCAGGCCGCAACCCAGGACGGAGAACGCTGATGACCAAGGCAAAGTTGACGGTGAGCTGGCTGCTGGTGGGGATCCCCCTGGCCTACGGGGTATTCCAGACCCTGACCCGGGCCGCGGCGCTCTTCGGCTGAGCATCGCCCGGGGACCAGGGTAAAGGAGAGGGCATGGCCGGCAGCTGGAATGAGGTTCGGATCCTGCCGCCGGAAGCTGAGCCGGACGCCTATACCCAGCTGCCGTTGACGGGGTGGTTCCTCATGATGGGATGGGCGGCGCGGGCGCAATACACCTATCGCCGCCCCGGCACACTGTATGAAACCCTGCCGACTCAGGAGCTGTTCGCCCCCGAGGACGAGGAACGGGTTTACCAAATGACCAACGACTACCTGGCGTTGGTCGGCATTCCGCCTGTTCCGCGGGGATACGTCTGGTTCCTGGCCCGGCCCGCAGGGATCGCTACCGATGAAGCCTTGTGGCGGCGGCTGAACGAAATGATCGATGACGTGGGAGGCATACCCCACTTCGACGGCCCCGCTTACGTGACGGGGGCCTATCCGGTCATCGCGGAAGCGGTGCGCCGGCTCTACTGACTGGGCTTCGAATCCTTGGCGTCCTTCGAACCCATCATCTGGTCCATGACCAGGGAATAGAGCGCCACCGCCATTGCCATGACGCGACGGGGACGGGCCGCTCCGCGCCGAACCAGCCACGTTTCGACAGCCTCATCCAGCACCAGGGTCAGCGCCGTGATCCCGCTGACGGTTGCACCCATCAGTGCAGCCAGACCTGTCAGCGCAATTTCCGGCATCTGCGTCTGGGACCCGTCCGTGCGCGCGGCAACGTAGGAAGGCACGGTTGCGGATTCGCCCCCGGCTCCGGCCGTGAACGGGGTGACGAGGTCAACGGTCCCGGCGGCAGCCAGTTCCCTCCCTTTCCGGCCGCCCTTACGGACTGCCACGACGCCGATGGCGCCGACGGCTGCGCCGGAACCAAGAACGTAGGCGCGGCGCAGGCCCGGGGACCAGTCGGCGGGCCGAGACAGGGTGAATACTCCGGAAACAGCGGCGATCGCGAGTGACAGCGGAAGATTCTTCATGACCCATACGGTACCTGCCGCCGGAAGGGCTGTGGAACCGGGGACGCGGGTGCAACGATTAACGTGCTAATCCAACCATCGTGCCGTGGCGGATTCCCGCCGGTGCGGAGAGCAGGAGTATGCCATGAAGGCCCTTCAATACCGCGCCATCGGCCAGCCGCCCGAAGTGGTGGAGATCGATACCCCCGAGCCCGGCCCCGGGCAGGTCCGGCTGAAGGTGACCGCCGCCGGGGTCTGCCACTCCGACGAATTCATCATGAGCCTCCCCGAGGAGGAGTACATCTACGGTCTGCCCCTGACCTTGGGGCACGAGGGTGCCGGCGTGGTGGACCGGGTGGGCAACGGTGTGCAGTACATCGAGGAGGGCGCGTCCATGGCCGTCTACGGGCCGTGGGGCTGCGGGATTTGCTACGAGTGCTCCAGCGGCAGGGAGAACTACTGCCGGAACGCCGCGAAGTTCGGCATTGTCCCGCCCGGGCTCGGCGCACCCGGGGCCATAGCCGAATACCTGATTGTGGACAGCCCCCGTCATCTGCTTCCGCTCGGGGACCTGGATCCGGTGCAGAACGTGTCCCTGACCGATGCCGGGCTCACTCCCTACCATGCGATCAAGGGCTCGCTTGAGAAGCTGCCCTCCGGTGCCGTCGCCGTCGTCATCGGCGTGGGTGGGCTGGGGCATGTGGCCGTGCAGATCCTGCGGGCCATGACCGCAGCCACCGTGGTGGCGTTGGATATTGATGAGGCGAAACTGAACCTCGCCACCGACGTCGGCGCGCACTACACCTTCCCGTCCGAGCCCGGCGCGGTGGACCTGGTCCGGGACCTGACCGGCGGGCGGGGCGTGGACGCCGTCTTTGACTTCGTGACCAACCAAGCCACGCTGGACCTGGGCCAGGCGATGGTGGGATCACAAGGAGACCAGGTGCTGGTGGGCGTAGGCGCCGGCACCCTGCCGGTGGGGCTGGGCGCCACCGCAGCGTGGGAAACCTCCATCCGTGCCCCGTACTGGGGCTCCCGGTCGGAGCTGTTCGAGGTGCTGGACCTCGCGCGGGGCGAAGGCATCAACGTGCACACCGAGGTGTTCAGCCTGGACGAAGCGCCGGCGGCCTACGAAAAGCTGAAGAACAACCAGCTCCTCGGCCGCGCCGTCGTCGTGCCGTAACGCCGGAAGCTACAGCGGTGCCGCTGCCAGCCCGGCGAACCCGGCGGCGGCCCGCAGCAGCTGCGGCACGCCGGCCTCCAGCGACGGGGCGAACACCCGGTCATTGGGGCGCTCGCCCTTGAGCCAGCGGGTGTAGATGGCCTCGCAGAAAATGGATGCCTTCCACAGGGCCAGGGTCTGGTACCAGGGCAGCGCTTCCAGATCCAGGTCCATCCGCTGCCGGTACGCCTCGATGACTTCCTCCCGGGAGTAATAGCCGGGGTTGCGGGTCACCCCGGTCAGCTCCAGCGGCGTAGCGATGCTGCCGGGCTCGGAGTAGGTGGCGGTGAGGTAGCCCAGATCGGCCAGCGGGTCGCCGATGGCGGACATTTCCCAGTCCAGGACGGCAATCACCCGGGCGGGGGACTGCGGGGCGAACATCAGGTTCCCGGGCCGGTAATCCCCGTGCAGCACCGAGGAGGCCTGGCTGTCCGGCACGTTGTCCGCCAGCCAGCTGGCGATCCGGGCCACCTCGGGCAGATTGCGCATGGTGTTGACCTCCCACAGCCCGGAGAACCTGTCCACCTGGCGCTGCAGGTACCCCTCCGGCTTGCCGAAGGAGGCCAGGTCCCCGCTGCTGACATCCACGGAATGGATGCGGACCAGGGCGTCGACGACGGCGGCGCTGGTGGCCCGGCGGTCCTCCATTGAGGACAGCACGGGCGGGATGGTGTTGGTGATGACCAGCCCGTCGAGGAAACCCATCACGTAGAACGGCACCCCGAGCACCGACTCGTCTTCGCATACGGCCAGGATTTCGGGCACCGGCACACCCTGCACGCGCAGCAGCTGCTGGATCCGGGCCTCGCGGACCATGTCATGGGTGGAGCGGGGCAGCGGCGGGCGCGGGCCGCGGCGCAGCACAAAGTCATCGTTCCCGCGCCGGATCCGGTAGGTGATATTGGACTGCCCGTCCCCGATCTGCGCCCAGGACAGCTGCCCCGAACCCAGGCCGTGCGCGTCGAAAAACGCGGTGACCTCATCCAGGATCAGCAGCGGAGGGGAGGCCAATGCCTCGGCCTCGGAACGGGTGGCTACAACTTCGGTGCCGTCGGCAGTGGTGTGCATGGGGTTCAGGCTTTCGCTTCGGCGGGGGTTCCGGCGTCGGACGCCGGGCGGGACACATCGGCAAGATCCGGAGCGCCGCGCTCCGCTTCCCGGCGGCGGCCGGCGGAAGCGCGGCGGGCAATGGCCCACTTATGCGTTTCGTTGGAGCCGTCATAGATGCGGAAGGCGCGGACCTCGTTGAGGTAGGACGCCAGGGGCAGCCGGTCGGTGACGCCGTCGCCGCCGCACAGCTGCAGGCTCCGGTCGATCACCCGGTACACCGCCTCCGAGGTGTGGGCCTTGGCCACCGAGGACAGGGCCGAGCCGGCCTTGGCATCGGTTTCCAACAGGGCGGCGGTCTTGGTGATGATGGCATCGGAGGTTTCAATATCGATGACGGACTGCGCGATCATTTCCTGGGCCAGGCCGAGTTCGTTCATCACCGAGCCGAAGATCTCGCGCCGGTTGGTGCGGTCCAGTGCGATGTCCAGGGAACGCCGGGCCAGGCCGAGCCAGCGCATGCAGTGGGTCAGCCGGGCCGGACCGAGCCGGACCTGCGCGTAGCGGAAGCCCTCGCCGGGTGCGCCGAGCACGGCGTCGTCGGGCACAAACACGTCCTCAAAGTGCACGTGCGGATGCCCGCCGCCGATCGCCCGGTCCATGGTGTGCAGCTGCTCGCCGATCCGCACGCCGGGGGCGTCCATGTCGACCAGGAGCATGGTGGCTCCGGCGGGCGCACCGTCCACCGCGTCGGTGCGCACCATGGCGATGCAGAACGTGGCGTTGTTGGCGCCGCTGGTGAAGCGCTTTTCCCCGTTGATCAGCCAGCCCCCGTCCACCTTCGCGGCGCTGCTGCGCAGGGCGGCGGGATCCGACCCGGCACCCGGGTGCGGCTCGGTCATGCCGAAGCAGGAGCGGGCCTCGCCGGAGACCAGCGGGTCGAGGTAGCGGCGCTTCTGCTCCTCGCTGCCGATCAGGTTCAGCATGTGCATGTTCCCTTCATCCGGGGCCATGCAGTTCAGCGCCGAGGGGCCGATCAGCGAATAGCCGGCCTCCTGGAAGATGGGGGACCAGTACGCCAGCGGCACCCCCTGCCCGCCGTACTCGCGCGGTGCGTGCGGGGCGAAGACCCCGGCGGCCTTGGCGGCGGCGCGCAGTTCCTCCAGCAGTGCCTCCGGAACGACGGCGCCCGGCCGCGGTTCTGCGGGCATCACGGTGCCACGGATGAACTCGCGGGTGCGCAGGCGGAGGTCTTCGATTTCCGGAGGCAGGGAAACAGTGCTCATGAGGGGGTCCTTAGGGGATGCGGTGGGAGCGGTCAGGCCGCGCCGCCGGCCACGAGCAGGCCGCCGTCGAGGTTGATGATCTGCCCGGTGACCCAGGCGGCGTCGTCGGAAGCCAGGAAGGCGGCCGCACCGGCCACGTCCTCCGGGGTGCCGAGCCGTTTCAGCGGGTAGGTGGAGCTGACTTTTTCTTCGCGGCCCTCATACAGGGCGCGCGCAAACTGCGTCTTGACGACGGCGGGTGCCAGTGCATTCACGCGCACGGTGGGGGCCAGCTCGACGGCGAGGGTACGGGTGAGCTGTTCCACGGCGGCCTTGCTGATGCCGTAGAAGCCGATGCCGGCGGCCGGGGTCTGCGCCGAGACCGAAGAAAGATTCAGCACCGATCCGCCGCGGCCCAGGAAATCCAGTGCCTCGTGCGCACACACGGCGGAAACCCAGGCGAGGGTGCCCAGCACATTGACGTCCAGGATCCGGCGGGCGGCCTCCGGGTCCAGCTTGCTCAGCGGACCGTACACCGGGTTCACGCCGGCGTTGTTGACGAGGATGTCCAGCCGGCCCCAGGTCTGGGCAACGGTGTCCAGCACCTCCGTGCGGTGGTCCGGGTCATCGGACTTGCCGGCTATGGCCAGGACGCTGCCTTCGGGGAACTCTGCAGCGGCTTCCTTCAACGGGCCGATGTTGCGGGCAGTGATGCAGACCTTCGCGCCCTCGGCCACCAGGCGGTGGGCGATGGCGAGGCCGATGCCGCGGCTGGCTCCGGTGACTATGGCGGTCCTGCCCTCGAGGCGGGGCCTGCCCGCCGACTTCTCCGGTTCGGTCATGTGCTCCGCCAACTTCCGTTTCCATCCACTACCGAGCGACCGCTCGGTATGGTTAGTCTGGTGCAGGGCCCGGAAAGTGTCAAGGATCACATCCGGGTATTCGACCATCGAGGGGACGCCATGACCGCAGTCCGTACGCAGCCCGACTGGCGGGACTTTTCCGTGCCCGCCCTGCCCCCGCTGCTGCGTAATGCCCTGGACTGCTTCGTGGAGCACGGCTACCACGGAACCAGCATCCGCACCGTGGCCACCCGGGCCGGCTTGTCGGTGCCGGGGCTCTACCACCACTATCCGTCCAAGCAGGCGCTGCTGGTGGGGATAGCCGAATCCGCGATGGCGGATCTCTATGCCCGGAGCACCGCCGCCCTCGCGGAGGCGGGCGAGGACGTCGAAGACCGGTTTGCCCTGCTGATCGAATGCCTTGTCCTGGTCCATGCCTACCGCTGGGAACACGCATTCATAGCGGCCAGCGAGATCCGCAGTCTGGAGGGGCCGGCCCGGGACGGGCACATAGCGGCCCGGGACCGGCAGCAGAAACTCCTCGATGACGTGGTGTCGGCAGCGGTCAGCAGCGGCCGCTTCGCCACCGGGTATCCGAAGGACGCCAGCCGGGCGGTCACCACCATGTGCACCGGAGTGTCCCAGTGGTACCGCGCCGGAGGTCCGCTCAGCCCGGAGGAACTGGCGGTGCGCTACGTGCAGATCTGCCGCGGCGCGGTGGGAGCGTCCTAGGGCTCACCGGTACCGGCGGTGCAGGTTCTCCTTTGGTTCGTCGCCGCGGGCCGTCTCCGAAATCCACGGACCCGTGCCCTCCGACGCATCCAGCACGCCTTTCTCCTGCCAGGTGTACCGTCCGGCCAGGATGCCCTTGGACAGCTGCCGGTCGGCGTCGTCGGAGTTGTGCCACAGGCCGTCGAACAGGGACTCGATCCGCACCCGGGACTGCCGGCTGAAAGCGTCCGCAAGTTCGAACGCGGCCGCGCCCTCCGCCGGATCCTCACGCCGAATGTTCAGGGCGCGGACGCAGGAGGCCGAGATCGCGAAGATCTCCGCACCGATGTCCACAATCCGCCCCAGAAAGACCTGATGGTGCTCCAGCCCGGCCTGCCAGCGGGCCATGCCGAGGAAGGTGGAGCGGGCCAGCCGGCGGGAGGCCCGCTCGGCGTAGCGGAGGTGCCTGGCCAGCAGGCCGAACTCGTTGTAAGACGTGGGCACGTTGCCCTTGCCGGTGGCGAGCGTCGGCAGCCACTTGCCGTAAAAGCCGCTGGCCTTCAGCGCCGCCCGTGCCTTGGCACCCACCGGGGCGTCCGCCACCGCCAGGTCCCCGGCCGCGGAAAGGTGCGCATCCACGGCTTCCCGCGCAATGAACAGGTGCATGATCTCGGTGGAGCCCTCGAACACCCGGTTGATGCGCAGGTCCCGCAGCTGCTGTTCCGCCGGGACCGCGCGCTCGCCGCGGGCAGCGAGGGAATCGGCCGTCTCAAAACCGCGCCCGCCGCGCACCTGCACCAGCTCGTCGGCAACGTTGTACGCCATTTCACTGGCCCAGAGCTTCGCCAGCGCCGCCTCGATGCGGATGTCCTTGGTGCCGGCGTCGGCCAGCTGGGCCGAGAGCTCGAAGACCGCCTCCAGCGCGAAGCTGGTGGCCGCAATGTAGGCCAGTTTCTTCGCCACGGCCTCGTGCCGGCCGATCGGCCGGCCCCACTGTTCCCGGGCGCCGGACCAGCCCCGGGCAATCTTCAGCGACCATTTCCCCGAGGCCGCGCACATGGCCGGAATGGAGAGGCGGCCGGTGTTCAGCGTGGTCAGGGCAATCTTCAGGCCCTGGCCTTCGCGGCCCAGCCGGTTGGCCGCCGGAACGCGGACGTTGGTGAAGCGGGTGACCCCGTTCTCGATGCCGCGCAGGCCCATGAAGTTGTTGCGGTTCTCCACCGTGATGCCGGGGGAGGACATTTCCACCACGAACGCGCTGATGCCGCCCTTGGAGTCGCCGTGCGGCGGAACGGCGGCCATGACCACCACCAGCTCGGCAATCACGCCGTTGGTGGTCCACAGCTTGACGCCGTCAATCACGTATTCGCTGCCGTCTTCGGAGGGGATGGCGGTGGTGCGCAGCCGTGCCGGGTCGGACCCGACGTCGGGCTCGGTGAGCAGGAAGGCGGTCACCGCCCCGGCGGCGCAGCGCGGCAGGAACTCTTCCTTCTGTTCCTCGGTGCCGAAGACCTTCACCGGCTCCGGCACGCCGATGGATTGGTGGGCCGAGACCAGCGCCCCGAGGCTGGGGTGCACGCTGCCCAGGACCATCAAGGCACGTCCGTAGTTGAGCAGGGACAGCCCGAGCCCGCCGTAGTGCCGGGGAATCTTGATACCGAACACCCCCAGGTCCGCGAGTCCGCGCAGGTTCTCGTCTGGAATCAGCCCGGTGCGTTCAATCGCCAGGCCGTCCATGGTCCGGCAGTACTCGGTCAAGGCTTCCAGGAACAGCTGGGCCCGGGCCTCTTCGTCGAGGTCCGCCGGCGGCAGGGAGCCGACCAGATCCAGGTTGTAGTTGCCGAGGTAGATCCCCTTGGCGAAACTCGGGCGGGATTCTCCGGTATCGCGTGCTGCTTCGGTGGCGTTGCGGGCGTCTTGTTCAGTGACCACGCGCTCTTTGATTCTGCGGGCACTTCGGTTGCGGCTGGCATCTTGGGACGTATCAGTGGTGCTCATGGGATTTCTCCTCCGTCATGGCTGCACCGTGGATCCGGCACCGTGTCCGGCCTCGCAGCCCACTGTGGGGACCATGCTACGCGTCAGTAGGTAGGGGTAAAGGGCGTGCGGTGGCTAATGTTGGCCGCAGGCCGCAAAGTCGGAGGAAAGCTCCCGGATGAGGGAGAAACCCGGCGGCGTTCAACATGAAGGAGATCGATATGGCATGGGTGGAAACGGAACGCGCGGAATTGGTCCGGACGCTGAGGGAGGCGGATCCGCTGGCGCCGACGCTGTGTGAGGGATGGGATGTGCGCCGGCTGCTGGCCCATCTGGTGCTCCGTGAGCAGGCGCCCTGGAAGATTGCCGCCGATGCGGTGCGCCGGCCCAAGCCGGGCCAGGAAAAGCAGCTGGGCGCCGAGGCTGCTGCTGCGGGCACCCCCGAAGGCTACGCCGCCCTGGTGGACCGGTTCGCCGCCGGTCCGGCCCGTTTTTCACCGTTCCGGCTGGATGCGGCAAACCTGGTGGAATACGTCATTCACCATGAGGACATCCGCCGCGGGGAATCAACGGCAGCGCCGCGGGAACTTCCCGCAGGACAGCAGCAGGCCCTGTGGAAGCAGCTGGGCCTCATGGCCCGGCTGGGCTACCGCAGCAGCCCGGTGGGTGTGGAACTGGCGGCCCCCGGTTCCGGTCGGCGCCGGGTCAAGGGCGGCATCCCGTCGGTGCTGATTTCGGGCGATGTGGTGGATCTCGCCCTGCACGCCATGGGAAGGCGTGCGGCGGCCAATGTGAGCATTGAAGGCGGGGGTGAGACCGTCCGGGCGTTCCGCGAGTGGGCTTCCCGCTAGCTTCACCGGCTTGACAAGCACCCCCTCTTTGCCGTTGAAATAGTAAGCACACTGATTGTTTCAGCGGAGCAGAACCGCCTACCAATGACGTATCAGGGAAGCAGGAAGATGCAGAACGAGGGGGACTGGGAACCCGTGCGGCTGCTCTCAACGGCTGCAAGACTGGTAAGACGAGAAGTAGATAACAAGCTCCGCGCCGTGGGGTTGACCCAGGAGCGCGTGACAGTGCTGCGGGTGCTCCTGGCCGAGGGGCCCATGCGGCGCGCGGAACTGGCCAGACGGCTGCGCGTCACCGCGCAGACCCTGGGTACGGCGCTGGTGAGCATGGCGGCGCAGGGTCTCGTGGAAGAAGTGTCGGCCGAGACCGTAGGCCGCTCCGGACGGTGGATGGCAATTTCCGAGCGCGGGCAGAAGCTGCTGGCTGACGCCGAAAACCTGGAGCAGGACAATTCCACGGCCGGGATCGGCCCGGAGCTGCGCTCGGAGTTGATCACGCTCATCCGCGGTCTGGAGCACGGCAAGCAGCAGCGGCCCTCCGGGACGCCGCCTGCCGCTGCGCGGCAGGACGGGAACCCGTTGAGCGCGGCCTCCGAGCCCCCTCTGCCGGGGTAACGTGTTGACCTAAGAGCAGCACGTTATTGGCCTGGGGCCGGGGAAGGAAGGCATGAGCGAGGGTATCCGCGTTGCCGATGTTGACGAGATAGACGAGGGCGAGGCCCTGACGGTGGATGCCGAAACGGCGGGCACCTCGGACGATATTGCCGTATTCCACAGTGACAATGGAAACTTCTATGCCCTGAATGACACCTGCACGCACGAGGATGCCTCCCTTGCCGACGGATGGATCGAAGGGGACGAGGTGGAATGCCCCATCCATTCCGCGCGGTTCTGCCTCCGCACCGGGGAAGCTTTGTGCCTGCCCGCCCTCATCAACACCAAGGCGCACCGCGTTGACGTGCGCGACGGCGCCGTGTGGCTATACCCGAACGAGAGCCCGCTCAACGCTTGATGGCGCTCGCAGCCCCCGCGTCCATTGCTGTGGTGGGCGGCGGAGTCGCCGGCTTCAGTGCCGTCCGTGAGCTCCGCCGGCGCGGCTATGCCGGCACCCTGACCCTGGTGGACCCTGCCGGGCTGCCCTACGACCGGCCGCCGCTGAGCAAGGCGTTCCTCGCCGGCAGCCTGGACCGGCTCCGCCTGCAGCTTGCCCCGGAACAGTGGTACGAAGACAACGGCATTACGGTGCTCGCCGACGCCGTGGACAAGCTCGACGCCGGCAACGGCACCGAGGCGCCCGTCCTCGCGCTGGCCTCGGGCCGGGACCTCGCCGCCGACGTCGCCCTGCTCGCCACCGGTGCCCGCGCCCGCCGGCTGCCGTTGCCCGGAATGGACCTGCCCGGAGTCTTCACCCTGCGCACTGCCGACGATGCCCTGGCATTGCAGGGGCACCTGGCATCCAGCGCCCGTCTGGTGATCCTCGGCGCGGGACTGGTCGGCGCCGAGGTGGCGGGAACGGCCCGCGGACTGGGAGCCGGCGTCACTTTGGTGGATCCCGCCGAACTGCCGTTCGCGCAGGCCGTGGGCCCCGCAATGGCCGGCTATCTGCATGACCTCCACGCTGCGCACGGGACCGAATACGTGCGGGGAACGGCGGCGGGGATCGCCTCGGACGGGAACGTCCTGCGGGTGGAACTGGCGGACGGCGGCAGGCTCTCCGGAACCGCCGTCCTGGTGGCCGCGGGCAGCCAGCCCGAAACGGCGCTCGCCGAAGCCGCAGGACTCGCCGTGGACGCCGGCCTGCTGGTGGATGCATCCGGCCGCACCTCGCATCCACGCATTTTCGCCGCCGGTGATTCCTCCCGCCGCCTCGGCCCCGACGGTGTGCCCGGGCGGCGGTTTGAACACTGGGACGCAGCCCGCCGCACCGGTGAAGCCGCGGCCGCCGGGATGCTCGGCGCCGAACCTCCCGCCGGCACGGCGGACTGGTTCTGGTCCGACCGCTACGGCGTGCACCTGGAAGTGGCCGGCAGCATGGCCGTTCCCGGGCAGACCGTGCTCCGCGGCGAGCCCGGTTCCGGTTTTATGGTGTTCCGCCTGGGTCTGGATGGGGCGCTGGCGGGGGCGGCCGCCGTCGACGGCGGAACCGCTGTCCGGGCAGCCCGGAAGCTCATTGAATCCGGCCGTATCCTCGACCCTGTGCTGCTGCAGGACCCGGCCGTCGACCTGCGCCGGCTGGCCCGCGCGAAGGCCTAAACAGGCGCGGGTTACGTGCCCGGAGGGGTAATTGCAGTGCGCTGGATGGATTACGAAAGATTAGCGTTGCGTAATTAGGGAAAACCTAGGCTAACCTTACTTTTGGATCCGCGACCGCCGGGTCCGTTCCGTCCGTTTGAGTGATCCAAGGAGCCCAACATGGCCCTGTCCCGGATGCGCCGCGTCGCCGCTGCGGCCGCCGTCGCCGTTCTGTCCCTTTCCGCCTGCTCCACCGGTGCCGCGGGGGAAAATGAATCCTCCGGCAGCGCTGCGGCTGCGGAAGACCAGTTTCCCGTAACCATTAAGCACGCCTTCGGTGAGACCACCATTGAAGGGGTTCCCGAGCGGGTAGCCGCGGTGGCCTGGGCCAACGCAGAAACCGCGCTGGCACTGGACGTGGTTCCCGTGGGGATGCCGCTGATCGAGTTCGGCGGCAATGACCAGGGCACCACCCCTTGGATTGACGAGGCACTCGAAGACCTGGATGCACCCATCGGGTCCGAAAACGCTCCGGCGCAGTACTCCGAGGCTGACGGCATTGCCTTCGACGACGTCGCCGCCACCGACCCCGACGTTATCCTCGCCGCTTACTCCGGCCTGTCCCAGGAAGACTACGACAAGCTGAGCAAGATCGCTCCCGTCGTCGCCTACCCCGAAACGGCGTGGGGCACCTCCTGGCAGGACACCGCCACCATGATCGGCGAAGCCCTCGGCAAGAGCGACGAAGCCGAGCAGCTCGTCGCGGACACCGAGCAGGCCATCACCGACAAGGCAGGCGAATACCCGCAGCTCGAGGGCAAGTCCTTCATCTACGGCAACCTCGCCCCGGGTGCGGAGAATTCCGTCTACACCGCCCTGGATAACCGGCCCAAGTTCATGGAATCACTGGGTCTCACCATGGCGCCGGTGGTAGCGGAGAACACCAAGGGCGACGAGTTCTACATCCCCTGGTCGGATGAAAACCTCAACCAGCTGGATTCCGACATCTTTGTCAGCTGGGTGGCCAGCGACGAGGTTGCGGACAGCATTGCCTCCGATCCGCTGCTGGGGCAGATCCCCGCGGTGAAGAACGGCGGCCTCGTGGCCGACGCCGACCCGACCCGCGTCTTCTCAACCTCGGCCATCAACGTGCTCAGCATCCCCTATGCGCTGGACAACGTGGTGCCGATGATCGCCGACGCCGCGACGGCAGCCGACGAAGCAAAGTAGGACCCATTACAGGTGCCTTCCCCGGAAGGCGCAGCGGACACCCCGGAATCCTCCGGGGTGTCCGCTGTTTAAGCGCACGGCAGGCATAATCCGCCCGGCCCGCCGCGGGACCTGATTGGACAGCCACCCACGGCTGTTTGCAATGATCGAAGGCATGGAAGACCTGCTCTCGCTTGCTGTCAGTTTCAAACCGCTCTTTGCCGTGCTGGTGGCAGTGGGTGTCGCCCTCATCCTGGCCCGGATCCTGCGGGAGGTAGTCCATCGGGCCTTCCGGAAGACGCCGGGCATCCGGGAGATCACCGTGAAGGCCCGGAACCCGCTGCGGCTGGGGCTCTCGCTGATCGGCGCGCGGATTGCCCTCGGAGCCACCGCAGCCGGCACTTTGTGGCTGCCGGCGGTGGACTACGTACTGGTGTTGGGACTGATCGGCGCCGTGGCGTGGCTGGCAGTGGTCCTGCTGCTGGTGATCGAGGCTATGATCCTCACGAAGTACAGCACCGACACCCGGGACAACCGCAGGCTGCGGCGGTTGAAGACGCAGGTGATCCTGGGCAGGCGGGTGGGCATAGCAATGCTGATCATGCTGGCCGTTGCCTGCGTGCTGCTGACCATCCCCGAAGTGCGCGCGCTGGGCGCCGGCATCCTCGCCTCCGCCGGCGTGCTCTCCATTGTTGCCGGCCTCGCCGTGCAGGGGACGCTGACCAATGTTTTCGCCGGGATGCAGCTGGCCTTCACCGACGCGATCCGGGTGGACGACGTCGTCGTGGTGGAAGGCGAGTGGGGCACCATCGAGGAAATCACCATGACCTACGTGGTGCTCCACATTTGGGACGACCGGCGCCTGATCCTGCCCTCCACCTACTTCACCACCACGCCGTTCCAGAACTGGACCCGCCGCCAGTCGGACATCCTGGGCACGGTTGAGCTGGACCTGGACTGGCGCGTACCGGTGGGGGACCTGCGCACCCTGCTGAAGGAAATCCTCGCGGACACCGACCTGTGGGACCAGCGCACCAGCGTGCTGCAGGTGACGGACGCCGTGAAGGGCATGGTGCGGATCCGCATCCTGGTCAGCGCAGCGGACAGCGGCACCCTGTTCGACCTGCGCTGCCTCATCCGCGAAAGCATGGTCGCCTATCTGCAGGAATGGCACCCGGATGCCCTGCCGCGCCAGCGCTGGGAAGAAGTCCGTCCCGCCGGCACTGCCGTGCACAGCGGCCCGCGCGCCGCGTCGGTTCCCCGCGACGAGGACACCAGCGACTCGCAGTTTTTCACCGGAAGCATCGATGCCGTGGAGCGCCGGGTGAACTTCTCCGGCCCCGGTGAAGAGGTCTTCGCCGAACGGGAGGGAAACGCCGTCGACGACGAACGGCGCTGACTTCCCCGCCTCCCGCCGGCCGGTACGCCCGCAGGTGTTGACAGCGGGCCGCGCGCCGGGCGGCAAT
This sequence comes from Arthrobacter sp. zg-Y179, assembly GCF_020907345.1. NCBI lineage: Bacteria > Bacillati > Actinomycetota > Actinomycetes > Micrococcales > Micrococcaceae > Arthrobacter > Arthrobacter sp. zg-Y179. The sequence continues at coordinate 86,470 of NZ_JAJJOB010000005.1, read as the reverse complement.
AAGAACCCCGGCAGTTCGGCCGGGCCGGCGAAGGGACGAGACAATGGCGGATGCATTTACGCTCCACGAAATCCAGGGCTCCAGCGTCTGGGCCAACGACGGCGAGCGGCTGGGGCTGGTGGGCGAAGTGCATCTGGACCGTGCTACCGCAGAGCCTGTCTGGATCACGGTTGACCTGGGCCTGTTCGAAACCGAGGAACACTACGTTCCGCTCACCGGTGCCCGCCGCGACGGGCAGGACATTTTCGTGAACTACTCCAGGGAGCAGGTGTCCCACTCGCCCGGGGCCAATCCGGAGAATCCGCTGAGCCCCGCAGAAGAGGCCGTCCTGATGGATTATTACCGGCTCCGCTGAGCTCCGCTGAGTTCCGCCGGGTTCCGCTGACTTCCGCGGATCCCGTGGCGGAGCGGGACCCCTTTGTTGGTAAGAACGCTTACTAATACGATGGGGTCAGAACATCCATTCCAGCAGGAGGCCGCAGTGGCACAGGACACCAACAGCAAAGCCGAGACCGCACCCAGTCCGGACGATGCCAGCAAGCCCGATAAACCCACCGAGGTATCCAAGCCCAGTTGGAAATACATCCTCAAGAAGACCGTCCGGGAGTTTTCCAAGGACCAGTGCACCGACCTTGCCGCGGCACTGACCTACTACACAGTCCTGGCGATCTTCCCGGCCCTGCTGGCACTGGTCTCCATTCTCGGCCTGGTGGGCCAGGCCGAAAGCACCACCGAGGCCCTGCTGGACCTCGTGCGGCAGTTCGCTCCCGGTGAAGCAGTCAGCGTAGTGGAAGGGCCGATCGAGCAGCTGACCTCGTCCAGCGCTGCCGGCCTCGCCCTGATTGTCGGTATCCTGGGCGCCCTCTGGTCCGCCTCCGGCTTCGTGAAGGCGTTTGGCCGTTCCCTGAACCGCATTTACGAAGTTGAGGAAGGCCGGCCCGCCTGGAAGCTGCTTCCCACGCAGCTGCTCGTGACCCTGGTCCTGGTCCTGATGGCCGCCGCACTGATGCTGATGCTGGTGATTTCCGGCCCGATCGCGGAAGCGATCGGCAATGTCATCGGTCTGGGCAGTGAAGCGGTAACCGTCTGGAACATCGCCAAGTGGCCGGTCATGGTGATCTTCGCCGTGCTGATCATCGCAGTCCTCTACTACGCCACCCCGAACGTCAAGCAGCCCAAGTTCCGCTGGATGAGCATGGGCTCGCTGATTGCGCTCGTGATCCTGGCGATCGTGACCCTTGGCTTCAGCTTCTACGTCGCCAACTTCGGCAACTACAACGCCACCTACGGCGCCATCGGCGGCGTCATCGTCCTGCTGCTGTGGATCTGGCTGGCCAATGTGTCCCTGCTCTTCGGCGCGGAGTTCGACGCCGAGGTGGAGCGCGGCCGCGAGCTGCAGGCCGGCATCCAGGCCGAGGAAACCGTGCAGCTGCCCCCGCGCGATACCCGCCAGACGGAGAAGCGGCAGGAACAGGAAGAGAAGGACATCGCCGAGGGCCGGAAGCTGCGCCAGCAGCATGCCGGCAAGGACTACGACGACGACCTGCACGAGTAACCGCTAGCGCACTGCAAAGCCGCGCAAACGCAAAACCGCCCCGGACCAGCTGGTCCGGGGCGGTTTTGCGTGTGGGTTGGCGTCTACCGCTCCCGCGTGTTTTCGGTGCTGCTTTCCTTCGACTTGCCCGCACCGCGGCGGCCCTTGGCGCCGAGGTTCTTGCCCTTGGCCAGGAAGCGGGCTCCGAACAGCAGCAGTCCGACGGCCATCAGGGCGCCGGCCCGCAGCCAGACCGTGCCGTCCTGCTGGGTGAGCAGCAGCAGGCAGGAGGCAATGGCAAGGTACGGCACCACAATCGGGGCCTTGAAGTGCTTTTCCTCCACCTTGTCCCTGCGCAGCACAATCACTGCGACGTTGGTGCTCAGGAAGACAAAGAGCAGCAGGAGGACCACGGTTTCGGCCAGCGACGCCAGCCCGCCGGTCGTGGTCAGGATCATGGCGACGGCGGTGGTGGCGATGATGGCCACCCACGGGGTCTTCCGGTTGGGCAGCACCCGGCCGAAGACGGCGGGAAGCAGGCCCTGCTCGGACATTCCGTAGGTCAGCCGCGAGGACATGATCATGGTCAGCAGGGCGCCGTTGGCCACGGCTACCAGGGCCACCAGGCTGAAGAGCCAGTCCGGGACGCCGAACCCGGTGGCGCTGACGACGTCGAGCAGCGGACCGGAGGACCCGGCGAGGTCCTCAGTGGGCAGGGCAATTGATGCAGCCAGCCCGATCAGGACGTAGACGAGGCCCGCGGTGAGCATGGCTCCGAAAATGGCCTTCGGGTACACCCGGCGGACGTCGCGGACTTCCTCGGCAATGTTGGCCGAAACCTCGAAGCCCACGAAGGAGTAGTAGGCAATCACCGATGCGGCGAGGACCGCCGTGCCCGGATTCACGCCCACCGGGAACTGGGTGACCTGTTCCGCGAAGCCTTCGCCCTTGCCCAGCATGAGGCCAACCAGCACAATCACCAGGACCAGCCCGGAGAGCTCAATAATGGTCATGACCACGTTGCTGCGCACCGATTCCGAAATACCGCGGGCGTTCAGCAGCGCCACCAGCAGAAGGAACACGATGGCTGCGGGGACGGAGGGTACGTCGAGGAACGGGCTCAGGTAGTCACCGGTGAACGCCAATGCCAGTCCGGCGGCACTGGTCACGCCGGCGGCGAGCATGGCGAAACCGGCCAGGAACGAAATGGCCGGAACCTTGAAGGCGCGCTGGGCGAACACTGCTGCGCCGCCGGCCTTCGGATACTTTGTCACGAGTTCGGCATAGGAGGCGGCGGTCAGCAGCGCAAGCACCAGGGCAACCAGCAGCGGCACCCAGATGGCACCGCCTACTTGGCCGGAGACCTCGCCCACCAGGGCATAGATACCCGCACCAAGTACGTCGCCGAGGATGAACAGATACAGCATGGGGCCGGTGATGCCCTGCTTGAGTTTGGAGGCAGGCTTTTCCTGCGTCGTTTCTTCCATAGGGAAAGTTTATGCAAGATAGTAAGAATGCTGATGATCCCTCTCCGATCCTGTAAAAATTAGCTATGACCAGTTCTGAATCTTCCCTTTCTGCGCCCGAGTATGACGTTGTTATTGTGGGCGGCGGCATAGCCGGACTGACCGCTGCGCTGGTCCTGGGACGGGCCCGCCGCCGGGTGGTGGTGCTCGACGCCGGGTCCCCGCGCAATGCTCCTGCCGGCCATGTGCATGGTTTCCCCACACGTGACGGCATGCCGCCGGCCGAACTGCTTGAGCTCGCCCGCGCCGAGGTCCGCGGCTACGGTGTGGAACTGGCAGAGGCCACGGTGGCCTCCGTGGAAGCCTCCGGTGCGGTCAGGACCGGCGACGGCGGCGAGTTCCGCGGCCGGCAGCTGATCCTGGCCACCGGACTGCGGGACGTCCTGCCGGAGATCGAAGGCCTGCGCTCCCGCTGGGGCCGGGACGTGCTGCAGTGCCCCTACTGCCACGGCTACGAAACAGTGGACAAAAAGCTGGCCGTGCTGGGAACCGGGGAAACCTCCATCCAGCAGGCCCAGCTGGTCCGCAGTTTCTCCGAGGATGTGGTCCTGGTGCTGCACGAGGACATTTCGCTCAGCGAAGAGGATGCCTGCGGCCTGGCTGCCATGGGTGTCCGGGTGGTGGACGGCACGGTGGCGGATCTGAGGGTCGAGAACGATGCCTTGGCGGCCCTGGTGCTGGCCGACGGCCAAACCGTCCCCTGTGAAGCACTGTTCCTGGAGCCCGCGGCCGAGATGGACGCCGGGCTGACCGAACATCTCGAAACGGATGACGACGGCTGCATTGTCACCAACGAGCTCGGGCGCACCAGCCAGGAGCGGATCTGGGCGGTGGGCAATGCCACCGATCCCTCCGCCCAGGTCGTCGCCGCCGCCGGAGACGCGTATCGGCTGGCAGTGGTGGTCAATGCCAAGCTGCTCGAAGAGGACCTCGGGCTGGCGGTGGCCGCCGCCCGCCCCGCAGCAGGCATGGTCGAAGCAGCGGACCTGCGCGCAGCGGTCTAGGTACCGGTTAGCGCACCTGGCTGCGGGGTGCCAGCAGCGGAGAGCCCGCCACCCCGTCGCCGGTGCTCATCCCGTCCAGCACGAACTTCAGGGACTCCAGCGAGGTTCTCCGCGGCTGCCAGCCCAGCTCTTCATGTGCCCGGGTGGTGTCCATCACCGGTGCGGCGGCGGCCATGTCGATCCAGCCCGGATCCGTGGCCTGCAGATGCGCTGCCCAGGTCAGGCCGACGACGGCGCGCACCAGCTTCACCGGCACGTTCAGGACCCGCTTGGCGCCCAGTACCCCGGCCAGGAGCTCGGGCGTGATGATCGGATCGGCGGCAATGTTGAAGGCACCCTCCGCGCGCTGGTCCACCACCCGCCAATAGGCATCGGCAATGTCATCGGCGTGGACCGCCTGGAAAACGAACTCGCTGGGCAGCGGGATCACCGGCAGGCGTAGCTTGTTCAGTAAGAACTTGGGGATCACCCGGCCCACAAAGTAGCCGCCGATCTCGCTTCCGGCATCGGAGGAGAAGATCAGCCCCGGCCGCAGCCGGGCCACGGCGATCTCCGGGTACTCCAGCTCGAACCTGTCCAGGAGGGCTTCCTGTTCGCCCTTGTGCCTGCTGTAGTGCGAGCTGGCGATGCCACGTGCCGGCCAGGATTCATCCGTCAGCCGGTCCTTCGGAGCAGGGCTGTACGCTCCCACCGAGGAAGCGCAGACAAACTGCCGGACCCCAGCGGCGGCCGCCGCAGCCAGCGCGTTTTCCGTGCCCTTGACGTTGACCCGGTGCAGCTCGGCTTCGTCCCGGTTGGGCTGGATCAGCCAGGTAAGATGGATGACCGCATCGGACCCGCGCAGCGCCTCGGTCAACTTGTCCACGTTGGCGGCATCACCGACGTCGATGCTGTGCCACTCGACGTTGATGTACGGAGGCAGCGAGGTGTCCGGAATCCGGCGGGCAATCCCCACCACCTCAAGGTCACCGCGTTCGCTGCGGGCCTCGGCCAGCCGGCGCAGAATAGCCGTTCCAACGTTTCCGGTTGCTCCGATAACCGCTACTCGCATGGTCCAGATCCTTCCGTTGCACTGCTGCCGGCACTGGACTCGACTCTACCGCCGCGCCCGTTTTCCGGCAGCCCCCAGGTGCATCGGCAGACCGCCTGCGGGAGGGCGGAACGCGTTAGTCTGGAAGGCATGACCACTCAGGGATCAGCCCCGGCGGACAGCTCCGCGCACAGCACCAAAGGCGCCTATGTCACCGGCGGCACCGAATACACGCGGGACACGAACTACATCGAAACCCGAATCACCAGGGACGGCCGGGACGGCTATCCCGTGGAGGCCGGACGGTACCGGCTGATCGCGGCCCGTGCCTGCCCGTGGGCCAACCGGACCATCATTGTCCGGCGGCTGCTGGGTCTGGAGGACGCCATCTCGCTGGGCCTGCCCGGGCCCACTCATGACGCTCGCAGCTGGACCTTCGACCTGGATCCGGACGGCCGGGACCCGGTGCTGGGCATTGAACGGCTGCAGGAAGCCTTCTTCCGGCGGGTCCCCGGCTATCAGCGCGGGATTACCGTCCCGGCGATCGTGGACGTTCCCACCGGCGCCGTGGTGACCAACAACTTCCCGCAGATCACCCTGGACTTCTCCACGGAGTGGAAGGAGTTCCACCGCGAGGGCGCCCCGGACCTGCTGCCCGCGGAGCACCTGGAGGAAATGGAACAGGTCAATCGACGGATCTTCACCGAGGTGAACAACGGGGTGTACCGGTGCGGGTTCGCCGGCTCGCAGGAAGCCTACAACGCAGCCTATGACCGGCTGTGGGCCGCGATGGACTGGCTGGAGGACAGGCTCTCGCGGCAGCGCTACCTGGTAGGGGACACCATCACCGAGGCGGACGTCCGGCTGTTCACCACCCTGGTGCGCTTTGACCCCGTCTATCACGGGCACTTCAAATGCAACCGGAACAAGCTGACCGAGATGCCCGCCCTGTGGGGGTACGCCCGGGACCTGTTCCAGACGCCCGGCTTCGGGGACACCGTGGACTTCGAGCAGATCAAGGCGCACTACTACATAGTCCACGAGGACATAAACCCCACCGGAATTGTGCCCAAAGGCCCGGACCTGTCCAACTGGCTTTCGGAGCACGGCCGCGAGGAGCTGGGAGGCCGGCCCTTCGGCGACGGAACCGCACCTGGGCCGGTGCGCGAATCGGAACGGGTTGCCCCGGGACACGGCGCCGATAGATAACCCGCGGCAGGCGTCCTAATACGCAACATAAACGTTTCTTAAAGGCAGTAACCATAGGCTAGCCTTACTTAAGAAATTGCCCGTTGCCCTAGGGAGGTGCCTACGTGAGCGTTGCCGCACGCCCGTCAGGCTTTCCCCGCCAGCGCGGCTCCCGCGTGCACCTCACTGAAGCGCATTCCTCCGCGGGCAAGACCGCCGGTCCCGGCACGGAACCTGTAGTTTCCGGCCTGGAAACCGCTGGAAACCGCGGATCCGGACGACGTGCCGGCCTGCTCCTCCTGACCCTTGTGTTCCTTGCCGTGGCATGCGCCGCGTCCGTCGCCATCGGTGCCCGGCCGGTTGCCCCCGGCACTGTGTGGGATGCCTTTACTGCCTTCGATCCGGCCAACGGAGACCACGCGGTGGTCCACTCCCGCGTCCCGCGTACGGTCCTGGGTCTGGTCACCGGCGCCGCCCTCGGCCTGGCCGGTGCGGCCATGCAGGGCGTAGCCCGCAATCCGCTGGCAGACCCCGGCATCCTGGGCGTCAACGCCGGTGCTGCGTTCGCAGTGGTGGTGGGCATCTACATCTTCGGCATCACCAACCTCAACGGTTACATCTGGTTCGCCTTGGCCGGCGCCGCCGGAGCCGCCGCCGTCGTTTATCTGGTGGCGAGCCTCGGCCGGGAAGGCGCCACGCCGGTCAAGCTGGCCCTGGCCGGTGCAGCGCTCAGCGCCGGGCTGATGTCCCTGCTCAGCGCCGTGCTGGTCTCCAGCCAGCAGACCCTGGACACCTTCCGCTTCTGGCAGGTGGGCAGCGTGTCCGGACGCGACTGGGACACCATTGCGGCGGTGCTGCCGTTCCTGGCGGCCGGCGCACTGATTTCCGTCTTCGCCGGGCGGGCCCTGAACGGCCTGAGCCTGGGCGACGACGTTGCCCGCGGGCTCGGCCAGCGCGTCGGACTCACGCGGGGGATCACAGCCCTGGGCGTAGTGCTGCTGTGCGGCGCAGCCACCGCCGCGGCCGGCCCCATCGCGTTCATCGGGCTGGTCATCCCGCACGTAGTGCGTAGTTTCACCGGCCCGGATTACCGCTGGATCCTGCCCTTCTCCATGCTCCTCGCCCCGGCACTGCTGGTCACCGCCGACGTGGTGGGCCGGGTCCTGCTGCCGCCGGGGGAAATCCCCGTCGGGGTCACTACCGCAGTGATCGGCGCGCCGGTCTTTATCTGGCTCGTGCGGCGGCGGAAGCTGGCCGAGCTGTGAGCACCGCCGTCGAAACTCCCCGCGGGCCGCGCACCCCGCCCGCCGGTGCGGCCGAAGCGGTCCGGGCCGCCCGGCGACAGGGACGGCGACGCCGGGTCCTGGTCCCGTCGCTGCTGGCCGCCTCGGTGTTCGTGCTGTTCGCGGTCTACGTCCTGCTGGGCACCTATACCTTCACCATCCCGGATTTCTTCCGGATCCTGTTCGGCGAGCAGATCCCCGGTGCAAGCTACATCCTGATGGAGAGCAAGCTTCCCCGGGCCGTCATCGGCACCTTGATCGGCGTGGGATTCGGCATCGCCGGGGCGGTATTCCAGACCCTGCTGCGCAACCCCCTGGCCAGCCCGGACATCATCGGCATCAGTTACGGGGCCAGTGCCAGCGCAGTGTGTGCAATCGTGCTGTTCGGCGCCGCCGGGACCACGGTGTCCGTGGTCGCGCTGGTAGGGGCGCTGGTGGTGGCCCTGGCCATCTACCTGCTTTCCCGCCGCGGCGGTGTGGCCGGTTACCGGCTGGTGCTGGTGGGCATCGGCTTCGCCGCCGTCATGCAGGCACTGGTGAGTTACCTGCTGACCCGGACGGACATCCGCACCGCCTCTGAAGCGCTCGTGTGGCTCAACGGTTCCCTGAACAACAGCAGCTGGGACCGTGCAGCGGTCCTGGCCGCCTTCCTGCTGGTGCTGCTTCCCGCCGCGGCCGTGCTTGCCCGGAGCCTGCGCGGACTGGAACTCGGTGACGATGCCGCTGCCGGCCTCGGCATCCGCGTCGAAACAGCGCGGCTGGCCCTGATCATCGTCGGCGTCGGCCTGGCCGCCGCCGCCACCGCGGCAGCCGGCCCGGTGGCCTTCATCGCCTTCCTTTCCGGCCCCATCGCCCGTCGGCTGATGGGCGGGGAAGGCACGCTGCTCACCGCCGGACTGGTGGGTGCCTGCATTGTCCTGGCCGCGGACTTTGTCGGTGCCAACCTCATCCCCGGCGTCACCCTGCCCGTGGGCGTGGTGACCGGCGCCCTCGGGGCACCTTTTCTTCTGTGGCTGCTGGTCACGTCAAACCGCGTAGGCCAAGGAGGCTGACATGGAGAACCTGCTTTCCGCTGAAAAGCTGGAGCTCGGATACGACGAGCGCAAAGTGGTGGACTCGCTTTCGCTCACCCTCCCCGCCGGGAAAATCACGATCATCGTCGGCGCCAACGCGTGCGGGAAGTCCACGCTGCTGCGGGGACTGGCCCGGCTGCTGAAGCCCACCGCCGGCACCGTCTACCTGAACGGCAAGGACATCTCCTCCGTGCCCAGCCGGCAGGTGGCGCGCACGCTCGGACTCCTCCCGCAGACGCCCACCGCCCCCGAGGGGATTACAGTGGCGGACCTGGTGGGCCGCGGCCGCTACCCCCACCAGGGCTGGTTCCGGCAGTGGACAGCCGCCGACGACGACGCGGTGGCAGCGGCGCTTGCAGCCACGGACACGGTGGACCTGGCCGGACGCAGCGTGGACGAGCTTTCCGGCGGCCAGCGCCAGCGGGTCTGGATTGCCATGGCACTGGCACAGGAAACGGACATCCTGCTGCTGGACGAACCCACCACCTTCCTGGATGTCACCCACCAGATCGAGGTCCTGGACCTGATTACCGACCTCAACCGGCGGGCCGGCACCACCGTGGCCATCGTGCTGCATGACCTGAACCTGGCAGCCCGCTACGCGGACCACCTGGTGGCAATGAAGGACGGGAAGATTGCCGCAGAAGGGGCCCCGGCCGACGTCGTGACCGAGGAACTGGTGGGCACCGTTTTCGGGCTGGCCTCCCGCGTGATTCCGGACCCGGTGTCCGGCACGCCGATGGTCGTCCCGCTGGGACGCCACCACAGCGCTGCACCGGAACCGGAGACAGAACCCGAACCGGAACCCGAAAAACCGCAGGGGTACCTGCCCAACCCGGGGGACGGCCAGCGCCGGTCCGGTATCAACGAGCCCATGGAGGCCGCATCATGACGCACGTCCGCTCCGCCAACGGGGCAACTGCCGCGTCCGCTGCAACCGCCCCGGCTGCCCCGGCAGACCCGGCCGTCCCCGCACGCACGGGCCGCCGGGCCCGCAGCGCCGGGGCCGTGATGTCCTTCGACGTTGAGGTCAAACGGATTGTCCGGGTGGGCGCCAACTTCCAGCGCGTCACCTTTGCCGGTCCCTGCCTTGCCGACTTCGGCGTGCAGGGACTGACCCACGACCTGCGGATCAAGGTGATTGTGCCCTGCGTCGACGCTGCCGGCACCTCCCTGCCGCTGCCGGACCTCTCCACGCTGGATGCCGGCTGGTACCAGGATTGGCTGAAGCTGGATCCGGCTACCCGCGGCTGCATGCGCACCTACACCGTGCGCGGTGCCCGCTGCTCCGGACCCGAACCGGAGATCGACGTCGACTTCGTGATGCACTTCGACGAGGACGGCAAGGGCGGACCGGCCTCCAGCTGGGCGGCCGCCGCAGAACCCGGGGACCGGGTCTGCATCATTGGACCGAATGTTGCCCAGTGTGTCACGGCCGAGTCCTACGGAGGCATCGAATGGCGTCCCGGCATGGCCCGGCACGTGCTGCTCGCCGGTGATGAAACCGCGGTACCGGCCATCACCGCGATCCTGGAGTCGCTGCCCGAAGACGTCACCGGCCATGCCCTGATGGAAATTCCTTCCAGCGGCGACCGCCAGGAGGTCAGCACCAACTCCGGCGTGCAGATGATCTGGCTGGCCCGCGGCTCCCGGCCGCACGGGGAACTCCTCGATGCCGCGGTGCGGCAGGTCGTGGCACTGCCCGGCTGGGCCTCGGTGGAGACCGCCGACGGCGAACCGTTCCGTCCCAGCCCCACCCTGCGGGAACCCGAGGAAGTCAACGTGGACGAGGCCATCCTGTGGGAAACCCCGCAGCGGCTGGATCCTGCCGTGGTGGAAGCCTCGCGGAACCCGCACGCCCCGTCCGGCGCCCTTCCCTTCTATGCCTGGATTGCCGGCGAGGCCGCCGTGGTGCGCGGCCTGCGCCGCTACCTGGTGCGCGACGTCGGGATCGACCGCAAGCAGGTGGCCTTTATGGGCTACTGGCGCAAGGGCCGCGCCGAGCTTTCCTAGCGAATCCCGCACCCGATTTTTTGTTTGACGGGCCTGCCGCACGGCGGGCCCGTCCTCCTGAGAGGAAGAACCATGAAAAGAACTCCGATTGCCGCTGCGCTGGCGGTCCCAGCGGTCCTGCTGGCCCTGAGCGGCTGCGGTGCAGACGCGGGGGACAGCCCGGAGGCCGGGTCAAGCACCGCAGGGTCGGAGCACTTTCCGGTCACCATCGACTCCGCCCTGGGACAGGCCGTGATTGAGGAAAAGCCCGAACGCGTGGTCACCATCGGCTGGGGCTCCGCGGACACCGCCGTCGCGCTGGGCACCACGCCGGTGGGCGTGGAGGAAGTCACCTGGGGCAACGACGACCACGGCAACTACCCGTGGGTCAGCGAAGCCATCGAGGAACGAGGCGACGATTTCCCCGCCACCTTCACCGGGGGACAGGACATTGACATTGATGCCATTGTCGCCTTGGAGCCGGACCTGATCCTGGCCCCGAACTCCGGCATCACCCAGGAGGACTTCGACATCCTCAACGATCTGGCTCCCACCGTGGCCTACCCGGAGCAGGCATGGAACATCAGCTGGGATGACCAGATTTCGCTCATCGGCAAGGCCCTGGGCGAACCGGAGGCGGCGCAGGACGCGGTTGACGGCATCGGGCAGTCACTGGCGGACAGCGCGGCCGAGCATCCCGAGTTCGCCGGCAAGACCTTCGCCTACGTCTGGGGCGGCGGCGCACCCGGATCGCTGGTGCTCTACAACGAGGGTGACGCACGCGTGGATATCCTCACCGCGCTGGGCATGACCGTGGCCCCCGAGGTGCAGGACATTCCCTCGAGCGAGGGAAGCTTCACCTCGGACCTGGGGCTGGAGAACGCCGGCAAGCTCAACGACGTCGACGTGCTGTTCACCTGGTACAACGACGAAGCCGAACAGCAGCGCACCGAGGAGCAGCGGCTTTTCGCGCAGATTCCCGCCGTTGAACGCGGTTCCGTAGTGCGCAGCCTGGACCGCCAGGTCGGCATGGCCTCCAGCTTCCTGACGCCGCTGAGCGTTCCGTGGGTCCTGGATCGGTTCGAGCCGATGATTGAAGAAGCAGTTGCCAAGGGCACATAATTCGACGCCTGTGTGGGTCCCGGCGCCGGCCGTAACCCCGGGCGCGGCGGGTGCGGGGGCCCCGGCCGCTCTTCGGCGTCCGCTGCTGGGCGCCGGGCGCGGGACGGCACTGCTGGCCGCAGGGCTGGGCATGCTGTTCCTCGCCGTCATCACCAGCCTCGCCGTGGGCGCCCACCAGCTGAGCCCGGCGGAAGTCGCGGCGTCGCTGTGGACGGAAATCACCGGCACCGGCAGCACCTATGCGGATGACGTGGTGGCCAGCCGGATGCCGCGGACCGTCCTGGGGATCGTTGCCGGCGCCGCCCTGTCCGTGGCCGGGGTAATCATGCAGGGCCTGACCCGCAATCCGCTCGCGGATCCGGGCATCCTCGGCGTAAACGCGGGAGCCGCGGCCGCCATGGTCACGGGCATGGCGTTCTTCGGCCTCGGCGCCACGAGCGCGAATGTGTGGGTAGCCCTGCCCGGCGCCCTGCTCACAGTGCTGGTGGTGTACGGCCTCGCCTCCGGTCGGCGCGGTTCGACGCCGGTCCGGCTGGTCCTGGCCGGCACGGTGATCTCCGCGGTGCTGCTCTCCTACATCCAGGCGATTGCCCTGACCCGGCCGGATGTGTTCACCATGTACCGGTTCTGGGCAGTGGGGTCCCTGAGTGGCCGGACCATGGAGCAGGCCTATGACGTCCTGCCGTTCTTCCTGGTCGGACTGATTGCCGCCCTCGCCACCGGCCGGACCCTGAATGCCCTGGCCCTGGGCGAGGAAGCCGCGGCATCGCTCGGCCTGCGGCCGCAGACCGCCAAGGTCACCGGCGCCCTGGCCGCCGCGCTCCTGTGCGCGTCGGCGACCGCCGCCGTCGGGCCCATCGGCTTTGTCGGCCTCGCAGTGCCGCATATCGTGCGTAGCTTTACCGGCCCGGACCACCGCTGGCTGCTGGTCCTGAGCGCCGTTGTCGGGCCCGCCCTGCTCCTGTTTGCCGACGTCGCCGGCCGCCTCGTGGCGCAGCCCGGGGAAATGCTTACCGGCGTGATCACCGCCCTGCTGGGCGCACCGCTGCTGATCCTGGCCGTCCGCCGGATGCGGGCAGTGGCATGAGCGGCGTCCGTACCGCGCCCGGGAACCGTACCGCGTCCGGGCCGCGCACCTTCCGCCTGGGCAAGCGCCTGAGCTTCCAGTACCGCAGGCGCAGCGTCCTGATCTGTTTGCTCCTGACCATCGCACTGATTCTGGTGGGAGCATTCACGCTGACCGCCGGGGACCTGGGGCTGACCTGGCGCGAGTTGTTCGGGCTTGCCGTCTCCCCGCCGGAGGGAAGCGCTTCCTTTGTGCTCGAACGGCTGCGCGGGCCGCGGTTCCTGACCGCCGTGGGCGCCGGTATCGCGTTCGGTGTGGCCGGATCCCTGTTCCAGACCGTCACCCGCAACCCGCTGGGAAGCCCGGAGGTGGTTGGGCTAACCAGCGGTGCGGCTGCCGGAGCTGCCGCAACCACGCTTTGGCCGGGCTACCTGCCCGTGCCCGTCGCCGCGATCCTGGGCGGTGCCATCGCAGTGGGACTGGTCTGGCTCAGCACCGGCCGCGGGTTCGCGCGGCCCGGGAAGCTGATTGTGGCCGGCATCGGGATATCCGCTGTAGCAACCGCCTTGACCTCGCTGGCAATGACGACTGTGGGGGAGCAGCAGGCACAGACGCTGGCCTTCTACCTCAATGGGTCCTTGGCGTCCCGGTCCTGGTCCCACGTGGCCACGATCGCCGTAACCCTGGTCCTCGTTCTGCCCGCCGCGGCAGCACTGCAGCGGCAGTTGAACCTGGTGTCCCTCGGAGATGACATGGCCGAGGCGCTCGGCGTCCGGGTGGTCCGTACCCGTACGGTCGCCATCCTCCTGGCGGTGGTACTGGCTGCCGCGGCCGTCAGTGTGTGCGGGCCCGTGGCGTTCGTGGCCCTGGTTGCCCCGCAGATCGCGCTGCGCCTGCTCGGGGTTTCCTCACCCGGTGTGGTTGCACCGGCGCTGGTGGGGGCACTGGTACTGACGCTGTCCGACTTCACCGTCCAGCAGATCGACGTCGGCGCAGCCCTGCCCGTGGGCATCTTCACCGCAGCCCTGGGCAGCCTCTATCTGGGGTACCTGCTGTTCGGGGAAGCGCGGAAGGGTGTGCTCTGAGCACATGCCCTGAGCCGGTGCCCGTGGGCCCGGCGGCGGCGAGACCTCTGACACGTGGGTGCCGGACATGGGTCACCAGCGGCATTGGGATTGGCCACAAAAGGGGGACCGGCGGCCGGTCCGGTTTTTAGAATTAAAACGTGCCGGATTGCCAGGCGGAGGACCGGGAAGGTCCCGCAGATACGTTCCAGTCCGGCTTCAGCGCTCCAGGGAACCCGGTGAAGGCTGCCCGGGACCGGAACGCGACGGACTGCAGAAAAGTCCGCATCGTAGAAGAGTCCTTGACCAACGCACACTGAGGTGACTGTTGACCGAGCACTTTTTAGACTCTGAACATTCTAAGAACACTGACTCCTCCCCGGTCCTGCTCCGCACACTCGCCGATGTCCGGGACCGTACCCTGCGTCTGGCGGGGAGGCGCCCGACGGGAGAGCAAGCTCCCGAACGGGTGCCCCAGGACCATCGGGTCTCCGCGGAAAGCCTGCACGCCCGCGCCAAGCAGCTGCATACCGGCCTGCGTACCCAGGCCGGAACGCTCCGTACCCGGACTGAAGACCTAAGCAGCCGTGCGGCCAAGGAGGCGGGCGCCCGGGCAAAGGAACTGGGGGACTATGCCAAGGGGCTGGGCGCACAGACTCGGAAATGGCTCCAGGAGAACGATGCCCCCAACCGGCGGACCGGCGCGCTGTCCATCGCCGCTGCCGTCGCTATCGGCGGGCTCGTCACAGGTACGGCTGAATCAGTCGAACCGGACCTGCGGATTGAACGCCAGGTTGTGGTGGAGCCTGCAGTCCAGAGCGGTGACGGCCCGGACGACGGTGCGGCACCGGACACTGAGGCTCCCGAAGCGGCACCCGCGGCGGAACCGGCCCCCGAGCCTGAACCGGAACCTGAGCCGGAACCCGAGCCGGAACCGGTTGCCGAACCGGACCCGGGGCCTGTCCCGCCCGTGGATGACATGGTGGTCACGTCTCCGTTCGGCTACCGGGACAACCCGCTGGCCCCGGGCGCCCTGGAATTCCACACCGGAACGGACTTCGGCGCCGTGACCGGAACTCCCGTGAAGTCCATGCTCGGCGGCACCGTCACCGAAGCCGGGTGGCATACCACCGGCGGCGGCGGGCTGCGCGTGGTTGTCGACCACGGCGACGGCCTGCAGACCACCTACAACCACCTCAACAGCATTGACGTGAGTGTGGGCCAGGCGGTGGATGCCGGCGCAGTAGTGGGCGGAATCGGCAGCACCGGCAACTCCACCGGCCCGCACCTGCACTTCGAAGTGCTGCGGCACGGGAACTACGAAGACCCGATGGGCTGGCTCTAAACCGGGCCGTTTCAAACGGCCCGGTTAGGGTTACGGCACCGGGTTGGTGAGGACCGCCGGGTCCTTCTTGCCGTGGGGCATCCGGATGCGCAGGGCATTGGCATCCATCTCGAACAGGATATGGGTGGCGTTGCCCAGATGGTCGCCGTCCATTTCGAAGTCCAGCGGGGACTCGGTCCACACCTCGGCACGCTTGCACTGGTAGTACTCCACCGCGGTGCTGCTGCCCTTGCCGCGGCGCAGCAGCCCGGTTACCACGCCAACCCAGCCCAGCTTGCCCTTGGGCGCCAGGGTCAGGATGTCCAGCAGTCCGTCGTCGAGCCGGGCTCCGGGGAAGATCTCCAGGCCGCCGGTGATCTTGCCGCAGTTTCCACCCATGACGCTGCGGAGGCGGCGGTGGATCGGCTTGCCGCCGTCAATCGAGATGGTGGTCTTCACGGGCTTGCCGGGAAGGTTCCGGATGCCGGCGTCGACGTACGCCAACCAGCCGATCTTGTCCTTGAGCGCGTCCTTGGTGTCCGCCATCATGCCGGCGTCGTACCCCAGCCCGGCCATCACCAGGAAGGTATCGCTGTCTACGGCCTCGTCGACGGTGACGTGGACGACGTCGATGCGCCGCTCAGTACCGTTGAGGGCGGCGCGGACCGCCTGCTCCGGGTCATCGACGCCGATGTCCAGGTTGCGGGCCAGCAGGTTGCCGGTGCCCAGCGGCAGCAGGCCCATGGGGAAGGACGTGCCGGCCAGCTCCGCGGCGACGCAGCGCACTGTACCGTCTCCGCCGGCGGCAATCACCAGGTCCACTCCGGCTTCCATGGCCTTGCGCGTCATGGAGTGCCCCGGGTCCGCTTCCTCGGTGTCGAAGAACAACGGCTCATCCCAGCCTTCATCGGCGCAGATCTCCGCAACCCGCACCCGGACGTCAAAGTCCGTCTTCTTGATGGGGTTCACAATGACGGCGGCACGGGGACGCGACTGGGTGTCTGGGCTGGTCATGGTGTCCTTATCGTAAGCATGCGAACTGTAGTTCCGGCTCTGAGTCTAGCCCGGCACGCGGCCGGGCGGAGGCTGATGCGGCTGCCGGTTGGAACACTGGTCGTCGAAGAAGCTTGTAATCTGTGGTGGTGACTTTCAAGCAGCGATACGTGGCCCTGGGTGATTCTTTTACGGAAGGCGTGGGGGACGAGGATGAGACCCGACCCAACGGCGTGCGCGGCTGGGCGGACCGCGTCGCCGAGCAGCTGGTGCTGGCCGACAGCTCCTGGGGATATGCGAACCTCGCCATCCGCGGCAAGAAGCTGCACCAGGTCCTGAACGAGCAGGTGGATGCTGCCATCGCCCTGTCACCCACCCTCGTCACCATCTATGCCGGCGGCAACGACATCCTGCGTCCCAAGGTGGACATTGACGCCATCGTGGCTGCCTACGATGCCGGGATCGCCAAGCTGTGCGCCAGCGGTGCCGCGGTGCTGGTCTTCACGGGATTCGATTCCGGCAACTCCCCGGTCTTCGGACGCACCCGCGGACGCACTGCCATCTACAACGAACTGGTCCGCGAGGCGGTGGAGAAGAACGACGCCGTGCTGGTGGACTACTGGCGCATGAAGAACCTCCAGGACGAACGGTACTGGGCCGTGGACCGGCTGCACATGTCTCCCGCGGGGCACATGCTGACCGCGAAGAAGGTGCTGGAAGTGCTGCGTGGAACGGACGCCATCGACACTCCGGAGCTGGAGGAGCTGCCCGCCCGCAACCGGGTGGATCAGCTCCGCCGGGATGCGCAGTGGGCGCGGGAATACCTCGGTCCGTGGGTGAGCAGGCGGCTCCGCGGAGTGTCTTCCGGGGATAACCTCAGCCCCCGTTATCCGGAGCTTACGCACCCGCCGCTGCCCGCCTTATAGCTAATCGTGCGGGAAATCACATATGTGGTGATAAGTACGCTGTTTGCATACCGAAACCGGCCTTAGTCCCTGCCCTGACGCGGAAAATCCGCTTCCCCGATTCGGTGGATGCGCCGTGCCTTTCCTAAACTTGTATGTCGCCCGGCACCGTGTGGTGCTCGGGTGGTTGCTTTTGTCTCCAGCAGCCGACGTCTATCGAGGGAAGGCCCACATGTCGAAAGATGCACCGCCCCACGCTTCCGGAACCCCGGATTCACCGTCCGCACAGGCGGCCCGTAAGATCCGCAGGCCCCACCTGCGGCGCCGCCGCCTCGAGGTGGACGATGTCAACGTCGTCGACAAATCCATGATGAAGAAGGCCGTCGGCGGCACCGTCGTCGGCAACACCATGGAATGGTTCGACGTCGGCGTGTACGGCTACCTCGCCGTCACCATGGGTGCCGTCTTCCTGTCCGACGCCGACAAGGACGCACAGCTGCTCTTCAGCCTCGGCGTCTTCGCTGCCACCTTCGTCGCCCGCCCGCTGGGCGGCATCGTCTTCGGGCGCCTCGGCGACCGCGTCGGCCGGCAGAAGACCCTGGCCATCACGCTGATCATGATGGCCGCTTCCACTTTCGCCATCGGCGTGCTGCCCAGCTACAACACCATCGGCATCTGGGCTCCGATCCTGCTGGTGCTTATGAAGCTCCTGCAGGGCTTCTCGACCGGCGGCGAGTACGCCGGTGCCACCACCTTCGTCTCGGAATACGCCTCCGATAAGCGGCGGGGTTTCCTGGCCAGCATCCTGGACCTGGGCAGTTACATGGGCTTCGCCCTGGGTGCCGCCGTCGTTTCGGTGATGCAGCTGCTGCTCTCCGAGTCCGACATGGTCGCCTGGGGCTGGCGCATTCCCTTCCTCATTGCGGGACCGCTGGGTCTCATCGCCATCTACTTCCGGCTGAAAATCGAAGAATCCCCGGCCTTCCAGGCCACGCTGGACGCCCAGGAGGCCAGCGCCAAGGCCGGTGACGAAACCGATTCCCTCGGCACCGCCGGAATCTTCCGCGCCTACTGGCGTCCGATCGTGTTGGCCATGGTCCTCGTGGCCGCCGTCAACTCGGTGGGCTACGCGCTCACGTCCTACATGCCGTCCTACCTGACCGATTCCAAGGGCTACGACCCGGTCCACGGCACCCTGCTGACCATCCCCGTCCTGGTGCTGATGGCCCTGTGCATTCCGCTCGCGGGCAAGCTGTCAGACCGGATCGGCCGCCGCCCCGTGCTGTGGATCGGTGCGGGATCCACCATCGTGCTGGCTGTTCCTGCCTTTGTGCTGATTGACCAGGGGCCGGTTGCCACTACGCTGATCGGCCTGCTGCTGCTCGCCGTCCCGGTGACCTTCTATGTCGGCAACCTCGCCGCCACGCTGCCCTCCCTGTTCCAGACCGCCAGCCGCTACGGCGCCATGGGCATCTCCTACAACCTTGCCACCGCCATCTTCGGCGGTACTGCTCCGCTGATCATGCAGGGCCTGATCACCCTCACGGACAACGACATGTCGCCGGCGTACTGGCTGATGTTCACCTCCGTGGCCGGTGGCATCGCCGTCGTATTCATGAAGGAATCCGCCAAGCGGCCGATGCCGGGTTCCATGCCGAGCGTGGACACCCACGCCGAGGCACGCGAACTGGTCGCCGGCCAGGATGAGAACCCGCTGCTCGACGTCGACGCGCTGCCGTTCGACACACTGGGGAGCCAGCAGGCGCCCTCCGCTGCGCAGCCCGCTGACAACCGCGCGGAGCCCGGCGTCAGCCGCTAACCGCATTACCGCCGGCTCCTGCCGTTTGGCACCGGTTGGAGCGCAGCCCCAAGCCTGCGATCATTGAAGCGTAAAGCATTGACGAGAGGAATCCCGGGATGACTGAGAGTGCCCCCCGCTGGCTGAACGCCCAGGAGCGGCAGGCCTGGCTGGCGCTGTACGCCGTATCCGGTCTCCTCCCGGCCGCGCTCGACGCCGATCTGTTCCGCCGCGCGCGGATCACCCTCTTCGATTACCACGTCCTGGCCATGGTCTCCGAGGCCGAAGGCAGGTCCCTGCCGATGAGTGAGCTGGCGGCGCGCTCCAATGCATCGCTGTCCCGGCTTTCCCACGTGGTCAAGAAACTCGAGCAGCGCGGCTGGATGACCCGGACCCCCTCGCCTGCGGATGCCCGGGTGACGACGGCGGCTCTCACGGATGAAGGCATGTCCGCCCTCGAGGGACTCGCGCCGGAACATGTGGAATCCGTCCGGAAGGCGGTTTTTGACGGCCTCTCCGACGAAGACGTTGCCGATCTGGAACGCGTGGGGAAGAAGATACTCGCCCGCCTCGACCCCGGAAACGGCATACTCGGGCCCAGCCAGGCACCGTAGCGCCAAAGTCAATTTGTTGCCCGGGTGCCTGCCCTTGTTAGCGTGGTTAACACCGAGCTAACGCACGATATCCACGGCACGATGAGAGGCACCACAGCATGCGCGTACCCCGAATCCTGACCGTAATCCTCGCCGGCGGTGCCGGCGGACGGTTGGGCAGCTTGACGGACCACCGAGCGAAACCGGCCATCCCGGTTGCCGGGTCATACAACCTCATCGACATTTCCCTCTCCAACCTGCATAACAGCGGCTTCGGCGATGTCTGGATTGTGGAGCAGTACAAGCCCCAGTCCCTCAACGACCAGCTGGTCAGCGGGCGGCCCTGGGACCTTGACCGCACCCAGGGCGGGCTGCGGGTGCTTCCGCCCTTCCAAGGCGGAGACGGCGAAGGGTTCGCGCAGGGCAACGCGGACGCCCTGTACCGCCAGGTGGATTACATCCGTGAATTTGATCCGGACCTCGTGCTGGTGCTCAGCGCCGACCATCTCTACCGCCTGGACTACCGCGACGTCGTCGAGGCCCACCAGGAGAACGGTGCGGCCCTGACCATGGTCACCACGAAGATCAACAACAACCCGGGAGACCACGGGGCGGTCGAGGTAGCAAATGGGCTGGTGACCGGATTCGAGTACAAGCCCCAGAACCCGAAGACGGACCTGGTGGCGGCGGAGATCTTCCTCTACGACACCGATGTCCTCCTGAGCGCTCTGGAAACCCTGGTGCAGCGGGACGGCCAGCTCGAGGACTACGGAGACCAGCTGATTCCCTACCTGGTGGAGCAGGAAAAGGTCGTGGAATACCGGCTGCCGGGGTACTGGCGGGACATGGGTACGCCGCGCAGCTACCACCAGGCGCACCTGGATTTGATTGAAGGCAACGGCCTGGACTTCGATGATCCGCAGTGGCCGATCCTCTCCGCCAGCCCGCGGCGGCTGCCGGCCTATGTCGGGCCGAACGGTGTGGCCACGGACAGCCTGCTGTCTCCCGGCGCCCGGGTCGAAGGCAGCGTACGCCGCAGCGTTCTCAGCGCCGGTGCAGTGGTGGAGGCCGGTGCCGAAGTGGATTCCTGCGTGCTGCTGGACGGCGTGGTGGTCCGGTCCGGAGCGCGGATCGCCAACCTGATTGTGGACTCCACAACGGTGATCGGCGGTGGGCGGAAACTGGACGGCGCTGAGCTGGATCCCGAAAACGGCGTGGCAGTGGTGGGGCGCGATTCAAAGGCGGACCCGCCGTCGTCGTGATACCCGGCACGCAGGTACCTCCGAGTTTGAACGAAACGCCCGTTGGCCCTAGGATAGAGAGGCGTTAAGTCGTGTGTGTGTTAACCTGTTCCGCTTTGCGCGGGCAGGGGAGTATTTGCACGGCCACCCGTATAAACCTAGAATTGAAGGCTGTCGAGCCGGGTTCTCCCGTTCGGCTGCCTGAACTTCACCGTCTTCCCCGCGGCGAGGCACTTCGGCTGGATCTCACCCCGCCAGGTTAACCTCCGGAAAGTCGCAGTAATAACGGTGTCAAAACTGGTGGCGGGACGCTCTTTATGGCAGGTGCTTAGGCGCTTCCGCCTTGTGTCTGTTTTTTGAGGACCGTCATATTTACTACAACTGGAGGAGAGATCATGGCAGCTTACTGCCAGGTAACCGGAGCCATCCCCGGCTTTGGTCACAGCATTTCGCACTCGCACCGCCGCAACAAGCGTCGGTTCGACCCGAATATTCAGAAGAAGCGCTACTGGGTTCCGTCCCTGCGCCGCAACGTGACGCTGCAGGTTTCTGCACGCGGCATCAAGACGATTGACATCCGCGGCATCGACGCTGTTGTTACCGACCTGATCGCGAAGGGTGTGAAGCTGTAGTGGCTAAGGACAAGGACGTACGTCCGATCATCAAGCTGAAGTCCACTGCGGGCACCGGCTACACCTACGTAACTCGCAAGAACCGTCGCAACGATCCGGATCGTATGGTTCTGAAGAAGTACGATCCCAAGATCCGCCAGCACGTCGATTTCCGTGAGGAGCGCTAAGAATGGCAAAGAAGTCCAAGATTGCCCGCAACGAGCAGCGCAAGGTTATTGTTGAGCGCTACGCTGCCAAGCGCCTCGAACTGAAGAAGACTCTGGTCGACGCTAACGCTACCGACGAAGCCCGCGAAGCTGCACGCCTCGGCCTGCAGAAGCTTCCGCGCAACGCTTCCCCGGTCCGCCTTCGCAACCGTGACCAGATTGACGGTCGCCCCCGCGGTACCCTCCAGAAGTTCGGTATCTCGCGTGTGCGTTTCCGCAACATGGCCCACGCAGGCGAACTGCCGGGTATCAAGAAGTCCAGCTGGTAAGCACTGCCTACCGCTTGAAGAAGGACGGTCCCTTATGGGGCCGTCCTTCTTACTGTTAACCGGCCAGGGTGCCCGGCTTGGCAGGTCTTCCCACGCCCCGGTACTTCTGTGGCTCCTGTGACCCCACCAGTAACAGGGACACCAAACTGTGGGATGCTGTGTCGGCCGGGGCGCTCTACGGGCAGGAATTCCCACCACTGGTGCTCCTGTTCCGACGGTGATCGCTTCCACCGGTCCAGCCCCACCGGCCGGGATTCCGTGCCGAGGTACCTCGCAATCCCGTCCGGCCCTGGGTGCTGCTCGATCTAGTGTGCAGATAACGGGGTTATGGGCGCCGGATAAGCCCGTTATCTGTACACCGGGTGCGGGGTCAGCCCGGAGAAGCCCGTTATCTGTACATCGGATGCGGGGTCGGCTGGACCGGCGCCGATAGTACAGATAATGGGGTTATGGGCGCCGGATGAGCCCGTTATCTGTACATCGGGTGCGGGGCGGGACCGCATAGGCCCGTTATCTGTACATCGGGTGTGCGGACGGGCTGGACCGGCGCTGATAGTACAGATAATGGGGTTATTGGGGCCGGAGAAGCCCGTTATGTGTACATCGGATGCGGGGCGAGACCGCATAGGCCCGTTACGTGTACATCGGATGCGGGGCGGGGCCGGATAAGCCCGTTATCTGTACAACTGCGGCCCGGTCTGTCGTCGACGGCGCAGTGATCATTCGGTTCGCCTGCCGGGCAACTGACCCATGACACCCATGACATCCGGTGCCGTCCACTCCGGCCCGCCCGGAGGACCAGACCCGCCCCGGAGGACCAAGACCCGCGGGGGAGGACAAGGGCCCGGAGGCGGGCCAGCGGGGGACGCACCCGCCGGTTGCATTGAACCCGCACCACAAGTCAGCAGATCCACTACTGCCCCGGATTCAGTGGGTGCCGGGACCCGGTCCCTCGTATGAAGGGCAACCGCGTATCACGAGACCAGCTTCCAAGCGAGTTGACTGGTTATTGAGGGCAAAAAGCCACTTTTCGCCCCGATTATCGGGAAAAATCCGCTAAATGCAGGGGTTTTTGCCGGAGTTGGGGGTCCAAGCTGGTAAGTTTTCGAACAGCGGCGGTTTCGCATCCGCGATCCGCTCGAGTTACCCAGAGTCCAGGAGGACATAAATTGGCTATGAACCGCAGTGAACTTGTTGCCGCAGTTGCAGAGAAGTCCGGCAACAGCCAGACCGCAGTCAACGGCGTGCTGGATGCCGTCTTCGACATCTTCGTAGATTCCGTTTCCAAGGGCGAGAAGATCACCATCCCGGGCTGGCTGGCAGTTGAGCGCACCGACCGCGCTGCACGTACGGGCCGCAACCCGCAGACCGGCGAAACCATTCAGATCCCGGCAGGCCACAGCGTCAAGCTGACCGCCGGCTCCAAGCTGAAGGCTGCTGTCTCCACCAAGAAGTAGCAGAACACCGCGGCAATCTGCCGCAGCATTTGAGAGGGCCGGCATCGCGGAGATGCCGGCCCTCCCGTGTTTTTAAGCGCAGCCCCGGGAGCGCAGCCCAATGTCGCTGCGGCCGCACCGGCTGCAAACCCCTGATAGCCGCAACAATGATTGGCCCTATTTTTACAGCGGGTAGAGAATGGGTACTGTGCCAAAATCCGTCAAAACCCAGACCGACCGCCCCGCCGGCAGTTCGCGGCTTCCGCAGCACGGCAACGGGGGCGACCCAAGCTCTGCACGGGAGAGCAGCAGCGCTGTTCCCGCGGTGCGCACCGGCTGGCTTGCAGCTGCCGGCGCCCTCGTCTTCATCGCCCTGGCAGCGGCCATGCTTTTCACCGGTGCCGCCGGAGCGTCGCAGCTGGGAGACCCCGGATCGCTGACCCGCTGGGCACTCCCGGCGGCAAAGGCCGTGCAGAACATTTCCATGGCTGCCGTCATCGGCTCGCTGGTTTTTGCCGTGACGATCCTGCCCAAGAACCTCAACTTCCGACGCGTGCGGAAAAACGCGTCCGGCCGGACTGCACCGGCTGAACCCGAGCATCCGGCGTTCACCCGTGCACTGACCCTGACCTCGGTTGCCGCGGTCGCGTGGACCCTCTCCGCGCTGGCGGTGATGGTGTTCACCTACTCCGATGTTTCCGGGCTGCCGCTCAGCGCCGACTCCACCTACACGGCGGGCCTGGCGTCCTTCCTGACCGACTTTTCCACCGGACGGGCCTGGCTGGCAGTGAGCATCATCGCGGCCGTCGTCACCGCACTGTCCTTCGGTGTGCGGTCCCTCGGCATGCTGGCCTTCACATTGGTCCTTGCCGTCGGCGCACTGCTTCCCACTGCCCTGATCGGCCACTCCGCCGGCGGAGACGATCATGCTGCCGCGGTGAACTCGATCGGACTGCACCTGCTGGGCGTATGCCTGTGGATCGGCGGAATCATTGTCCTGGCCGTGGTATCCCGGCAGCTCGGCTCCATCACCGGCGTAGTACTTGCCCGGTTCTCTGCCCTCGCCGGCTTCGCCTTCGCGCTGGTGTTCCTCTCCGGCGTCGTCAATGCGTCCCTGCGGATCAATTCGCTGGACCAGCTGGGGACGCCGTGGGGCGGCCTCGTCCTCACCAAAGCCGGGCTCACGCTGCTTCTGGGTCTCCTGGGGCTGATGCACCGCAACTGGATCATTCCGCGTCTCGCCGGTTCCCACCCGTCCCGCACCCCGGTGCCTGGCGGCGCCGCAGCCCCCAACGGCGGTCTGTCGGCCCAACGGGTGCTCTGGCAGCTCATTGCCGTGGAACTGGCCGTCATGGGCGCCGTGTCCGGCGTGGCCGTGGCCCTGGGGCGCACCGCGCCGCCGCGTTCCGAAGAGCTTCCCCAGGATGCCTCACCGGCACGTATCCTTACCGGCTATGACCTCCCGCCGGAGCTGACCCCGGAACGCTACCTCACCGAGTGGCGGCCGGACTGGCTCTGGGTGGCTGTCATCCTGACCCTGGCCACGTCCTATCTGATCGGCGCGGTGCGGCTCCGCCGGCGGGGAGACAAATGGCCGGTCCGGCGTACGGCCTGCTGGCTGGTTGGCCTGCTGGCCCTCGGCTACATCACCTGCGGCGCACCGCAGATTTACGGCATGGTCCTGTTCAGCACGCACATGCTGGCACACATGGCCTTGACCATGGTGGTGCCGCTGTTCCTCGTGCTCGGTGCACCCGTCACCCTGGCACTCAAGGCACTGACGCCCCGCACCGACGGCACCCGCGGGATCCGGGAATGGATCCTCATCGGGGTGCATTCACGCTTCTCGAAGATCATCACCAACCCGGTCGTGGCCGCCGTGAACTTTGCCGGCTCCATCGTGGTCTTCTACTATTCGGACCTCTTCGGCCTGGCCCTGCGGGAGCACGTGGGGCACGAACTGATGGTGGTCCACTTCCTGCTGACCGGCTACATCTTCATCCTGACGATGATCGGGATCGATCCGCTGCCCGGCCGTGCGCCGTACCCGCTGCGCCTGGTGATCCTGCTCGCCACCATGGCCTTCCACGCCTTCTTCGGAGTGGCCGTGATGGGCGGAACGGCATTGATCCAGGCCTCCTACTTCGGGAACATGGGCCGGGAATGGGGACTGTCTGCCCTGGCGGACCAGCAGCTGGGCGGGTCATTGATGTGGGGCATCGGTGAAATCCCGACCCTGTTCGTGGCCATCGGGGTGGCTTATCAGTGGTCCAAGAGCGACGCCAGGGAAACCAAGCGGCTGGACCGCGCAGCAGAGCGGAATAATGACGCCGATCTGACTGCTTACAACAACATGTTTGCAAACCTGGCACAGCGTGATGCCGGGACCCCGGATCAAGGAGATCGTTAATGACTGAAACCGTGCGCGCCGGATACCGGGTGCGGGCCTCGGAGCTTGAGGGCCGCAACTGGCTGAACACCGGCGGCCGGCAGCTGAACCTGGAGGATCTCCGCGGCAAGATCGTGTTGCTGGATTTCTGGACTTTCTGCTGCATCAACTGCCTGCACGTGCTGGACGAGCTTCGGCCCCTGGAGGAAAAGTTCTCCGACGTGCTGGTCACGGTGGGAGTCCATTCCCCGAAGTTCGAGCACGAAGCGGACCCGGTGGCCCTGGCCGCCGCGGTGGAGCGCTACGAAATCCACCACCCCGTGCTGGACGATCCGGAGCTGCTCACCTGGCAGGCCTACACCGCCCGCGCCTGGCCCACCCTGGTGGTCCTGGACCCCGAGGGGTACATCGTGGCTCACCTGTCCGGTGAAGGGCACGCAGCGGGCCTGGAATCGCTTGTGGCAGAGCTCGTGGAGGAACACGAGGCCAAGGGGACGCTGCACCGCGGCGACGGTCCCTACGTGCCGGCAGAACCCACCGCCGGAGACCTGCGGTTCCCGGGAAAGGTGACCGCCCTGCCCGGCGGGACCTTCCTGGTTGCCGATACGGGCCACCACCGCCTCGTGGAGCTGGATGCGGACCTGGCGGGCGTCCGCCGGACCATCGGCGACGGCACCAAGGGGTGGCAGGACGGCGACGCCGGTACTGCACGCTTCAACGAACCCCAGGGCGTGGCCCTGCTGCCTGCCGACGTGGCGGAAAAGGCAGGGTACGACGTCGTTGTGGCGGACACGGTCAACCACCGCCTGCGCTCGGTGAACCTCGCTACGGGTGCCGTGCAGACCATCGCCGGCAACGGAGTGCAGCGGCTGCTGGACGCCGGGAACCAGACGAAGGCGGGTGCGGCATCCGCCGGATCCGGTGAAGCCGCCGGGGACAGCGCACCCTCCGATTCCTCCGATCTGCTGGGCGCCGACCCGCTGAACATTTCGCTGTCCTCACCGTGGGACCTGGTCTGGTCCTCGAAGCTGCAGCGGCTGGTTATCGCCATGGCCGGAACCCACCAGATCTTCAGCTTCGATCCGGTGACCGGGGCCGTGGCCGTCCTGGCCGGCACGGGACTGGAAGGCCTGCTCGACGGCGGAGCCTCCGCTGCCTGGTTCGCCCAGTCCTCCGGCCTCGCCGAAGACGGCGACGGCAACCTCTGGGTAGCCGATTCCGAAACTTCCGCTCTGCGCAGGCTGAACCTGGACGGCACCGGCGGAAGCGTCCAAGTGGAAACCGCCGTCGGCACCGGCCTGTTCGACTTTGGCTTCCGCGACGGTGATTCCTCCGTGGCCCGGCTGCAGCACCCGCTGGGCGTAGCGGTGCTGCCGGACGGTTCCGTGGCCGTTGCGGACACCTACAACGGTGCGGTGCGGCGCTACGATCCCGTGACGGGCACCGTCTCCACCCTTGCCCGCGGACTCTCCGAGCCTTCGGACGTGCTGGTGGACAACAGCGCCGCCGAACCGCTGCTGATTGTGGTCGAGTCCAACCGGCACCAGCTGGTCCGCCTGCCCATTCCGAAGGAAGCCCAGTCCGTGGATGAGGGCGCCCGGCAGACGCAGCGGCCGAAGACCGCGGTGGAAGCCGGTCCAATGTCCCTGACGGTGCGCTTTGCCGCCCCCAAGGGCCAGAAGCTGGATGACCGCTGGGGAGATCCCACGCAGCTGAAAATCTCCGCTTCCCCGGAGGGGCTGCTTGTTTCCGGCGGCGGCACGGCTACGGGCCTGAGCCGTGAGCTCGTGCTTTCCGACACGGTGACGGATGGAGTACTCCACATCACCGCCCGTGCCGCTGCCTGCGACGGGGAGCCGGGCGGGGAGATCCCTGACCACGCGGCCTGCCACATGTACCAGCAGGACTGGGGCATTCCCGTGGTGCTGCAGGCCGGCGGCGAGTCCGAGCTGGTCCTGGACCTGCGGGGACTGGACTGAGCACCGCTCTTCCCTGACCGGGCAGCCCGGACTGGATCTGCTTAACGACGCAGGCGGCGGCATGGATTTCCATGCCGCCGCCTGCGCTTTGTTGAGGGGCTGCTTAGTCGACCTGCGGGCTCAGCGTCACGTTTTCCCCGTCCACCCGGAGGGAGGCGTTGAATGTGAAGGACTCCTCGGCCACCAGCGGGCTCTTGTCGCCGCTGAAGAGATCGACCTGGGTGGCGGTGACCTGCGCCGTGCCGCTCAACGGGCTGAGCACCCAGGCGCCCTCCGCCTGCGTCAGTTCAACGTCCGGGTAGTCGGTGATGCTCCACCTGATCGGCTGGTCCACCCGGTTGTTGGTGAGGTGGTAGAACGGGCAGCCCGGAGGCGCCAGACGGTCGGCGGCCGTGCAGCCGTCGAGGAACTCACGGATACCGGCATCAATCTTGGAAACCAGTTCCTTGGTTGGCTCCGGCACGAGGGTGAGCTGCGGTTCGGCGTCGTCGGACACCACAATCTCCCGCTCCGAGGCGGCCAGGTACTGGCTGTCATAGGACGCCGCCACCCGCGAGCCAGGGAAGGCAGCGAACGTATTGGCACCGTCCGGGAGCGTTACCCGGACACCGTTGAGGGTCGCTTCCCGCAGCGCCGGAGCGGTGACCTGCACGGTCGGCAGCGTGGCCGGCACGAATTCCCAGGTGTCAAAGAAGAGCCAGTGTTTGCCGGTGTTTTCCAGCACGAACCTGGTTGTTCCCTCGGCCTCGCCGTAGGCGTAGTCCACCGCAATCTCGGCGCGGTTCCCGCCGATCTCCTCGGCGTCGCCGATTTCGCGCACCTGCTGCCCCTTCACTGAGGCACGGAGCGCTTCGCCGTCCAGCAGTGCGGCGTTGGCCTCGGGGACCTGCGCGTTGAGCATCCCCAGCGCCTGTTCGCCCTCGCCGTCTGCCAGCTTCTGCAGATAGCTATCGACTTGCTTCTCGGGGCCGTACGCCTTGGCGTTAACGAAGTAGATCACGACGACGGCGGCCGCGATGGTGAGCATGAGGGCAAGCAGCCAGGCGGCTACTGCCTTGATTACCGGTGATGTTCCCTGCACTGCTCTTACGTTACCTGCCCGGACGGACGAAGGCCGGATCGGTTTCCCGCTCCGGCCTTCGTGTCAGGTGCCCTGGGGAGGGCCGTACCCGTTTTCCTGCTGCTAGGACGCTGCCGCCGGGACGGCCTCGTGTGCAGCGGCGATCTCCTCGGCGCGGTTAGCGTTGGCTTCCTCGGTCAGCTCGGCACCGGCAGAGGCATCGCGTGTGAGGTTTTCACCGGTTTCCGGGTCGAAGAGGTGCACCTTGCGGGTGTCCAGCCACAGCTCGGCGTCGCGCCCGCCGCGGATCCGGCTGGCGGCGTCGAGCGTCACCACCACCTGCGGGCGCAGTTCGTCGGCATCCATGTCCCGGGCCAGGTTGTTCAGCAGCTCCCGCACCTCGGGCGTGGGATCGAAGTGGATGTACCCGTACTGCTCGTTGCCCAGCCACTCCGTGTGCGTGATCGGAGCCGTGAACGTGGAACCGTGCTGCAGCTTGCTCTCCTCCACCAGGGAGGCGTCCTCGAAGAACTCCGGGCGGATGCCCGCCAGGACAACCTGCTTTCCGGCCGCCTTGGCCGCCTTGTCCTCGGGGACGCGGATGTCGCCGACAGCGGTCTTCAGCACGCCGTTCTCCAGCGTTGCCGGCAGGAAGTTCATGGAAGGGGATCCAATGAAGCCGGCCACGAACAGGTTGATGGGCTGTTCGTAGAGCTCGCGCGGGGAGGCGACCTGCTGCAGGACGCCCTTCTTCAGCACCGCCACGCGGTCACCGAGCGTCATGGCCTCGGTCTGGTCGTGGGTGACGTAGACACTGGTGGTGGCCAGACGGCGCTGCATCTGCGCAATTTCCGCCCGCATCTGGCCGCGCAGCTTCGCATCCAGGTTTGAAAGCGGCTCATCGAAGAGGAACGCATCGGCCTGCCGGACGATGGCGCGGCCCATGGCCACCCGCTGCCGCTGGCCGCCCGAGAGGTTGGCCGGCTTGCGGTCCAGATGGTCGGTCAGTTCCAACGTGGCGGCTGCGTCGGTCACGAGCTTGCGGACCTGCTCGTCGTTGTACTTTCCCTTGTTCAGGCGCAGCGGGAACGCGATGTTCTCGTAGACCGTGAGATGCGGGTAGAGCGCATAGTTCTGGAACACCATCGCGAGGTTGCGGTCGCGGGGTGCCTTGTCATTGACGCGCTCTCCGTTGATGAGCAGGTCGCCGGAGGTGATGTCCTCCAGGCCTACGATCATGCGCAGCAGCGTGGATTTACCGCAGCCAGACGGGCCCACCAGGATGATGAACTCGCCGTCGGCAATGTCCAGGCTGACATCGTTGACGGCCGGAAAACCGTCGCCGTACTTCTTGACGAGGTGGTTGAGGGTGATAGATGCCATGGTTAGGGATCCTTTTCTTCAGTCCGGGTGCCGAGGGGAACTAGCCCTTGACGGCGCCCTGGGTTAGGCCGGAGACGATTTGGCGCTGGAACGCGAGCACCAGGACAACTACGGGAATGGTGACGATGATCGCCGCGGCGGAGATGGCGCCCGTGGGCTCCTCGAACTGTGAAGCGCCGGTGAAGAACGCCAGGGCTGCCGGAACCGGCCGCGCCGCCTCGGTGGAGGTCAGCGAAATGCCGTACACAAAGTCATTCCAGGCGATGAAGAACGCAATGATCGCGGTGGTGAAGACGCCCGGTGCAGCGAGCGGAACAATGGCCTTCCGGAACGCCTGCCATGTGGTGGCGCCGTCAACCTGGGCTGCCTGCTCCAGCTCCCACGGGATCTGCCGGAAGAATGCCGCCAGGGTCCAGATGGAGATCGGCAGGGTAAGGGACAGGTAGGGGATGATGAGGCCCGGCCACGTGTCGTAGAGCCCGATGTTGCGCCAGAGGTTGAACAGCGGGGTCACGATGGAGATCACCGGGAAGATCGAGACACCCAGTGCCGTGGTCAGCACTAGTTTCTTGCCCGGGAAGTCCAGGCGGGCAATGGCGTAGGCGCAC
Source organism: Arthrobacter sp. zg-Y179 (assembly GCF_020907345.1). Classification (NCBI taxonomy): domain Bacteria; kingdom Bacillati; phylum Actinomycetota; class Actinomycetes; order Micrococcales; family Micrococcaceae; genus Arthrobacter; species Arthrobacter sp. zg-Y179. Next base: position 55,772 of record NZ_JAJJOB010000005.1, on the reverse strand, counting down.
AGGGTGGCCAGGACGACGGCGATGAAGGTGGCGATCAGGCAGATACCGATGGAGTTGCGCAGGCTGCTCAGGAACAGCCCCTGCGCGTCGCCGACCAGGATCTGCTCGTAGTTGCTCCATGACCAGTTGGTCGGGAGGAAGGTCCCCGACGTCAGGTCGCTGGGCAACTTGAACGAGGTGGCCAGGATCGACGCCACCGGGAACAGTGCGTAGAGGACGACCAGTATCGAAACAATGGTCCAAACGGTCCGCCGTTTGGCAGGTGAGGACTTCACTTATTTACCCCCTCGTGCGCCGGAAAGGTCCACTTTGAACAGTTTGATGGCGATGAAACAGATGATGATGACGCAGATGAACAGCAGGACCGACACGGCCGAGCCCATGCCGATTTCCAGGCGGGTAATCGAGGTCCGGTAGGCCAGCAGCGACAGCACCTCGGTGCCGTACGCGCCGTTGGTCATGATGTACACGTTGTCGAAGATGCGGAAGGCGTCCAGTGCCCGGAACAGGACGGCGACCATGATGGCGGCCTTCATGTTCGGGATGATCACCTTGGACATCCGCTGCCACCAGGAAGCGCCGTCGACCTCTGCCGCTTCGGTCAGCTCGCCGGGAACCTGGGCCAGGCCCGCCAGCAGCAGCAGGGAGATGAACGGGGTGGTCTTCCAGATTTCCGAGGCCATGATGACGGACAGTGCCGTCCAGGTGTCGGCGAACCAGTTCAGGTCCGAATCGATACCGGGCACCCAGTTGAACCAGCTGTTGATGTACCCGGAGTTGATGTCGAAGGCATAGAACCAGGCGAAGGCGGAAACCACGGTGATGATGCCGTACGGCACGAGGATCGCGGTGCGCAGCCACCCACGGACGGCCTTCAGCGCGCTGTTCATCACCAGGGCCAGGGCAAAGCCGAGGATCAGCTCAATGACGACGGTGATGACCGTGATCAGCACCGTGACACCCAGGTCCCGCCAGAACAGGCCGTCCGAAAGGATGGTGGCGTAATTGCCCAGTCCCACGAACTCCCGGTCCGCCGGAGCGGTCAGGCGGTACTTGAACAGCGATTCCCAGAGCGCCAGGAGGATCGGATAGGCGGTGACCGCCAGCATGATGATGAAGGCGGGCCCGGCCAGCCAGAACCCGAGCCGCCGCTCCGCTTTGGCACGGTCGCTGAGGGGCTGTTTGTTCGGAGTGGGCTTGGCCGGGGCTTCCCGGACCGCTTCAACGGAAGTACTCACAGCAGTTTCTCCCCTCTAAGGACTTCGAGAATGAATTCCTGGCTCTCGGCCGGGGTGGTATCGGGGTTGACATCGCTCGGCGGAGTCCAGGTCTGCTGGATGCCGGTGGAGATCTCGTTGTAGTACGGGGTCTGCGGCCGCGGCACGGCCAGTTCCAGCGAGTCCCGGATGACCGGCGCCATCGGGAATGTCTCTTCGATCCCCGGAGCGTTGTAGGCCTCTTCGTTCGACGGCGGGTTGCCGTTGGTGGTGAAGTACTGCGCCTGGTTCTCGGGCGAGACGATGCATTCGATGGCCTCGAACGCCAGATCAGGGTGCTGGCTGTTGGAACCCACCCCGAGGTTGATGCCGCCCAGCGGGGGAGCAGTGTCCTCGCCCTCGTTCATGGCCGGATACAGGGCCCAGCCAATGTCCTCGATTAGGGACTCAGGCAGCGCGCCTTCCTCGACCGATGCATTGGTGGCCGGCCAGACGAACGGGTAGTTGACCATGAACGATCCCTCGTCGCCCTGGAACTGGATCATGGACGTGTTTTCCGTCTGCGTGGGCAGCCCGGGACCGCCCAGGCCTTCCTTGCCGATCGTGGAGACAACCTCCGCCGCCTGCTTTCCGGCCTCGGAATCGAGTCCCAACCGGAGCTCGTCCGCCGGTGCGTCGGGGTTCTCCACAATTTCACCGCCGGCCGACGCCACCAGGGCGTTGACCCACACGGTCATGGACTCGGCTCGTGCGCCCTGCACGCCGATGTACTTGTCCTGGCTCTGCGCGGCATCGATGATCTTGTCCCAGGTCACCGGCTGGGTCATGTCAAGACCTGCGGCCTGTGCAACGGATTTGCGGTACCAGAGGATCTGCGTGTTGGCCCAGAACGGAACGGCCACCACTTCGTCTTTCCACTTGGCTCCCGCGAGGGCGCCTTCCAGCACACCCTCGGTGGTCCGCTCCGCGACGTCGTCCGGGACGGGCGCCAGGTAGCCCGGTTCCGCGTACTCGGGAACGTTGGGCGGATCCAGGCTCATGATGTCCATGCTTTTGTCCCCGGCCGCGAGGCGCCTGGCCAGCTGTTCGCGCTGGGAGGCGGCATCGTTTGGCAGCAGGGAGGTCTCGATGGTGTAGGCGCCCCCGGAGGCGTCGCTGCACTGTTTCGCGAGTTCGGCCTGCCCGCCCGCATCCGGGTTGATGTACCAGGTCAATGTGGGTGCTGCGCCCTCATCGGTTCCGCAGCCGGTCAGGAGAGTCGCGCCCAGGGCCAGAGCAACGCCGGCAGCAGCCCGTGCCCCTTTCCGGGTACGCCCCCAGTATCTTGCGTCCTTTGGCATCGGTACTGTGCCTCCACCTCGTCGTAAGCGTCCCCTGCCGCATTGCATGAGACGGACCGCACACTAAGCGGCCTTCGCTTTGACCATATGCCTTGAACGTAATTTATGCCACAACCATGCCGGTCAAACCGGGTGTTGCCTCAGGTCAGCAGGGCAGCGGCCAGGACCAACACGGGAAGCGAGGCAATGGTGGTGAGCAGCACGGTGTCCTTGGCTACCAGCACGCCTTCTTCGTAGCGGGCAGCGGCTACGAAAACATTCTGTGCAGTGGGAAGGGCTGCGGTGACGACGACGGCGAAAAGCAGGTGTCCTTCCATCCCAAGGATGAAGCGGGCCAGCAGGAAAGCCAGCAGCGGCTGGACCAGGAGCTTGAAGGCAGAGGCGAGGACGACGTCGGCCCGCCTGCCGCCGTCGGCGTTCAGGGGCCGTGACCCCACCAGTGAAAGCCCGAAGGCAAGCAGCATGGCGGGGACCGCTGCACCGCCGATCAGTGACACCGGTTCATGGATGATTTCGGGCAGCTGTGTGCCGGTGGCAGCCAACAGCAGGCCGATCAGGGAGCCGACGATTATCGGGTTGCGGACCACCTGCACGGCAAAAACCCGAACTGAGGTCCGCCGGCCGCTGGTGGCCGAATCCATCATCATCAGGAACAACGGGGTGAAGAATGCGAGCTGGAAAATCAGCACGGGCGCGATATAGGCAGCGTCCCCGAGGACGTACACGCAGATGGGCAGCCCAAGATTGGCGGCATTGACCAGGGACGAGGACATGGCCGAAATAAGCATTTCCGGCAATGGGCGGCGCAGCCACCAGCGGGTAACGAGCACATAGAGGACCGCCGTGGCTCCGGCGCTGGCGGCGGCCACCAGCAGTGGAAACGAGAAGACCGTGGGCAGGTCGGCATCGCTGAGGGTAATGAGCAGCAGCGCCGGCGAAGCAACGAAGAACGCCAGGCGGCTCAGTACGCTCTGGGCGTTTTCCCCCAGTACGCCGAGCCGGCCGATGGCGTACCCGGTGAGGATGATGATCCAGACAACGGCGAATCCGGTGAGTACCCCCAGCACCGGATGCTGCTATCTGGCTTGGGCTGCGGCGCCCGGGTTGCCGGCCATGACCTGGGTGTTGTCCAGGGCCAGCGGGGGACGCTCGGTGCCTTCCGTCACGGCCTCGGCCGGGTCGGTGCCCAGCTCCAGGATGCGGTTGGCGGAATCAACATGGACAACCGTCGGCACAAAGGAGCGGGCCTCTTCGGTGGTCATATCTGCGTAAGTGATGAGGATGACCGTGTCGCCCACGTGCACCAGGTGGGCGGCTGCACCGTTGATGCCCAGCACCCCCGAGCCCCGCTCGCCGGCGATGGTGTACGTCTCCAGCCGGGCGCCGTTGTCGACGTCGACGATCGAGACGAGCTCGCCGGGCAGGATGTCCGCGGCTTCGAGGAGGTCAAGGTCAACCGTCACGGACCCCACGTAGTGCAGGTCGGCATGGGTCACCGTGGCGCGGTGGATTTTGGACTTAAACATTTTCCGGTTCATCGCGGACAAGTCTACGCCGATTACCCCGGACTTTGAGCAGGGGGTTGACACGCTGACAGCGAAAGTGCATGCGGTGTTGCAGGGGGAGGGGGTGTGGAGCCTTGCTCCGAAATGGAGCGGGCGACGGGAATCGAACCCGCGTATCAAGCTTGGGAAGCTAGCGCTCTACCATTGAGCTACGCCCGCAGTGTCCGGAAGGAATCCGGCACAGCTCCTAACTTTACATGGAACCTGCCGGTTGCCTAATTCGTTTGCGGGTCCTCGCCGGGTTCGGAATCGGCGCCGGCCCGTGCCCGCTCCACGAGTTCACGCCACCTGCCCTTGACCTGCCGTTCCGGGATGGTGACGGCGGTGGGGCCCACTGAGATCTCGTACATGAACCGGTCCGGTTCGCTGTCCGGGGCCTCGGGCGGATCGCTGAGGAGCGGCAGCCACCGCTCCTGTGCCTCTTCGGAGCTCACCTGCGTGCTCCAGGTGCGCTGCATGCCCGCAAAGCCGCCGCTGCGCACTACAACCAGTCTCATACCAAGACGTTAACCTCTTTCCACGCTGCCTGCACAGCAGTACTTTCCTCCGTCCCCGCCCCGTACCTTTTTTCCGCTGCGGTGAGCGTGGCGGCGGCAAAGACGGCGAAGGTGGCGTCGGCGGGAAAATTGCGCTCGGTGATGGTGTCGTACCAGACTTGGCCGGCGCGTTCCCAGGCATACCCGCCCAGGGCCTCAGCCACCAGGTAGAAAGCGCGGTTGGGGATTCCGGAGTTGATGTGAACACCGCCGTTGTCCGCCGCCGTCTTCACGAAGTCCGCCATGGACCCCGGCTGCGGATCCTTGCCAAGCACGTCGTCGTCGTACGCAGTGCCCGGCGCCTTCAAGGACCGCAGGGCCCGCCCCTGCACCAGGTCCGTGAACAGGCCTTCGCCAACCAGCCAGCTCGCCTGGTCCGCTGTTTGTCCCAGCAGTTTCTGCTCGACCAGTACGCCGAAAACATCCGCTATTGATTCGTTGAGCGCCCCGGCCTGGTCGCGGTAGTCCAGCTGCGCGGTGTACTGGATGATGCCGTGGGCCAGCTCGTGGCCGATCACGGTGAGGGACTTGCTGAAGCGTTCAAACACCTCGCCGTCGCCGTCGCCGAGCACCATTCGGGAGCCGTCCCAGAAGGCGTTGTCGTAGGCACGTCCATAGTGGACGGTGGCCTCCAATGCCCGCCCCGCGCCGTCGAGCGAGGAACGTCCGTAGGCATCGCTGAAGAGGCGGTACGTGGCGCCGAGCCCGGCATAGGTTTCGTCCACGGCTGGGTCGCCCGTGTCCGGCTGGCCCTCGGACCGCACTACCGTGCCCGGCAGTTCCTCCAGGCCCAGGGCATCGGAGATAGTGCGGCGCAGGGACGGGGTGAACGCCGTGCCTGATCCCCGGGACGGCGCAGAATGAGGCGCCAGGCGCGCCGATTCCACGCCGTCGATCCCGGTCAAGGCACGACGGGCCGACTTCGCCGCTGTTGCCTTTGCAGGGTCTTCGGCGGCGGCCAGGCGGGCAAGCAGATACGGCGGAACGATGGAACAGATCGAAGAAGCAACGCTTGAGTTGGTCACGGTACAGCCCTCCCTCTGTTGTGAGGTTCCCCAGCGTAGGCCCCGGCACTGACACTGCAAGCGCTAGGCCTGCAAAAACGGCATCAAATGGCCATAACGCAACCTAACCGGCTGTTTTCGACCCTTCCGCGGTCGGATCAACCCTGTTCGGGACCGGTAGGCTCCTGTGCCTGCGCGGCGGTCTTTTCGTACGCCTCGACTAGTGAAGCCACGACGTCCGGGCCGATCTCCAGCCCTACTTCGTGTCCCGGGTTCACGGACATGCCGTATCCCGGGGCGATGCTGCGGATGGTGGCTTCGCCGCTGGCCTTGATGACCACGGGTGCTGCTTCGCGCAGCTGCGCGGGGATGCGGTCCGGGGAGGTGAAGGTGGCGGCCACGGAGTAGTCGGCGTCCGGGGCCTTCAGGACCACGGCCTGGAAGGTGGAGGGATCGCCGTCCTTCGTCAGGCGTCCCACGCTGAGCAGTTCCGACGTCCAGATGACGGACACGACCTCGCGGTTGGTGATCCGGCCCTCGCGGCCGGCGGTGATGGCTTCTTCAAGCGCCGCGCCGGGTGCTTCGACGTCGTCGTTGGCCAGCGGCATTGTCGGGATCTCGGGGGTGTTGTCCGGTTCCATGGGGGCTCCTTCTCAGGGCTCGGTGCCAAAACCCCAAGTCTGGCATATCGAGCGGATACCGTGGTGGGCATGAGTCCGAACGAGAACACCCGCAGCCTCGAAGCAGGCATTGAGCGGGACTTCAGCGACAAGATGAGCTACGGGTCCTACCTTGCCCTGGATGAACTGCTCTCCGCGCAGCATCCGGTGAGCAGCCCCGAGCACCACGACGAGATGCTCTTCATCATCCAGCACCAGACCTCGGAACTGTGGTTGAAGCTCGTCCTGCACGAGTTGCTCGCCGTGCGGGCGCGGCTGGCGGCGGATGACCTGCGTTCGGCCATGAAGGGAATTGCCCGGATCAAGCACATCCAGCGCTCGCTGACCGAACAGTGGTCCGTGCTGGCAACACTGACCCCGTCCGAGTACTCCGAATTCCGCGATGACCTGGGCGCCTCGAGCGGCTTCCAGTCTTACCAGTACCGTGCCGTGGAGTTCCTGCTGGGCAATAAGAACGAGGCAATGATTGCCGTGTTCGCGGCAGACCCTGCCGCTCAGGAGCTGCTGTCCGGCCTGCTTTCCCGGACCAGCATCTACGACGAGTTCATCCGCTATCTTGCCCGGCGCGGCTACGCGGTGGCGCCGGAACTCCTGGACCGCGACGTGACGCAGGCCCATGTGTATAACGAGTCACTGCTCGCGGTCTACAAGTACGTCTACGAAAACCCCGCCGGGAACTGGGACGTCTACGAGGCCTGCGAAGAACTGGTGGACCTCGAGGACAATTTCCAGCTGTGGCGTTTCCGACACTTGAAAACCGTGGAACGCACCATCGGCATGAAGCGGGGCACGGGCGGTTCCAGCGGTGCCGGCTTCCTGCGGCGTGCCCTCGAACTGACGTTCTTCCCCGAGCTCTATGCGGTGCGGACGGAAATCGGCCGCTAGGGGCATGCGCTATTTTTGAAGAGTGCTGATTTCTGACCGCGACATCCGAGCCGAGATTGCCGACAACCGGATTGCCCTGGACCCCTATGACCCCGCAATGGTCCAGCCTTCCAGCGTCGATGTTCGCATCGACCGCTTCTTCCGGCTATTCGACAACCACAAGTACGCCCACATCGATCCCTCGCAGGATCAACCCGAGCTGACCCGCCTGGTGGAAGTGGCTCCGGACGAGCCGTTCATCCTCCACCCCGGAGAGTTTGTCCTGGGTTCGACCTACGAGCAGGTCACCCTGCCGGACGATATTGCCGCGCGGCTGGAGGGCAAGTCTTCGCTGGGCCGCCTTGGTCTGCTGACGCACTCCACAGCAGGCTTCATTGACCCCGGTTTCTCCGGCCACGTCACGCTCGAGCTTTCCAACATGGCAACGCTGCCTATCAAGCTGTGGCCCGGCTCCAAGATCGGCCAGCTGTGCTTCTTCCGGCTCAGCTCCCCGGCGGAGCACGCGTACGGCTCCGGCCGTTACGGCAACCGGTACCAGGGGCAGCGGGGCCCGACGGCGTCGCGCAGCCACCTGAACTTCCACCGCACGGATGTCACTGCCAGTGATGCCTCGAATGACGAGGACACGGCGGGCGTCAGCGCCTCCTAGGGCCCGGCGGGACTGTCCGGCTGGAGGGCCTGGCGGAGGCGGCTTTAATATTCCAAGCAAGCTCTGCGAGCGAAGGAATTTCGTTGCCGCCGGAGCCAGGCCCATAGGCCGGACCCATAGCCCTTAGTCCTTATCGACGGGCGGAGCGGTCCGCGCGGCGGGGGAGCGGACCGGGAGCAGGACCAGCAGGCCCGCCAGCAGCACGGCCATAATGCCGATAATGCCGTACCGCTGGCTGCCGAAGATCGCGATGCAGGCCGAGAACAGGGCGGGGGCCAGGAAACTGACCGCCCGCCCGGTGGTGGCATACAGGCCGAACAGCTCGCCTTCCTTGCCCTCCGGGGCCAGCCTGGCCAGGAACGCCCGGGACGCGGACTGGGCCGGGCCGACGAACAGGCACAGCAGCAGGCCGAAGATCCAGAACGTGGTGTCGCCGGTCCACTGCAGTCCAAACATGTCCTGGTCACCCGGACCCAGCACCACGATGGCCGTGCCGGCAAGGATCAGTCCGATCAGCGAACCGACGATCACGGCCTTGGGGCCGGAACGGTCATCGAGGAAGCCGCCGACCACGGACCCGGCGGCGGCCACCACGTTGCCGAAGATGGCGAACATAATCACCTCTGACAGTTCCCAGTCGAAAGTGCCGGCCGCGATAACGCCGCCGAAGGTGAACACAGCCGCCAGACCGTCCCGGAAGACGGCGCTGGCGAGAAGGAAGTAAATGGTGTGCGGGTCGGTCCGGAAGAGGGCCTTGATGCGCTGGAACAGGAGCTTGTAGGACGCAAGGATCCCCAGCCGTGCCACTGCGTCCTGCCGGGGGACCTCGGGCACGGTGAACATCAGCGGCAGGGCGAACAGCAGGAACCAGACGGCGGAAAACAGCGCAACGGCCCGGATGTTCAGTCCGTCTTCGGAAGTGACACCGAACCAGCCGACGTCGGGCTGCACAAAGCCCACGAGCACCAGCGCCAGGGCGGCGATTCCGCCTACGTAGCCCATCGCCCAGCCCAGGCCGCTGATTTTTCCGACCGTCGCCGGTGTGGAAATCTGGCTAAGCATGGCGTTGTAGTTCACGCCCGCGAACTCGAAGAACAGGTTCGCCACGGCGATCAGGGCCACGCCCAGGATCAGGAACTCGGGGGCGGGGAAAACAAACCAGCACGCCGCGACCAGGGCGCAGGTCAGCAGGGTGTTGACGGTGAGCCATGTGCGGCGGCGCCCACCCGCGTCCGACCGTTGGCCGGTGACCGGCGCGAGGACGGCCACCGCAACACCGGCAATGGCGAGGCCGGCGCCAAGGACGGCGGAGTTCTCGTCCTTGTCCCCGAAATCACCGGACGTCAGATAGACAGTGAACACAAAGGTGGTCATCACCGCATTAAAGGAAGCGGACCCCCAGTCCCAGGCAGCCCAGGCCGCCACCTGCTTCCAGCGGGCAGGTGCGGCGGCGCCCGGCGCCGGGACACCCCGAGGCGTTTTTTGTGTGCTGAGACTCATGCCGCTGAGCCTAGCGGCTGCCGCGGCCGGGGACGGTATTCAACGCCTAAAACGCCGGTGGCCGGTTTCTTCGCCGAACCGCCCGAATAGGAGGGCGGACGTATGCCATGCGTAGAATGTACATACGACCTTGACCACCCCCCTTGATAACTGCAGCCAAAATCAGGCTGAAACATCGACAAAAGAGCCCGGGAGATCATAGTGCTGTTTGTGCTCACCGTTTTATTTGCGGTGGCATTGGTTGCGCCCTTGGTGTTCCGCAGGATCGGTCGGTCTGCGTTCTACATCCTCGCCGCCTTCCCGGCCGCTGCGTTCGTTTGGCTGATGGCCACCTTCCCCCGGTACACCGGTGCGGACCAGACGCTGGCCTCCGGCGCACCGAACGCGCCGCCGTCGGTCACCATTGCCTGGATTCCCGAGCTCCGGGTGGAACTGGCCTTCCGGATGGACACCCTTGCGGCTGTGCTTTCCATCCTGATCCTGGGAGTGGGTGCCCTGGTCCTCTTCTACTGCGCCCGGTACTTCCGGCCGAATGACCCGAAGATGGGCAGCTTCGGCGCCCAGCTGCTGGCGTTCGCCGCCGCCATGTTCGGTTTGGTTACGGCAGATGACCTCATCCTGCTGTTCATCTTCTGGGAACTGACCACCATCCTTTCCTACCTGCTGATCGGGTACTCGGCGCACCGGCTCTCGGCCCGCCGTGCGGCGCTGCAGGCATTGATCGTCACGACCTTCGGCGGCCTGGCGATGCTGGTCGGCATGATCATCCTCGGCACCGCCGCCGGGACGTACCGGATCTCGGAGATCCTGGCGCAGGCGCCGGAACTGGTGAACGCCGGGACGCTGGTCAATGTTGCCATCGCCCTGCTGCTGGTCGGTGCCGTCTCGAAATCCGCGCTCGTGCCCTTCCACTTCTGGCTGCCCGCCGCCATGGCCGCTCCCACCCCGGTCAGTGCCTACCTGCATGCCGCCGCCATGGTGAAGGCCGGCATCTACCTCATCGCCCGGCTGGCCCCCGGCTTCTCCGAGACGCTGCTGTGGCACCCCATCGTGCTGGTCCTGGGCCTGGCCACCATGCTGCTGGGCGGCTGGCGCGCACTGCGTCAGTACGACATCAAACTGATCCTCGCCTACGGCACGGTCAGCCAGCTCGGCTTCCTTACCCTGGTGGTGGGCCTGGGCAGCCGGGAAGCTGCAGTCGCCGGGATGGGCCTGCTCCTGGCGCACGGCTTCTTCAAGGCGACCCTGTTCCTGGTGGTCGGGATCATCGACCACCAGGCCGGTACCCGGGACATCCGCAAACTCTCGGGAATCTTCCGTGCCGCACCGAAACTGGCCGTCGTCGCGGTCATCGGTGCAGCATCCATGGCTGGTGTGCCGCCACTGCTGGGCTTCGTGGCCAAGGAATCGGTCTACGAGACCTTTGTGCATTACGGCGAGCAGCAGGGCACCATCGCCGCCTGGCTCCTGCTTGCCGGCGTGGTGACCGGTTCCATCCTCACCTTTGCCTACAGCGCCCGCTTCATCTGGGGCGCCTTCGCAGTCAAGGAAGGCTACACACCCACTCCGTTCAAGGCGGTGTCCTGGTCCTTCCTTGCAGCTCCGGCGATCCTGGCCGGTGTCACCGTAGTGTTCGGGCTCTGGCCGGCACCGATTGATTCTGCGATTGCGTCCTACGCGGACCTCTTCCCGGCCGAAGGCAAGCCCACCCACCTGGCCCTCTGGCACGGCCTGACCCCGGCGCTGGGCCTGACCGTGCTCACCCTCGGCATCGGCGTGGTCCTGTTCCTGCTGGCCCGGCAGGTCGAGGACCTCCAGCGGGAAGTCGCCTTCCCGGTCGACGCCGAACGGTCCTACCGCGGCGGCATCGGGGTGCTCGACGACGTCGCCGTGTGGGTCACCGGCCGCACGCAGCGCGGTTCGCTGCTGTTCTACCTGTTCGTCATCCTGACCATGGCGATCCTGACGCCGCTGATGGCTCTGATCCTGCGGTCCGCGCCCCTGCCGCAGGACTTCCGCTGGTTCGATACCCCGCTGCAGGCCGTAATCGGCGCGGCGGTGGTCCTGGGCGCCGTTGCAGCGGCCCGCGCCACCAAGCGTTTCCTGGCCGTACTGATGGTTTCCGTCAGCGGTTACGGCATTGCCCTGATCTTTGCGCTGCAGGGGGCCCCGGACCTCGCCCTGACCCAGATGCTCGTCGAAACCATAGTCCTGGTGGCGTTCGTGCTGGCCCTGCGGTCCCTGCCGGCCAGGTTGTGGAAGCGCGAACCCAAGCGCCACCGCTTCCTGCGCGCCCTGCTGGGCATCGCCTTCGGCGCCAGCATGATGGTGTTCGCCATGACTGCCATGGCGTCCCGGGTCGCCACCCCGGTATCCCTCGACTTCCCGGAGCTGGCCTACAACGGCGGCGGCGGATCCAACATCGTCAACGTGACGCTGGTCGACATCCGCGCCTGGGACACGTTCGGTGAAATCACGGTGCTGGCCATCGCGGCCACCGGCCTTGCCTCCCTGATCTTCGTCCGCGGACGCGGCGACAAGCGGCGCCGGGCGGAGGGAGTGGCCAGCGGTTCAGTGGACCGGGGCCGCGAGCAGTTTGCCCCCACCGGGCGCCGTCAGGCTACCCTCGCGCTGGCCCGCAAATTCTCCAGCGTTGGCCGTGACGCCTGGCTGGTGGCCGGCCGGACGCTTGCGCCCGAGCGTCGGTCCATCATCTTCGAAGTCGTTACCCGGCTGCTTTTCCATTCCGTCATCCTGTTCTCGGTCTACCTGCTGATCGCCGGACACAACCTGCCCGGCGGCGGGTTCGCCGGCGGGCTGATGGCCGGACTCGCGCTGACCATCCGCTACCTTGCCGGCGGCCGCTTTGAGTTGGCCGAAGCCAGTCCGGTCAGTGCCGGCACGCTGCTGGGCGGCGGCTTGGGCGTGATTGCGCTGTCCGCTGCGGCACCGCTGTTCTTCGGCGGGCAGATCCTGCAGACCGCGATACTCAAATTCACCTGGCCGGTCTTCGGGGAGGTCAAGTTCGTCACCTCCACGATCTTCGACATCGGCGTCTACCTGGTGGTGGTGGGGCTGGTGCTGGATGTCCTGCGCAGCCTGGGCTCGGAGATCGATGAGCGCAGCGAGGCCGACGCCGATGATGACGACGACGAAAGCATTGTGGAGGAACCGGAAATCATTGACGTTGCCATCCGTTCCGACGTCGATGCCGACGCCGGCTCCCGCCCCGAAGAGGAAGAGGTGGCACGGTGACTGTGAACCTCACCCTCCTGCTCGTGATGGGGTGCCTGTACGCGGCCGGCATCTACCTGCTGCTTGAGCGGAGCCTGACCCGGGTGGTGCTTGGCCTGGCCATGCTCAGCAATGCCACGAATATTCTGCTGCTCGCCACCGGCGGAGCCGCGGGGCTCGCGCCGATCTTCAACAAGGACATCGCGGCGGATGCGTATAACGATCCGCTGCCGCAGGCCTTCATCCTGACCTCGATCGTGATTTCCTTCTCGGTCACCGCCTTTATGCTCGGCATCATTTACCGGTCCTGGGTACTGGGCCGGCAGGACGAGGTCCAAGACGACATTGAGGACCGGCGCGTGGCCAGCCAGAGCAGCTTCGATGCCGAAGATGATGCAGACGTCCCGGAGGACACCACGGAATTCACTCCGCCGGAGGAAGCCGAAGAGGCTCCCGGCTCCCAGCGCGGCAACACACAAAACGAACCGGAGGTGAACCGATGAACACAGCCAGCCTTGCACCGCTGGCGGTGGTGCTCCCGGTTTTCGGTGCCGCCCTCGCGTTCATCCTGATCCGCCACCAGCGCTCCCAGCGCGTGGTGAGCATCAGCATCCTCAGCTTCACCCTGATCCTGGAAGTCATCCTGCTTGGCTCAGTCTGGGAGACCGGCGCGCAGGCCGTGAACCTGGGCGCCTGGCTTCCGCCGTTCGGCATCACCATGGTGGTGGATCAGTTCTCCGCACTGATGCTGGTGGTCTCTTCGGCGATCAGCCTCTCCGTGCTGATCTACGCTGCTGGCCAGGGCATGGCCGACGGCGACGAAGACGGACCCATTTCGATCTTCCACCCGACCTACCTGATCCTGGTGGCAGGCGTTTCCAACGCCTTCCTCGCCGGGGACCTGTTCAACCTGTACGTGGGCTTCGAGATCCTGCTGACCGCCAGCTATGTCCTGATGACCCTCGGCGGGACTACGCCGCGCATCCGCGCCGGCGTGACCTACGTGGTGGTGAGCGTGGTGTCCTCGCTGCTGTTCCTGATTGCGATTGCCATGATCTATGCCGCCACCGGCACGGTGAACATGGCAGACCTGGCGCTAAAGCTCGGCGAGCTGGATCCCGCGACCCAGCTGATGCTGCACCTGATGCTGCTGGTGGCGTTCGGCATCAAGGCTGCAATCTTCCCCTTGTCCTTCTGGCTGCCGGACTCCTATCCCACCGCGCCGGCCCCGGTCACCGCTGTGTTCGCCGGCCTGCTGACCAAGGTGGGTGTTTACGCCATGGTCCGCACCGAGACCCTGCTCTTCCCCGGGGACCGGATCAACACACTGCTGATGGTGGTGGCGGGGCTGACCATGCTGGTGGGCATCCTGGGCGCCCTGGCGCAGACCGACATTAAACGTATGCTCTCGTTCACCCTGGTCAGCCACATCGGCTACATGGTGTTCGGCCTGGCGATTGCCTCCGTGGTGGGCATCGGCTCCACCGTGTTCTACGTGGTGCACCACATTACGGTGCAGACTTCGCTGTTCCTGGTGACGGGCCTGATTGAACGCCGCGGCGGAACCGCTAACATGGACCGGCTCGGCGGGCTGGCGCGGCTGTCGCCGCTGCTGGCCGTGCTGTACTTCATTCCGGCCATCAACCTGGCCGGCATTCCGCCGTTCTCCGGTTTCCTGGGCAAGCTCGGCCTGATGCAGGCCGGCGTGGAACTGGGCACCCCGCTGGCGTATGTCCTGGTCGGTGCGGGCGCCGCCACCAGCCTGCTGACCCTGCTGGTGATGGCACGGGTGTGGAACCGTGCCTTCTGGCGTACCCCCGAGGATGCCGTGCATCCGGACCCCATCCTGCTGGCCACCAGCACCGACGGGTCCAGCCTGCGCAGCTCCGAGCATGTCATCGAGCATGCCACGGGGCGGTTCTCCGGCAAGGAATCCGTCGATCTGCTGCCTCGGACCATGGTTTATCCGACGGTGGGCCTGGTCGCACTCGGTGTCGCCCTGACCGTGGCAGCCGGGCCGCTGTTTTCACTCAGTGACGGCGCCGCGCGGGACCTGTTGGACCGCACGCCGTACATTGAAGCGGTACTGGGCGAAGGGGCAGCGCAATGACCAAGGAAGCACGCATGCGCAGCCGGTCCCGCGTTCCGCTGCTGCAGGAGCTGCCCCTGCTGATCTGGCTGGTGTTCCTTTGGGGAGCCCTGTGGCAGGACTTCAGCGCCGGGAACCTGGTTTTCGGAACGGTGATCGCCTTCTTCGTGGCGAATATCTTCTACCTCCCGCCCGTGGAACTCAGCGGCAGGTTCAACCCGCTCTACGCGCTGCTCTTCGCGGGGCGCTTCCTCTACAAGCTGGTGCAGGCCAGCTTCCACGTGTTCTGGCTGGCGGTGGCCCGTGGGCCGCGGATCCGCAACGGGGTGATCGGGGTGAAACTGCGCAGCCGCTCGGACCTGCTGGTCACGGCCACCGGCCACGTGCTCTCCCTGATCCCCGGCTCGTTGATTGTCGACGTCGACCGTTCCACCTCGACTCTCTACCTGCATGCGCTGAACGTGTCCACGGCGGAACAGGCCGAGAGAGTGCGGGCAGATGCCCTGGACGCCGAGGCCTGGCTGATCCGCACCCTGGGAACGAAAGAGGAGCTGGCCGCCCTGCGCGCCGAAACCGCTGAAACACGGAAACGAAAGATTGGAGGCCGGGCATGATGAGCGCAGCTGTGGTGGCAGTGTCCGTCATGCTGGCAGTGGCCGGCGCCGGTGCCATTTACCGGATTGCCCGCGGTCCCTCGATCCTGGACCGGGTGCTGGCCTCGGACGTGCTGCTGGCCATTGTGGGTGCGGCCCTGATCACGGACATGATTGTTTACCGCAACCTGGACTACCTGGCCCTGGTGGTCGCTATCTCCCTGATCGGCTTCATCGGGTCCGTGACGGTTGCCCGCTTCGTAACGGACAGGCGGTAGCACCATGGAAGAGACCGTCTATGACGTAATCACCGCCGTGCTGATGCTCGGCGGCGCCCTGATGTCCCTGGCCGCGGCCATCGGCCTGATCCGTTTCCCCGACCTGCTCAGCCGTATGCACGCAGCCACCAAGCCCCAGGTGCTTGGGCTGCTGCTGTTCCTGCTGGCGATGGCCGTGGAGTTCCGCAGCTGGAAGCTGCTTCCTATCCTGTTCGTGGCCTGGATCTTCATGCTCCTGACCGCGCCGGTCTCGGCCCACATGGTCGGCCGGGCCGGTTACCGGACCAAGCACCTGCGACCCGAGCTGCTGGTCATCGATGAGCTGGACGACGTCGTCGAACGGGCGCAGCGCCTGCTCCGGGAGGCGGAAGAGGAAGCGCTCGAAGACGAGGATGATGATCCGCGCGTGGATGACGACCCGGGACACAGCTACACCGGCGAGCTCGACGACGACGAGATGCTGCACGCCCGCGGAGCCGGTGCAGGAGATGGGTTAAACAGCGACGCCCAGCGCCCGGGGAAAAACCCCGAGGGCTGAGCGCCCCTGCCTCCACCAACGGCGGAGTAATCGCAGGCTTAGACGATTTCCGGCGTCTTCTGGTAGCGCTGGATGGCCCGCTGCGTGCCGCGGTTGGTCAGCACGCGGATGACCTGGCTGACGGCGCCCGAGACCACGGCGAACGCCACGGCGGAGCGGAGGCTGTTTTCCAGGCTGCCTTCGGCATCCTTGGGCGGCTCGTTGCCGGTGGCCTTGGTCCAGGCGAAGTCGAGCACCTTGGCGGCGACGATCCCGGAGAGGATGCTCGCTCCGGTTCCGAGCAGTTTGAGGATCAGGTTCATGAATACTCCTAGCTTCGGGCGTTTTTCCTAACCCTACGGTACCCGTTTGCCCGTCGCCGGATCGGGAGTGCGTGTGTAGAGTGGAACCGCAAACATACGACAGGGGAGCGCCGTCCCGCAGCAGGTCTTCGGACCGCGAAGGAAAAGGCGCTGAGAGTGCGGATAACCGCAGACCCTCGAACCTGATCCGGTTAGTACCGGCGAAGGGAGTCGAGAGCTCAGGGAAATTCCCCGTTGGCCGGCAACGGTCTGCGGAGAAGTGTGCCGGTTTACCGGCGCAGCATCACCCTCCCCTCCTGACATCAGGAGGATATTCATGAAAGACCAATCCGCAGCACCCGACCGCACCCGACCTGCAGCCGCAGGACGTTCCTGGCGGGTAGTGGACATTGTTGTTGCCTCCGTTCTTGCGGTGGCCGTGGGCGTGATCTTCTGGGCCTGGTCCCTGGGCTACGCCGGGGTCAGTGCACTCACCGCGGCGTTTCCGCCGCTCGCCGGGCTCTACACCGGCGGCTGGCTGATTGCCGGCGTGCTGGGCGGGCTCATCATCCGCAAACCCGGCGCGGCGATCTACTGCGAAATGCTGGCCGCAGCTGTGTCGGGCGTGCTGGGTACGCAGTTCGGCCTCTCCGTACTGCTTTCGGGTTTCCTGCAGGGCCTGGGCGCCGAACTGGTGTTGCTGCTGTTCCTGTACCGGCGGTTCTCCCTTCCCGTGGCGCTGCTGGCCGGGCTGGGGTCCGGACTGTTCCTCGGCCTGAGCGAAAACGTCCTGTACAACGTGGAGTGGGCAGCGCAGTGGCAGCTGCTGTACGTCCTGCTCACCTGCGTATCGGGAGCGGTTATCGCCGGCGGACTGTCCTGGCTGGCGGTCCGCGCGCTGGCACGGACGGGTGCCCTGGCGCCGTTCGCGTCGGGTCGGACCGGAACGGCGTAGCGGTGCTCTTTGGTAAGAAGGGCGGCGGAAACCGTCCGTCCGCTGCGGCGCCTTCCATCCCGCACCCGGAAGCCGCCCCCGGCGTCCGACGCCGGCCCCGCCCGGCCGCCGTCGCTGCCCGCGGCTGGGGCTGGCAGCACGGGGGACGGGCCGGTTCGGCGGTGTCCGGCCTGGATCTGGCGATTTCCCCGGGTGAGCGGGTGCTGCTGCTGGGTGCTTCCGGTGCCGGCAAATCCACGTTCCTGCATGCTCTTGCCGGTGTCCTCGGCCCGGACACCGGCGGAGAGGAACAAGGGGTCCTGACGCTCGACGGCGTCCACCCTGCGAACGCCCGCGGGCGGACCGGGCTGGTCCTGCAGGACCCCGACTCCCAGACCGTCCTGTCCCGGGTAGGGGACGAAGTGGCCTTCGGCGCGGAGAACCTGGCGGTTCCGGCGGCGGAGATCTGGCCGCGGGTGCGTTCGGCACTGGCCGACGTCGGACTGGAAGTTCCGCTGGACCGTTCCACCGCGGCGCTCTCGGGCGGACAAAAACAACGCCTGGCCCTCGCTTCCGTGATGGCCATGGAACCGGGCCTGCTGCTGCTCGATGAACCCACGGCCAACCTGGACCCGGACGGGGTGGTGGAAATCCGCGACGCCGTGACGCGGGTGCTGGACCGCACGGGTGCCACGCTCATCGTGGTGGAGCACCGGGTCGATGTCTGGGCCGGCGTTGTGGACCGTGTAGTGGTCCTCGCCGCCGGCGGCGGCGTGCTGGCCGACGGTTCCCCGGAACAGGTACTGGGCAATCCCGCGCACCGCAGCACCCTGGCGGAGTCCGGCGTCTGGCTTCCCGGCATCAGGCCGGTAATCCCGGGCGGTCCCTGGACACCGGCCGCGGCCGGTCCCTGGACACCGGCCGCGGCCGGTCCCCGGCTGCTGGAGGCCCGCGGGCTGGCCGTTGCGCGTTCGCACCGCGGCCCCGCAGTGCTGACCGGAGCGGACCTGAGCCTGGACGCCGGCACTGCCGTCGGTATCACCGGCCCCAACGGTGCGGGCAAATCCACGCTTGCCCTGACTCTCGGCGGACTGCTCCGGCCACGGGGAGGAACCCTCACCGCGGCCCCTGCCCTGGCCGGCTCTGCCCGCCCGGAACCCGGCCGCTGGACCTCAGCGCAGCTGGTGGACCGCATCGGCACCGTTTTCCAGGAACCCGAACACCAGTTCCTGGCCAACACCGTGCTGGATGAACTGGCCTTCGGGCCGCGGCGGCTGGGCCGGGAGACGGACGGGCAGGTGCTGGCCCGGGTGCATCAGCTGGCGGAACGGCTCCGGCTGGACGGGCTGCTCGAGGCCAACCCGTTCACGCTTTCGGGCGGGGAGAAACGCCGGCTATCCGTGGCGACCATGCTTGCCACGGAACCGTCCATCCTGCTGCTGGATGAACCGACGTTCGGACAGGACGCCCGCACCTGGGCGGAACTGGTGGCCCTGCTCCGAGGCCAGTTGTCGGAGGGACGCTGCGTGGTTTCCGTAACGCACGATGCCGAATTCATCGAGGCGCTCGCCTCCCGGAACCTCCGGGTGGCGGACGGGGTCCTCACCCCTGCAGCTGCCGCGCCCGGCGTTCCGGCCGGCGACGCCGGAACGGTCCGGGATGTCCAGGTGCGGCGATGAGCGCTGTAGTTGCCGGGGCGCCGACCCGTCCCGCCGGCACGTTCCTTGCCCGCGCCAACCCCCTCTCCAAGCTTGCCGCGGCAGTGCTGCTGACCCTGGCAGTACTGGTGACGGTGGACTGGGTGAGTGCCGCCGTCGTCCTCACCGCCGAGCTGGCCCTGCTGCCGCTGCTGCACATCCGGATCGGAACGCTGGTCCGGCGGATCTGGCCGTTGCTGGCCGCCGCGCTGATCGGCGCGTGGGGCACGGCGCTGCTGGCGGAAAAGACCGGGACGGTGCTGCTTGAGGCCGGGCCGCTGGTGTTCACCTCCGGCTCCGTTGCCGCGGGTATCGCCATCGGGCTGCGCGGCCTGGCCATAGCCCTGCCGGGAATCTATCTGCTGGCCACGACCGATCCCACGGACCTGGCCGATGCCCTGGCCCAGAAACTGAGGCTGCCGCACCGCTTTGTCCTGGGCGCGCTGGCGGCCATGCGGCTGGTGGGGCTGCTGGTGGAGGAATGGCGCACCATCGGACTGGCCCGGCACGCCCGCGGCGCGGGACCGGACGCCGGGGGAGCGGCCCGGCTCCGAGGTTTCGCCGGGCAGTCCCTGGCGCTGCTGGTGCAGGCGATCCGCCGGGCCACCCGCCTGGCGACGGCAATGGAAGCGCGCGGCTTCGGCGCAGCGGAACGGACCTGGGCTCGAACGTCGACCTTCAGCGGAGTGGACACCGTGGTGTTCGGGGTGGGGATAGCCGTGTCCGTTGCTGCCGTGGCAGCTGCGGTGGCGGCCGGCACGTTCAACTTCATCCTGACCTGAGGCTTCCCGGCCCGGCCTGCTTAGAGGGCGGCGTCCGCCAGCTTCGTGAGTTCGGCGTTCAGCGCCTCGGAGAAGGGCAGTTCCCTGCCGTCGATGGAACGCACCGGCACCAGCAGCCGGATGCTGGACGCCAGCCAGACGCCGTCGGCCGCGAACAGGTCTTCGGGCACCAGCGGCCCGTATCCCAGCTCCCAGCCGGCCGCTTCGGCCGCCCTGAAGAGGGCATCCTGCGTGGTTCCGGCCAGGATGCCGCTCTTGCGCTCGGGGGTGAGCAGGGTACGCACGCCGTTGCGTTCGCGGGCCAGCACCACGGTGGATGTAGGCCCTTCGAGGACCTTGCCGTCGGAGGACGTGAAGATTGCGTCGTCGGCGCCGTTCGCGCGGACATAGCGCAGGGCCGCCATGTTCACTGCATAGGAGAGCGTCTTGGCGCCGAGCAGCAGCCACGGAGCGCGGGCAGCTGCCAGGCTGTCATAACCGCGGTCCAGGAGCAGGACCTTGATGCCGTCGGTGCGCTGCCGTGAGGCATCGGGGGCAGCGGTCACCTGCACCCATGCCGTGGGCGTGCCGGCGCCCTCGACGCCGCGGGTCACCACGAGCTTCACTGCCGCCCGGGTGTTGGAACCGGTTCCGGCGGTCGAGGCCTCCGTGTGCAGGGCGAGCGCGGTGGCAATGGCCCGTTCCCAGGCTTCGCGCGGCGGCAGCGCCAGGTCCAGCAGCTGGGCCGAGGACGCCATCCGGTCCAAATGGGCGTCCGGTTTACGGGGCACCCCGTCCACGGCCAGGAGCGATTCAAAGATCCCGTCTCCGCGGGTCACGCCCAGATCATTGATCATCAGCTGGGGGACCCCTGCGTCAGCCGGACGGCCGTCGGGGAAAGCGGGATCCAGGAAAACCAGAACAGTCATGTCATCAGCGTAGCGGCGCAGGCCCGGATAGGTCCGTCCGGCGGATAGGCTGTCTAAAAGGCGGCTGCGGGGAGGAGCATATGTGTGGTGGTCTTTGACCGGTATTGACCTGACGGGGTGGACTACCGGTGTCTTAACGGCGGTGGATTACGCGATCCGGATCATTGCCCTGGGTATTGTCCCGGGTAACCGCCGTCCCACCACCGCTATGGCCTGGCTGTTGTGCATCTTCTTCCTGCCGATCCCCGGGATCATCCTCTTTTCACTCTTCGGCAACCACCGGCTCTCCGAACACCGGGTCAAACGGCAGGCCGAAATCAGCCGCCTGGTCCGCGAAAACACCAAGGAGCTGGAAACCGAGGGCACCAATTACGGCGGCCCCGAGTGGGTGCTGAATGCCGCGGAACTCAACCGCCGGCTGGGCTCCTTTCCCACCCTGGACGGCAACAAGGTGGACGTGCAGCGCGACTACCTCGAATCCATTGCGGACATGACCCGCGAAGTGGAATTGGCCAAGCGGTACGTCCACGTGGAGTTCTACATCATGGGCTATGACGCCGTGACCCGCGACTTCTTCCAGGCCCTGAAGGACGCTGCAGGGCGCGGAGTCACCGTCCGGCTGCTTTTCGACCACATCGGCACCCTGCGCATTCCCGGTTACCGGAAGCTGCTGCGGGAACTGCGCAGCAGCGGCGTCCAATGGCGGCGGATGCTTCCGGTGGAGCCGCTCCGCGGGCGCTGGCGCCGCCCCGACCTGCGCAACCACCGCAAGATCCTGGTGGTGGACGGAGCAGTGGGCTTCACCGGCTCCCAGAACATGGTGGAGCCGGCCTACAACAAACGCCGCAACCGCCGGTCCGGCCGCAAATGGGTAGAGCTGATGGCCCGGATGGAAGGGCCGGTGGTGGACGAACTCAACGTTGTCTTCGCCACCGACTGGAACGCCGAAACGGACGAAAACCTGGAACGCGAACTGGACCTGTACGAATCGTCGTTCAATCCCGGCGACGTCACCTGCCAGGTGGTACCCAGCGGCCCCGGCTTCAGTACCGAGAACAACCTGCGCCTTTTCGCGTCCCTTATTTACTCCGCCAGCGACCGCATTTCCATCACCAGCCCGTATTTCGTCCCCGATGACACGCTGCTTTACGCAGTGACGACGGCGGCGCAGCGCGGCGTGGACGTGGAATTGTTCGTCTCCGAAAAAGGCGACCAGTTCCTGGTGGACCACGCCCAGCGCTCCTACTATGAGGCGCTGCTGCGCGCCGGTGTCCGGATCTACCAGTACCCCAAACCGCTGGTGCTGCACGCAAAGCACTTCACCATCGACGAGGATGTGGCGGTCCTGGGTTCCAGCAACATGGACATGCGATCCTTTTCGCTGAACCTCGAGGTATCGGTGATGATGTTCGACGGCACCATCGTGAAGCAGATCCGCCGCATCGAGGACACCTACCGGGCCCTGTCCAAGGAACTCCTCCTGGACAACTGGGTGGGCCGGCCGATCTGGCAGCGGTACATCGACAACGTGGCCCGACTGACCGCGACCCTGCAGTAGTCCCTAGCCGGGAATGTGCTGCGCTTCCGGCTGCAGCCGGGACAGGACGGCCGCCAGCGCAGCTGCGGCGTTCCCCTGCTGTCCCACCAGACGCACGGTGAGATCCGCGGCGGAGGCGGCGTCGTCGTCGGCCGCCCAGCGCCGTTCCTGTGCCGCCCATCGCTCCCAGTGCGGGGCGTAAGTGCCGCCGTCGCGTTCCAGCGCGTAGCGGCGGCGGACGGTTTCCGCACCCGCCACCCAAACCGTGGTGTCCAGCAGGGCGCGGGCCTCGCGGTGCGCCGCGCCGACCCCTTCGAACACCACGACGTCGGCCGGTTCGATGGTCTGCCAGTTTCCGTAGCGGCCGGCATCCCAGTCCCAGGCCTGCCAGCGGGCGGAGCATCCTTCGGCGAGCGGACGCAGGATCTGCTCGCGGTAGTAGGTCATCCCCGATTCCAGGCCGTCCCAGCCCGGGTAGACGTCCTCCAGATGGAACAGCCGCACGGAGCCGGATCGGGTCATGGCGGCGGCGATTTCGGTGGCCAGGGTCGTTTTGCCGGCACCGGAAAAGCCGTCCACGGCGATGAGCAGGGGCGCGCCGGGTTCAGCGGGCATCGCGGGGGTTGCCCATGCACGCGGTCATGATTCGGAACATTCCTTAACCCTAGCCAGAAAAGATCAGGCCCGAAGAAGCAGCTCCCCGCAGGGGATCAGGAACCAGCCGTCCGGTGCTTGGGCCCACTCCTGCCAGCCGGCGGCAAGCTGCGCCAGCACGTGGTTGTCCGCCAGTCCGCGCTCCTGGGCCTGTTCGGCGAAGGCGGAGTGCAGCACGCGTTCGGACCAGGAGTCCGCGTGCCTGCGCCGTTCCTCCGGTGTGGCGTAGAGCCAGTTGGAGGATGAGGGTGTGGCCTCGGTGAAGCCTGCCTCCAGCGCCCAGGAGAGCAGGTGCCTGCCGGCGTCGGGCTCAGCGGAGTTGCCGCGGGCAATCTCCCGGTAGATCCGCATCCACTGCGCCAGTTCCGGTGTGGGCGGGTGCCAGATCATGCCGGCGAAATCGGCGTCGCGCACCGCCACCAGCCCGCCGGGCTTGGCGACCCGGCGCATTTCCCGCAGTGCGGCCACCGGATCCATCAGGTGCTGGAGCACCTGGTGGGCGTGGACCACGTCGAATGTTTCATCCGGGAAGTCGAGGTCATAGACGTTTCCGGCCAGATAGGAGACGTTGTCCAGTCCGCGCCCGGCGGCGAGTTCCCTGGCTTGGACGAGGACGTCTTCGGAGGAGTCCAGGCCTACCACGGGTCCCGGAGCGGCGAGGGCCGCGAAGTCGGCGGTGATGCTGCCCGGGCCGCAGCCGACGTCGAGAATGCTTACTCCCGGCTGCAGCTCCGGCAACAGATACGCGGCGCAGTCCCGCGCCGTGCGGAGGGCATGGACGTCCACCACGCTGCGGTGATGGCCGTGGGAATAGGTTTCGGAAGCCATGGCAGGACCCTACCGCCAGACCCGCCGGCGAGGGGGAAGGGCCCGCTGCCGTGTTTCGCAACCTCCGTGCACAGAGTTGAGCCGGATGCGCTCAAGTTTGTTGACAAAGAAGTGCTGCTGAGTAAAGTTGAGTGCAGAACGCTCAATTGCTCTCCGTGGCGATTCGCGGAACTGTCCTCCGGGGCAGGCCGCGCCGATGTCACCACGAGATGCGGGTTTCTCCAAGGAAAGAGGAAGCAAATATGTCACGTGCAGTAGGTATTGACCTCGGTACTACCAACTCGGTTGTCTCGGTTCTCGAAGGCGGCGAGCCCACGGTTATCGCCAACGCCGAAGGCGGCCGCACCACTCCGTCCGTCGTAGCCTTCGCTAAGTCCGGTGAAGTCCTGGTCGGCGAGATCGCCAAGCGCCAGGCCGTCAATAACATTGACCGGACCATCGCTTCCGTCAAGCGCCACATGGGCACCGACTGGAACGTTGACGTGGACGGCAAGAAGTACACCGCCCAGGAGATCTCCGCCCGCATCCTGATGAAGCTGAAGAACGACGCCGAGGCCTACCTCGGTGAGAAGGTCACGGACGCCGTGGTCACCGTTCCCGCCTACTTCAACGATGCCGAGCGTCAGGCAACCAAGGAAGCCGGCGAGATTGCAGGCCTCAACGTGCTGCGTATCGTCAACGAGCCCACCGCGGCTGCCCTGGCGTACGGCCTGGACAAGGGCAAGGAAGACGAACTTATCCTCGTCTTCGACCTCGGCGGCGGCACCTTCGACGTCTCCCTGCTGGAAGTCGGCAAGGACGAAGACGAATTCTCGACCATCCAGGTCCGCGCAACGGCCGGCGACAACCGCCTCGGCGGCGACGACTGGGACCAGCGCGTTGTTGATTACCTGCTGAGCCAGGCCAAGGCCAAGGGTGCTGATCTGTCCAAGGACAAGATCGCCCTGCAGCGCCTGAAGGAAGCAGCGGAGCAGGCCAAGAAGGAACTCTCCTCGGCCACCTCCACCAACATCTCCCTGCAGTACCTCTCGGTCACCCCCGAAGGCCCGGTCCATCTGGACGAGCACCTGTCCCGTGCCAAGTTCCAGGACCTGACCAAGGATCTGCTGGACCGCACCAAGAAGCCGTTCAACGACGTCATTTCCGAGGCCGGCATCAAGGTCTCCGACATCGACCACATCATCCTCGTGGGCGGTTCCACCCGTATGCCGGCTGTCTCCGAACTGGTGAAGGAACTCGCCGGCGGCAAGGAACCGAACAAGGGCGTAAACCCTGACGAGGTTGTGGCCGTGGGCGCTGCCCTGCAGGCCGGCGTGCTGAAGGGTGAGCGCAAGGACGTCCTGCTCATCGACGTCACCCCGCTGTCCCTGGGCATTGAAACCAAGGGCGGTGTGATGACCAAGCTGATCGAGCGCAACACGGCCATCCCCACCAAGCGCAGCGAGACCTTCACCACGGCGGATGACAACCAGCCGTCCGTGGCCATCCAGGTCTTCCAGGGCGAACGCGAGTTCACCCGCGACAACAAGCCGCTGGGCACGTTCGAGCTGACCGGCATTGCGCCGGCTCCGCGCGGCGTTCCGCAGATCGAGGTCACCTTCGACATCGACGCCAACGGCATTGTGCACGTGTCCGCCAAGGACAAGGGCACCGGCGCCGAGCAGTCCATGACCATCACCGGCGGGTCCTCCCTCAACAAGGAAGACATCGACCGCATGGTCCGCGAGGCCGAAGAGCACGCTGCGGAAGACAAGAAGCGCCGCGAGGCCGCCGACATCCGCAACTCGGCCGAGCAGCTCGCCTACTCGGTGGACAAGCTCCTCACCGACAATGACGACAAGCTGCCCGAAGACGTCAAGACCGAGGTCAAGTCCGACGTCGACGCGCTGAAGAAGGCGCTTGAAGGCACGGACAACGACGACGAGGTCAAGACCGCGTTTGAGAAGCTGCAGGCTTCCCAGACCAAGCTGGGCGAAGCTATCTACGCCCAGGCCTCCGCCGCCGGTGCTGACAGCACCCCCGGTGCCGCTGACGGTGCTCCGGCCGGTGACGGCTCTGCCGCAGGCAGCGCCGCCGGTGACGAAGACATCGTTGACGCCGAAGTTGTCGACGACGAAGAAAAGAAGTAATCATGCCGGCGGAAAACGAGCACGGGAACACTCCCGAAGGTGAAGAGCCCGTAAACGGCCAGGAAACGCCCGGCGCGGGCGAGACTGCGGATTCCGCCAACGGTGGCGCGGCAGGGGAGGAAGCTTCGGCTTCCGCCCCGGCCGCCGGAGCCGACGGAGATGCACTCTCCCAGGCGGAGCAGATCCTGAACAACGCCGATGTACCGGCCCAGCCTTCCGCGTCCGGTTCGCCGGAAGCCGCGGAACTGCGCAACGACCTGCTGCGACTGCAGGCCGAGTACGTGAACTACCGCAAGCGGGTGGAACGCGACCGCGACGTCGCCCGGGGCATGGCCGTCATCGGAGTGCTGAACTCCCTGATGCCCGTCCTGGACGACATCGACGCCGCACGCCAGCACGGCGACCTGGCGGAGGGACCCTTCGCTGCGATCGCCACCAAGCTGGAGAACTCGCTGAAGACGTACGGGCTCAGCCGCATCGATGAGACCGGTGTGGAGTTCGATCCGAACATCCACGAGGCACTCATCCAGCAGCAGAGCGCGGACGTCACGTTCGATACCGTCACGCAGATCCTGAGGGCCGGCTACAAGTCCGGCGACCGGGTCCTGCGTGCCGCGCAGGTAATTGTTTCGGTTCCGGAACAGTAGTTGTACCGTGTCCGGGGCCGCCGTAAAGCGGCCCCGGACATTTTTCCATCGGCAGGTCCCGCAGCAGGGGCAGCAGGCCCGGCAGCCGTGTTTTCGCGGCAATGCAGCGGGATTCGCAAATGAGGAAGGGACACCAATTGGCTAGTCAGGATTGGGTCGATAAGGACTTTTACAAGATTCTGGGTGTTCCCAAGGATGCGTCCGACGCCGACATCAAGAAGGCATACCGCAAGCTGGCGCGGAAGTACCACCCCGACCAGAACCAGGGCGACGCCAACTCCGAGCGGATGTTCAAGGACCTCTCCGAGGCGTATTCGGTCCTCTCCGATGCCGAGGAACGCCAGCAGTATGATGCCATCCGCGCCATGGGAAGCGGCGCCCGGTTCACCGCCGGCGGCCCCCAGGGCGGCGGCGGTGCCGGCGGGGCGGGCTTCGAGGACATCTTCGGGGACCTGTTCGGCCAGACCGCACGCGGCGGCGGCCGGAGGACAACCTTTAACGCGGGCGGCAGCAACATCCCGCCCGAATTCGCCGACCTTTTCGGCGGCGGCAGCGGCTTCGGCGGCGGCGGCTTCGGCGCCCCGCCGCCCACCAAGGGCGCGGACCGAACGGCCAGCACCACCATTTCCTTTGCCGGGTCCATTAACGGAACCGTGATCGGCCTGCGCGAACCCAACGGCGAAGTGGTGGAGGTCCGGGTGCCGGCCGGCGTCAAGGACGGCCAGAAGATCCGGGTGCGCGGCAAGGGCCAGCCCGGCGCCGCAGGTGCGGGGGACCTGATGGTCACCGTCCACGTCACGCCGCACGACTTCTTCACCCGGGAGGGCAACAACATCCGGATCCACGTTCCGGTCTCGTTCCCCGAGGCAGCCCTGGGGGCGACCATCGAGGTGCCTACCCTCACCTCCGATAACGTCCGGCTCAAGGTACCCGCCGGAACACCGTCGGGACGCACCCTGCGGGTCAAGGGCCGCGGTGTGCACACCTCCAAGGGCAACGGGGACCTGCTGGTGACTATCGACGTCGCCGTGCCCACCCACTTGAACAAGGACGCCCGGGAAGCCGTGGAGGCATTTGCCGATGCGACCAAGGGCGAGGACCCCCGGGCCGGATTGGCAGCAAAAGCACGGCTTTAACAGGTGGTTTCATCCGCCGGAGGGCGAACTTCCCGCGTTACCATTTCAACAGCAGTGAAGGAGGAACAATGGGCATAGATGTCAATGCGCCTATTTTCGTGATCTCCGTTGCCGCTGAGCTCGCGGAAATGCATCCGCAGACCCTCCGGCAATACGACAGGCTCGGGATTGTCCGTCCCAGCCGGGCGCCCGGCCGCTCCCGCCGCTACTCGCAGCGCGACATCGAACTGCTGCGGGAGGTCCAGAAGCTCTCCCAGGAGGGCGTCTCCCTCGAAGGCATCAAGCGGATCATGGAGCTGCAGAACCAAGTCACCGGCCTGCGCCAGCGGGTTGTGGAACTCTCCACCCAACTGGACGAGGCGCAGCGGCGCACCCCGGACCGCAGCCGCGTCTTCGCTGCCGGGCTCGCCGGCGACGTCGTCACCCTCAGCCGGGGGCAGCGCCCGCCGGCCGCCGCGACGGCCGTTCAGCAACTGGGCCTGGTCTCGCTGATGGAGCGCCGAAGCAGGCTGCGCGCCCTTCCCGCCGGCAAGTCCGCCGAGCGGAACTACGCCGACGACGACTACGTGCAGTCACTCTAAGCGCCGGCCGGCGGTGTCCTTGTGACACAATGCCGGGATGCCATATGAGGAAACGCCGGTAGGCCAGGTCCGGGCGCTGTACCGCTATCCGGTCAAGTCCACCGCGGGCCAGACAGTGCGCGACTCCGCCGTGACCGGCACGGGACTGCAGCATGACCGCCGATGGGCGGTCTACACCGACGACGGCGGCATCGCCAGCGGCAAGCGGACCCGGCGTTTCCGCCCGGTGCCCGGGCTGATGCAGTGGTCCTCCGTTGTCGAGGACAACAACATCCTTGAGGACAACAACATCCTTGAGGACAACAACATCCTTGAGGACAACAACAACCTTGATGGCAACGGCGGCGTACCGCTGCTGCTGAGCCCCGAGGGCCATCGGTATCGAGTCGATGATCCGGCTGCCTCGCGGGCGCTGAGCGCAGCCTTCGGCCGGGAACTGACCCTGCGGCCCGAAACCGGTGTCGGACACCACGACGAGACGCCCCTGCACCTGGTGACGACATCCTCCCTGGCGGCCCTCGAAGGCTTGGCGGGCGGCGCGGTGGATGACCGCCGCTTCCGCGCCAACATCGTCATCGACACCGGTTCCCAGCCGGCGTTCTGCGAGGACGACTGGGTCGGCGCCGAACTGGTCCTCGGAGGCGAGGTTCTTCTGCGTCTGGGGGAGGGGATGCCACGCTGCGTGATGATCGACCAGGCGCAGGCCGGTGTCCCGGCGGAAACCAAAGCCCTGAAGCTTCTCGGCACGCACCACTCCACCGAATTCGGTCTGCAGGCGCCCGTAGTGCGGACCGGAATGCTGCGGGTCGGAGACGCCGTTGTCCTCCGCCGCAGCAGGAACGCCTAACGGCTACGCGCAGTCCCTCCGGTCAGGACCCCATGACTCCGGTTGCGGGGGCCGGTCCCGCCCAGCCGTAGCGCAGGAGCACGGCTCCATTTTCCGAAGCGGCTGAAGCTTCGAGCAGTTTCAGTTCCGCGGGCGGCCCGTCCGGAGGAAACAGGCGCTTCCCGGGGCCGAGAACTACGGGATACACCCACAGGTTCAGGGAGTCGAACATACCGCCCGCCACCAGGGTGCGGGCGAAATCGATGCTCCCGATGACGTGGACGTCCTGGTGTCGCGCCCGTAAGCCTGCCACCGCGTCCGCCAGTTCCCCCTCGAGGTGGTGCGAGTCCCGCCATCGGCCCAGATCCGGAGTTCCCCGGGACACGACGTATTTGGGGATGGAGTCAAACTTGCGTGCAATGTCGGAGTTGCCACCGTCCAGCTGGTGAGGCCAGTAGCCGGCGAAGATGTCGTAGGTCTTCCGGCCCAGCAGCAGTGCGTCCATGGACTGGATACCCTCGTCCACCTGCGCTCCCACGGTTTCGTCGAACAGGGGAGCCTGCCAGCCACCGTAGGCGAATCCGGCCTCCGGGTCTTCCTCCGGGCCGCCCGGAGCCTGGGCAACGCCGTCGAGGGTCATAAAAAGATCGATGGAAATGCGGCCGGCCATGGTGCCCTCCCGTTGGTTGCGGCACTGGGTAACGGTGCCCGGCACCATGCTCGCGACGCGGCGCTGCACCTGTCAACGGACGGGAGGCGAGCAGGCGGTCCCCCGGGAGGGAAAGCAGCCGGAGGGCTAGCGCAGCCGCCGTGCGCGCAGCACAACATCCTCCGTGTGGTGGGCGCCGGCACCGCTGGCAACGTGCCGTGGGCGGGTTTCGTCGACCTCTGTCCGCCAATCGTCATCGAGCAGTGCGGCCACGTCGGCAACTCCCACGTACTCGTGAAGGTCAATTCCGCGGGCCTTTGCTTCCTCCGCGGTGGGCGGCGGATGGTGCACCCACAGGAGAACCCCGCCCGGCGCGACGGCGCGAAGCAACGCGTGTTCCGCTTCGTTCCCGTCAGTCCGCAGGAGTACGGGGTACTGCGCCGAAACCAGGTCAAAGGACGCCGGCGGCAGGGCAGCCTCGACCAGGCCGGCATGCACCCAGTCCACCCGGACCGAACGCAGCGCGGCCTGGCGGGCCGCCCGGGCGAGCGCTACCCCCGAGACGTCCAGTGCAGTGACGTCCCACCCCTGTTCCGCCAGCCACAGGGCGTCGGCACCCTCACCGCAGCCCACATCCAAGGCGCGGGCGGGCCGGAGCCCCCGGGCCTCGCTGACCAGCACGGCATTGGGCTGCCCGCTCCACAGTTCGCCGCTGTCGGCGTAGCGCCGGTCCCACAGCTCCTCGACGGCTGCAGGATCCCGCGGCTGGGAATCGGAGGGCTCGCCGCTGCGTGTCAACGGCGGGTTTCAGCTTCCGGTCGAAGGCGGATGAGACGCTGCGGCCCGTCGTCGTCCAGCTCCACCAGGTCGCCGTGCGAGGAGAGGAAGTCGGTGAAGGACCGGAAGCCCAGCGGCTTCTCGTTGAAGGCCGGGTCCATCCGGCGCATCTGGTTCTTGACCGTGCCCGTGTTTAGCCACTCGTCGGCGTCGCCCTTCGCGTGCCCGATCTGCAGGGCACGCACGAGGAGTTCGGTTGCGAGGACACCCGGGTCGACGTCGTCGGCGGGCTCCGGCTCCTCAAACCCGGCCTGTCCCGTGTGCGAGAACATGGGGACGGTGGTGAGCCTGCGGGCAGGGGCCGGATCGGGCTGGGAATCCGTCGGCGCCGCAGTCTTCTTGGCGGCAGTATCCGCCGCGGCCGGAGCGGCGGCTGCGGCTTCGATGCCGGGAAGCGAGTCGTAATCCTCGAATTCGTCGCAGGCCGCGGCGAGGGAAGTGCTGGTTGACCCGGCAACGCCGATGCCGACGACGAAGCGGCCGAGCCGCTTGGACTTCTGCGCGAGGGCAATGTAGTCGCTGTCGCCGGCGACGATGATGACGTGGGTCAGGTCGGGCAGGCGGAAGAGGTCTTCGACGACGTCCACGGCGAGGCGGATATCTGCCCCGTTCTTGGTTCCGCGGGTGGTAGTGGTGAAC
Source organism: Arthrobacter sp. zg-Y179 (assembly GCF_020907345.1). Classification (NCBI taxonomy): domain Bacteria; kingdom Bacillati; phylum Actinomycetota; class Actinomycetes; order Micrococcales; family Micrococcaceae; genus Arthrobacter; species Arthrobacter sp. zg-Y179. Next base: position 24,599 of record NZ_JAJJOB010000005.1, on the reverse strand, counting down.
AGCTGAGTGAGGTCCACTGCCCGGGACATCAGCTGGCGCTGGTAACTCGCGTTCACCGGTACCGACCAGTCGGCATAGGCGCGGTTGACCACCAGGGTGCCGAAGGAAGCGGCGAAATCGATAATGGCGTTGAAGTCCACCGTCGCTGCAGTGAGTTTGGCGGCAACTTCGGGGTCGGCCTCGCGGTTCGTCCGGTCGAAATTGCGGATCCCGTCGCGCTGGAACGCGTTGCGGCCATGCAACTGCTGATAGCGCGAGATGACAATGTTGTCGAAGTCGATGTAGAGGCCGACGCGTGCGTCGTTCGGTTCAGTCATGGTTCTTAGATCCTTCGGTAAGCAAGGTCGAAAATCAGTCGGCCGGCCTCGTGGGCCTTGTTCTCGAAGCTGGTCAGGGTCCGGCCCTCGAAGCGCGGGGCCCAGCCGCCGCGGGTGTCGACGTCGTCTTCCGGGGCCTTGTTCTCCAGGCCCTCCCGGTGCACGCGCGTCAGCGGGCTTTCTTCACCGGCACGTTCGCCTGCGTGCAGATTCTCGAACCGGGCCGAAGCATCCAGCACTTCGCGCATCTGTACGGCGTAGTCGGACCAGTCGGTTGCCAGGCGCCAGGTGCCGCCGGGCACCAGCACCCGGGCCACCAGTTCGGCGAAGGATTCCTTGACCAAACGGCGCTTGTGGTGGCGGGTCTTGTGCCAGGGGTCGGGGAAGAACACCCAAACCTCCGCCACGGACCCCGCCGGGAGCATGCTGGTCAGCACCTCCGGGGCATTCGCCTGGACCACGCGGATATTGGTCAGGCCCTTCTGCCCAATCCGCTGCAGGGTCTGCGCCAGGCCCGGGAGATAGACCTCCACGGCGAGGAAGTCCTTATCCGGATTCTGCTCGGCGGCATGCGCAACGGCTTCCCCCAGGCCGGAGCCGATTTCGACGACGAGGGGAGCGGTGCGCCCGAACTCGACGGCGGCGTCGAACACGTATCCGGGGTGCACCGAGGTGTCGGCTTCATCACGCGGGACATCCACCACGAAGCGTTCGGAGAGTTCGTCCCAGGCCTGCTGGCGGCGGCCCTGCAGGCGCGAGCCGCGCCGGACAAAGGACACCGGAGAGCGGAAATGCTGCTCCTCGTCGGTACCGGCGGCGGGATCCGCCGGCCCGGTTTCGGCGGCGTCGGGCAGGGCTGGTTCAGTAGTCATCACTGTTAATGCTATCGGCTGGCACGGCCCCGGATTTCACCGCCGTTGCAGCCCCCGATTAGGAAAGATTCCGCATTACGGTAAACTGGAGGCAGATGTTGGTCCTGCCACTGTTGAACCATGCTTAAAATCCAAGGTTTGAACAGTGTGTGTAAGCAGTCCAGCCTGCGTCGATGAACGCTTTCTTTTGTCCCGCTTCAGTGCGGTAGACACTGTCTGACTTTTCTTCGGCGAACCCCCGGCCCAAACGGCGTTGGGGGCCTCTTACCGAAAGTTGCCTGTCTTTAATGACCACTTTTGCTGCCCTTGGTGTGCCCAAGGCACTTGTTTCCTCCCTCGCCGCCGCCGGAATTGACGAGGCCTTCCCCATTCAGGTGGAAACCCTTCCGGACACCCTTAAGGGCCGTGACGTCCTGGGCCGTGGCCGCACCGGGTCCGGCAAGACGCTGGCGTTCTCCCTTCCGCTGGTTGCACGCCTGGCCGAGAATGAAGCAGCCTACCGCCGCCGCCCGAACCGCCCCCTGGGCCTGGTCCTGGCGCCGACCCGCGAGCTGGCCACGCAGATCAACAACGTGATTGAGCCCCTGGCCAAGGAGCTTGGCCTGAACACCACCGTGATCTACGGCGGCGTGTCCCAGCAGCGTCAGGAAAAGGCGCTCAAGGCCGGCGTCGACATCGTCATCGCCTGCCCGGGCCGCCTCGAAGACCTGATGAAGCAGAAGGTCATCAGCCTCGAGTCCGTCGAGATCACCGTGCTGGACGAGGCCGACCACATGGCGGACCTCGGCTTCCTGCCGGTTGTCCAGCGCCTGCTGGACCGCACTCCGGAAAAGGGCCAGCGGATGCTGTTCTCCGCCACCCTGGACAACGGCGTGGACAAGCTTGTCCGCCGTTACCTGTCGAACCCGCTGACGCACTCCGTGGATGAGCCGCAGGCAGCGGTGTCCACCATGGAGCACCACGTGCTGCTGGTCCAGGACCAGACGGCCAAGAAGCTGCTGGTCAAGGAACTGGCCGGTGGCCAGGGCCGCCGCATCATGTTCATGCGCACCAAGCACCACGCCCGCAAGATGGCCCAGTTCCTCACGGACAACGGCATCCCCACGGTGGACCTGCACGGCAACCTGTCCCAGAATGCCCGTGACCGCAACCTGGCGGAGTTCGCTTCCGGTGACGTGCGCGTACTGGTGGCCACCGACGTCGCCGCCCGCGGCGTGCACGTGGACGACGTCGAGCTGGTTGTCCACATCGACCCGCCCACGGAACACAAGGCCTACCTGCACCGCTCAGGCCGTACGGCCCGCGCCGGTTCCAGCGGAACCGTCGTGACGCTGACCCTTCCGGAGCAGAAGAGCGAGGTGTCGAAGCTGATGAAGGCTGCCGGCGTCGACGTTTCCATCGAGAAGGTCAGCCACAATTCGCCGTCGATCGCCAAGCTCATCGGCGAACGCGCGGCCATCGTGGAACCGCATGTCCGTGCAGCGCAGCTTGCCGCCAAGTCCCCGCAGCAGGGCGGCGGGCGCTCCACCGGCGCCAACGCCCAGCGCAAGCGTGCTGCCCGCAGCACGGGTGCTCCCCGCGCCGGCGGACGCGGCGGTACAGGCGGACGCGGACGCGTTTCGGCTGAACGCCCCGACCGCATGGAACGCAACGACCGCGCAGCCGCCGGTGACGACGTGCGTACGCAGCGTCCGGCCCGGTCCTCTGACGGCCGTCGCAACAGCGCCTCAGCGGCCACCGCATCCGGCCGCAACCGCCGCCCGGCAACCGGCCAGCGTGCCGAGGGCGCCGGCAGCGGCCAGCGTGCAGGCGGGGCCTCCCGCGGCGCCGCCGGTGCAGCCTCCGGCCGTCCGGCACGTGGCGCCGGCCCCCGCCGCGCAACGGCACCGGCGTCGAACGAACGCCGTTCCCGCTAACGCATAACCACAGCTGAAAGAGGCGCCGCACCCACAAGGTGCGGCGCCTCTTTCAGCTTTTCCGGGAGTGGACTACTCCGTGTAAAGCCCCATTCCACGCAGGACATTGCGGCGGGCCGCATTGGAGATAAGGAACCGGCGGCCGGTGGTGACCTCCGGTTCGATGCGGACAAACGCGTTTTTCGTCCCCGTCTGCCACGGGAAGAGCGCGAGGTCCTCGGAGTCCATGATCTCCGAGAAGTCTTCGAGCAGGGTGGCGCCGCCCTTAAGCACCACGCTCCAGGCGGAGGACAGCGTGTCATCGTAACCGTCAATTTCGAACGCAACCCGGTTGTCCGAGAGTGCGCCGGCCAGTTTGGTTCCCGCAGCGGTGCGGAAGACCACCGTGCCGTGGTCCACGGCAAAGTTAACGGGGAAAATTTCGGGATGTCCGTCGATATTCACGGCGAGCCGGCCGAATTTGGCCTGCCGGACGTATGTCCAGCACTGGCTGGAAGTCAGGTGGTCTGCGGGGTTCTCATCGCTGATCGGCATGGCGTCAGTCTAGGGCAGGTGCAGGCGGGCGGGTATGCAGGCAGCGAAGCCGTGGCTTATCTGTGCCGGGTGGAGAACAATTGAGCCATGAAAGCGATTCTGAACGTCATCTGGCTGCTGTTCGGCGGTATCTGGCTCGCGCTCGGTTATGCACTGGCGGGTGTGGTCTGCTGCCTGCTGATTGTGACCATCCCGTTCGGCATCGCATCCTTCCGCATCGCCAACTATGCGCTCTGGCCGTTCGGCCGGACGGTTGTGGACCGGGGTGGGTTCACCGGCCCCCTCAGCCTGCTGGGAAACATTATCTGGCTGCTGCTGGCCGGCATCTGGATCGCCATCGGACACGTCCTCACGGCTATCCCGATGTTCGTGAGCATCGTCGGAATCCCGCTGGGCATCGCCAACCTGAAGATGCTGCCGATTTCGTTGATGCCGCTGGGCAAGGTCATCGTGCCTACGGACACCTGGCAGATAACTCCGTACGCCGGGAACGCGTACCGGCAGCCCGGCTATCAGGGCCGGGTAGCACCCCAGCAGCAGTGGCCTTCCTGATCCCGTCCGTAGCCTGACTGGCTGGCACGGCTCCTAAGCCTGCTGCTAGCCCTGGGCGCCCTCAAGGAAGGCCTTCATCAGCGGGCCGCCCGAGGTGGAACCCCGTTCGCCCTGCTCCACGAACACTGCAACGGCCAGATCGCCCTGGATGGCCAGCACCCATGCGTGGGTTTCCGGCGGCGTCTGGCTGCCGAACTCGGCGGTGCCGGTCTTGGCGAGCACCGGTTCGCCGGGCACGTCGAGCAGCATCTGCACTCCGCCCTCGGCGACGACGGCGCGCATCATCTCCCGCAGTGATGCGGCCTCCTCTGCCGTGAGGTTCCCCGGAACGGGAACTGTCGATTCCGATGCGGAGGCGGTGGGAGAAGCGGAAGCAGACCCGTCTGCCGGGGACGGCGGGGCGGATTCCCGGATCAGCGTGGGGGAGACCCGTTCGCCCTTGCCGATGGAGGCACCGGCAACCGCCATGGCCAGGGGGGAGACCAGGACCTGCCCTTGTCCGATCAGCGAGGCGGCATGTTCGGTGCCTTCAGCCTCCGCGGGCACGGAACCCAGGAACGCGTCGGTGCCGATGGCCGCGTCCGCACCGATACCCAGGTCTCCGGCAGCAGCGGAGAGGCTCTGCTGGGAAACGGTGCCCCGGGCATTGAGGAAGGCCGTGTTGCAGGAGTTCGCGAATGCCGTGCGCAGCGGGATGCTGCCGGTGGCCTCGGCCGGGTAGCCGGGGACGTTGTTGAACTTCCGGCCGTCGACGTTGAGTTCCGCCGGGCACTCCACGGTGCTGGCCGGTGTGGTGCCGTTGCGCAGCATTGCCAAAGCGGTGGCCGTCTTGAACGTGGATCCCGGCGGGTACTGGCCCAGGAGGGCGGTTTGCTGGCCTTCACTGCCGGGGCCGTTGGCCACGGTCAGGATCTCGCCGGTGGAGGGCTGGATAGCCACGATGGCCGATGCCGACGGTTCTTGTTCCAGGACTTCCTCGGCAAGCTGCTGCAGCTTCGGGTCGAGGCTGGTCTGCAGGTCTGAGCCCGTCTGCGGGTCGGAGCTATGGACGGTTTCCTTGGTTCCGGCCTCATTTTCGACGGTAATGGTTACGCCGGGGCTGCCCTGCAGCTGCGAGTCGTACTGCTTCTGCAGGCCGGAGAGTCCTGTCTGGTCCCCGGCGGACACCCTGCCCTCAGACTCCTCGACCAATTCCGCAGTCGCCTCGCCCACGGTGCCCAGCAGGGCACGGGCGAAGCCGCGGGTGGGTGCCAGGATCCGCTGGGCGGGAAGGGAAAGGGCACCGGGGATGGCTTCGACGGCCGCCGGGGTTGCGGGTCCCTCGGCCTCCTCGCGTTGCACAATCGCCTCGACAAAGGCTTCGGGGCCTGAGGCCTGCACTTTTGCGGTGTAGTCGGCGGGATCCAGCCCCACCAGTTCAGCCAGGGCAGCCGACGAGGAGGCGTACTGCTCCTCGGAGAGGTCGGGTTTGTTGATGCCGATACGAAGCACCGGCCGGGCGTTCATCAGCGGTTCCCCGTTGCGGTCCAGGATGTCGGCACGGTTGCCGGGGGTCGTGGAGCGGACCAGCCGATCGCCGTCGGCCAGGGAATCGAACAGTACGGAGGGTGCCCACTCGACAAGCCACTGGTCGTCCTCTCCGCGGCGGAGCTGGGCGGAGCTCTCGTAGGACCAATCCGGCTGCGAATCGCTGTTGACGTCCCAGGCATAGGTTAGCCGCGCGGTGGCGGCGGAGTCATCGTCCTCGTCTTCGTCAATGCCGGCCACTGTGACCTCGGGGCGGAGCGGGCCCATGTCGGCGAGCAGCTGCTCCAGCTCCGCATTCACTTCCGCAGGGGTGCCCGCCGTAAAGGCAGATGCTGAAACGTCCATTTGGCTCAAGCCCTGGGCGAGGTCGGCGGCGGTGCCGTCAGGCGACGGTTTGTCCCCCGAGCAGGACACCAGGGTCAGGGCGAGTGCGGCAACGGCAAGGACGGAAACGGAAGTACGGTTTTTCCCCATCCGCACAGGCTACCCGGCGCGCGTCCCGTGCACAGGGAACAGGTGCCGGAAACCTTTCGCCGGGTTGCCCCGGTCCGCGGCCGTCGGCCGACCCTGTGCAGGGCATTGTTTCCCTGCTACGGTTTGAAAAACGGCCGGGAAACGGCCGCTGAAGGTTACTCAGAACTGTAACCCTGAATACAACTCGCTTCCACCGGCATCCTGCGGACAGCCGGAACGGCCGCAATGGCCGCTGGAGGACCGGATCGGTTGCCGGTTGTTCTACGGCAGGAGTGTGCAAATGTCCGATCTGGACATGATTCTCGAGAAGACGGTGCGGTCCTACGGGCGGCGGCAGATCCAGGCGGGCCACGCACTGATGATCGTTATGGCGCGCGACATTCCGCATCCCATCGGAGAGGTGTGGTCGGCGCTCGCTGATCCGGAACAGCTGCGCCAATGGGTGGCACACCCGGAAGGCGACCTGCGGCGCGGCGGCACCTACACCCTTCCGGACGGATCCCACGGGACGATCCTGCGCTGCGACGGACCCCGCCTTCTCACCGTGTCCTGGGCGCGGGAGGGGTCCTCCGTGGCTGAAGTGGAGTTCCACCTGACCGGAGAGGACGGATTCACCCGGTTCGAGCTGCGGTACGCCTCGGTGCGCAAGGGATTCGCGGTAACGGCCGCCCCCGGCGCAGGCCTGTGGACAGGCGGCGCGGGGTGGGAATATTTCCTCGATGTCCTGGAGGAGTACCTGGCCGGAACCATTCCTGCCGAGCCGCAGGGAATCCGGTTTGAAATCGAGGCTGAGGGCCCGCTCTCGCAGCTCTTCGAAGCCCGCAACGAACGGTGGCTGCGAACAGCCCACGACTTCGATCAGGAGCATATTCCCTAGGCTTCGCGCGCCGCGGTGAAGCTGCGTGCACGACTTTACTTCCAAAGTTGAGCTGATTAGACTCAACTTTGTTTAGCATTGCGGAAGCATTCTTCGCTGAGGTTTTGAGGAGCCACCCGTGGACACGAAATTCACGAACAAGAGCCAAGAAGCACTTTCGGCTGCGGCCATGAACGCGAACACTGCGGGAAATCCGCAGATTGAACCGGCGCATCTGCTGAAAGCGCTTATGGATCAGCGGCAGGGGGTCGCCGTCGCTCTCCTGAAGGCTGCAGGAATCAACGTGGACACCGTCAGTGCCGCTGCCAGCACTGCCATTCACCAGTTGCCGTCCTCCTCCGGCAGCTCGGTGGCGCAGCCCCAGTTTTCCAGGCCCTTGCTCCAAGTCATCAATGCTGCGCAGCAGGAAGCCGAGAAGCTTGGGGATGCCTTTGTCTCCACCGAACACCTCCTGCTTGGGTTGTCCCTCGATAACGGCCCTGCAGGAAAAGCGCTTCGGGATAACAACGCCGGGCACGACGCACTCAGCGCCGTCCTTCCATCCGTACGAGGAGACCGCAAAGTGACCAACGCTGATCCGGAGAACACCTTCCAGGCCCTGGAGAAATTCAGTACGGACCTGACGGAAATGGCCCGCTCGGGCAAGCTGGACCCGGTGATCGGCCGGGATGCCGAGATCCGGCGCGTGATCCAGGTGCTCAGCCGCCGCACCAAGAACAACCCGGTACTCATCGGTGAGCCGGGCGTGGGTAAGACCGCCGTCGTCGAGGGACTGGCCCAGCGCATCGTGGCAGGAGACGTCCCCGAGAGCCTGAGCGGCAAGACGCTGCTGTCCCTTGACCTTGGGTCGATGGTTGCCGGGGCTAAGTACCGCGGTGAGTTCGAAGAGCGGTTCAAGGCAGTGCTCGAGGAAATCTCCAGCGCCGAAGGGCAGATCGTCACCTTCATCGACGAGCTGCACACCGTAGTAGGGGCGGGCGCGGCCGAAGGGTCCATGGATGCCGGCAATATGCTCAAGCCGATGCTGGCGCGCGGCGAGCTCCGGCTGATCGGTGCCACCACCCTGGACGAATACCGCGAAAACATCGAAAAGGATGCGGCCTTGGAGCGCCGCTTCCAGCAGGTATATGTCGGCGAGCCCAGTGTTCCGGACACCATCGGCATTCTGCGCGGCTTGAAGGAACGGTACGAGGCCCACCACAAGGTCGCCATTGCAGACTCCGCACTGGTTGCCGCCGCCACGCTGTCCAACCGCTACATCACCGGACGCCAGCTCCCGGATAAGGCCATTGACCTGGTGGATGAGGCCGCATCCCGGCTGCGGATGGAGATCGATTCCGCCCCTGAGGAAATCGACGAGCTCCGGCGTTCAGTGGACCGGCTCACCATGGAAGAACTCGCACTGGCGAATGAAACGGACGAGGCCTCGATGGAGCGGCTGGCCGTTCTGCGCGAGGACATGGCCAATAAGAAGGAACAGTTGGCGGCGCTCAACGCCCGCTGGGAGGCCGAGAAGGCGGGACTGAACCGGGTCGGCGACCTCAAGGCAAAGATCGACGAGCTGCGCAGCGAGGCGGAGAAATTCCAGCGCGACGGCGACCTCACGGAAGCCTCCCGCATCCTGTATGGGGAAATACCTGCCCTGCAGAAGGAACTGGAGGCAGCTCAGCAGGACGAGGAGAACAGCTTCGGCGAAGAAACCCGGGAACTGATGGTCTCCGAGGAAGTCACTGCGGACGACATCGCGGAAGTGGTCTCCGCCTGGACGGGCATCCCCTCCGGACGCATGCTGCAGGGCGAATCCCAGAAACTGCTGGACATGGAAGAAGCCATCGGCTCGCGTCTGATCGGACAGAGCAAGGCCGTGGCCGCGGTCTCCGACGCCGTGCGCCGCTCACGGGCCGGTGTCAGCGACCCGGACCGGCCAACCGGTTCCTTCCTGTTCCTTGGCCCCACCGGCGTCGGCAAGACCGAACTGGCGAAGGCCCTGGCGGACTTCCTCTTCGACGACGAGCGGGCCATGGTCCGCATCGATATGAGTGAGTACTCCGAGAAGCATGCGGTGTCCCGCCTGGTGGGTGCGCCTCCCGGATACGTGGGCTATGAAGAGGGCGGCCAGCTGACTGAAGCTGTGCGCCGCCGCCCCTACTCGGTGATCCTGCTGGACGAAGTGGAGAAGGCACATCCTGATGTCTTCGACATCCTGCTTCAGGTGCTCGACGACGGCAGGCTGACCGACGGCCAGGGCCGGACAGTGGACTTCCGCAACGTCATCCTGATCCTGACGTCCAACCTCGGGTCCCAGTTCCTGGTGGATCCGGGCCTGACCGAGGAGCAGAAGCGCGAATCGGTGATGTCCATGGTCAACGCGAACTTCAAGCCGGAGTTCCTTAACCGGCTCGACGACGTGATCCTGTTCGATCCGCTGAGCCTGGAGGACCTGACCCGGATCGTGGACATCCAGGTGCGTGCCCTGGCCAACCGGCTGCATGAGCGCCGTCTGGTGCTGGACGTGACCGATGCGGCTCGGGAATGGCTGGGCCTGACCGGCTACGATCCGGCCTACGGTGCACGGCCGCTACGCCGTCTGGTGCAGCGGGAGATCGGCGACCAGCTGGCCCGCGGGATCCTGGCCGGAAAGATCAGCGACGGCGACACAGTCCTGGTGGATAGGCCGTCAGACGGGCTGGACGGCGACGGGCTGGTGGCCGAGCCCGGGCTTACGGTGGCTGCGGTCGCCTAGGCCAAACAGTAAAAGGCGCGCGGCGGCTGATGCCCGCCGCGCGCCTTTCTGCTGTCGCCTGCGCTTACTCCTGGACCCGCTTACTCCTGCACCAGGGACTCGGTGAGTTCCTGGCCTTCAGGGGCGAAAACGATGCAGTCCACGCGGCGGTCGCCTGAGGCCCAGGTCTGCTCCGTGGGGATGGACTTGGCCAGCTTCAGGCCCGGGAACTCCGCGGCGGCGCCGGCATACTGCACAGCCTCGCAGACATCGTTGACCCGCTCTTCCAAGGCGCTGGTGCCGGGGAAAGCAGCGTCCTCGGTGAAACTGTCGGTGGCGACCAGCTGGGCGTTGTGCGGCGTTTCGCAGGTGACTACGGTGGCGCTGGAATTGACGTCGTCCCAATCCTTCAGGCACGCGCCGTCTTCCAGCTCCAGGGGACTTACGTCCTCGGAGATGACGCCTTCCGCCTTGCCGTTAAAAACGAACACGAAAAGCAGGATGGCGACCACGGCGGCGAGTACAACACCGCCGAGCACCAGAATCAGGCGGGTGTTGCGCTTGCTCTTGCCGCTGTCCTTTACCGTGGCGGGGGCTGACGCCGTCCCTGCCCCTGTCGCGGGGTCCGTGGTGCCGTAGGATGCGCCGGGCTGCTTGAATGCTGCTGTGGCCCCTGCTGTCCGGCTTTCGGCCAGCCTCCGTGACCTGCGGGTATCGCCGGCCGGCACAGCTGCCGTAACGGGCTCCGGTTCGCCTGCCGCAGCAACCGGGGCGGGTGTGCGCTCCTGGTGCGCGGTGGTCATTGGAGCCGCTGCATTGATGCCGTGCAGGGGGTGCGGTTCGGCGTCCCCTTGGGACGGTTCGTGCTCCGCTTCGCCAACCGGTTCACGTTCTTCCACAGGTTCCGGCGTCTCTGACTTTGAAGCGGTTTCATCCTCGGCGCTGTCGGCCTTGGACTCATCCGCGTCTGCTGGGCTGTCCGGCACCGTTTCATCCTCGGCGTCATCGGCCTCGGAGCCGCCTTCCGTGGCGGTGCTGCCGGCCTCGGAGTCGACCGCCTCTGCACTGTCGGCCGTAGGGCTTTCTGCGCTGTCGGTCGCGGCTCCATCCCCGGCGCCATCATCCGTCGCGGCGTCCGTCTCGGCGCTGCCTTCGGAGGCGGTGCCGGCAGCCGAATCGGGATCGGAGGCCGTTGCCTCGCCGTCCTCGGGTGTTGGACCGGAAAGAGCGGTCGCCTCGCCGGTTTCTCCGGACTCATTGACGCCGGCGGCGTTGGCGTCCACCTGGACTTCCGTCCCGGCAGGAGCGGGTTCCAGCCCGGACAGGCGTCCCGCTTCGGCGGCGGTGGCCTCGGCTGCAGCGGTTTCCGAGGCAACCTGGTCGAGGGCCGCTGCTTCCACAGCGTCATCGCTCAGGGTCGGTTCGGCCAGTGAAGGTTCCTCCAGCTTGAGTTCCTCGGGTGCCACCACCACCGGTTCCGGGGGAAGCTCCAACGCAGCGGTACCGTCGCCTTCAGTCCCGGCGTCCGTAGATGGCGCATTCACTGCTGAGCCTGCACCGTCGGCCTCTTCGACTCCGGCCGGTTCACCGCTCACGGCACCTTCGAAACTGCGTTCCCAGACGCCGGCGTCGTGGTTTCCATCTTCGGAGAGCCACGCGGGGGAGTCCGAATGCGCGCTCAGATCGGGGAAGGCGCCCGGCGTACTTTCCTTCTCCGGTGGCGGAAAACCCGCTCCCGGTGTACTTTTCTGATCGCTCATGGTGAACGTCTGTCCTCCCTGTAGGCGGTGGCATGATGCACCCCAAAACTGTCTCTACCCCCGACTTTAGCCAATATCGGAGGGCGGGCGCAGGGACCGGCGTGCCGGAGGCGCTGTGCTAATGCCCGGGGAACACCCCCTGCCGGGGCGGAGGGGGCACAAGCCAGCGGGAAAACATGTAACCTGTACTTACGACAAATTGACCAAATATTCCGGGGCCCTCGTTCATCTGCCCGAACGACTAACCTCCGGATCGACGCAAAAAGGGGGTCACGCCATGGGGCGCGGCCGTCAAAAGGCAAAAGCAACCAAGCAGGCACGGGAGATGAAGTACTTCACCCCTGCCACGGACTACTCGGCGCTGCAGCGTGAGCTCTCAGGACCGACGAGTCGTCCATCCAGTCGATATCCCGAGGAGCCGGCTGAACCCGACTACTCGGCGTACGAAGATAAGTACGCGGATCAATTTGGCGACGATGACGATGATGAGGGTAACCGCCGCGTAGGCTAGCGGTAATTTCCTCAACGACGTTGGCCAATTGCCTCCTTCAGCGGATCACCTCAGGGTGGGTCCGCTGAATGGCGTTAAGCCTGCAAATCCAGGTTCCAGTTCCAAGCTAAGGCCCCGCACCGGCGCATCCGGTGCGGGACCTTGGCTTTGCCCGGCGGGGCTGCTCAGGCGTAGGTTCCGACCAAACGGACCGCGCCGCCGTCAACGCCCTTGGCACCCTGCACGAAATCGGAATCGGCGCCGGACGGCGTTTCGATCCCGCCGACGGTGCCCATGACCCAGGCGGGGACGCCGCGGGCCGCGAGGCGCTCAAGCGCGGCGTCCGCGCTTCCCTCGTCGACGATAGCCACCATGCCGACGCCGAGGTTCAGCGTACGTTCGAGGTCCGGCTGAGGGACGTTGCCCAGTTCGGCGATCAGCTTGAACACGGGTGGCAGTTCCCAGGTGGAACGGTCCACCGTGGCCTGCAACCCCTTCGGCAGCACACGCGCCAGGTTTGCTGCCAATCCGCCGCCGGTCACGTGGCTGAAACCGTGCACTCCGGCCGCGTCGTAGCGGGCCAGGTCCAGGCAGTCAGCGGCGTAGACGCGGGTAGGTTCGAGCAGTTCCTCGCCCAGAGTGCGTCCCAGCTCGGAAACCTGGCGTTCAAGCTGCCAGCCTGCATGGTTGATAACGCGTCGGACGAGGGAATAGCCGTTGGAGTGGATACCCGAAGACGCCATACCGATGATTACGTCGCCGTGGCGAACGCGGTCCGGTCCGAGGAGCCGGTCCGCCTCCACAACGCCCGTGGCAGCGCCCGCGACGTCGTACTCGTGCTCACCCAGCAGCCCCGGGTGTTCGGCGGTTTCCCCGCCCACCAGTGCCGTGCCGGCCACCTCGCAGGCAGCCGCGATGCCGCGGACTATGTCGGCGATGCGCTCCGGCACCACCTTGCCGCAGGCAATGTAGTCGGTCATGAACAGCGGCTCGGCCCCCACCACCACGATGTCGTCCACCACCATGCCCACGAGGTCGAAGCCGATGGTGTCGTGGATATCCATGGCCTGCGCAATGGCGACCTTGGTTCCGACGCCGTCCGTGGACGTTGCGAGCAGCGGCTTCCGGTATTGGAGCAGCCGGGAGGCGTCGTAAAGGCCGGCGAAACCGCCCACTCCGCCCAGGACCGACGGATTGTGGGTGGCCTTTACGGCCGCCTTCATCAGTTCAACGGCTTTGTCGCCGGCTTCGACATCCACTCCTGCGGACGCGTAAGTGATGGGAGCGGCGTTCATACGGCTTCTTTCTTTTCGGCGTCGGTAAGCAGGTTCTCGTATTCGCTGTCCGGTCCCGGGTCACAGCCGTTGGAGCCGGCGTCCTCCGCAGGGTTGGCGGGATTCGCGGGTTCCAGCAGGTTCTTCCCCAGCCGGTCCGCGGCGGGCAGCTCGATCGGGTAGACACCGGTGAAGCAGGCCGTGCACAACCGTTCCCTCGGCTGCAGGGTTGCGTCGATCATGCCGTCTTCGGAAATGTACGCCAGGCTGTCCGCGCCGATGGACGCGCGGATTTCCTCCACGGCAGCGCCGTTGGCGATCAGCTCGGCGCGCGAGGCGAAGTCGATGCCGTAGAAGCACGGCCACTTGACCGGCGGAGAGGAAATCTTCACGTGTACCTCAAGGGCGCCGGCTTCGTGCAGCATCCGGACAATGGCACGCTGTGTATTGCCTCGCACAATCGAATCGTCCACCACCACTACCCGCTTGCCGCGGATTACGGATTCGAGGGCGTTCAGCTTCAGCTTGATTCCGAGCTGGCGAAGGGTCTGGCTGGGCTGGATGAAGGTGCGTCCAACGTAGGAGTTCTTGACGAACCCATGGGCAAAGGGAATGCCGGATTCCTCGGCGTATCCCACCGCGGCCGGGGTGCCGGATTCCGGGACCGGGATCACGATGTCCGCCTCAACCGCGTTCTCCCGTGCCAGCTGGCGGCCCATCTCGACGCGGGATTCGTATACCGACCGCCCGGCAATGGTGGCATCGGGGCGGGCGAGGTAAACGTACTCGAACACGCAGCCGGCCGGCGTCGGCTCACCGAAGGTGCGGCTGCGGACCCCCGATTCGTCAATGGCAATGAATTCGCCCGGCTTGATCTCGCGGATGAAACTGGCTCCCACCGTCGCGAGGGCGGAGCCTTCGGAGGCCACCACCCAGCCGCGCTCCAGCCGCCCAAGCACCAGGGGCCGGACGCCGTAGGTGTCCCGGGCGGCGTAGAGGGTGCCCTCATCCATAAACACAAACGAGAACGCGCCGCGAAGTTTCGGCAGCAGTTCCATGGCCGTGTCCTCGAGTGACCGTCCGTCGCTGCCATTGAGCAGTGCGGTGACCAATGCCGTGTCCGAGGTGTTGCCCTGGGCGATTTCGCCGGCGCGCGGCCGGCCTTCGCGCTCCAGGATCAGTTCGTACAGTTCGGCGGAGTTGGTCAGGTTGCCGTTGTGCGCCAGGGCCACGGTACCGCTCGCGGTGGCGCCGAGGGTGGGCTGGGCATTGGCCCAGTGGGAGGCCCCGGTGGTCGAATACCGGCAGTGCCCCACCGCGATGTGCCCTACGAGGGTATTGAGCGTGGTTTCATCGAAGACCTGGGAAACCAGTCCCATGTCCTTGTACACGCTGATGCGGTTGCCGTCGCTGGTGGCGATGCCGGCGGACTCCTGTCCGCGGTGCTGCAGGGCGTAAAGGCCGTAATAGGTTAGCTTCGCTACCTCTTCGCCGGGGGCCCAGACTCCGAAGACCCCACAGGCATCCTGTGGGCCTTTTTCGCCGGGCATCAGATCATGGGAAAGCTGTCCGTCTCCACGTGCCATGTGTGCATTCTCTCACGGACACCCGGCGGCGCGGGCTGTATGCGCCAGCGTTACGCCGGCGGCTGCTCCCGGCTTTGCGGTTCCGCGGGATCCACGCTTTCAACCGTGGACCGGCGTGCCTTGCGGACACTGATCCAATCCAGGATGAGGGCAGTCAAGGCTCCCAACAGCAGCCCCGGGAGGCCGAACATGATGGTGAAGAACCCGAGGGTGGCCTCACGGGTGAAGCCGGGGTTCTCGGCCCCGCCGTAGGCGACAAAGAGGGCAGCAATAAACCCGGCGACCACGCCAAGTGCCAGGAAAGGGACGAAACGGGGAGCGCGGCGGACCGTAATCTCGCGGCGCTCAGGGCTGTGCTGCTCGGAAACCATGCTCCGATTCTACCGGCCTGGCACTCGCCCGCTGTGCCGACGGAGAACAGGCACGGACGGGACGGACATGGGCCGGGGACCCTACAACCCGGTCCGGAAGAGCGGCAGCACATCCGAAAGGTCGGCGCGCAGCCCCGAGGCCGCGACCTTCCCAGCGGAAACGGCGTCGGCCCAGGACTGCCGGCCGGTGACCAGCGCCAGCCAGGTGGCGCCGTCGGTCTCGATGACGTTCGGGGGAGTGCCGCGCGTGTGCCGGGGGCCGGCCACGCACTGGGTCACCCCGTACGGCGGAACCCGGACCTCAACGCTGTTGCCGGGGGCGCGTTCAGCGAGTTCTTCCAGGGCATAGCGCACTGCCATGGCAGTGGTGCCGCGGTCCGTTGCCCCGGCAGCTGCTGCCTGCAGTGCCGCCCGGCCGTCTTCGCCGGAGATCCGGCGCCGTGCCACCCTTCTAGCCCAGCAGCGCCGTGACCGGCGCGCCCAGCCGCAGGCTTCCCACGGGCTGTCCGCCGCCGAGCACCGGCTGCATGATCTTGTCCAGCACCTTCTCCACGGCCAGCGGGTCGACGGCGCCGCTGGCAGCCAGCAGCGTCAGGCCCACCAGGGATGCGGCGCGGGTATTGCCGTCGAGCATCTTCAGGGCCACGGAAGCGCCGGTGTCGGTGCCCAGCACCAGGACACCCTCGGCGCCGTTCTTGGCGATGATCCCCAGGTCCTCCATCACGACCGAGTTCTCGCGGCCGTGGCCGTGCACCGCCCAGGGGTAGTCGAGCATCGCGGTGGCTACCGTTGCCGCACGGGCGTTGCCGTGCTTGCCGGACGGCGCCTTAGCCAGCCGGCCGATGCCGCGTGCCAGCCCGGTCAGCGAAACAGCGGCCAGCGGTGCACCGCAGCCGTCCACCGCCCAGTGCTGCACGGTTTCACCGGTGAACTCCTCAATCACCTCGGCGATGCGGCGCTGCAGCGGATGCTGGGGATCCAGATAGGTTGCGTGGTCCCAGTTGTTCTCGGTGCAGGCCCAGAGGAAGGCGGCGTGCTTGCCGGAGCAGTTGAAAGCGATCCGCTCCGGCCCCTTGCCCTCGCGGATGAGTTCATTGCGGGCCTCAGCGTCCTGCGGCCAGTCCTCGGGGCACTGCAGGTGCCCCTCGGTGACGCCGGCCGCGGCCAGCATGCCGCGGACGACGTCGGTGTGTTCCCGGGAGCCGACGTGGCTGGCGGCGGCAAGCGCCACCTGCGGTCCCCGCAGGGGCACCCCGGACTGCATGGCTGCGACGGCTTGGAACGGCTTGAGCGTGGAGCGGGGGAAGATCGGCGTGGTGATGTCACCGAGCTCCGTGACCACGGTGCCGTCGGCGGCCATCACGACGGCGGAACCGATGTGGCGGGACTCAATAAAACCGTTGCGCTCCAGCACGGCCAGTTCAACGGCGTCGGACGCGGTGAAAGTTGCGTTCATGTACTTCAGTCTAAAGGGGTGCGGGGGGCGAACCGGCGATGACGGCCCCGGCACCGCCGTCGATCTCGCTGCCCCCCGCTGTTCCCCGGCGTGCGCTTTACCACTGCGGCGTCCGCAGTCCCACTATCGATCCACCTCCGGCTACCTGCAAGGGTTGCTGGCCTACAGGTACCGGGCAGGCGTCAAATAGGTAGCCCCGGGGTTTCGAACCGTCGCCAGCGGGCATCGCGGCGGCAATCACCGGGGCCGCGTCATGTTGGGCAGGTGCTTTCGAGCGGTCCATCCCAGCAAGTACCCTGATCTACTGTGAAGGTTCTCGTAGTAGGCCCAGGCGGCCGCGAACATGCCCTTGTCCGAGCGCTCCTGGCCGATCCCTACGTCCGCGAGGTCCACGCGGCACCCGGGAACGCAGGCATTGCCCAGATGGTCCCGGTCCACCCGGTCGAGGCCACCGACCCCTCCGCGGTCACGGACCTGGCCCGCTCCCTCGGTTCCGACCTGGTGGTCATCGGCCCGGAAGCACCGCTCGCGGCAGGTGTTGCCGACGCACTGCGGGAGGCAGGGATTGCCGTGTTCGGCCCGTCGCAGGCGGCCGCCCAGCTCGAAGCTTCCAAGGCCTTTGCCAAGCAGGTCATGGCGGCCGCCAACGTTCCCACCGCGATGGCACGCGTGGCCGGCACCGTGGAAGAAGCCGCCGACGCGCTCGATACCTTCGGCACCCCGTACGTGGTCAAGGATGACGGGCTGGCCGCGGGCAAGGGCGTCGTGGTGACCTCGGACCGGAACGAAGCACTGGAGCACGCCCGAGCCTGCTTCGATGCGGGCGGAACCGTGGTGATCGAGGAGTTCCTGGACGGCCCCGAGGTCTCCCTCTTCGTGCTCTCCGACGGACGGCACGTGGTGCCGCTGGCTCCCGTCCAGGATTTCAAACGGATTTTCAACGACGACGCCGGCCCCAACACCGGCGGCATGGGCGCCTACTCGCCTCTGGACTGGGCGCCGGCCGGGCTGGTGCAGGATGTGGTCCGCCGGGTCGCGCAGCCGACCATTGACGAAATGGCGTCCCGCGGTACCCCTTTCGTGGGCGTGCTTTACTGCGGGCTTGCCCTGACGACGCGCGGGGTGCGGGTCATCGAATTCAACGCGCGCTTCGGTGACCCCGAGACGCAGGCGGTGCTGGCCCGGTTGAAGACGCCGCTCGGCGGGCTGCTGATGGCGGCGGCCAAGGGAGAGCTGGACGCCATGGAGCAGCTCAAATGGGACCCGCGCCCCGCCGTCGCCGTGGTGGTGGCGGCAGAAAACTATCCGGGCACGCCGCGGACCGGTGACCGGGTGCGCGGGCTGAAGAAAGCCGCGCAGCTGGAGGGTGTGCACGTGCTGCACGCCGGAACGAAGCTCAAGAAGGACAAGGTGCGCAGCGCCGGCGGGCGGGTACTTTCCGTGGTCGCGCTGGGGTCCACCTTGGACGAAGCGAGGGACCGCGCCTACGCCGGCGTCGATTTGATCCGGCTGGAGGGGTCCCAGCACCGCACCGATATTGCCTTGAAGGCTGCCCGCGGCGAAGTACGGGTTCCGGAAGGCAGTTCGGGGCAGGCGGGCGGTAAGCCGGCGCCGGAAGCGGCTGTGGCCCGCGAAGGGAACCCGGCGTGAGCGACGGTACGGGCCGTGCGCCTCAGCTGCCGGGCTGGCGGCACGTGTATTCGGGCAAGGTCCGCGATCTGTATGTGCCAGAGGGAGCCGGGGACGACGCCGGCCGGGTGCTTGTGGTGGCCAGTGACCGGATCAGCGCGTATGACCACGTGCTGGCCAGCACCATTCCGGATAAGGGGCGGATCCTCACCCAGCTCAGTCTGTGGTGGTTTGACCAGTTGGCGGAAATCCCGAACCATGTGATTTCCGTCCGGGAGGGCATTCCGGAGGCCGTGGCCGGCCGGGCGATGATCTGCAAAAAGCTGGAGATGTACCCGGTGGAGTGCATTGCCCGCGGTTACCTGACCGGATCCGGGCTGGCCGAGTACCAGGCATCCCGGACAGTGTGCGGGCTGCCGCTGCCTGCCGGGCTGGTGGATGGTTCGCGGATTGAACCGGCCGTTTTCACTCCCTCGGCCAAGGCCGAGCAGGGCGAACATGACGAGAACATTACCTATGAAGCGGTGGTGGACACGGTGGGCGCCGGCACGGCTGACGAGCTGCGTTCACTGACGCTGCAGATCTACACCCGTGCCGAAGCCGTGGCACGGGAACGCGGGATCATCCTCGCCGATACCAAAGTGGAGTTCGGGAAGGACCCGCTGACCGGTGCGGTCACCCTGGGGGACGAGGTGCTGACCCCGGATTCGTCCCGTTTCTGGGACGCGGCACTGTATGCGCCCGGCCAGGCCCAGCCGTCCTTCGATAAGCAGTATGTGCGGGACTGGCTCACCTCGCCGGCCTCGGGCTGGGACCGGCACTCCGCTGCGCCGCCCCCTGCTCTCCCGGCCGACGTCGTCGAACGCACCCGGGCCCGGTATGTGGAGGCCTATGAACGGCTGACGGGGGAGAAGTTCGTCTAGCCTCGGCTTGCTCGCGCTACTTAACACAAAAGGGCCGGTCAGATTTCTCTGACCGGCCCTTGCTGGTCGGGGTGACAGGATTTGAACCTGCGACCTCGTCGTCCCGAACGACGCGCGCTACCAAGCTGCGCCACACCCCGTAACCACTGCTTCGGTGAAGTGTTTGACGACCTCGCGAAGCAACTTTACAAGGATACTAGACAAATCCCGATTCCGCGAAACGGGCGTTTTGAACGTCTCCGGCGGCACCTGCGGAAGGCAGGTCCGGGACCCCGATTCGAGCTAGGCGTCCCGCGCCGTCAGGGTCAGCAGGACCGCCTCGGGGCGGCAGGCAAAGCGCACCGGCGCGTAGCGCGAGGTGCCGATGCCGGCGGAGACGTTCAGCGGCACCCGGCGTCCCGCATGTGCCCAGGAGGTCAGGCCGCGGGCCTGCCAGGTCGGCAGGTCGCAGTTGCTGACCAGGGCGCCGTAGCCGGGAATGCAGACCTGTCCGCCGTGGGTGTGCCCCGCAAGGATGATCTCGGCGCCTCCGCCGGTGAATTCGTTGAGCACGCGCTGGTAGGGAGCGTGGGCGACGCCGATTTTCACTTCGGGCGCTGCATTGTTTCCCGTGGATGCGGGTACGCCGGACGGTGCAAAGCCCTGATATTCGTCCCGCCCCAGGTGCGGGTCATCCACGCCGGAGAAGTTCAGGCGCAGGCCGGGCAGGTCCATCACGCTGTTGGTGTTGGTGAGGTTCTGCCAGCCGGCGTCCTGGAAAGACTCGAAGAGGCTTCCCCAGGGCAGTTTCTCCGGCTCGCGCCGATGCTTGGAAGGGCCGGTGAAGTACGTAAACGGGTTCTTCAGTACCGGGGCGTAGTAATCGTTGGAGCCGGGGACAAAGACGCCCGGGAAACGCATCACGGGTTTCAGCGCTTCGAGCACGGCTGGTACTGCCTGCGGGTGGCTGAGGTTGTCGCCGGTGTTGACTACCAGGTCCGGTTCCAGATCAGCCAGGCCCTGCAGCCAGCGGACTTTCCGTTCCTGGCCGGGAACAAAGTGGATGTCCGAAAGGTGCAGGACCCGCAGGGGCGTGCTTCCCGCCGGAAGGACCCGGACGTTTTCTTCACGGACACCGAAGAGGTTCCGTTCTATCAGGGAGCCGTAGGCGAAGGCCGCAGCACCGGTGCCGGCGAGGCCGCCGGCCAGCCATGCGGCCTTGCGTCCCACGGATGTGAGGGTCGAATCAGTCACTAGCCGTTACCGCCGCCGTTGCCGCCGCCGTTACCGTTGCCGCCGCCGTTACCGTTGCCGCCGCCTTCACCGCCGGCATTGCCGCCGCCTTCACCGCCGGCATTGCCGCCGCCTTCACCGCCGGCATTGCCGCCGCCTTCACCGCCGGCATTGCCGCCGCCTTCACCGCCGGCATTGCCGTTACCGCCGCCTTCACCGCCGCCGTTGCCGGGACCCTGATCTGCAGCCGGGGACGCCGGCGGGGAGGCAGGAGGCGTTGCCCGGGGAGGGGGAGCCATGTTGCCGATCATGCTGGCCGGGGGAGCGGTAAACGCATTGGCTTCGTACTGTCCGGCAATCCGCTGGATGTAGTTCTTCCAAGACGGGCCGGCGATCAGGGAACCGTCGATCTCCGGGTAGGTCCGTCCGCCGATCAGCTTGTCAGACATGGTGGTGTTATTGGCTTTCCAGTTGCCGATCCACGAGGCGGTGACCATCCCGGTGCTGTAGCCCATGAACCAGGTCTGCGAGCGGGTGTCGTTGGTGCCGGTCTTGCCTGCGGTGGGAACACCGACCTGCAGGTTCACACCGGAACCGTTGGTCATCACCCGCTGGGTGGCCATATTGACGCCCTGGGCAACCTCTTTGCGCATCACCTGTTCGCAGGACTGCTTCGGAACCTGATATTCGGTGCCGTCGGCACCGGTGACGGATTCAAGGGCAATGGGGTCACACTGCAGGCCTTCGGCGGCCAGAGTTGCAAAGCCGGTGGCCATGGACAGCG
Organism: Arthrobacter sp. zg-Y179; assembly: GCF_020907345.1. Classification (NCBI taxonomy): domain Bacteria; kingdom Bacillati; phylum Actinomycetota; class Actinomycetes; order Micrococcales; family Micrococcaceae; genus Arthrobacter; species Arthrobacter sp. zg-Y179. Next base: position 3,323 of record NZ_JAJJOB010000005.1, on the reverse strand, counting down.
GCGAGGCGTCGCCGCCGCCGCCGAAGGTGGACGGCGGGTTGACGGAGAGCATGTCCTCTTTGCCTTCCGAGCTCTTGCCGTCATGGATTCCTGCAGCAAAGGCCATTTCCTGGAAGGAGCACAGATCCAGCTGGTTGATCTCGGCGAGGGTGATGGTGTTGTAGGACTGGGCCAAACCGTCCAGGACGGTGGTGGTTTTGTAGTTCGTATCTCCGTAGTTGATGGGCGTCCACGGTTCAAGTGCCACATAGCGGCCGCCGGGAAGGCACTTGGCGTTCCAGGAGTGTCCCGCGGGGTAGGTGCGCTTGGAACCGTTCAGGGTGGTGTTCAGGGTCTTACCCGCATCCAACCAGGCAGCAACGGTGAACGGTTTGTAGGTGGATCCGGGCTGGAATCCGCCGAGGCCGTTAAGGGGCTTGGTCGGATCGCCGCCCTGGTTAACGTCCACGTTGAAGTTCTGGACGGAGTTGCCGTCCGCGAGTTCGGGGGTGTAGCGGGTGTTCTGGGCCATCGTCAGGATCTTGCCGGTGCCGGGTTCAACGCTGACCATGGCGTGGCCGATTTCAGCGTCGGTGGTGTCCGGATTGGCCGTTTCGTTGACTGCTGTCTGCGCGGCGTTCTGGAACGTCGGGTTCAGCGTGGTCTTGATGGTCAGGCCGCCGCGCTTGAGCAGCTTGTCCCTGTCTTCCTCGGTTGCACCGAAGTTCTCGTCATTGAGCACAAGGCGCGTCACGTAGTCACAGAAGTAGGGGGCCTGCGAGGCCCCGACGCAGTTGCTGGACACCGGCGTGATCTGCAGGTCCAAACCGGTGGCAACAGAAGCGTCGAAGTCTGCCTGGCTGATGCGGCCCTTATCCAACATGGCCTGCAGCACCAGGTTCCGGCGTTCCAGGGCGCGCTCGGGGTTCAGCTCCGGGCTGTAGAACGTGGGACCGTTGACGACGCCGGCCAGCAGCGCCGACTGCGCAATGTTCAGGTCCTTGGCGTCAACGTTGAAGAAGTAGCGGGCCGCAGCCTGGACGCCGTACGTGGTGCCGCTGAACGGAACGATATTGAAGTAACCCTCAAGGATTTCGTCCTTGCTCAGCTCTTTCTCCACCGCAATTGCAAGCTTCATTTCGCGAAGCTTGTCGCCAACCGATTTACCGCCGCTGAAAACAACTTCCTCGTTGTTCTGCATGTTGGTGTCAATGATGACGTTGTTTACGTATTGCTGGGTGATGGTGGAAGCACCGCGGGTGCTGTCGCTGGTGGCATTGGACACCAGGGCGCCCATGATGCCCTGCAGATCCACCCCGCCGTGTTCGTAGAACCGGTCATCCTCGATGGCCAGCATGGCGTCCACCATATTGGGTGACACCTGGTCGAGGGTCACCGGCTGGCGGTTCTCCTCATACACGGTGGCGATCAGGGAGCCGTCGTTTGCATAGATCTTTGACGGCGTGGCCAGTGCCCCGCGTTCGAGTTCCGACGGAAGCTGGTCAAAGAACTGGATGGATCCGGATGCGGCTGTGCCTGCTGCTGCGGCTACCGGAACCAGGAGACCGGCCGCCAGGACTCCGCAAAGAGCACTGATGCCGAAGAACGCGACGAGCTTCCCGAGAGTGGTCGCCGTGTCAAAGAACGGTGATTTGCGTGCTGCCATGCGAGACAGTCTACAAGCACGTTACGCTTTCCCTTATGACCAAATGGGAATACTTCATTACGCCTCTTCCACTGCACACACCCGGGCAAGTCCTAAATATGCACGGGGACGAAGGCTGGGAACTGGTGCAGATCGCTTCGGCGCCGAACGGAACCGGTTCCGTTGCCTACATGAAACGCGAAAAAAACCAGTGACCGGCGCTGCCGGTGCAGTCTCGGCTGTTGAGATCAGGCTCCGGGAACTGGGCCTGAGCCTTCCTGCCGTCGCGTCTCCGGTGGCCGTCTACGTTCCGGCCGTGATCAGCGGAAACCTCGTCCACACATCCGGCCAACTGCCGTTTGTGGACGGGGTCCTGCCGGCCACGGGCAAGGTTGGTGCGGAAGTGGGCGCAGAGGATGCGGCGTCCTACGCGGCCATCTGTGCCGTCAACGCCCTGGCCGCCGTGAAGGCTCAGATTGGTGACCTTGACCGCGTGGTACGGGTGGTCAAAGTGGTGGGGTACGTCGCCTCCGACCCTTCCTTCACCGGCCAGCCGGCCGTCATTAACGGTGCTTCCGAGCTGCTGGGAAATGTCTTCGGCTCCGCGGGAAGCCATGCGCGTTCCGCCGTCGGAGTGGCGGTCCTGCCCCTGGACGCGCCCGTTGAAGTAGAAATGATCGTTGAATTTGCCTAACTCCTCAGTCCGGCTGTTCCCGGTGGCCCCCTCGGAACGGGTGGCGGCCCAGACCTGGTTCGAGCGCCCCGACCGCACGCCCCGCAAACCGCGGCTGGCGTCCTCAGTGGTGCTGCTGCGGGACTCTCCGCGCGGCACCCAGACGTACCTTTCCTACCGGCGGGGCGAATCGCCTCTGGGCAAGGTCGCCTTCCCGGGCGGCAGCATCGAGGAGAACGACGACGCGCAGGTCACCTGGTACGGTCCGGCACCGGCGCTGTGGGCGAAGTCCATGGGGGCCGACGACGCCCGGCTGGCCCGCCGCCACGTCGTGGCCGCGATCCGCGAGTTGTTCGAAGAAACCGGCATCCTGCTGGCCGGCCCGGACGAGTCCACGCTGCTGGAAAGCAACCGCGGCCCGGAATGGATGGCAGCCCGGACGGCGATTGCCACCCAGGAGGCATCCTTCCTGGAGTTGCTTGGAAAGCGCGGCCTCGGTCTGCGCACGGACCTTTTGCGCCCGCTGTCCAACTGGCACAGCGCCGACTTTGCGCTCCGGCGCTTCGATACCCGTTACTTTGCTGCGGTCCAGCCGGTAGGCCAGGACGCCACCCTGCTGGAGGGTAAAGGTGTCTGGGCCGACTGGAAACCGGCGTCGGAAGTCATTGCCGCTCGGGACAGCACCGCGCTGGGTGACGAAATCGGCCAGCCGGACACCTCCGGGCTGACCCTGGGCGAACTGGTGGTTCCCGCCGTTGAAATCACCCTGGAAAAGGTGGCGTCCGCCCGGGGCTGCATCGCTTACCTTTCGAGCCGCCGGCCCGCCGCTGTTTATCAGCCGGAACTGGTGGAGGTTGACGGGAAGCCCTGCGTAGCCGTTCGTGCAGCCGGCGGTGCCGAAGGATCCTCGCAGCACGGGCGCTGACCGGCCGCGGGTAGGCCGGTGCACAAATGTGCACGGTTTGAACCAATAACGGCGGGGGGCGGGCCCCCGGCGCGGGGCGCCCCGGGTTTGTTTTTTGTGGC
>NZ_JAJJOB010000004.1:0-211826 GCF_020907345.1 Arthrobacter sp. zg-Y179 | reverse complement strand
AACATAGCTCCTGTGAACCACCAACCCCCGGCCCCCCCCCCCCCCGCCCCCCCCCCCCGCCGTTATTGGTGTTTCGTGCCTTTAGCGGGAGCGCTGGCGCAGCCGCTGGACGTCAAGAATGACAACCGCGCGGGCTTCCAGCCGCAGCCAGCCACGCTGGACAAACTCGGCGAGGGCCTTGTTCACGGTTTCGCGGGAGGCACCTACCAGCTGGGCCAGTTCCTCCTGCGTGAGCTCGTGCGCAACAAGGATGCCGTCCGTCGCCGGACGGCCGAAGCGGTCCGCCAGGTCCAACAGCGCCTTTGCCACGCGGCCCGGAACGTCGGAGAATACGAGGTCCGCCAGGGACTCGTTCGTCCGGCGAAGCCTGCGGGCCAGCGCCTGCAGCAGCTGAACGGAAACCTCGGGGCGGGTTTCAATCAGGGCGCGCAGGTTCTCGTGGCGGAGGCCCGCAAGACGGGTTTCGGAAACGGCGGTTGCCGTGGCGTTCCGTGGCGACGGATCAAACAGGGCCATCTCGCCGAACAATTCGCCCGGGCCGAGGATCGCCAGCAGGTTTTCACGGCCGTCCGGGGCGGAGCGGCCAAGCTTGATCTTGCCGGAGACGATGAAATAGAGCTGGTCGCCCTGATCGCCTTCGCGGAAGACAGAGGCGCCGCGTGAGAGGTCGACCTCAGTGAGCTCTTCGGTCAGGGCGGCGAAGACGTCGTCTCCCAGAGAGGCGAACAACGGCGCGCGGCGCAGTACCTCGATATCCATGAAATCTCCTGTAAATAGTGGTCTCTCCTTATTATCTTGCCGCACGTCACCCCCTAGTGATACCTAAAGCACGTTTGTTCACCGATAGGTCCGAAAAAGAGGGCAGGACCACAGGCTCCGGGTCAATCCTGATAACGGGTTCCGGAGGTTGTCCCTATAAACTCGCACTGCAGCGGCCTTCCACCGCCCGGCCACCCGATTGACACGCTTGGAGCTCTTTGTGCTCGGACTGACACTTCTGGACATCATCCTGCTCCTTGTCCTGATCTTCTACCTGGCGGCAGGGCTGCGCAACGGACTGGTGGTGACCCTCGGCGGGATCGTCGGATTTGTTGCCGGCGCCGTCGGCGCCTTCTTTGCCATTCCGCTGGTTGCCGAATGGGTCCCGGATAACGGCTGGCGGCTGACGGTGGTCATTGCCACGGCCGTCGTCCTGGTGCTTGTGGGCCACGCGGCCGGAGCCGCGCTTGGTGGCATGATCCGCAGGTGGCTGAATTTCCCGCCGCTGAGGTTCCTGGACCGCGTACTCGGCGGCGCCGCCAACCTTGCAGTGGCAGCGCTGGTCATGGCGATGCTTGCCTTCAGCGTGACGACGCTGGGCGTCCCGTTCCTGTCCCAGCAGATTGCCGCCTCGAAGGTGCTCACCGCCATTGACGATGCCACCCCCGAGCAGGTGAAGACCTGGAGTGCGCAGATCCGTTCCTTCACTGTTTCCGAGGGTCTGCCGACCATTCTCGACAGCGCCGCCCCGGAAACGGCTGTCCCGCCCAGCGCCGAGGTGGACTCCGCAGAGTTGCGGACCGCATCGGCGTCGGTCCTCAAAATCACGGGCACGGCGTATCAGTGCGGACAGAACCAGACAGGTTCAGGTGTTGTGGTGGCGGATGACCGCGTGGTCACCAACGCCCACGTGGTTGCCGGCGTGAACGAACCGGTGGTGGAGGTTCCCGACGGCAGCGTGCTGCCCGGACGGGTGGTCCACTTCGATTCAGCACGCGACCTGGCCGTCCTCGCGGTGGAAGGACTCGACGCCGATCCCGTCCCCGTGGGTGAGCCGCTGGCTGCCGGCACCACCGCGGCCTTTGCCGGTTATCCGGCGGGCGGCCCGTTCCGGCTGCAGGCCGCAAGCGTCGAGGGCCTGTCCAACGTTTCCGTCCGGGATATCTACGGAACCTCCCCCGCAGTGCTGGAGGTCTACACCCTGGCCGCGAACGTGCAGCAGGGCAATTCCGGCGGGCCGCTGCTGGACATGGACGGCCGCCTCGCCGGCATCATTTTCGCCAAGACCACCAGCGACCAGCCCATCGGCTACGCCCTCTCGCTGGCCGAAGTCGGCCCCGTGGTTGCCGCAGCCTCGGACTACGACAGCCCGGTTTCGGCCGGTCAGTGCACCAGCAAATAAAAACAAACGGCGGCAGTAACCCCTAGAGCCAGTGCAGGGACTCGGCGAACCGGGCATACCGCTGCGCAGTGGCGGACATGGCTACTCCGCGGGCTGCCCGGCGGCGGAGGACTCGATCAGGTAGTCCACCGCCATGCGGTAGCCGCTGATACCGGCCCCGCAGATCACTACCTCCGCCACCGCGGAGACGAAGGAGTGGTGGCGGAACTCCTCGCGGCGGTGGATGTTGCTCAGATGAACCTCGACCACCGGCAGTTCCACGCCGGACAACGCGTCCGGGATGGCAACCGACGTGTGGCTGTAGGCAGCGGGATTGATGACAATGCCGTCCGCAGTGCCGCGCGCCGCGTGGATGGCATCAATCAGATCGCCTTCGTGGTTGGACTGGACGCAGTCCACGGTCCAGCCGTGGGCGGAGGCCGCGGCCATGGCTACTGCCTCCACATCCGCCAGGGTGGAGCTGCCGTAAATCGCCGGTTCACGGGTGCCCAACAGGTTCAGGTTGGGGCCGTTAAGGACGAGGAGGTTGCGGGTGCCGGCTGCAGTCATGGCTTAACTATGCCGGAGTTCAATTGCGAAGCGGACTGCAGTGCGTCCGTGTTGCGTGCTGACATGCGGCGGGCGGCCAGCGCACCGGCAATGGTGATCAGGGACATCAGGGCCAGGACGACGCCGGGATGCCACCACGCACCGCCGGTTGCATTGGAAAACACCTGGGTGATGGACGGGGTGAACCCGGAGAGGATGCCGGCCAAGCTGTAGGCCAGGGACATTGCGGTGAACCCGGTTCGGGCGGGGAACAGATCCGCCATCAACCCGCCCAGCGCCGCCCACGCCGCCGTCGGCGCGATGCCGCCGATCAGGATGGTCAGGATGTAGACCGGTGCGGTGGCGTTGCTGATGATGAAGTACAGCGGGAAGGAGATCAGCAGGGTCGCAACGGCCCCGGCCATCACCATCCGTGCCGAACCGATCCGGTTGGCCAGGAAACCGAACGCGGGGATGGTTGCCAGCTGCAGCACCGAACCGACCAGTGCCGCGTTCAGGACCGTGGATTCGGGCAGCCCAAGCACCGTTGTCCCGTAGGACTGGGTGTAGGTGGTCATCAGGAAGTAGGAGCCGATACCCAGCAGCGCGGCCGCGGCCGCCACCAGGACCGCAGCCCACTGGGTGCGGAGCACCTCCAGCAACGGAACCCGGGTGATCTGGTGCGCCTGTGCCACGCCCTTGAACACGGGGGTTTCATCGATGGCCAGCCGCAGGTACAGGGCGATGCCCATAAAGGGGAAGGCGAGCAGGAACGGTATGCGCCAGACCCCGGCTGCGAGGTCCTCGTCGGAGACCTGGGTGAGCAGCAGGAAGATGCCGGTGACCATGATGGTGCCTACCGGCGAACCGATCTGCGGGATGGCTGCGTACAGTGCCCGCTTTCGCGGAGCGGCGTGCTCGGTGGCAATCAGGATGGAACCGCCCCATTCACCCCCGACGGCCAGGCCCTGGAGGAGGCGCAGCGCCACCAGCAGCAGCGGCGCCCAGATCCCGATGGTGTTGTAGTCCGGCAGCAGGCCGACGGCTCCGGTGGCGGTACCCATCAGGACGATGGTTCCGATCAGGGACGTTTTGCGTCCTACCCGGTCACCGATGTGGCCGAAGAGAATGGCACCCAGAGGGCGGGCGATGAAGCCCATGCCCAGGGTGAGGAAGGACAGCAGGATGCCTGTTGCCGCATCCACGTCGGGGAAGAAAATCCGGTTCAGGATCAGGGCTGCCGCGGTGCCGAAAACATAGAAGTCGTAGGACTCCAGGGCGGTGCCGATAAAGGAGGCGCCCGCAACTTTGCGGGCCATCTTGGAAGAGGAGGGGGTGGGGGAAGCGGGCGGTGCGGCCGCTGCGGGTGTAGTAGACACAGACAGGAATTGTCCTAGCAGTGGAGGCTTTCACCAAGTCCATGAGTCCAACGTCACATCGGCCCGGATTTCCGCGGAGCTAGGCGGACCGTCCCGGCTCCGGAAGGTGAGGGAGGATCAGCGCCTTTCCGGCGGTGATCAGTGCCGGTTCGACGGCGGTCCCGTCGGCCACGTATCCATGCACCATTGCCCCGTCCCGCAGCATAAGCAGCTGGTCCGCGAGCTGTCCGGCATCTGCGGCGCCCAGTTGCTGCAGCCGCCCGGTGACCAGGGAATGGAGCCAGGCGCGGTGCTCCGAAACAACCACACGGACGGGGTGGCCGGGATCCGCATATTCTGCCGCCGCATTGATGAACGGGCAGCCGCGGAAGCCTGCGCTGCAGGCCTCGGCACCCATCGCTTCGGCGAACTGCAGGAGCCCGGTGCACGGATCCGGGTCCAGCTCCGCTGCACGCGCCCGCATCGCCGCCGACTGCTCCCGCAGGTACGCGACCACGAGATCATCCTTCGAGCGGAAGTAGCGGTAGAAGGTCACCTTCGTGGTGCCGGCAGCGGCAATGATCTTGTCGGCACTGACTGCCCGGATCCCCTCCCGGTAAAACAGGAGAGAGGCCTGTGCCAGGATCCGCTCCCGCATGGGTGTAGTTGCCGTCATGGTTCCCCTGACTCCCTCACTTGCAGTAGACGTACTAGTTAGTCTACCTTGAGGTCTACCGACTTTTCCCCACAAAAGGAGTTCCCCATGAGCGCTTTGTACACTGCCGCTGCCACCGCCACCGGAGAAGGACGCAACGGCGAAGCCCGTACCAGCGACGGCAAGCTCGAGGTGAACCTGTCCACTCCGACCGAAATGGGCGGTTCCGGCGAAGGCACGAACCCCGAGCAGCTTTTTGCCACCGGTTACGCCGCCTGCTTCCTTTCCGCACTGAAGATGATTGCCCGCGCGGAAAAGGCACCGATCTCGGATGCCGCCGTCACGGCGGACGTCAGCATCTTCAAGAACGACGACGGCGGCTTCAAGCTGGGCGTTGAACTCCACGTGGAGATGTCCGGCGTCGACGAAGCCACTGCGGACAAGCTGACCCAGGCCGCGCACCAGGTCTGCCCCTACTCCAACGCCACCCGCGGCAACATTGACGTGAACCTGGACGTCACCGTGGGCTAAGGCTCACAGCACCAAACAACAGCAGGTGCCGTCCCGATCACGGGACGGCACCTGCTGTTGTTTGGTGCGGCTACTTCGCTGTACCTATTTCTTGAGGGAAGCCGCAATCTGCTGCATCACAGTGTTGTCCGCCAGCGTGCTCGAGTCGCCGGCTTCGCGGCCCTCGGCCACGTCCTTGAGCAGCCGGCGCATGATCTTGCCGCTGCGGGTCTTGGGCAGTTCGGGAACCACCAGGATGTGCCGCGGCTTGGCGATGGGACCGATCTCCTTGCCCACGTGGTTGCGCAGGGTGGTGACAATGTCGTCGTCGTCCTTCGCGCTGCCCCGCAGGATCACGAAGGCAACCACGGCTTCGCCGGTGGTGTCGTCCGCAGCGCCGACGACGGCGGCCTCGGCCACCGACGGGTGGCTGACCAGGGCGGACTCGATCTCCGTGGTGGAGAGCCGGTGCCCGGAGACATTCATAACGTCGTCCACGCGGCCGAGCAGCCAGATGTCGCCGTCCTCGTCCTTCTTGGCGCCGTCACCGGCGAAGTACATGTTGTCGAACCGGGCCCAGTAGGTCGCCTTGAAGCGCTCCGGGTCTCCCCAGATGCCGCGCAGCATGGACGGCCAGGGTTCCTTTACCACCAGGAAGCCGCCGGACCCGTTGGGTACCGGTTCGCCCATCTCGTCCACCACGTCAACCGAAATACCGGGCACGGCTACCTGGGCAGAGCCCGGCTTGGTGGCCGTGATGCCCGGCATCGGAGCGATCATGTGCGCGCCGGTCTCCGTCTGCCACCAGGTGTCCACGATGGGGGCGGGGTGTTCCTTCTTGCCGCCGTTGGCGCCGATGACCTGCCGGTACCACATCCATGCTTCCGGGTTGATCGGTTCGCCCACGGATCCCAGGACGCGGATGGAGTCGAGGTTGTACTTCTGCGGAATGTCCCGGCCCCACTTCATGCAGGTGCGGATGGCGGTGGGGGCGGTGTAGAGGATGGAGACCTTGTACTTCTCCACCAGTTCCCACCAGCGGCCCTGGTGCGGGGTATCCGGGGTGCCTTCGTAGATCAGCTGCGTGGCGCCGTTGACCAGCGGAGCGTAGGTGACGTAGCTGTGGCCGGTGACCCAGCCGATGTCCGCGGTGCACCAGTACACGTCCGTTTCGGGGTGCAGGTCGAAGGTGTTCAGGTGCGTAAAGGCCGTCTGGGTGAGGAACCCGCCGGTGGTGTGCAGGATGCCCTTGGGCTTCCCCGTGGTCCCCGAGGTATAGAGGATGAACAACGGGTGCTCGGAATCGTGGGCCACGGGGGAGTGCTCGGCGCTCGCGGTGTCCACGACGTCGTGCCACCACTTGTCCAGGCCGTCGTTCCACTCCACGGGCTCGCCGTTGCGGCGGACCACCAGGACGTTGTCGACGGTATGGCCGTCCTTGGCGAGGGCTTCATCCACGGCGGGCTTGAGTGCACTGGGCTTGCCGCGGCGGTAGGAGCCGTCCGCCGTGACCACAAGCTTCGCCTCGGCGTCGTCGATCCGGCTGCGCAGGGCGTCGGCGGAGAAACCGCCGAAGACCACCGAGTGCACGGCGCCGATCCTGGCGCAGGCCAGCATGGTGATAACCGCTTCGGGGATCATCGGCAGGTACACCGCTACGCGGTCGCCCTTGGTGACGCCCAGGGATTCGAACGCGTTTGCCGCCTTCTTGACCTCTTCGGTCAGCTGCGCATACGTATAGGTGCGCGTATCCCCGGGTTCACCCTCGAAATAAATGGCCACCCGGTCTCCGCGGCCTTCTTCAACGTGCCGGTCCAGGGCGTTGTATGCGGCGTTGAGCTTGCCGCCGACAAACCATTTGGCGAACGGGGCATCGGTCCAGTCCAGCGCCTGGGTGAAATCCTGTTCCCAGGAGAGAATGTTCCGTGCCTGACGGGCCCAGAACTCGGGGCCGTCGGCTGCCGCTTCCTCGTACAGCGAGGGCTGCGCCACTGCGGATGCTGCAAATTCGGCACTCGGCGGGAAGCTCCGGCTTTCATGCAGCAGGTTCTCGAAGGCGTCTCCGTGCTTCTTTGCAGGGGACTGATCAGACATAGTTGAACCCTTTCACTTCGCTGAAAATCCATCACTTGGGGAATCGTGCATGGCTGCAAACCACCCTATCGCCGGATTTGGGCTGCTGTGTCCGCGCTCACATAATGAGTTACAAAACGGCGTGATTATGCGGTGAGCGGTATGTCACTCCACCGGGACGCGCCGCCCCTGCGCTAGTGTGCCTCGCCGTCGTTGATTAGGCTGTCTGAAGGAAGCAACCGCCTACGTACCGTAGATGCGCACCTCCCGTTCCCTGGCGCCCACCGTGCGGTCCAGGGACAGGCGGTCGTGAATGGAGATCAGTATGAACAACCCCCCTGTTGAGAACGAGGCCCGCACCACGGCCGGATCTTCGGAAGCCGGCGGACACCCCTCCGCGACAGACAAGGGCCTGCCTGCACATCCGGCTGCCACGGACCAGGAAGCCCTCGTTGGGCCCTTCGGGCTCCGGGACACCGTTGTAGGCGGCTCGGTCCTCGTGATGCTCGTGGGCAGCATCCTGCCGTTCTTCACGGTGACCCGTCTCGGGTTCGAAGAGGACTTCAATCTTTGGAATGCGTTTTCCCTGTTCTTCATCGGCATCGGCATCCTGCTGCCGCTGCTGGTCGCCGGTCTGTTTGCCGGCCGCCGCCTCGCCCCCGCGATGAAGCCCCGCGTAGGATCGCTCTCCGTGGACCAGTTCGCCTCCGTGGCAGCTGTGCTGGCCCTGGCTTTCTTCTTCATCCAGACGGTGACCGACTTCAGCGTCGGCGCGATGGTCGCGCTGGTCGGTTCCCTGGGCCTGGTGGTGTCCACCACCCTGGCGCCGCATCTGCCCTTCTTTGCCCGGGAATTCCGTAACCGCCCCGAAGCAGCCGCCGCACTGACCGCCCGCGACGCTTTGCCGCTGCGTCCGCGTCCGGCCCGCCCGAAGCCGGAAGCGAAGCCGGAGACGGAGAACGCCGCCGGCGCCCGCCGTTTCACCAACCCGCTGCGCCGCAACGAGGACGCCCACCGCAACGAGGACGCCCACCGCAACGAAGACGCCCGCACCACCGTGCATGACGCGCCGAGCCAGAGCGGCACCGATGTTTCCGCTCCCGGCGGCACCGCCGTCGTCGGAACCTCCGGTGCGTCAGCGGCCGCTCCCGCCACCTCCGCGCAGGCGACCTCAACCCCGGCGACGCAGGTTTCCCCCGCCACGGCATCACCGGCTACGCAGGCGCAGCCCGCTGCCGGGTTGCGGGCCGAGGAGCCCATGGCCGCTACTACCGTGAATCCGGTGGTCCGCGATGCCGGAGCTCGCGAAGCGTCCGCAGCAGGTGCCCACGAAGCGGAACCCGCCGCAGCGGAACCCATTACCGCTACCCGTGACGAGTCCGAAGCAGTGGTGGAAGCCTTCTGGTTCGCCGTGGGCACTCCCCGCCAGATTGTGGACGAGCGCACCGGCCTGCCGCTGTTTATGTTCCACCCGGGTGACTGGGAACTGGGCCTTGAGGACCGCGGTGACGAGTTCCTGGTCCAGGACAAGCGCACCGGACGCATCGGCGTGCTGCGCGACCTCAGCAACATTGAGCGCGTCGACGCCGACCAGTAAGCCAGGCTCGCAGCAGCGGCCACCAGCAGCATCCAACCGTCAGTAGAAGGAATCCCAGCAGTGGCAAAGGCAACCGGCAGCGATCCGTCCCTCCTCGCTTTGAAGCGGAGGGCACGGCGGATCAACCGGATGCTCGGCGAGGTTTATCCCTACGCCGTGGCCGAGCTGGACTTCACCAACGCGTTCGAGCTGCTGGTGGCCACTGTGCTTTCGGCGCAGACCACGGATATCCGGGTCAATGCCGTGACCCCGGTGCTGTTCTCCCGCTACCCCGATGCCAAGGCGATGGCGGAGGCCGACGAGGAAACGCTGCAGGAGATTATCCGGCCCACCGGGTTCTTCCGCGCCAAAGCGGCCAGTGTGAAAGCACTGTCCACCCGGCTGGTCGATGAGTTCGACGGCGAAGTGCCGGACCGGCTCGAGGACCTGGTCACCCTGCCCGGCGTCGGCCGGAAGACCGCCAACGTGGTGCTCGGCAATGCCTTCGGCGTTCCGGGCATCACGGTGGACACCCACTTCGGGCGCCTGTCCCGCCGATTCGGCTGGACCACCGCCACAGACCCGGTGAAGGTGGAGGAAGACGTCGCGGCGCTGTTCGAGCCGAAGGACTGGACGCCGCTTTCCAACCGGGTGGTGTTCCACGGCCGGCGGGTCTGCCACGCCAAGAAACCCGCCTGCGGGGCCTGCCCCGTCGCCCAACTCTGCCCCTCCTACGGCGAAGGCGAAACGGACCCCGCGAAGGCACGCAAGCTGCTCAAATATGAGCTGGCGCCCGGCCGCGAGGAACTGCACGCCCGGATGATGGCCGCCGAAACCCGGGCCCAGCTGCGGGCAGCCGGCTTCGGCCTCGAAGCATGAGCGCCTACGCCGATCTGCGTGCGCTGGGAATCTCCGCGGCCGCCCGCTCCACCTACTTCGACGCGAACCTGGAGCTGCTGCGGCGCAGCGTGGACCCGGCCACGGCCCGCCGTGCCGCCGTGCTGATTCTCTTCGGCAACCTGGATGACAGGCCCTCGGACTTCCGCTCCGCCGGGGTGCCCGCCGAACTCGATGTCCTGCTGGTTGAGCGGGCAGCCACACTCAACGACCACCCCGGCCAGGTGGCTTTTCCCGGCGGCTCCCTGGATGCCGCCGATGCCGGACCGGAAGCCGCAGCCCTGCGCGAAGCCCGGGAGGAAACCGGGCTGGACCCCGACGGCGTCACGGTGCTGGGAACCCTGCCGGAAGCGGGACTGCCCGTCAGCAACTTCCTGGTCACACCTGTGCTGGGCTGGTGGGACCGGCCCACGCCCGTGGACGTGGTGGACTACGGGGAATCGGCATCGGTGTTCCGCGTACCGGTGGCGGACCTGCTCAACCCGGAAAACCGGCGCACCGCGGTAATCACCAACGGCTTACGCGAGTACCGCTCGCCGGCGTTCCTCGTGAACGGGGTGCTGGTGTGGGGCTTCACCGGTATCATCCTCAACGCGGTGCTGGATGAACTGGGCTGGACCCTGCCCTGGGATGAGAGCCGGGAAATCGTCCCCGCCGTTTAGCCTTCGCCGGCGCGTCCCGTCGCTGAAGCGCTACTTGGCGTCCGCGTAGGAATCCACGGCAACGGCAACCACCGGGAACTCCAGCGGAATCGGCCCGAACAGCAGTCTCGTGGCCGCCGCCGCTGCATCCGTCACCAGTGCGCTGACCTCCTCGATCCGTTCGGCAGGCACCTGGAGCATCACCTCGTCATGCAGGAAAAACACCAGTTCTCCTGCAGGGGAAGACGACGACGCCGCCCGCAGCCGCCGTCGTATCTCCGCCAGCCAGCACAGTGCCCACTCCGCCGCGGTCGCCTGGACCACGAAGTTGCGGGTGAACCGCCCCTGCGCGCGGGCCAGCGAATCTGCGCGGCGTTGTTCCTCGGCGCTGGTGCTCTGCTGGGCGCGGAGCCAGCGCTCCGACACCGGCGGCGAACTGCGGCCCAGATGGCTGCTCACCACCTGCCCGGCTTCACCCGCCCGCGCGCCGCGTTCCACCACGCCGATGGCCTGCGGGTAGGCGCGGGTCAGTACCGGCATCAGCCGGCCCGATTCGCCGCTGGTGGCACCGTACATGGCCCCGAGCATTGCCATCTTTGCCTTGGCCCGGTCGCCGTCGAAACTGCGGTCGGCGATGCCCTGGTAGAGGTCCTTGCCGCGGGCTGCTGCCGCCAGTGCATTGTCCTGCCCCAGGGCGGCGAGGACACGGGGTTCCAGCTGCGCGGCGTCGGCCACGATGAGCCGGTGGCCGGAGTCCGGGCGAACCGCGTCCCGCACCGTCCTGGGAATCTGCAGCGCACCGCCGCCGCGGGAGGCCCAGCGCCCGGACACCACGCCGCCCACTACGTACTCGGGCCGGAAGCGGCCGCCGTCCACCCAGGCATCCAGCCAGGCCCACCCGTTGGCGGTGAGGAGCCGGGAGAGCTTTTTGTACTCCAACAGCGGCTCGATGGCGGGATGGTCCTGCTGCTGCAGCTCCCAGGAGCGGGTGCTGCGGACCTCGATGCCGGCGCGGTGCAGGGCGCGCAGCAGTTCCTGCGGGGAATCCGGATTGAAGCCGGGGTTGCCCAGCAGCCGGCGCAGCTCCGAGACCAGCTGTTCGAGCTTTTCGGGGCGCTGGCCCTCCGGGGGCCGGGGGCCGAGGCTGTTCCGGAGCAGGGCTTCGTGAATGTCCCGGCGCCACGGGATGCCGGATTTTTCCATTTCCACGGCGATCAGGCCGCCCGTGGATTCCGCGACGGCGAGCAGGTTCAGTTTCGCCGGCGACGTGGAACGGGCGATCGCATCCAGCTGGTCCGCCAGTTCGGCGGCGAGCTCGGCAGCGGTGGCCTGCTGCGGACCGGCCGCCGCTCCGGCGGGGGCGTCGAGCGTATCGAAGATCGAGGTCTGGTCGGGGGAGTGTAGGACCGGGAGCAGCTGGCGGGGCGCCGGATCGGGATCGTCCACCGCGGCGCGCAGCTTTTCGATGTAGGGCGTCGGCGGAACCGATTCGGCAAACCGCAGGATCCCGCGGACCAGAGCGAGGTCGTGGCAGCGCTCCACCGTGATTCCGTTGTCCAGCAGCCGGGAATAGACTCCGCGGGCGGATTCCCAGACCCAGCGGACCGGCGCCTGCTCATAGTGCCGCACGGCGGCGGCCAGCCGGTCCCGGGTAATCACGACGGCGGGCGCGGACGGAAGGCCGGCGTCGTCGGTTTCCTGCAGAGTCCAGGTCTCGTCCTTCGCCTGGGCGGCGCCGGTGCCGGGTGCGAGGACGATGTACATGCTTCTATTCTCACCCGGAACGGGAAGCGCGGTGATTTGCCGCTGCTTAGCCGCTGCTTTGCCGCTGCTTAGCCGCTGCTTTGCCGCTGCTTAGCCGCTCCTTTGCCGCGCCGGGCCCGGGAAACCTGCGGCGCGGCGATAGGGGAGACTGGAAGCTCACCAACTCTCAGGGCGGAACCACTTTGATCACTCTTCAGCAGGACAATGACGGCTTTATTCGTATGGACCGGCATTTCCCGGCCTCGGCCTCCATCGCGGTCCGCTTCAGCGACGGCACCAGCGAAGTGCTCACCGGCGCCCGGCTGAATCAGGCGTACGACGACGCCGTGGCCGTTTTCCGCGCAAAGAACCATCTGGATGCCAAGGGCTTCTCACGCGTACCGAAGAAGGTTTTCCCCGGTGCCAACAAGATCAATGTTGTTCCGGTGCAGCCCGGGATGGGTAACTAGCCCATACTCAGACGGAATCCACCGTGCGGGCACCCAGATGCCCGGTGACGAGCTTCAGCAGTTCGGGCACCACGGCGGGGGAGAAGTAGTGGCCCATACCGGGAATCGTGGCCAGCCGTGAGCCGGGAATCGCGGCCACCGTCGCCGCGCCTCCGCTGGGATGCACAATCGGATCCCGGTCGCCGTGGATTACGAGGGTCGGAACCCGGACGCCGGCCAGGGCCGCGGTGCGGTCGGCAGAGGCATTGATGGCACCGAGCTGCCTGGCCCTGGCCGCCCCGCCGTCCGGATAGGCTCCGCGGTCCCAGGCCTGGCCTGCCAGTTCGGCTTCCGTTGCCGGATCCGCCGGGTGGGTCCGCCCGGAAAGATGACGCATCAGGGCTACCCGCGCCCGGATGAACTCCTCCCGGGTCCGCGGCGGCCGTGCCGCGAACCGGCGCTTGGTGGAGAAAGCTGCGGCGCCCACGTCCCGGGCTCCCGTGGTGGAGATGATGGAGGTCAGGGTCAGGACGCGGTCCGGGTGGTGGGCGGCCACGGACTGGGCGATCATGCCGCCCAGCGACATCCCCACCATGTGTGCCCGGCCCACCTGCAGGTGCTCAAGCAGCCCCGCGACGTCGTCGGCCATGTCCTCAATCCGGTAGGCGCCGGGCACCGGCCGGCCCAGTGCCTGACGCAGCAGGGTGGGGGCGGGTGTATCCATCCGGCCGGAGCGGCCGACGTCCCGGTTATCCGGCCGGATGACGCGGTAACCGGCAGCAGTCAGGCCCTGCACGAATTCCGCCGGCCACGCCGCGAGATCCAGCCCGAGGCCGGAAAGCAGGACCACCGGCTCGCCGTCGTCGGGGCCCTCGACCCGGTAACACAGCCGCAGCCCGGACTCGAGGGTGACGAACCGGTCCGCCGCTGAATCGTCGGCCCGGCCGGCGTCGCCGGCATCACCGCTGAAGTGCAGGTGCTCGTCCGCCAGTGCGCCCTTCTGCAGGTCCCTCCGGTCGGCCAGGAAGTTCATGGTCATCAGCCAGGGAGCCTGCAGGCCCTGCCGGGGCAGGGACGACAGGCTGCGCTGGACATACCCGGCGCCAAAGTCCAGCAGCGGCCGGGTGGGCATGCCCGGCGGCGCCACGGGAACGGCCGATGTGTAGCCGTGCCGGTCCATGGAGCTAAGCAGCCGCGAGAACCACTGCGTCAGCAGCCCGACCTTCAGTGTCCAGGACGCGTTGGTGTAGCCGATGGCGAAGGCCATGTTGGGGATGCCGCTGAGCATCACTCCGCGGTAGGCAACGTGCTCGGCCAGGTTTACCGGCACGCCGTCGAGCTTCAGTGCCATACCGCCCAGGACCTGGACGGTGAATCCGGTGGCGGTCACCACGACGTCGGCCGCCACTTCCTCTCCGGAGGCCAGGCGGAGGCCGCGCTTGGTGAACCCCGTGGTCAGGCCCGTCACCACGGTTGCGTTGCCGCTGCGCAGGGCGGTGAAGAAATCGCCGTCCGGCACCGCGCACAGCCGCTGGTCCCACGGTCGGTACGGCGGATTCAGGTGCTTATCCAGCTCAAATCCCTCCGGGACCTTGCGGGACTGGATACCGCGGATGAGCTTGCGGGCCAGGTTCGGCCACCGCTGGCAGAACACCCAGATGTACCGCTGCCGGCGGGCGCTGACCTCGGCCATGATCCGGCCGGTGCGTTCCGGTCCGACGACGCCGCGCAGCCGCCGGGCGATCGGATCCTCCGCCGGGACGGGAAGGATATAGGTGGGCGTGCGCTGGACCATCGTCACGCTGGCGCCCAGCTCCGCCAGCGCCGGAACCAGGGTGACGGCCGTGGCGCCGCTGCCGAGTACGGCAATCCGTTTACCTGCAACGTCCAGGTCCTCGGGCCAGTGCTGCGGGTGCACCACCGGCCCGGCGAACAGTTCCCGGTCGGGGAGCTCCGGCGCGTAGCCCTCCCCGTAGCGGTAGTAGCCGGCGGCATTGAAGATCCAGCCGGCGGTGAGATGCAGGATCTCCCCGGTCCCCACCGGTTCGGCCGGTGCAAGGTCAGGGCCGGATTCCGGCGTCCGCGTCCGCTCGACCGTGACGGTCCAGTGCGCGTCCCGGCTGGACCAATCCGCGGAGAGCACGCGGTGGTGGTAACGGATCAGGGAATCCACACCGTATTCGGCGGCGGTCTCCTTGAGGTAGTGCAGGATGCTCGGGCCGTCGGCAATGGCTTTCTCCTCACGCCACGGACGGAAGTCATAACCAAAGGTGTAGAGATCCGAGTCGGAGCGGATTCCGGGGTAGCGGAACAGGTCCCAGGTACCGCCGGGGCGGCCACGGGTCTCCAAGAGGGCGACGGAGCGCCCCGGATGGTCCATGCGCAGGCGGCATGCCGCGCCGATGCCGCTCAGCCCGGCGCCGATGATCAGCACGTCCAGGTGTTCCATGTCGGTTTCCATAACTCCCCGCTTCTTTTGCAGGCACGCCGATGCGCCGGTTGCCGGTTGCCGGTGCTGAACCGTCCTGCCGGATGGTTCGCTCCCGGTTAGCGCCGACCCTATCGGATTCGGCCGCCGGTAGCTGATGGAGCGGGACCTTTCCTCCACAACCTTCTTGCCGGCCGCGGTTTCCCTGATGGTCCGGTCCGGGGATACGACTGACCGGTCCGTGGTGCGACGGTAGGGCGCATGGACATGGAACGAGGTGCGCCGGGCGCCGCGCGGGTACGCAGCCGATGGCTGCTGGAAACGCGGTCCGGCCGCCGGCTGCCGGGCGGGGACGCCGTCGTCGCTGTGCTGGTGGCTGGGGATCAGGCGCTCCAGGACGAAGTGGCCCGGGTCGCTGCAGCAGCCGGTGTGGAAATTCCCGTGGCTCTCGACATCCCGGACGCCCTGGCTTTGGTACCGGATGTGCTGCTGCTGGGCAGCGGGCACCTCCGGTTCCTGACCGAACAAGGAGGACCGTGGCGCGCGCTCGTTGCCGCGGGAGCCGTTCCGGCGGGATCGGGGAAACCCGAGGTCATTGTGGTCAGCCTGGCGGAGGACACCACCGTCTGGGACGCAGCTGCGGGAAGTTCCGCGGGCCGGGTCGCGGTTCTTCCGGCAGCAGCCGGCTGGCTCGCGGGCTTTCTGGGCAGGCGGCGGAGCCTCTCCGGAGGTACGGTCCTGGGTGTCTTGGGTGGAGGCGGAGCCGGTGCCTCCACTGTGGCCTGCTGGTTGAGCGCCAATGCCGCCGAGACGGGCCAGTCGGTGCTGTTGCTGGAAGGAGATGCCTGGGGAACGGGCTTGGAATGGGCCCTGGGCGCTGCCGAGCTGGAGGGTATCCGCTGGCCGGACCTGGAGGGGTTAAGCGGCAGCCTGAATCCCGTGCAGCTCGCGGCCGGGCTGCCTGCGCTCGCAGGATTTTCACTGCTGGGCCGGGGCACGGGGATACCTCCGGCTGATGAGGTAGTTGCTGCGGCAGTCGTGGACGCAGCGCGGAGCGGATATCAGCTGACCATTGTGGATTTGGGCCGGACCGTCGGGGCAGCGTCGCTGCTGCGTTTCTGCGACCAGATGCTGTTGGTGGTGCCGGGCAGGACCGGCGGCGTCCTGGGAGCGCAGGCGTTGCTGCCGCATCTCGGGGAGGTACCGGCCCACGTAGTGGTGCGCGGGCCGCTCGGGAACGGATTGGACGAAGTGCTGGTGGCCGAAGCCCTGGGTTTGCCGCTGTCCGGTTACCTGCCCTTCCAACGGGGAACGGGCCGGGAATACGGCCAGGTGCTGGCGGGTGCGGGACGCCCGCGGGTCAGGCGCGTGTCACAGCGGATTCTGGCGACGGTGTTGCCCCCGCCGGTTGGAGCAGCGTCGTGAGTATGTCCGGTGCCGGAAGCGGCGGAGTGCACCGCCAACGGCTGGGTCAGCCGCTTGGGCCGGATCCGCTGTTGGCCCGGGTGCGGGACCGGATGCTGGCACGCTCCGAACCGGTGACAGGAGCACGGCTGGCGGCGGCGGTGCAGGCCAGCGGGCAGCTGCTCGGTTCTGAGGGGACACTGCACGCAGTGGACCGTATGCGTGCCGAGCTGCAGGGACTGGGGCCGCTGCAGCCGCTGGCATTGCTTCCCGGCGTCAGCGACATCCTGGTGAACGGTCCGGACCGGGTCTGGGTAGATGCCGGCCGCGGCTTGGAACTGACAGCCATCCGGTTTGCCTCGGACTCGGAGGTGCAGGCCCTTGCCACCCGCCTGGTGGCGGCTGGGGGCAGGCGGCTGGACGATTCCTGTCCCTGCGTTGATGTCCAGCTGCAGGGTTACCGCGTGCATGCAGTGCTCCGCCCGGTCTCCACCGGGTCTACGCTCCTGTCGGTCCGCATTCACCGGAGCCGGTCCTTCACCCTCGCGGAACTGACACGCGGCGGAACCCTGGACCCGCAGTGTGAAGCCCTGCTCCGAACCATTGTCCGCCGACGCTTGAACTTCCTCGTCAGCGGAGCCACCGGCACCGGGAAAACAACGCTTCTGTCCACGCTGCTTTCCCTCAGCGGACCGCAGGAACGGCTGGTGCTGGTGGAAGACGCCGCGGAACTGGAACCGGACCATCCTCATGTGGTGGGCCTGCAGAGCCGGCACGGAAACGTGGAGGGCAGCGGGGTGCTGGATCAAGCCGAACTGGTGCGGCAGGCCCTGCGCATGCGGCCGGACCGCCTGGTGGTGGGTGAGTGCAGGGGAGCGGAGGTCCGGGAACTCCTGGCAGCGCTGAACACCGGCCATGATGGAGCGGGCGGAACCATTCACGCCAACTCTGCCGCGGGAGTGCCGGCCCGGTTGGCGGCATTGGGCGCACTTGCCGGCATGGCGCCGGAAGCAGTGGCACTGCAGGCGGCAGCAGCGCTGGACGTGGTGGTCCATCTGCACAGGTCCGCCGGCACCCGCACTATTTCCGAGATCGCGGTCCTGATGATCGCCGACGGAAAACTGACTGCCGTGCCGGCGCTGGTCCTCAGTGGAGGGAAATACCGGCACGGCAGCGGGTGGGCGGAGCTCGAACGGCGGCTGGAGGTACGGGCAGCCGCCGACAACGGTGCCGGATCCGCGCCGGCGGGCAGTTAGCGTCGGCGTGGCAGGGCTGACCGTCGCAGTACTCCTTGCCCTGGCCTCGGCACTGACAATCTGGTTTCCGCCGCTCCGGCCGCCGGTTGCCCGCCGCCTGGCTGCGCCCAGAACGAAGGGCCCGCTCCTCCATCGGAACCGTCGGCACCGTCGGCACCGTCTCCCGGGGCTCGACGGTGACGCCCCGGCCCTGCTCGTGCGGGAACTGGCGGGGCTGCTGGCGGCGGGGCGCTCGGCCCATCGGATCTGGGCAGACGCAGCCACCCTGTATGAAGCGCCGGGTCCGGCGGAGGCATCCGTTCACCCCTTTTTCCCGGTGCTGCAGGCGGCCGCGGCGTCGGCGGCGCTGGGCCTCAGCCCGGTGCCGGTGCTTGCCGCTGCGGAGCATCCGGACGGCGGGAAAACGGATCCGGCGCTGCAGCAGCTGTGGTCCGGTTTGGCTGTCTGCCTGCGGGTATCGGAGCGGAGCGGCGCCCCGCTGGCCGCCGTGCTCAGCCGGTATGCCGGACAACTGGAAGCCGCCCGTGACGCCGCCTCGGACCGGGAGGCGGCAATGGCCGGCCCGCGTGCCACCGTGCGGCTCCTGACCTGGCTACCGGGCGGCGGGATACTCCTGGGCTACCTGCTGGGCGGTAACCCGCTGCAGATCCTGACGGCGACGCCGTTGGGGTGGCTCGCGGCTGCAGCCGGAACCGGGTTCTGGCTGGCAGGGCGTTTTTGGTCTTCACGGCTGGTGCGGAACGCCCAGGCTCCGATGCAGGGCAATTACGGATGACCGGACTGCTGGTGTTCGCTTTCCTCTCGACGGCTGCCCTGCTCCTGACCGGACCCGTCGGACATCCGCGGCAGCCGCACCTCCGGCAGAGGACCGAGCCCCGGCCGGAGGGCAGCACCGGCGACCCCGCGCTGATGCTGGACCTGATTGCGGCAATGTTGGAAGCAGGACAACCGCTGCCCTCGGCGTTGGCCATCCTGCGCGAGGGTGTGGACCCGGCTACGTCCCGGGATCTCGACCGGCTCCTGCAGGCACTGGACCTCGGAATTCCATGGGATGCCTCGTGGCAGCTGTGCGCCGGTTCCGCTTCCACCGGAACGCAACCATCGGGCGCGGAACAGGCATCCCGGGTCGGCAGGGTGACAACCGGACAGGTCTCGGCACTCGCGGCACTCGGCCCGGCCCTGCGTTTCACGGCCGTTACGGGGGCCCCGTCGGCTGCGGTGCTTCATTCCCAGGCGGACGCCCTTCGGCGGCGCCGGCAGACGGAGAGCAGGCGGCGGGCAGCTGCGCTCGGGGTTCGCCTGGTGATGCCGCTGGGGCTGTGTTCGCTGCCCGCGTTTGTGGCGCTGACCGTGGTGCCGCTGCTGATGTCCCTGCTTCCGGGGTGGACCTGACCGGCTCGGCAGGGCACGCCTCACCCGTTCGTTCCTCCACAACCCACCGCCGGGCCGGGGTTGTCCCCACCGGCATCGGAGCAGCAACCTGCAAGCGGCGGCCGAAGGCAGGATCAAATCACAGACCCTTTCAGCAGGAGGAAAGACACATGCGAGTCAGCACCAGATCCGTCTCCGCACCATCCCCAGCCGCTGCCCGCCTCGAAAGGGACGGGGGAGGACCGGGGCCAGCCTGCCCAAACCCGGAATCGGACGGCAGCCACGGGGTGTACAGCCTGTCCGGGCGCACGGCCGTGGACATACCCCGCCTCACACTGGTGAAGCCGCTGCCGGAAACGCAGGCACCGGCTGATCCGCCGTGGACCGACCGGGAGGCCGGTATGGCCACCGCCGAATATGCCATTGCCACGCTGGCCGCCGTGGCCTTTGCCGGTTTACTGGCCATCATCCTGGGCGGCGACGAGGTCCGCGGCATGCTGGTCTCGCTCATCCGGTCCGCACTGACCCTGGGCTAGGAGTGCAGGCCAGGAGTGCCGGGAGAAAGACTCCGAAACAGAGCGACCGGGGAGCGGTGACAGCCGAATTTGCGGTGGCGCTGCCAGCCATCGTGCTTGTACTGGTCGGAGGACTGACGGGAATCTCAGCAGGCATCACCCAGCTTCGACTGGAGGAAGCAGCCCGGGCGGCGGCCCGCGAGGTCATGCGCGCAGATCAACCCGCTGCAGCGGCTGCCGTTCAGCGGCTGGCCGGAAATTCGGCCGAGCTGATTCTCTCTGTCGAGGGGCACTGGACGGCCGTGGAGGTTCGCAGTTCCCTGACTCTGCCCGTGCTGAGCCTGCTTCCGCTGGAACTTTCAGCCGACGCCGTAGCTTTTCCCGGGGATGGAGGCCTGCCGAATGGCGTTCCGTCCTCTGGGTAAAGCCCAAGCCGAAGTTGTGGCCGGAGCCTGCGATGGGAAAGGCGGGACGGAACCGGCCAGCAGCGAGCCGAAGGAACGGGGAGCGGGAACGGTTGCCGCGCTCACGATCTGCATGGTGTTGCTGGGGCTTTCCGTGGCTGCACTGGTGATGGTGCAGGCATCGGTAGCTGCTGTACGGGCCGCCACAGCCGCGGATCTTGCCGCCCTTGCAGGCGCAGACACCCTGCGCGGGCTGCAGCCGCCTGGAATCTCCGCGGGCATTTACCTCGATGCCGGCCGGTCTGAAGCCGGTGACTTCGATGCTGACGGACTCGATGCCGTAACCGGCGCCGCTAACACCACAGGCGATGCCTGCGGTGTGGCCGGAAAGGTGGCCGCGCGCAACAACGCTGCACTGCGCGGCTGCACCGCAGATCCCGGTTCCGGCACAGTCACCGTGGAAACGGAAGTCTCGATCCCTGCGTTTCCGATTCCGGCCGTGGCCCGGGCACGTGCCGGACCTCCCGGCTAGGCCCGGCGGCCGTCAGGCTAGGAGGTAAGGACCATGGCCTCCGGCGCATGGTCCAACAGCACATTCAGGAGCGTGACGGCACCCTTCTTATCCAGCGGATTGTTCTTGTTGCCGCACTTGGGGGACTGCACGCAGGAAGGGCAGCCGCCGTCGCATTCGCAGGCACGGATGGCATCGCGGGTGGCGGCCAGCCAGATCCGTGCCGCCTCGTAGCCGCGCTCGGCGAAGCCGGCACCGCCGGGATGCCCGTCGTACACGAAGATGGTCGGCTTCTCCGTGTCTGCATGCAGGGCAGTGGAGACCCCGCCGATGTCCCAGCGGTCACTGGTGGCCACGAGCGGCAGCATGCCGATGGACGCATGTTCGGCGGCATGCAGCGAACCGGGGAAATCGGCAGGGGCAAGCCCTGCCGAGACAAGGAACTTCTCATCGATAACGAACCACACGGCCTTGGTGAACAGTTCCTTGGCTTCGAGCTCCAGCGGCTCCTCGCCGAGGATCTCGTTCGAGATCAAGGCCTTGCGCTGGTAGGAGACCACCTGCGTGGTGACCTTCACGGTGCCGAAGCAGACCTGGATGCCGTTCCACTCGGAGGTGCGGTCCGTTTCCAGCACCTCCACCTGGGTAATGTCACGGGCCTGGGTGTAGAACTCCGGATTGGTGCGGGTGACCATGGCGCAGTGGTCGGCCTCGTTGAGCTCATCCACCAGGAACGTCTGCCCCTGATGGACGTAAATCGCGCCGGTATGCGCCTGGTACTGCGCCTGCGGGGAGTCCATGGTGCCCAGCAGTGTGCCCGTCTCGGTCTCGACGATGTTGATCGGCCCGCCGCCGGCCGCCCGCAGATTGACCATGGACGCGGCGCTTTCCGGATGCGTCCAGAACCAGCCGGAGGGCCGGCGCCGCAGATAGCCCTGGTCCACCAGCTGCTCCAGCAGCCCGCCGGCGGTGGGACCGAACAGTTCCCGCTCATCCGGAGTTATCGGCAGCTCGGCCGCGGCAGCACACAGATGCGGTCCCAGCACGTACGGGTTGGACGGGTCGAAGACCGTCGCCTCCACCGAAATGTCGAAAATCGCCTCGGGGTGGTGCACCAGGTAGGTGTCCAGCGGATCGTCGCTGGCCACAAACGCGGCCAGCGCGTCCTGGCCCGAGCGCCCGGCCCGGCCGATCTGCTGGAACAGCGACGCCCGGGTGCCCGGCCAGCCGGCCACCAGCACGGCGTCCAGCCCGGAAATGTCGATGCCCAGTTCCAGCGCCGAGGTGCTGGCGATGCCCAGCAGTTCACCGCTGCGCAGCCGCCGTTCCAGCTCCCGGCGTTCTTCGGGCAGGTAACCGGAACGGTAGGCCGCCACCCGGTCCGGCAGGGAAGGATGCACCTCGTCCAGCAGCCGCCGGGTGATGGTGGCAATGGTTTCGGCCCCGCGGCGGGATTTGATGAAAGCGATGGTGCGGACCTGCGCTGCCACCAGGTTGGCCAGCAGATCTGCGGTCTCGGCCACCACCGTGCGCCGCGACCGTGCTCCGTTCTCCCCTTTCAGCTCGGTCAGCTGCGGCTCCCACAAGGCCACCGTGGTGGACCCGTGCGGTGAACGGTCCTGCGTCACGGCGGTGACCGGTGCACCGATCAGCCGGCTGAAGGAATCCGACGGTTCGGCAGACGTGGCCGAGGCGCCGATAAACACCGGATCGGCACCGTAGTACCGGCAGATCCGCCGCAGCCGGCGCATCAGGTTGGCGACATTCGAACCGAAGACCCCGCGGTAGCTGTGCGCCTCGTCGATGATGACGTATTTCAGGCGGCGGAAGAACCGCGCCCACCAGGCATGGTTCGGCAGGACGCCGAAGTGCAGCATGTCCGGGTTGGCGAGCACCAGGTTGGCATGGTCCCGGATCCAGCGGCGGGCACCCGTGTCCGTATCGCCGTCGTACGTCTCGGCCCGGACCGTGGGCAGCTGCAGCGCCTTGACGGCGGCAAGCTGGTCGGCGGCCAGCGCCTTGGTGGGGGCCAGATACAGTGCGACGGCGCCGGACGGCTCCAGCGTGGCGCGGTCATCGAGGGAAGTGCGGTGGATCGCGTCGAGGACGGGCAGCTGGTAAGCCAGCGACTTTCCCGAAGCCGTGCCGGTGGCAATGATCGTGTGCTGCCCGCTGTGCGCGGCTTCGGCAGCTTCCATCTGGTGCGCCCACGGCTCATGGATGCCGCGGCGCTGGTAGGCGGCAACGACGTCGGGGTGCGCCCATTCGGGCCACGGCGCGGTAACGGCACGGCGCGCAGGAATGTGGTGCACGTGCATCAGCTGCTCGGGCTCGGCGCCGCCGCCCAGCAGCGGAATCAGGGAATCATGAAGAGCCACGTGCTCATTCTCCCACCCGGAAATCTACGGGCACGCATGTTCACTGCCGGGGGAAAAGGGGGTGCGAAGATCAGAGCCGCGGCTCGAACATTACGACGGCGGCGAGGGACTCCCAGCCCAGGTACCGGTAGAGCTCCTGCCCCTCCAGCGAGGCGATAAGCAGTCCGGCGTCGGCGTCGTCCTCCAGGGCCAGCGCGGTCAATGCCCGCATCACGTAGCTTCCCAATCCCCGCCGCCGGTACGCAGGCTCGGTGATGATCCGGTCAAACACGGCGTAACCGTCGATCACGGCCACCCTTCCGGCGGCTATCGGCTGCCCGGCGTCGAGCACCGTTACGGTGCCCACCTTGTTCTCGTGGGTGCTTTCGGTTTCATAGCCGTCCCACGGCAGCACGGGGTACTCGATGTCCTGGCCCGCCATATCGGCCGCCATCAGGACCTCGTCGCTTGACCGGATCTGCATCCCGTACACCGATGCCGCGCCGTGGACTTCGTGAACCCGCGTAGTCACGATGGTGAACAGCCGGGTGGGGCTGTGCCGGGCGGAAGAAGCAAGGGCGGCGAACTCGTCATGGGAGGGTTCGAGCGCGAAATACTCCCAGTCGTTGGTCCGGTCATGCAGGAGCGCAGCCGGAAAGCGGCCCTCGTGACGGGTCCGGTACCCCCTCGCCTGGGCCCACCCGGAGACCCAGGTCTCAAGCAAATCGTCATCCAGCGCTCTCATAGATGCACACTAGCGGTCACCCGGTGCGAACGGTATGCATCGGAGATGAAATACGGATGCCTGCCTCGGTCTACCCTTATCTTGTGGCACTGAACCGAATCGCACTGTATTACGCTTTCACTCCCCTTCCCGACCCGGAGGCAATCCGTCTCTGGCAGCGCGCGCTCTGCGAAAAGCTGGGCCTGCGCGGGCGCATCCTGATCTCGCAGGACGGCATCAACGGCACCGTCGGGGGAGAGCTGGACGCCGTCAAGGCCTATGTAAAGGCCACCCGGGAATATCCCGCCTTCAAGAAGATGGACATCAAGTACTCCGAGGGCTCGGCGGAGGATTTCCCGCGCCTGAGCGTGAAGGTGCGCAAAGAGATAGTGAGTTTCGGCGCACCGGGCGAATTGAAGGTGGACGAGAACGGCGTGGTCGGCGGCGGAACGCACCTACGCCCGGAAGAGCTCCACCAGCTGGTGGAAGAGAAGGAAAAGGCCGGCGAGGAAGTGGTCTTCTTCGACGGGCGCAACGCCTTCGAAGCGCAGATCGGAAAGTTCAAGGGCGCCGTGGTGCCCGATGTTTCCACCACGCATGACTTCATCGCCGAACTGGAATCGGGCAAGTACGACGACCTCAAGGACAAGCCGGTGGTCACCTACTGCACCGGAGGAATCCGCTGCGAGGTGCTCTCCAGCCTCATGGTGAACCGCGGGTTCTCCGAGGTCTACCAGATGAAGGGCGGCATTGTCCGCTACGGGGAAACCTACGGCGACAAGGGCCTCTGGGAAGGTTCGCTCTACGTCTTTGACAAGCGGATGCACACGGAGTTCACGGACGACGCCGTGACCATCGGCCAGTGCGTGCGCTGCCAGGCTCCCACGAGCAAGTTCGAGAACTGCTCCAACCCGTCCTGCCGCAAGCTGACCCTGTACTGCGCGGACTGCGCATCGGACCCCGCCACGCTCCGCTGCCCTGACGGCTGCGACGAGTGACCTCCGGAAATACTTAGGCCGCCCCTAACTACCTCTATACTTCCCCGCCCGCCGTTGTTAGCATCGCGGGCACGGGCGCTGATGCCCGGAACAGGCCTGACCGGAACCGGCGTCTGCCGGGCACGCCGGGATCGGGCGCAGCCCAAAGGCGGGGGAGCATGGAAACGGTTGGCACGGCGGCGGACGCCGCACAGAGTACAAACGAATGGGACCGGATAGTCGACGTCCTTGTGGTCGGATCGGGTGCGGCCGCGCTGACCGCGGCCATCACGGCAGCGGATGAGGGACTGGATGTCCTGGTCGTGGAGAGCACCAAGTTCTGGGGCGGCACCACCGCCATTTCCGGCGGCGGTCTCTGGATGCCCAACAACCCCCTGATGAAAGAGGCAGGGGTGCAGGACAGCCAGCAGAATGCCCTCACCTATATGGAAGAGGTGATCGCCGACGTCGGCCCCGTCTCCTCGCGCGAACGCAAGCTCGCGTTCCTGCGCTCCGTGCCGGAAGTCGTGACGTTCCTGGGCGGTCTCGGGGTCCAATGGATGCGTTCCAAGGACTACCCGGACTACTACCCGGACCGGCCCGGCGGAATGGTCGGCCGCTCCCTCGAGGTGAAGCCCTTCGACACGAAACTGCTGGGCCCCTGGTTCAAGCACTCGCGCGCCGCGGCGTCGGGCATTCCCGCACCCCTGGCCACCGACGACGTCTGGGAGCTCTCCCGGGCCTGGTCCACGCCGAGCGGGTTCATCCGCGGCGCCCGCTTCGTTTTCCGCACCCTCGGCGGGTTGGTCCGGGGCAAGCGGCTGTACGGTCTGGGCGGAGCCCTGTCCTCCTCGCTGATGTACATCGTGCGTAACCAGCAGACGCCGGTCTGGCTCTCCACGCCGCTGACGGACCTGGTCCAGGACGACGACGGCGCGGTGCTGGGCGCCGTCGTCCGCCGCCAGGGACGGGACGTCCGGATTCGGGCAAGGCACGGCGTGGTCCTGGGCGCCGGCGGCTTTGCCCGGAACGCCGAATGGCGGGAAAAGTACCAGGGCCTGGAGAAGGAGTACTCCTCGGCCCCTGAAGGCGACCTCGGCCAGGCTATCGACATTGTGGCCGCCCGGGGCGGCGCGCTGGCCCTCATGGATGACGCCTGGTGGGGACCGACCGCCGTCGGGCCCAAGGGGAAGGTCACTTTCACGCTTGCGGAGCGGTCCATGCCGTTCTCCCTGGTGGTGGACGCAGCAGGCCAACGGTTCCTGAACGAGTCCGAATCGTACGTGGATTTCGGCCACCACATGCTCGAAAACAACAGGAAAGTACCGGGGGACCCCGCCTGGCTGGTGTTCGAGGCCCGGCACGCCCGCCGCTACCTGTTCAACGCCCTGCTGATCGGGCGCAAGGACTGGACGCGGCAGGGGCTGTTGCTTCGGGACGACACGGTTGCGGGGCTGGCGGAGAAGATGGGTGTGCCGCCGGCGGCGCTGCAGGCCACGGTGGAACGGTTCAATGGCTTCGCGCAGACCGGAATCGACGAAGATTTCCATCGCGGCGACACCGTCTATGACAACTACTACAGCGATCCGCGGGTGAAGCCGAACCCGAACCTGGGGCCGCTGGAGAAGGGACCGTTTTCCGCCGTGCGCCTGTACCCAGGGGACCTGGGCACCAAGGGCGGTCTGGTGACGGACGCCGATGCGCGTGTGCTCCGCGAGGACGGCAGCGTCATTCCCGGACTGTATGCCGCTGGAAACACCACCGCCTCCGTCATGGGCCGGACCTATCCGGGGGCCGGGGCAACCATCGCACCGGCGGTTGTCTTCGGTTACCGCGCTGCCCGGCACGCGGCTGCCCACGCTCCCTCTGCCGTCAGCCCGGTGGAGGCGGCCATGGCGGCACCCGCCCCGGCGGCCGCACCGGCAGCGGGCGTCCCGGTGCAGGGGACGGCCGGTTAGCGGGCTCACCGGCAAGGCCTCCGGGCGGTGATTGAACGTCAGGGCAGGGCGGGCGGGTACTTCCGTGACTTGTTGGAGGTGCCCGTCCGTCGTTTGCACGGACCGCCGATAGCGCGGCCCTAGACTGGGGGATGTGATTGATTTCTCTTCCGTTCCTTCCGCACCCCGCAGCCGCGACACCTGGCTTCTCAAGGCGCTCGCCGCCGATCTGGAGGAGGCCGGATACACCGTAAACGGTGTGGCCGGGTTCCTTGGCGAGGAAGCATCGGCGGCCCTGCAGCGGGACCAGCTGGTTCCCGCCCTGCTGGCCTGCCGTGCCGAAGCGGAAGCCGCAGATCCCCGTCGTGTTGCGGTTCCCATCCAGCTTTGGCTGTTGGGGGAAACGGCTGAGCGGGCCGAACTGGACAGCGCACTGCCGCGCACCGGCACCGAAGGCCTCCTGGAACTCGGGCTCATTGAACGCGGACGCATCTTCGGCACTTTCCGTGCAGCAGTGGACCTGCGCCCCTACGGCACCGACGACGGCGGCACCGGTTCCGCCGGGAATCCCGACGGTGATCTCTGGGTGGCCAGCGACCTGGGCAGCCACCAGCGTCCCGGCGTGCTGCGACGCGACCACGTTCTCGGCATCGGGCAGGCTTCCCTGAGCCTGGCCCAGCTCACCGTACGCGCGCCCGTGGGGCGTGCCCTGGACCTGGGCACCGGATGCGGGATCCAGACCTTCCATCTGCTCCGGCACGCGGACCACGTGACGGCGACCGACGTTTCCGAGCGTGCCCTCGGCTTCACCCGGTTCAACCTGATGCTCAACGCGCCCCAGCTGGACATCGATCCGGACCAGCCCGAGGAGCGGTTCACCCTCCGGCTGGGCAGCCTGCTGGAGCCGGTGGCCGGCGAAAAGTTCGATCTGGTGGTTTCCAACCCGCCGTTCGTCATCACTCCGCGCACCGGCGGCGACAACGATGAAAGGTACACCTACCGCGACGGCGGCTTGGCCGGGGACGGCATCGTCGCCGCCCTGGTGGCCGGCCTCGAGGAGGTCCTGCGTCCCGGCGGCACCGCCCAGATGCTGGGGAACTGGGAGATCCCGGCCGGCCGGGACGAGGAATGGTCCGCCAGGCTCGAGGAATGGCTTCCGGAGGGGATGGACGCCTGGGTCATCCAGCGCGAAACCCTCACCCCGACGGAGTATGCCGAAATGTGGCTCCGCGACGCCGCGCAGGGCCGCGAACGCGAGGAATACACTGCGGCGTACGCCGGTTACCTGGAGGATTTCGCTTCCCGGAATGTTGGAACTGTGGGGTTCGGCTCACTTTGGCTGCGCCGACGGCGGAAGCCCGGCGCCGAACCGCTGCGCAGGTTCGAGGAAATCACCCACCCCATTGAACAGCCCGTGGGTCCGCACCTTGATGCCGCCGTACGCCGGTTCGACTGGGTCAGCAGCCGCACCAAGCTGGAGAACGTGCACCTTCTGGTCGCCGACGACGTTACTGAGGAACGCCATCAGCGCCCCGGGGCCGAGCATCCGGGTGTGATCCTGCTCCGTCAGGGCGCCGGGCTGCGGCGGACCAATCTCATGAGCACGGAGCTCACCGGGTTCGTTTCCGCCTGTGACGGCGAGCTCTCCGTGGGACAGATAGTCTCAGCCCTGGCCGCCCTGCTGGATCGCCCTGAACCGGAGTTTGGCCAAAACCTGGTCGCGGAAGTGCGTAATCTGGTCTTGGACGGGTTCCTCGTTCCGGACCGCTGGTAGGTCCCGCGCCCGTCCCGGTGCGGGTCAGTGCCTGCGGTGCTTTCCGGTTACCCTAGTGCTGGGGCATCGCGCATACTGTCTGTGGATGTACCGGACTGCCGATGCACCAAAGCGCCGGAACAAAGCGCCCCGAACTTATTTGAACCACCCCGTTACGTAGGAGAACAGTGCCAGTTAAGGCAACGGACAAGAAGACCGGCAAGAAGAAGCTTGTAATTGTCGAGTCTCCGGCCAAGGGCAAGACCATCGCCGGGTACCTCGGCGAAGGCTTCGAGGTGACGGCGTCGATGGGTCATATCCGCGATCTTCCGCAGCCCTCCGACCTGCCCGCCGAGTTGAAGAAGACGGGCGTCGGCAAGTTTGCCGTGGACCTCGACAATGACTTCGAGCCGTATTACGTGGTGTCTGCGGACAAGAAGAAGAAGGTGGCCGAGCTCAAGGCCGCATTGAAGGACGCCGACGAGCTCTACCTCGCAACTGACGGTGACCGCGAAGGCGAAGCCATTGCCTGGCACCTGCTGCAGGTGCTCAAGCCCAAGGTCCCAGTTCACCGGCTGACCTTCCCGGAAATCACCCGCGAAGCCATCCAGCGCGCCCTGCTGGAAATGCGCGACGTCGACGTCGCCATGGTGGATGCCCAGGAAACCCGCCGCATCCTTGACCGGCTCTACGGCTACGAGATTTCCCCTGTGCTCTGGCGCAAGGTAGCCCGCGGCCTGTCCGCCGGACGTGTGCAGTCCGTTGCCACCCGGCTCGTGGTCGAACGCGAGCGGGAGCGCATGGCGTTCCGCGCGGCGTCGTACTGGGACCTTGTGGGAACGTTCGCCACGGAAGCCGCCGAGAAATTCAAGGCCCGCCTGGTCTCCGTCGACGGCGCCCGCGTCGCCACCGGCAAGGATTTCACCGACCGCGGTGAGCTGAAGTCCAAGACCGCCGTGCACCTGGACGAAGCAGCGGCCGTGTCGCTTGCCGCCGGCCTGGAATCGGCCGCGTTCACTGTCCGTTCCGTGGACACCAAGCCGTACACCCGCCGTCCGGCCGCGCCGTTCACCACCTCCACCCTGCAGCAGGAAGCCGGCCGCAAGCTGCGCTTCTCCTCGCGGGTGACCATGCAGGTGGCCCAGCGGCTGTACGAAAACGGTTACATCACCTATATGCGTACGGACTCCCCGGCGCTGTCGGACCAGGCCATCAACGCCGCCCGCCGCCAGGCCTCGGAGCTTTACGGCCCCGAGTACGTGCCCGAAGCGCGGCGCGTCTACAAGGGCAAGTCCAAGAACGCCCAGGAAGCACACGAGGCCATCCGCCCCGCCGGTGACTCCTTCCGTACTCCCGCCCAGGTGGCCTCCTCGCTGCGCGGCGACGAGTTCCGGCTCTACGAGCTGATCTGGAAGCGTACCGTTGCCTCCCAGATGGCCGACGCCAAGGGTTCCACCGCTTCCGTGCGCCTCGGTGCGGTGTCCGCTGACGGGCGCGACGCCGAGTTCTCGGCTTCCGGCACGGTCATCACCTTCCGCGGCTTCATGGCTGCTTATGAAGAGGGCCGCGACGCCGCCCGCGAGGACGACGAGGCCGAGGGCACCGAAGGCGCCCGCCTGCCGGTGCTGAAGGCCCAGGACACCTTGACCGCTGCAGACATCGCTGCCGGCGGACATGAGACCTCCCCGCCTCCGCGGTTCACTGAAGCGTCGCTGGTGAAGATGCTCGAAGAACTCGGCATCGGCCGCCCCTCCACGTACGCCGCCACCATCTCCACGATCATGGACCGCGGCTATGTCACCAGCCGCGGCCAGGCACTCGTGCCGAGCTGGATCGCGTTCTCCGTGGTCCGCCTGCTGGAGGAACACTTCACGGATTACGTGGATTACGACTTCACCGCCGAACTCGAAGAGGACCTGGACCGGATTTCCCGCGGCGAAGCCGGCCGCGTGGAGTGGCTGAACCAGTTCTACTACGGCGACCGTGTGGAAACCGGCCTGCACACCATCGTGAACGACCTCGGCGAAATCGACGCGAAGGCGATCAACTCGATCGAGATTGCCGACGGCATTGTGCTGCGCGTGGGCAAGTTCGGCCCCTACCTGGAGCGTCCGCTGCCCGCAGACGCCCCCGAAGGGACCGAGCCCGAGCGGGCGAACGTTCCCGAGGACCTGGCCCCTGACGAACTCACCGCCGAAAAGGCGCTGGAACTGATGGAGACCGCCGCTCCCGAAGAGCGCGTGCTGGGCACCGATCCGGAAACGGGCCGGACCATCGTGGCCCGCAACGGCCGCTACGGCCCGTACGTGATCGAGCTGATTCCGGAACCCACCGAAGAGGACCTGGCGAACCAGCCGGTGGAGTACTACAAGAACGGCAAGCCCAAGCCTCCGAAGAAGCCGGTGAAGGTCAAGCCGCGCACCGGCTCGCTCTTCAAATCCATGAGCGTGGAAACGGTGACCCTGGACGAGGCGCTGAAGCTGATGAAGCTGCCGCGCGTCCTGGGCACCGACGCCGAAGGCAACGAGATCACGGTGCAGAACGGCCGGTTCGGTCCGTACCTGAAGAAGGGCACGGATTCGCGGTCGATCGGTTCTGAAGAGGAAATCTTCACGATCACGCTCGAGCAGGCGCTGGAGATCTATTCCCAGCCCAAGCAGCGCGGTGGCCGGCAGGCTGCGGCACCGCTGGCGGAATTCGGTGCTGATCCCGTGTCGGAAAAGCCGATCGTGGTCAAGGATGGCCGCTTCGGGCCGTACATCACGGACGGCATCACCAACATCACGGTGCCCCGCTCCACGGCCATCGAAGAGCTGACCCGCGAGCAGGCCATTGAACTGCTGGCGGAGAAGCGGGAGAAGGGCCCGGCGAAGAAGCCCGTGAAGAAGCGTGCGGCTCCGCGGAAAGCTACAGCGAAGAAGTAGGGGCCGGTAGAGCGATAATGGAATCATGCGCCTAGGGGTTCTCGACATCGGGTCCAACACCGTCCACCTCCTGCTGGTGGACGCCCATCCCGGTGCCCGTCCCGTCTCCTTCGCCTCGCACAAGCGTCCGCTGCAGCTGGTGTCCTACCTGGACGCCGACGGCGCGATAAGCGAGGCCGGGCAGGATGAACTCATCGGGTTCGTCAACGAGGCCTGGAACTTCGCCCGCCGGCACGGCGCGCAGGACCTGCTGGCCTTCTCGACCTCGGCCATCCGGGAATCGGCCAACGGTGCCGAGGTCCTGGCCCGGGTGCAGCGGGAGACTCCGGTGCGGCTGGAGGAACTCTCCGGCGGAGACGAAGCGGCGATGACGTTCCTCGCCGTCCGACGTTGGTACGGCTGGGGCGCCGGTTCCATCCTGGACCTGGACATCGGCGGAGGTTCCTTCGAGATGGCACTGGGCCAGGACGAACTTCCGGAAATCGCCCGGTCCCTGCCGCTCGGCGCCGGACGGCTAACCCGGGACTGGCTTCCCGAGGATCCACCCTCACCCAAGAGCATCAAGAAGCTGCGCAAATACATCCGCGGGATGGTCGGGGAAGCGGCTGAGGAGTTCAGCGCCTTCGGCCGCCCGGACCTCGTTGCCGGAACGTCCAAGACCTTCCGGTCACTGGCGCGCATTGCCGGCGCTGCGCCGTCGGCCGCCGGACCGTTTGTGCCCCGCGTGCTCACGTTGGAGGACCTGTCCCTCTGGACCAAGCGGCTGGGCGCCCTGACTGCCCGGGACCGTGCCGGTCTGGACGGCGTATCCGCGCTGCGCGCCCCGCAGATGCTTGCCGGAGCGCTGGTGGCGCAGGCCGCCATGGAAGCCTTCGCCGTGCAGTCCCTGAAGATCTGTCCGTGGGCGCTGCGCGAGGGCCTGATCCTGCGCCGGTTCGACACGCTGCGCTTCGAAACAACCGGTGACCTGCCCCGCGGCCCCGCCGAAGGAGAGGAATTCCTCGTGGCTGCCGGGGCGGGTCCTTCCTCCAATGGAAAGCCAGGCTGACATGCCGACGTCCCTGCCGCAGCCCGGACGCGCCGCCATTCCGGTGGCGCTGTCCAGCGCTTCCGTATACCCGCTGTCCGTGCATGACACCTTCGCGGTGGCTCATGACCTGGGCTATGACGGTGTGGAAATCATGGTCACCAACAGCCAGGTCAGCCAGGACCCGGGCTCCCTCAGGGAGCTGAGCGAGCAGTACCGGCAGCCGATCCTTGCCATCCACGCCCCCACCCTGCTCCTGACGCAGCAGGTCTGGGGTGCGGCCTGGACCAAGATCGAACTGTCCGCGGCGATGGCCGCGGAAGTAGGTGCTGCCACCGTGGTGGCGCACCCCCCGTTCCGGTGGCAGACGGGTTATGCGGAGAACTTCGCCGAAGGCGTGAAGAACATCGCCGAGCAATACGGCGTCACCATCGCCGTGGAGAACATGTATCCGTGGCGGGTCCGGGGGCGCGAGGCAAAAGCCTACCTGCCGCACTGGAACCCGATCCCCGAACCGTATGAAAACGTCACCTGGGACTTTTCCCATGCTGCCATCGCCGGCATGGACTCCTTTGAGCAGATCCGGAAACTCGGGGACCGGCTCCGGCACGTCCACCTGACGGATGGAACTCCCAACGGCAAGGATGAGCATCTGCTGCCCGGCGACGGCACGCAGCGGTGTGCCGAGGCGCTGTCCTACCTGGCCGACGGCGGGTTCGACGGCGTGGTGGCCGTGGAAGTCAGCACCCGAAAGGCCCGTGGCGCGGGGGAGCGCGAGGAACAGCTGAAACAGACCTTGGAATTCGCACGGGAGCACCTCCGGCCCAAAGCCGTCCTGGCCGGGCACAACGCCAGCTAACCGGCCGCCTTTGCCTGTCCGCAAACCCCGTAGAAGCGGCATGACAGAATCGAAGTCATGGAAAGCGCACAGAATCCCCGACTGACATTCCTTGGCTGCGGCTCGATGAACGAAGCCATCCTCGGCGGAATCCTCGCCGGCGGCCTTGCCGCCGAGCAGGTTACTGCCACCGTCCGGCGGGCCGAGCGGGCTGAAGAGCTTCGCACGGCACACGGCGTCACTGTCCTTGCTGGCAGCGAGGATCCGGACGCAAACCGGAAAGCCGTCGCCGGTGCTGACCTGGTCATTGTCGGCGTCAAACCCGTGGGCGTCGCTGATCTGCTGCGCGAAATTGCCGCGGACCTGCCCCGCGGCGCCGTGGTCCTCAGCGTGGCTGCCGCCGTGCCGCTGCACCTGATGGAGTCGCTGCTGCCGGAAGGCCAGTCCGTCATCCGTGCGATGCCCAACACCCCGTCCCGCCTTGGCCGCGGCGTCACGTCCATTTCCGCCGGCAGTTCCGCCGGCCCGGACGCGATGGACCTGGCCCGACGCGTACTGTCCGCCACCGGCACCGTGGTGGAGGTGCCCGAAGAACAAGTCGACGCCGTTTCCGCCGTCAGCGGTTCCGGCCCCGCCTACGCGTTTTACCTGGCCGAGGCCATGGCCCGGGCCGGCGCCGAGCTCGGCCTGGACCCGGATCTCTCGGCCCTGCTGGCCCGGGAAACGGTCGCCGGCGCCGGGTACATGCTGGCAGAGCCCGACGCCGATGCCCCGTCCCTGCGCCGAGCCGTGACCAGCCCCAAGGGCACCACGGAAGCGGCCATCCGGACCTTCGACGAGCTGAACCTGCCCGGCGTGATTGAGGCCGGCGCCCGTGCGGCAGCGGCCCGGGCCGAAGAGATCACGAAGCAGCTGACTGTTTAGTCTTGCCTGGATTGTTGGCCCGGTTGTTGGCTCGGCCTTGCTGCGCCGGCCTCCGGGCCTGGCTCCGGCGGCAACGAAATTCCTACGCTCGCAGAGCTCGCTCGGAATATTAAAGCCGCCTCCGCCAGCCCCTACGGCCGGACGCTGACGCTGCCGCCTCCGCCAGGTCCTACGGCCGGACGCTGACGCTGCCGTCTCCGCCAGGCCCTGCGGCCGGACGCTGACGCTGCAAGCCCAGCACGGCGCGCAGGGATCCCTCGGTTTGTCGGGATCCCTGCGGGTTGTGGCAATCCCTGCGCCGCGCTACGGAGGGAAATGGACAAACCGCAGGGCTATGGACAAACCGAAGCCTCACGGGTGGGGCTGCTCGTGCCGGGGGGATGCCCAGCTCATTCGAGTTCCGCTTACCGGGCTGTGCGGCCGGCTGTGCAGGCTGTTCTGCGTCCCCTCGGCGCCTAGGCCCGGGAACAGGAAATCGCGCACACGCTGACCGCGTAGCTCCGTCTTGCTCCGCAGACGAGGCGCGTGCAGGTGCGAACCGCCGTAAGGCGTGGCGGAGGCGGCTTTAATATTCCAAGCGAGCTCTGCGAGCGAGGAATTTCGTTGCCGCCGGAGCCACGCCTGAAGCAGCCCACGGCGGCCCAAGGCGCCCCGAAGGGCCCCGAAAACCCGAATCTACGGTCGGGCCGCGAAGCGTTCGAGCAGATCCACGTGGCCGGACACGATCAGGGTGTCGCGGCTGGAGACCTTGGTGTTCGGCTGCGCGTAGGTGAAGTCCTCGCCCGGGGACTTCACGCCCACGACAGTGACGCCGTACTTGGCGCGAACATTTGACTCGCCCAGGGTGAAGCCCTGCGTCTCCTTGGGCGGGTACATCTTGACGATTGCGAAACCGTCGTCGAACTCGATGAAGTCCAGCATCCGGCCGCCCACCAGATGCGCGGCCCGCCGGCCGGCGTCGGCCTCCGGATAGATCACGTGGTTCGCGCCGATGCGGGTGAGGATCTTGCCGTGGGCAGGCGTAATGGCTTTGACCCACAAGTGCTCGATGCCCAGGTCCACCAGGTTCACGGTGATGAGCACGCTGGACTCGATCGAGGTTCCCACGCCCACGACGGCGGCCGAGAAGTCCTCGGCGCCCAGCTGTTTGAGTGCCTCGATGTTGGTCGCGTCGGCCTGGACCACGTGCGTCAGCAGGCCCGAGGCCTTCTGTACGAGCGCCGGATCGCGTTCCACGGCCAGCACCTCGCGGCCCTGCCGGACCAGCTGCTCGGCGGTGGCTGCACCGAAGCGGCCAAGTCCGATGACCAGGACCGGTGCGTTGTGGGGAGGTCTGTCAGCCAATGATCGGCCTTTCTTCGGGGTAGTGGTAAAGGGTGTTGCGGTGGCGCACGGCGAGCGCCGCGGCAAGGGTGATGGTGCCGACGCGTCCGGCAAACATGAGCATCGACAGGACGTATTTGCCCGAAGGCGGCAGGGCCTCACTGAGGCCCGTGCTCAGCCCCACCGTGGCGAAGGCGGAAATCACCTCGAACACGACCGGTTCCAGGGATTCATCCGTGATGACCAGGAGCGCGGACGTGGCCACCGCCACCAGTGTGGCGCCCAGGATGGTGACCGAGATGGCCACCCGCATGGCGCCCTGGGGGATGGTGCGGCCGAAGGCGCGGACATCGGTGTCGCCGCGGGCTTCGGCAACCACGGCCAGGAACAGGACGGCGATGGTGGTGACCTTGATGCCGCCGGCAGTGGAGGCGGAACCGCCGCCCGCGAACATCAGCATGTCGGTAATGAGCAGGGTGCTGGAGTCCAGGTCCGTCATGGAAACCAGGTTGAAGCCGCCGGAGCGGGTCATCACCGAAGCGAAGATCGAGTGGATGATTTTGTCGCCCAGGGACAGGTCCCCGATGGTGCGGCTGTTGAACCACTCGAACGCACCCCAGATCACGGCACCGGCCACCAGCAGGATGGAGGACACCAGTATTGTCAGCTTGGTATGCAGGTTCCATTTGCTGACCCGGGCGCGGGTCTGCAGCAGGACCATGATGACGGGAAAGCCGAGCGAGCCGATAAAAACACCGATCATCAGCGGAATGAGGATCCACAGGTCCTCTTCATACGGCACCAGGCCGTCGGAGTGCGGCGTGAACCCGGCGTTGTTGAACGCGGAAATGGAATAGAAGACCGCATGCCAGATGGCCTGGCCCGGGGACTCGCCCAGGATCATGAAGCGCGGCGCCATGATCACGGCGAGGGCCAGTTCAATGACGACGGCGGTGCTGAAGACAATGCGCAGCAGGTGGCCCACTTCGCCGAGCCGGCCGGTGTTCATGCCTTCCTGGGCCATGAGCTTGCCGCGGACGCCGAGCCGCTTGTTCACGGCCAGGGCCAGCAGTGAGGCCAGGGTCAGGATGCCCAGACCGCCCACCTGGATCGCGATCAGGATCAGCACCTGCCCGAAGGTGGACCAGTAGGTGGCGGTGGAGACCACTGTCAGGCCGGTGACGCAGACCGCGGAAACGGCAGTAAAGAAGGCATCGTGCAGCGGTGCGGATTCTCCGCTGCTGGAAGCGGCAGGCAGGCTCAGCAGGGCGGTGAACAGCAGGATGACCAGGCTGAAGACGATCAGCGCCAGCCGGGCCGGCCGGCCGGTGACCAGCCCGCCCACGAACTCGCGAACCCCGGTAACGATGGCGGGACCGCTGCGCTGCTCTTTCTCCAGCAGTGATTGCCGTGGGATTGCCATGGTGGTCCAGTTCTTTTCCGCGGGTTTCCGCAAGTAGTAGCACTTATCCGTCAGATGGGCGCGGACACCAATATCAGAGTAGCGCCCACATCACGTAGCCTGTCTGCATGATCAGTTCCGGGTTAAGCCTTCCCATTATGCCGACGTGCATTGTCTGGGATGAATCCATGCTGGCTTA
The DNA here is from genome assembly GCF_020907345.1 of Arthrobacter sp. zg-Y179. NCBI lineage: Bacteria > Bacillati > Actinomycetota > Actinomycetes > Micrococcales > Micrococcaceae > Arthrobacter > Arthrobacter sp. zg-Y179. The sequence continues at coordinate 174,961 of NZ_JAJJOB010000004.1, read as the reverse complement.
CGACTTCGGCGCAGGCCATCCGATGAGCCCGGCGCGCCTGGATCTTACCGCCCGGCTGGCCCGTGAACTGGGACTTTTCGACCTCCAGGGGGTCTCCATGGCCGAGCCGTATGTCGCCTCGGCAGCCGACCTCCTGACCGTCCACGGCTTCGACTACATCAGCGCGGTGCAGGCCGCCGGCGCCGATCCGGCGAACTGCAATACGCTGCTGGGGCTGGGAACCGAGGACACCCCCGCCTTCGCCGGCATGCACGAGGCCAGTGCCCGGCTGGTCGGCGGTTCCCTGGCCGCCGCGGACGCCATCCTCTCCGGCGAAGCTACGCATGCGGTCAACTTTGCCGGCGGGATGCACCATGCCGGCTATGAAAAGGCCTCCGGCTTCTGCGTGTACAACGACGCCGCGGCCGCCGTCGCGCGGCTCCTCGCCAATGGTGTGCAGCGGGTGGTGTACATCGACGTCGACGCCCATCACGGCGACGGCACGCAGAACATCTTCTGGGACGATCCTCGCGTGATGACCATTTCGCTGCACGAAAGCGGTCTGACCCTGTTCCCGGGGACGGGATTCTCCAATGAAACCGGCGGCAAGGCAGCCGAAGGAACCGCGGTCAACATCGCGGTCCCGGCGCGCACCTCGGACGCCGGCTGGCTGCGGGCGTTCCACGCAGTGGTTCCCCAGCTGACGGAGGCCTTCGCTCCGGAAGTGATTGTCAGCCAGCACGGCTGCGACAGCCACACGGATGATCCCATGACCAGCCTCCGGATCAGCGTGGAGGCGCAGCGGCAGGCCGCCCTGACCATCAGCGACCTTGCCGGCCGGCTGTGCGAGGGCCGATGGATCGCCACCGGGGGAGGAGGCTACAACGTCGCCTCCGTGGTGCCGCGGTCCTGGGCGCTGCTGATGTCAGTGGCTGCCAACGGGCGGGTGCGTCCCGCCACCCCGCTGCCCCCGGCCTGGCGCGACTATGTGCTGGAAAAGCACGGAGTGAAGTCCGGCGAGACGCTGGGGGACGGGGCGGATATCTGGTGGCGGTCCTGGGAAGTGGGCTATGACCCGAATGACGAGATCGACCGGACCGTGATGGCCACCCGCAAGGAACTGTTCCCGCTGCACGGACTGGATCCGTGGTTCGACTAGCCACTGCGGCAGTTGGCGGGGAAACGGCGAAAACTTTTTCTTGACTGATCGTTCTTGAATGACTATTCTCAAACCATGGGTCGTCCACGTAAGTTTGAGGAAACGGGTGCAGTGGATGCCGCCGCGGCGGTATTCCGGCAGCGAGGGTATGCGTCGACCTCGGTAGACCACCTTGTCGAAGCGACGGGGGTGCATCGGGGCAGCCTGTATGGGGTCTTCGGGAGCAAGCACGGGCTGTTTCTGCGGGTTCTCGATGCGGTCGACCCGGCGAGCGGTTCGGATGAAAGTCTCGACGTGATCCTGGTCGGATTGCTTGAACTCGCCCCTACCGACCAGCGTGTCCGCGAGCAGATTGCGCGTCTTCTCGAAGCGGACAACATCACCGAAGAGCAACTAGGCAGGCGCCTGCTGACCCGCGCAGGGCTGCACAAGGAGAAGGATTCGGCATGAGCAGCAACAAAGTCACGGTCACCCCAGCGAACCTCGTGGTCGAACCGGTCGGACTGAACAAAATGTGGTCGTTCAAGCGCCGCCTGCGGTTTCCGCTCGAGCACGTCCGGGGAGCGACCTTCGACCCAGGTATGCGAGACGAACCGAAGGGCTGGCGCGGTCCCGGCCTTGGCCTTCCGGGGAAGCTGTCCGGCACCTTCCATTCCGGTGGGAAAAAGCAGTTCTGGAATATTTCCGGATATGACCGCGCCGTCGTCATCACGCTCGATCCCGCGGAACAATTCGACCGACTCGTGATCACGGTCGAAGACCCGCACCAGCTAGTGGACATGATCAACAACGCAGTGGGCGCACGCTAGGGCAGCAGAACCGCGCAAAACATCAAACAACGTCCTTACCTCGTGCAACTAGCGTTACGTTCCTTCGGGATGCTCCCGGTCCCATATCCGCTAGGGTAAATGCCATGGTCTTTGACGATGTGTTTGCAGTAATCGCGGAAGGTACGCGGCGTGAAATCCTGGGCGCCCTGCGTACCGGCGACAAGTCCGTAGGGACACTGGTGGAAGAACTTGAGGTCAGCCAGCCCACGGTTTCCAAACACCTCAAAGTGCTGCGCGAAGCCGGGCTCGTCTCCATGCGGGCCGAAGGCCAGCGACGCTACTACTCGCTGGAGACTGCTCCGCTGGAGGAGCTGGTCCTGTGGCTGCGGGCCTTTGACCTCCCGTCACTTACGGAGTCCCGCCTGGCCTCCGTTTCTGCAAGCCCGCAGCCCGCCACCGCGGCTTCCGTGGCGGCAGGCGCGCTGGTGCCAGGCGCCGCAGAGGCCCGCCAGCTACCAGTGGACGCGGGCGTGCAGAACCTCGGCCGCACCGTGGGACGGGCCGCCGAGCGGGCCGCCGACCTCTTCGGCCAGTTCCCTAAATTCCGCCGCCGCCGACCCTAGGGACGCGGCAGGCAGGCACTTTGGCCCGCCCTCCATCGCATCCCCGGCGTCCGCGGGGCTAGCGTAGTCCTAACCGGGGGAATCCAACCTCTAAGGAGCAGCACATGGAACGTGTACTGACACGCGTACGCGACGACGTATTCCGCCGCAATCCCGGTGAGACTGAGTTTCACCAGGCCGTTGTGGAAGTCTTCGACTCCCTCGCCCCCGTGCTGCGCAAGCATCCCGAATTTGCCGAGGCCGCGATCCTGCAGCGGATCTGCGAACCCGAACGGCAGATCATCTTCCGGGTGCCCTGGGTAGACGACAAGGGCCAGGTGCAGATCAACCGGGGCTTCCGGGTGGAATTCAACTCCGCCCTCGGTCCGTACAAGGGCGGGCTCCGGTTCCACCCCTCCGTGTACCTGGGCATCATCAAGTTCCTCGGTTTCGAACAGATCTTCAAGAACGCACTCACCGGCATGCCGATCGGCGGTGGCAAGGGCGGCTCGGACTTTGACCCGCGGGGAAAATCAGACGCTGAAGTGATGCGTTTCTGCCAGTCCTTCATGACCGAGCTGTACCGGCACATCGGTGAGTACACGGATGTTCCGGCCGGTGACATCGGCGTCGGCGGCCGCGAGATCGGTTACCTCTTCGGACAGTACAAACGCATCACCAACCGCTATGAATCGGGTGTCCTCACCGGGAAGGGCGTGAGCTGGGGTGGATCCCTGGTCCGTCCCGAGGCCACCGGCTACGGTGCGGTGATGTTTGTCGAGGAGATGCTCAAGACCAAGGGCATGAGCCTGGACGGGCAGCGGGTTATTGTCTCCGGATCAGGCAATGTGGCCATCAACGCCATAGACAAGGCCCAGATGCTCGGCGCCACAGTGGTGGCCTGCTCTGATTCCTCGGGCTACATAGTTGATGAAAAGGGCATTGACGTTCCGTTGCTGCGGCAGATCAAGGAGGTGGAGCGGGGCCGGATCTCGGAATATGCCGAGCGCCGCGGACACTCCGTGAACTACGTGACGGAGGGTTCCATCTGGAACGCGGGAGCCGGCGTCGCCCTGCCCTGCGCCACCCAGAACGAACTGGACGAAGCAGACGCGCTGGCACTGATCAAGTCCGGGATCCGGGCCGTGGCCGAGGGCGCGAACATGCCGTGTACTCCTGCCGCCATCGCCGCCTTCCAGGCCGCCGGGGTGTTGTTCGGCCCGGGTAAGGCCGCCAACGCGGGCGGTGTCGCCACCTCCGCCCTGGAGATGCAGCAGAACGCCAGCCGGGATTCCTGGTCCTTCGAGCATACGGAACGCCGGCTCAGCGAAATCATGGTCAATATCCATGAACGGTGCGCCCGAACGGCCGAGGAATACGGCTCGCCCGGCGACTACGTTGTGGGCGCCAACATCAGCGGCTTCGTGAAGGTAGCCGATGCAATGCTCGCCCAGGGCGTGATCTAGGACCGGCTTGCACCGGCCGTGCCTGCGGCCGCGGAAAGAACTTCCACTATGGTTACTCCTGCCACTACAGTAGGGACCATACGGGGCCATCAGTGACGCACGTCGCAACAGGCCGGTGACGCGATGTCCTTCAGCCGCAGGTGCTCCCACATGGCTTGCTGTGGGAAACGGCGGCAATGAGCAAAGGAACGGGACTAAATGGCAGACGAGGGAAACTTCTCGGATGTGCGGTTTCTGACGGTATCGGAAGTTGCCGACGTCATGCGGGTCTCCAAGATGACCGTGTACCGGCTGGTCCATTCCGGCGAACTGCCGGCCGTCCGTTTCGGCCGGTCCTACCGTGTGCCGGAATCGGCCGTCCAGAAGGTACTCCGGGACGCCGTTATCGACCGGCGTACAGACACCGCCTGAGCCCTGCATCGGGTACGCCGCGTCGATGGGCAGCGCCGGCACGGGCCGTTCCCGGTTGCTGGTACGGGCTGGCAAATTCCACAGCCCTGAAGCTGTACCCTGTTAAGGAACGTTTTAATCGAAAGCCAGTAACTACCGGCAACCAGCCCCTGTGCCCACGGCAGCAGGGGAGGGGAACCGGTGACTCCTAATAAGTTTGTGAGGACTCTGTGGGTTCAGTAATTAAGAAGCGCCGCAAGCGTATGGCCAAGAAGAAGCACCGCAAGCTGCTTCGCAAGACCCGCCACCAGCGTCGCAATAAGAAGTAGATCCTTCTTAGCGACCGTTGTCAGCTGGCCCCCGCTGCACGTGCAGTGCCGGGTCCGCTACGGCAGAGCCCGCCAGTCCTCAGGGATAGGCGGGCTCCGGTTTTTAAGGGGCTTTGGGTGGTGAGCTGTGCAGGGCGGTCAGCGGGCCCGCACCCAGGAGAAACCCCGCCACAGCCCGTAGGTCGCCCCGGCAACGGTCGCGGACTTCAGGCCCAGTGTTGCTGCCCTGCGCCCTGAACGGAAGTCGTACACGGGCCAGTTGCGCTCACGGGCATGACGGCGGAGGCGTGCGTCCGGATTGATCGCCACCGGATGCCCCACCAGACTCAGCAGCGGAACGTCGTTGTAGGAATCGCTGTACGCCCAGCAGCTTTGCAGGTCCAGGCCTTCTTTCTCGGCCAGTGCCCGGACACCGGCAGCCTTGGCTGGTCCATGTAGGAACTCACCCACCAGGCGTCCGGTGTACATGCCGTCGGCGACCTCGCTGACAGTGCCGAGGGCCCCGGTGAGATCGAGCCTGCTGGCGATGACCGAAGCAACTTCGATGGGTGTTCCAGTGACCAGCCAAACCGGCCGCCCGGACTTCATATGCTGCTGGGTCAGCGCCCGGGTGCCGGGCCAGATCTTGGAGACAATCATCTCGTCGTAGACTTCTTCGCCCAGCGTGCGTACATCCTCCGAAGAGAGACCAACGGCGAAGGCCAAGGCCGCATCGCGGACCGAGTGGACGTCCTTGAGGTTTTCACCCTGCAGCATGAACCGCAGCTGTTTTCTCGCGAACCCGGCTGCTTCACGGATCGTGAAGACTTTCCGCTGGTACATTTTCCGACCCACGTGGAACAGGCTGGCGCCGCGCATAAGCGTATTATCGACGTCGAAAAAGGCCGCTTCGCCAGGTTTGCCCGCCGCATCCGTGGTTCCGGTGGCTCGGACTACAGTGGCTCGGGGCATGGTCCGAGTCTACGCAAAACCCGGCCTGAGCGCGGAAATCCGACGTATTGGGGCTATTTTGGACATATGAGTGAATCCGTCGGACCGGAAGTCGTCCTCCTTACCCGACCGGGCTGCCATCTGTGCGAAGACGCCCGCCTGGTGCTCCGGCGCGTGGGGGAGGACCTTGGCGTGGCCTGGCAGGAACGCAGCGCGGAGGAGGACCCGGAACTCGCCGCCCGCTTTGGCGAGGAGATTCCGGTGTTGTTCATCGACGGCGTTCAGCGGGACTTCTGGAAAATCGACGAAACACGGCTGCGGCGTCTGCTGGGGGCGTGATGGCACCCGAGGAAGTCCGGTCGGAACGAGCAGCCCTGGAGCGCGACACGGCCAACAGCGACCAACCGGCCCCAACGCCGTCGGCTGGTGCTGGAGCAGGACGACACATACCGCCGGCGTCGCTGGCGCGGTTGACCATTTACTTGAGGGCGTTGTCCGCCATGCTCGCTGACGGGATAGAACGTGTGTCCTCCGAAGAGCTGGCCGAAGCCGCCGGCGTGAATTCGCCCAAGCTGCGCAAGGACCTGTCCTACCTGGGGTCCTACGGGACCCGGGGTGTTGGATATGACGTCCCGTATCTCAGCGGACAGATTTCCGCCGCGCTTGGCCTGACATTGAACTGGCGTGTAGCCATAGTAGGTGCAGGCAACCTCGGCCGTGCATTGGCAGGCTATCCCGGGTTCGGTTCAAGGGGCTTCGAGGTTGTGGCACTGTTCGACGCCGACCCGATGGTTATCGGCCAGGAGGTGGGCTGGCTAAGGATCAGCCCGGTGGACTCGCTTGAAGCAGTGCTCGCGAAGACCGGGGCAAACATGGCGGTGCTCTCGGTGCCCGCCGAGGTTGCCCAGGATCTATGCGACCGCCTCGTGGAGTCAGGTATTACCAGCATCCTCAGCTTTGCTCCCGTAGTGCTCCAGGCGCCCGAGCATGTCCAGATCCGCAAAGTGGACATGGCGACCGAACTGCAGATCCTTGCCTACCACGCACAGCGTTCACAGGTTTCGCAGATCGCCGCCCGGGCCCGCCTGGCGCGCTAGGACCGGATCCGCCTGCGGGGGTTCCGTCTGGGCTTCCAGTTGATGGTGCGGCTTTGTTTGGTGCCTTAGCGGCGAGAGTGGCTGCACAGACAGTACCCGCCGGCGGAACCACGGAGCTGCTCCTTTCGTGAAGGTGATCGCGGCTCCTGCGACAGCCAGGGCTGCAGCAAGTGACTGGGTCCGGGTTCCTGCGTTCAGCGCATAGAACAGCGCCGTGCCCGCAAGGACCGCGGAGGCTATCCGCGCCCAGCGGCGCTTGTCCCGAACGGCAACCGCAAGCAGGAGTGCGGTTCCCATGATCACCAGGGCGTAGGCGAGCTCGATCGCCGCGAGCGTCCTGGCATAGTGGGTGGCGGTCACTCCGTACCGCTCGAGGAGGGACAGGGCAGGCGGCAGCGAATCCGGTATCGGCGTCCGGGAAATGGTTGAAACGGTGCCCCACAGATTGAGCAGGCCTGCCCCGGAAATCAGGACGAATGCCGCTGCAATGGCAGGAACCGGGTTGCCGGTATTTGCCGGCAGCCGACGTTGCACGGCCCGCACCACCACTGCTATCGCGTGCGCCGTGGTGCGCGCTGCCACGGCCGTAGCGTGGGCAACGGCGCGGGATACCACTGAGACGGTATGTGCGACGGCGCGGGATCCTACCGCTGTGGCGTGGGCTGTGGCGTGGGCTGTGGTGCGGGCTGCACTTGAGGCGGTATGTGCGACGGCGCGGGATCCTACCGCTGTGGCGTGCGCCGTGGTGCGGGCGCCTACTGCCGTGGCGTGGGCGGTGGTGCGGGCTCCTATGGCTGTGGCGTGCGCCGTGGCGGAGGCTGCGACGACAGTCGCGTGGGCCGTGGTTCGAGCGCCTACCGCTGTGGCGTGGGCGGTGGTGCGGGCTGCCGTCGAAACGGAGTGTGCGACGGCGCGGGCGGTCACCGCTGTGACGTGCGCCGTGGTGGAGGCTGCGACGACAGTCGCGTGGGCGATGGCGTGAGCTGCTACCGATACCGCGTGGGCGACGGCGCGGCCTCCTACCGCTGTGGCGTGCGCCGTGGTGGAGGCTGCGACGACAGTCGCGTGGGAGACGGCGTGAGCTGCTACCGATACCGCGTGGGCGACGGCGTGAGCTGCTACCGATACCGCATGGGCGACTGTGCGCGCCCCGGCAGCCGTCGTGCGCGTGGCGGCTTGGGCCGCCGCTGATGTGGCGTGTGCAGCGGACACCATCCAATTCCAGAAGGTATGGGCCACGTCTTGGGCCCAGGCCCAAGCGGCACGGGCTCCGGCGCCAACCCGATTGGCCCCGGTCTGGACCGCAGCGCTGGTGGCATGGGCACCTGCCTGGACCTGTTTGGATGTTGCATGCGCCCCGGCTTGGACTCCGGCGGATGTTGCGCGGGCCCCCGACTGGACCCGCAATGAAACGGCGTGCGCCCCGCTGCGGACCCCGACCACCCCCGTACGGAACCCGGCGGCGGTTGCCTGCGCTCCGGCCCGGGTTCGATTCGAGGTGGCGTGTGCCGCGGCCTGGATATACGTGGACGTGCTGCGCACCAAGCTGCGGAGCCAGGTGTAGGTTCCCTGCACACCGGTGCGGAGCCAAGCGTAGGTTCCAACCGCTCCGACGCGTAGCCAAGCCGATATACCTCCCGCCCCGACGCGGAGCCAGGCGGATATACCCCGCAGTCCTGAATCCAACCACGCAAAGGTGCCGCGCAGGCCGCTGGTAGTCCAGGCGACCATGCCCTGAAACCCTGCCCGGAGCCAGAGGTAGAGGGCATGGTCGCTGCCCTCCTCCCCGGTCGCTGCGGACGAGCCGGGTTCAGGAGAGGTAACTTCCTCCCCTCTCGGGGAGCCATGGCCAGGGTCTGAACCGGATAAGTCGCCCCCGGATACCGTTGGGGGATAGAGCGGTACTTCCGGGATGAAGATGTTCGTCCCTTCATACGAATCGACTGCCCGCTGCAGAAGGCGCAGGGGAATGCGCGTTTTTTGCTGCTGCGGGTTAGGAAGCAGAGCTGCCATGGTCCTCCCCTTCACGGCGGAACGGCACCTCCGGGGCGCCTTGCCTAGGAACTCACCGCCGGAAGAGAACACAACGCTACGCGGGCGCGACCGGCATGTGACCCCTCCACTGCGAAACCCGATCCGGCAAGGGAAAAGTCCCGCCGAAACCGACGGGACTCTGCGTGGATGCCCGGGGGTGCTGAGGCGGGAGGGTGCTCAGCTCAGTAGGGGTACAGCGGAGCCTTTCGGAAGTACGGGGTGGACGGCCGCAGATACAGCATCACGATTCCGGCAATTCCCAGCAGGCTGGACACCAGCGAAATCAGGCTCACGGGTGAGGTGAAGTAAGCGCCCAGCATGGTGAAGATGCCGATCAAGGAGAAGGCGGCAAACACCGTGCCTAGAATGCGGGCCCAGTTCTTCCCCCGCCGCACAAAGAGGGCGATCAACAGGTAGATTGCAAAGCCGATCAGGGCCACAACGATGCCAAAGGAAATGAGGAAGGAGTTCACGCTTTCTCCGTCCAGACCTGTTTCGGCGAATGCCTGCTCCTCCTGGGGAGTCATGATCGACGGCAGGCTGAACGAGGTGATGACGTTGTTGATGAGGCTCAGCACGCCGGCAGCAATGATCAGCCACGACCCGATGATGACCTCGCGCGGGGCAGGGCCCTTCGGCTGTTTTGCCGGCGGCGCGTAGGCGTAGGGCTGGGTGTAGCCGGAGGGCTGCGTATAGCCGGAGGGTCCGGTCTGGTCGTAGGGTCGGCCGGGAGCGTATTGGCCGTACTGCGGCTCCGGACGGGAGTCGGGAGCGGTCCCGGGAGCGGTAAATCCATCTGAATCCGCAGGGCCGCCGGCACCTGCGGGGCTGCTTGGACCGCCAGGATTGGTCGGGTGGTTGGGCTCGCGCCCTGACTCGGGAGTGTTCTCTGGTGTAGTCATGTCCGCCTGCTTGCTGGTTGGAATCTCGAAGCGGCTGGACGAAGGTGCCATCGGCCTGGCCGGGGGCGCCCCCGCAGCCAAGCATCCAGCGTATCGCGGAGGGTCCGGGACAGTCAGGGGTCCCGAAAAACCGTCCCGAAAAACCGCGCCGAAAACAGTCCCGGAAAAAACGGCCCCGGACCAATTGGTCCGGGGCCGCCCTGTGGGGGGAATGGGGGTTTCTAGGCTGCTACGAAGGCTGCGTCAACGTTGATGGTGACCTTGTCGCCCACCAGGACGCCGCCGGTTTCCAGTGCCGCGTTCCAGGTCAGGTCGAAATCCTTGCGGCTGATGACCGTGCTGGCGGAGAAACCGGAGCGGGTGGCGCCGAAGGGATCCACGGCCACACCGTTGAACTCCGTGTCCATAACGACGGAGTGGGTGATGCCCTTGATCGTCAGGTCGCCTGTGATCTTGTAGGTGGAGCCGGCGCTTTCAATTCCGGTCGCAGTGAACGTCAGTTCCGGGAACTGCTCGACGTCGAAGAAATCCGCGCTCTTGACGTGTGCATCACGGTTGGCGTCGTTGGAGTTGAAGGAATCGGCGGCAATAACCGCAGTGACCACGGTTTCGTTCAGGGTCTCGCCGACCACGAGGGTTGCTTCGACCTTGTCGAAGTTGCCGCGGACCTTGCTGATGCCGGCGTGACGGACAGTGAAGCCCACTTCGCTGTGCGAGGCGTCGAAATTCCAAGTTCCTGTGGTGAGGCCGCTGGGGATCATGGAGAGCTCCTTCTGGTAGCAGTGCTGCCGGGAGGCCCCGACGGCACTTTCATGCATTTGCATACAGTGTTGCACGACTTGGTTAAAGGTTCAAGTGAAATGCCCCACCCGGAGATTTGCAGAGATTTAGCTGACGGCCCCATCTCTGCGAAACTGGGACACATGTCCCGCTCATCCATACACCTCGTACGCCACGGTGAAGTCTTCAACCCGGACAAGGTCCTCTACGGACGCCTCCCGGAGTTCCATTTGTCCGACCTCGGGCGCCAGATGGCGGACCGCGTGGCGGAACACTTCATCGAAGAGCGCAGCAAGGGTGCCAACCTGGTCTACCTGGTTGCTTCGCCGCTGACCCGGGCCCAAGAGACAGCCGCCCCTTTGGCGGCCGGGCTGAACCTGGAGATCTCGACGGATGAGCGGATCATTGAGGCGGAAAACCGCTTTGAGGGCATGTCCCGCATTAAGAGCCAACTGCGCAATCCGCGCTACTGGCCGCTCCTGCGCAATCCCATGCGTCCCTCCTGGGGGGAGCCGTATGCCAAGCAGGTTGCCCGCGTGATGTCTGCCGTCGACGACGCGCGGATGCGTGCAGTGGAACTCGGCGGAGACAACGCCGAAGCGGTTTTGGTCAGCCACCAGCTGCCCATCTGGGTCACCCGGCTCGCAGCCGAGGGCAAGAAGCTCTGGCACGATCCCCGCCAGCGTGAGTGCACCCTGACTTCCGTCACAACCCTGGAGTTCGACGGCGCTGTACTCACCGGCGTGCGCTACGCCGAGCCCAGTGAGGACCTCCTTCCCGGTGCAGCAAATGTTCCGGGAGCATAATAGAATTACTACGCGTTGTAGAAGTGGCTCCTCCCTGCCGCGATGAAAGCTGGAAATCCTTGAAGAACCGCACACGCCCTGCTGAGCCGGAAGCCCTTGGGCGCCGCTCCTTCCTTCGGCTCGGTGCCGGGCTGGCCCTGGCCGTCCCCTTTGCCGCAGCTGCCGCCGGCTGCTCCACGGATGACCCCCTGGCCGAGCAGGCCAACGCAGGAGACAACAAGAACTACATTGCCGGCGACGGCTCCGTCACTGAGTACGACGCCGCCGAGCGCGGAGAAGCGGTGCAGCTCACTGGAACCCTGTTCGACGGCACCGAGGTATCCTCCGCTGACTGGGCGGGCGACGTCGTCGTGCTCAACTTCTGGTACGCGGCCTGCGCTCCGTGCAGGAAGGAAGCCCCGGACCTGGTGGAGCTGCACGATGAGTTCACAGGTGCCGGCGCCCGCTTCTACGGCGTGAACATCCGGGACGAGAAGGCGACCGCGGAAGCGTTCGAGCGTAACTTCAACATTCCCTACCCCAGCTTCAGGGACAAGGACGGCGGCGTGCTGCTGGCCATGACCAACTTCGTTCCACCGTCGGCCGTGCCCACCACGCTGGTGCTGGACCGTCAGGGCCGCGTAGCTGCCCGCATCCTCGGACTGGCCGACAAGGGCACCTTGAAGGCCCTGATCAGCGACTCGCTGGCAGCGTAGGGACAGTGTCCTTCCTTCCCGCCGTTGTGGCCCCGGTGGCCGAGTCCACCGCCAATACCTTTGCTGACACCGTACTGAACGGGTCCGTTCTGCTGGCCATCCCCGTGGCTGCCCTCGCCGGCCTCGTGTCCTTCCTTTCCCCCTGCGTGCTGCCGCTGGTTCCGGGCTACCTCGGTTATGTCACGGGGTTGACCGGCGTTGATCTGCAGAAGCAGCGGCGGGGCCGGATGTTCGCCGGGATCGGATTGTTCGTACTCGGTTTCTCCGTGGTCTTCGTGGCCCTGGGCGCCGGAATCGGACAGCTGGGTGCATGGCTGAAAGGCTCCGAACAGGCCTGGATCTCGCAGGTCCTCGGCCTCGTCGTGATCCTGCTGGGCATCGTTTTCATGGGTGGCATGAGCTGGTTCCAGCGCGACCGCAAGATCGAAGCCAAGCCTCCCGCCGGGCTCTGGGGAGCTCCGGTGCTCGGCATCACCTTCGGCCTGGGCTGGGCGCCGTGCATCGGCCCCACGCTTTCAGCGGTCCAGTTGCTTTCCTTCTCCGGCAGCGACGCCAGTGCCGCAAAGGGAGCGCTGCTGACCTTTGTGTACTGCCTCGGGCTGGGGCTGCCGTTCCTGCTCATCGCCGTCGGGTTCCGCCGCGGAATGGGTGCCCTCGGCATCTTCCGCCGCCACCGGCTGGCCCTGCAGCGTTTCGGCGGCGGCATGCTGATTGCCCTGGGCCTGCTGATGGTCAGCGGAGTCTGGAACCTGTGGATCAACCAGCTCCAAGGTTGGTTGGGTAACGTGACCCTGCCGATCTGATGCCCAAACCAACGAATTCTGAGAACAGACGACCAATGAGAACACCTTGACCCCGGGACCGGATGACGTGACAGACAAAGCAACAACGCCCCGCCCGTCCAAGCCACGCCCCGACAAGGGACGCAGGGACGACGTCGCGCTGCCAGCCCTGGGGCTGCTCGGCACGCTGCGCTGGGCCTGGAACCAGCTGACCAGCATGAAGACGGCGCTGTTCCTGCTGCTGCTGCTCGCCGTCGCCGCCGTGCCGGGTTCTCTGTTTCCGCAGCGCCCCGCCGATCCCTCGGTGGTCACGCAGTACATCAAGGACAATCCCGAAACCGGCCCTTGGCTGGACCGCTTCCAGCTTTTCGACGTGTATTCCTCCGTCTGGTTCTCGGCGATCTACCTGCTGCTGTTCATCTCGCTGATCGGCTGCGTGATTCCCCGGGCCAAGGCCCACTTCAAGGCCATGCGCTCCAAGCCCCCGCGCACTCCGAGCCGCCTTTCCCGGATGCCCGAGTACGGCACGCTTACCGTGCCGGCGTCGATGTCTATGACGCCGGCCGAAGCCGTGCGGGACGCCGCCTCAATCCTGCGCCGCCGCGGCTACCGCGTGGATGTCAGGGACGTGGACACCGACCGGCCCTCCGTTGGAGCCGAGCGCGGATTCGCCAAGGAACTGGGCAACCTGGTGTTCCACACCAGCCTGATCGGCGTCCTGGCCTGCGTGGCTTTGGGCGGGCTGTTTGGCTACAGCGGGCAGAAGATCGTGGTGGAGGGCGAGTCCTTCGTCAACACCCTGGTCAGCTACGACACCTTCACGCCGGGCTCCAACTTCACCGAAGACCAGTTGAGCCCGTACTCGCTGACGCTGGACGACTTCGAGATCGAATTCGACCGTGAATCCGAGACCCACTACGGCCAGCCCCTGGACTTCACGGCGAACGTGACCGTGAAGGAAGATCCCGAGGCCGAGGCCGAGGAACAGGTACTGAAGGTCAACTCGCCCCTGACGCTGGGCGGCACGCGCGTGTACCTGGTGGGTAACGGCTACGCCCCGGTAGTGACGGTGCGCGACGGCGAGGGCAACGTGGCGCTGGAAGGCCCGGTTGTCGCGGTGCCCACGGATGCCATGTACACCTCCCTTGCCGTGATCAAGGCCCCGGACGCCAAGCCCGACCAGCTGGGCTTCGTCGGGTTCTTCCTGCCCACCGCCATGATCGACGACGCCGGCGTCAGCTACTCCGGTGACCCCGATCCGATCAACCCCCAGCTGAACCTCAACTCCTACTACGGGGACCTGGGACTGGACGAAGGTGTACCCTCCAACGTCTACGTGCTGGAAACCGAAGACCTGACCCCGCTGAACAACCGTGACCTCGACGCCGGCGGCATCGTGCTGGGCGCCAACCAGACTTACGAGCTCCCCGACGGCAAGGGGTCCATCACCTTCAGCGACCTCAAACGCTACGCCGCCCTGGACATCCACTACGATCCGGGAAAGACCGGCGTCCTCGTGTTTGCCGTGCTCTCCCTGTCCGGTCTGGCTGCCTCGCTGTTCCTGGCCCGCCGGCGGGTCTGGGTCCGGGCGGGCCAGCATGCCGACGGACGGGTCATGGTCGAATACGGGCTGCTGGCCCGGGGCGAAGATCCCCGGCTCACCAGTGAAGCCGCTGCCCTCCGCGGCCTGTTTGCCGCGAAGTGGTTGGCACCGCAGGACCCGCAGGGACACAATGTTGGGCGGGTCAGCGTACCCGCAAACGCATCGGCGGATAGCAGCGCCGCAGAAGAACCACGTAAGGACCAGTAATGCCATCCATCGATTACACCCTCGCCCTCTACAGCGAGCGCTTTATGCTGCTGGCGGCATTCGCCTACACGGTCGCCTTCCTCGCGTTCGCATGGGACCTGGCGAAAAGCAGCAAGACCATCCGGGCGGTGGAGAGCCGGCTGGAACAGAAGACCGCCGTGCGTGAAACCGTTCCCGCAGGCTCCGGCAACGGCTCCGCCCGGGATTGGGATGCCGACGGCAGCCGTGAGGCGCAGACCGCCGACAGCGCCATGGGCTACACCGGTCCGCGGCGCAACGCAGCACGGGTAGGCGTGGCGCTGACCGTGCTGGCCGCAGCCGTGCACGCGGCCGGCGTCGTCACCCGCGGCATGGCCGCGCACCGGGTGCCCTGGGGCAACATGTACGAGTTCTGCACTACGGGCGCCCTGGTCGTGGCCGTGGTGTTCCTGCTGGTGCTGACCCGCCGGGACCTGCGCTTCCTCGGCACCGTGGTGGTGGGCCTGGTCCTCGTCATGATGATGGCTGCCACCATGGGATTCCCGACGCCGGTGGCCCACCTGGTTCCCGCGCTGCAGAGCTACTGGCTGATCATCCACGTTTCAGTTGCCGTGATTGCCTCGGCACTGTTCACCCTGACGTTCGCCATGTCCGTCCTGCAGCTCCTGCAGGCGGACAGGGAAACCCGGATCCGCTCCGGACGCAAGGAACGGCTGCCCTTCATGCGCATCGTGCCCTCCGCGCAGAGCTTGGAAAACCTGTCCTACCGCATCAACGCAGTGGCATTCGTGCTGTGGACCTTCACCCTCATGGCCGGCGCCATCTGGGCCGAACAGGCGTGGGGCCGGTACTGGGGCTGGGACACCAAGGAAGTCTGGACCTTCGTAATCTGGGTGGTCTACGCCGGTTACCTGCACGCCCGTGCCACCCGCGGCTGGACCGGAACCCGTTCCGCCTGGCTGTCGATCGTTGGCTACCTGTGCGTGGTCTTCAACTTCACGATCGTCAACATGTTCTTCTCCGGACTGCACAGCTACTCCGGGGTCTAAATACTCCGGAGCCTGGCTCCACCGGGCCCTGGCGGCCCGGCAGGAAGACACAGAAAGACCCGTTCCGGGAACATCCGGAACGGGTCTTTTTTATGCGGTGACTTTTTATGCGGTGATATGGGTGATCCGCTGGCTGCGCAGGGCTGCAGGGATCCTCAGGCGCCGGGCTTGCCGTCGTCGTTCTGTTTATTCCTGCCTTCTTCCTTGGCCCTCAGCTCGGCCTCCCGGGCCCGGAGCTCGGCTTCCTTCTGAGCCTGGCGGCGCCGAACCTCGAGATTGCGCAGGAACTCGGGATCGTCGTCGGGCGCCGAAGGGCGCCGGGGCTCGCGCGGCCCGGGGCCTGCGGAAGGACGGCCGAACAGGAACCAGAGCACTGCGCCCAGGACCGGAATCAGGACGATGGTGAACATCCAGGACACTTTGGAGATGCTGCGCACCTCGTTTGCCCGGGACATGAGGCAGTCAATGGCGGCGTAAATGATCACGGCAGCGACGATGATGACGCCGAACAAGACAAGACGGGGCATACGGACATTGTAGTGGAGGGTACGGTCCGTGGCGCCGGGTGGACGGAAGGAACGCTAAGGGCGCCGAGCGCCTAGAATGAAGGCGTGGCTTTCTGGAAATTTACTGCTCTCCGCCTGGGTTTGGTGGCCGTCTTCTTCGTGATCTGCATGGTGCTGCAACTCGGCCTCCTGCTCTCGGCACTTGCTGCCGCCGTGCTGGCCTGGTGCGTGACCTACCTGTTTGCCCGCGATATGCGGGATGAAGCGGCCCGCACGGTGCAGCGGCGCTTCACCGAGGAACGTGCGCCCAAGCGCAACCGCGGTGAACTGGATGATTCCGAGGCAGAGGACACCTTGGTGGCCGAGAACCCGGACGTGCAGATCGACAACGACCGCCGCCGCGGCGCCTAGCCTGCCGCGGCGACGCGCTAAGCCTAGGCCAGCAGGCGGGTGAGGACGAGTCCGGCGCCGTAGAGCACGCTGAAGCCGAGGTTGATCAGCCCGGTGTGTTTCAGGACCGGGATCAGGCTGGAACCCTTCTTTCCGGTGAGCATCAGCCCGCAGGGCAGGATGCACGCCGGAATGAGCAGCAGCACCAACAGGATCCACGGGTAGCTGCCCGCGATGAAGAGCGGCAGCAGCAGGGCCAGGGCCAGCATCATCACGTAGCTGATCCGTGCCGCTCCGTCACCCAGCCGCACGGCGAGGGTCCGCTTGCCGGCCACCCGGTCCGTGGGGATGTCGCGGACGTTGTTGGCCATCAGCAGGGCCATGGCGATTAGGCCGGTACCGATGGCGCCCAGCACCGCGGCGGTGTTGATTTCCAGTGCCTGCGTGTAAGTGGTGCCGAGTGTGGCGACGAGCCCGAAGAACAAAAAGACGAAGATATCGCCCAGCCCCCGGTAGCCGTAGGGGTTCTTCCCGCCGGTGTACCCCCAGGCCGCGGCAACGCAGCCGATGCCCACGAGGATCAGGTACGGGGTGCCGGCCAGGACCACGAGGGCCACTCCCGCCAGCATGGCGGCGGCAAAGCACCCGAAGGCCGCGTACTTGACCTGCTTCGGGGACGCCAGCCGGGAGCCGGTCAGCCGCAGCGGCCCCACCCGGTTGTCATCCGTGCCGCGGATTCCGTCGGAATAGTCGTTCGCGTAGTTCACGCCCACCTGCAGCAGCACGGCGATCAGGGCGGCCAGGACGGCGCGGACGGGAGAGAACCCCCCGAGGTCGTACGCGGCGGCGGATCCGATGATGACCGGCGCGATTGCCATCGGCAGCGTCCTGGGGCGGGCGCCTTCTAACCATTGGGCGGCTGTAGCCACGGTGTTATTCCTTAGTTCTTGAGTTGAGACAGGTGCGTAAAGGCGGGTCAGTGCTGCGCTGCGGCCAGGAGCCGCAGCAGAGTCATCCGGTCCGCCTTGCCGTTGGGCAGCAAGGGCAGGGATTCAAGCAGCAGGACCACCTTCGGGACGGCAGCGGCGCCCAGCCGGGAGCGGACGGCGTCGCGGATCAGTTCGGGGTCCACGCTGCCCACGACGGCGGCGCCCACCCGGGAGCCCCATTCGGCGTCATCCAGGCCCAGCACAAACGCCTGCTCGACGCCGGCAACCGTCTCCACCGCCCCGGCCACGGCCTGCGCGGAGACCTTGATCCCGCCGCTGACAATAACGTCGTCCAGCCGGCCGGAGACGGTGACCCTGCCGGCGTCGTCCACCGTGCCGGTGTCATCCGTGCGGAACCAGCGGCGTCCGGAGTTGAACCGGAAACGGTCCTCGGTCAGGTCCGGCCGGCCCATGTACCCGTCCGAAAGGACGTCCCCGGCAATCCAGAGGCGCCCCTCCCACCGGATGACGTCGACGCCGGGCAGCGGAACGCCGTCGTAGACGCACCCGCCGCAGGTTTCGCTCATCCCGTAGGTGGTCACGACGTTCAGCCCGTAGCCGCGGGCCTTTTCCAGCAGGGGAGCGCCGGCCGGCGCCCCGCCGAGCAGGATGGCGTTGAACCGGCGCAGCACGCGCAGGGTTTCCGGCGCCGGATCCTGCAGCAGGCGGTGGAGCTGGGTGGGCACCAGCGAAGTGAAGCGGTTGCGGTCCGTCATGTCCTCCGCAGCGCGGGTGAACACCTCGGCGCTGAACGGCACGGACAGGTCCATAAAGACCGGCTGCGTCCCGGCGTACAGGGAGCGGACCAGGACCTGGATTCCGGCAATGTAGTTGACCGGCAGGGCCGCCAGCCACTGTCCGTCCGACTTCAGGGCCATGGCCGTGGCCATGGAGGACGCAGCCAGCGCGTCCGTGCTGAGCATGGTCTGCTTCGGGGTGCCGGTGGAGCCGGAGGTGCTGACCACCAGGGCTATGTCGTCATTGGGCAGCTCGCCCTCGAACGTCTGGTCCGGGTCGGTGTGCGGTGCCACCGCGGGGCCTTCCCCGGCCAGGGCATCGGCAAGCGGGGAGAGCAGCATGCCGGCGTCGAAGCCGGGTGTAATCAGGACTGGGAGCAGTTCCAAGGGGGTCCTAGAAGTAGTAGGGGAACGAGGACCAGTCCGGGTCACGTTTGGCCAGGAAGGCCTCCTTGCCCTCCACCGCCTCGTCCGTCATGTACGCCAGCCGCGTCGCCTCGCCGGCAAAGACCTGCTGTCCGGCCAGGCCGTCGTCGGCCAGGTTGAAGGCGAACTTGAGCATCCGGATGGCCTGCGGGGACTGCCGGGCAATGTCTGCGGCGTATTCCAGGGCGACCTTTTCCAGGTCTTCGTGGTCCACGGCTTCGTTTACCGCGCCCATGGCGACCATGTCCTCGGCGGAGTACTCCCGGGCCAGGAAGAAGATCTCGCGGGCCTTTTTCTGGCCGATCTGCCGGGCCAGCAGTGCCGAGCCGTAGCCGGCGTCGAAGCTGCCCACGGTCGCATCGGTCTGCTTGAACTTGCCGTGCTGGCGCGAGGCGATGGTTAGGTCCGAGACCACGTGCAGGCTGTGGCCGCCGCCGGCTGCCCAGCCGTTTACGACACTGATAACCACCTTGGGCATGGTGCGCATCAGGCGCTGGACTTCCAGGATGTGCAGCCGGCCGGCACGTGCCGGGTCGATGGTTTCCTTCGTTTCCCCGTCGGCGTACCGGTAGCCGTCACGGCCGCGGATCCGCTGGTCGCCGCCGGAGCAGAAGGAGTGGCCGCCGTCCTTGGGGGAGGGGCCGTTGCCGGTGAGCAGGACGGTGGCGACGTCGGGTGTCATCCGGGCATGGTCCATGGCCCGGTACAGCTCGTCCACGGTGCCCGGGCGGAAGGCATTGCGGACCTCCGGCCGGTTGAACGCGATACGCACGGTCGGCAGGTCCCGCACGACTGCGCCGTCGGCGTCGCGCTCCACCTGGCGGTGGTACGTCATGTCCTGCAGGTCCTCGAACCCGGAAACGAGACGCCACTGCTGCGGGTCGAAGATATCGGACACCTGTGCTGGAAGTTCTGTGCTCACAAACCGAGTTTATCGCCCGTGGGCAAACCGCCGGACCGCAGGCCGACGGCGCGGTAAGCCCTGTCCGCGCGCCGGAGTGCCCCGCTCCGGCGGCAGTTCTCCGCTTACCCCTGTCGGGACCGGACGCCCTGCCCCAAGCTTGGAGGTATGGCTGGCTCCGTTTCGGGGATCGATGGCCCCGCATCCGATGCAATGCTCTCTCTCGGCAGGTTCTTCACCCGGTGGGATGAAACGGGTGACGGCAGGGCCGTGTTCCGGGAAGGCGGCCGTGAGGGCGACGCCTTCTACCGGAACCGGTGGAGCCACGACAAGGTGGTGCGCTCCACCCACGGCGTGAACTGCACGGGGTCCTGTTCCTGGAAGGTGTATGTCAAGGACGGGATCATCACCTGGGAGGCGCAGGAAACCGACTATCCCTCGGTGGGACCGGACCGGCCGGAGTATGAGCCCCGCGGCTGCCCCCGCGGTGCGGCCTTTTCCTGGTACACCTATTCCCCCACCCGGGTTCGGTTCCCCTATATCCGCGGCGTGCTGCTGGAGATGTACCGGGAAGCCAAGCGGCGTACGGGAGACCCGGTGCTGGCCTGGGAGGAGATTGTCCGCGACCCGCAGCGCCGTCGTACGTACCAGCAGGCCCGCGGCAAGGGCGGACTGGTGCGCTCCAGCTGGGCCGAAGCGCTGGAGATGACGGCCGCAGCGCACATTTCGACGATCAAGAACTACGGCCCGGACCGCTGCACGGGCTTTTCGCCGATTCCGGCCATGTCCATGGTCTCGCACGCGGCCGGAGCCCGGTTCATCAACCTCATCGGCGGGGTGATGAACAGCTTCTACGACTGGTACGCGGACCTTCCCGTGGCCAGCCCGCAGGTGTTCGGCGACCAGACGGACGTCCCCGAATCCGGAGACTGGTGGGATGCCACCTACCTGATGATGTGGGGGTCCAACATCCCGGTGACCCGCACGCCGGATGCGCACTGGATGGTGGAAGGGCGCTACCGCGGGACCAAGGTGGTCTCCGTCAGCCCGGACTATGCGGACAACACGAAGTTCGCGGACGAATGGCTGCCTGCCGCCGCCGGCTCCGACGGCGCGCTTGCCATGGCCATGGGACACGTGATTCTTAAGGAAAACTTCGTTGACCGGCGCGTGCCGTTTTTTGAGGGCTATGTGCTGCAGTACACCGACCTGCCGTTCCTCGTCACGCTCGAGGAGCGGGACGACGGCACCGTGGTGCCGGGGAAGTTCCTCACCGCGGCGGACCTGGGGCACCGTGAAGCCAAGGCCTCCGACTCCGCGTTCAAGACGGTCCTGCTGGACCGCGACGCCGGCACCCCGGTAGTGCCCAACGGATCTGTGGGATTCCGGTACAACGAGGCCGACGCCGGCAAGTGGAACCTGGACCTGCAGGGGGTGGTGCCGGCACTGTCCATCGCGGATGCCGCTACCGTCCGGCAGGGGACCAGCCGGGTGGACCTGCCCGCCTTCACCGAGCCCGGCGGCACGGGCTCCGTCCTGCGCCGCGGCGTGCCGGTGACCACGGTGGCGGGGAAAACCGTGACCACGGTGTTCGATTTGATGCTCGCACAGTACGGGCTCGGGCGGAACGGACTGCCGGGGGACTGGGCGGCCGGATACGACGACGCCGGCACCCCCTACACGCCGGCGTGGCAGCAGGAGATCACCAATGTGACTCCCGAAGCCGTGATCCGCACGGCCCGGGACTTCGCGGCCAACGCGGAGAAATCGAACGGCCGGTCCATGATCATCCTCGGCGCCGGCATCTGCCAGTGGTACCACGGGGACGTGACCTACCGGGCCATCCTGGCCATGCTGATGCTCTGCGGCTGCCAGGGCCGCAACGGCGGCGGCTGGGCGCACTACGTGGGCCAGGAAAAGTGCCGGCCGATTACCGGCTGGGCGGCCATGGCTTCGGCCGGGGACTGGAACCGGCCGCCGCGCTTTATGATCGGCACCGCGTTCTGGTACATGCATACCGACCAGTTCCGTTCCGACGGCTATTCCTCCGATTCGATGCAGTCGCCGCTGGCCACCGGACACCTGCGCGGGCTGCACACCGCCGACGTCATCGCGAAGTCCACCCGGATGGGCTGGATGCCTTTCTTCCCCCAGTTCGATGCAAAGAACTCCCTGGATGTTGCCGACGACGCGGCCGCAGGGGTGGCCCGCGGCGAGGCGAGCGACGAGGCGGGGTGGGTGGCGCAGCAACTCAAGGACGGGCGGCTGCGGTTCGCGGTGGAGGACGTGGACGCCCCGGAAAACTGGCCGCGGACGCTGATCCTGTGGCGGTCGAACCTGCTGGGCTCCTCGGCCAAGGGGGAGGAGTATTTCCAGAAACACCTGCTCGGCACGCTGAACAACGTTATGGGCGCGGATCACAGCGAGTCCCGGCCACGCGACGTCGTCTGGCGCGAAGACGCACCGCAGGGCAAACTCGATCTGCTCGTCTCCGCCGACTTCCGGATGACGAGCTCCACGCTGCTGTCCGACGTCGTGTTCCCCGCTGCCACCTGGTACGAGAAATACGACCTTTCCTCCACGGACATGCACCCCTATGTGCACGCGTTTACCCCCGCGATCCCGCCGCCGTGGGAAGCGAAGACGGATTACGACCTGTTCCGCCTGCTCGCGGAGGAGTTCTCCCGGCAGGCCGCGACACACCTCGGGGTGCGCAGGGACCTCGTGGCCACCGCACTCACGCATGACACACCCGGTGAGATCGCGCAGCCCGGCGGGCACGCCCCGGATTGGAAGGGCACCGACATCCCGGCGGTCCCGGGAAGGAACCTGCCCTCCCTTGCCGTGGTGGAGCGGGACTATACGGCCATCGCCGAGAAGTTCGCCGCCGTCGGACCGCTGGCGGACAAACTGGGATTCACCACCAAGTACGTGAAGTACGACGTGTCGCGGCCCCTGGCGCAGCTGGCCCGCAAGCACGGCGTTTTTGACCGGGGTGCGGCGGCGGGCCGCCCGGCGGTGGATACCGATGCCCGCATGGCCGAAGCGATCCTGCTGCTTTCCGGTACCACCAACGGGGAACTCGCCGTGCAGGGTTTCCGGACCCTGGAGAAACGGACCGGCACGCCGCTGGCGGATCTGGCCGAGGGCGCCGAGGACCGGCAGATCACCTTCCGGGACACCCAGGACCGGCCGACGCCGGTGCTGACCTCTCCGGAGTGGTCCGGCTCCGAGACCGGAGGCAGGCGCTACGCACCGTTCACGATCAACATCGAACGGCTCAAACCCTTCCACACGCTCACCGGTCGGATGCACTTTTTCCTCGACCATGACTGGATCCTGGACATGGGCGAGGCGCTGCCGATCTACCGGCCGCCGCTGGACATGCACCGCCTGTTCGGAGAACCGCAGCTGGGCACCCGCGGGGAGCTCTCCGTGGCAGTGCGTTACCTGACTCCGCACAACAAGTGGTCCATCCACTCCGAATACCAGGACAACCTGCTGATGCTCTCGCTTTCCCGCGGCGGAACGTCGGTATGGATAAGCCCGCAGGACGCCGCCCTGATCGAGGTGTCGGACAACGAGTGGGTGGAATGCGTGTCCAACTCCGGGGTGCTGGTGGGCCGGGCCATTGTCAGCAGCCGGATGCCGGCCGGCGTCATCTACGTCTACCACGCGCAGGAACGGATCATCGACGTGCCCAAGTCCGAAGCCACCGGCCGGCGCGGCGGCATCCACAACTCCGTGACCCGGATCCTGGTCAAACCCACCCACATGATCGGCGGGTATGCCCAGCTGTCCTGGGCCTTCAACTACCTCGGTCCCACCGGCAACCAGCGGGACATTGTCTCCGTGGTGCGCAAACGTTCCCAGGAGGTGCAGTACTGATGCGGATCATGGCTCAGACAGCAATGGTGATGGCGCTGGACAAGTGCATCGGCTGCCACACCTGCTCGGTAACCTGCAAACAGGCCTGGACCAACCGGGCCGGCACCGAATACGTCTGGTTCAACAACGTGGAAACCCGGCCCGGGCAGGGGTATCCGCGCAGGTACGAAGACCAGGAGCGGTGGAAGGGCGGCTGGGAGCTGAACAGCCGCGGCAGGCTGAAGCTCAAAGCCGGCGGGAGGCTGGCCAAACTCTTCGGCATCTTTGCCAGCCCGGTCCAGCCGGAGCTGAACGACTACTACGAGCCCTGGACCTACGACTACGAAAACCTGATCAACGCACCTGCCGGGAACGACTTTCCCGTGGCCAAGCCCAAGTCACTCATCACCGGCCAGGACATGAAAATCACCTGGTCGGCCAACTGGGACGATGACCTGGGCGGGTCCGAGCGGACCGGCGGGCAGGACCCGGTGCTGGAGAAAATGCGCCGGGACGCCGAGGAGAAGGTGAAGCTGGAATTCGATTCCACCTTCATGTTCTATCTGCCGAGGATCTGCGAGCACTGCCTGAATCCCTCCTGCATGGCCTCCTGCCCAAGCGGTGCAATCTATAAGCGTGAAGAGGACGGCATCGTTTTGGTGGACCAGGACCGCTGCCGGGGCTGGCGCCAGTGCATCACCGGCTGCCCGTACAAGAAGATGTACTTCAACCACCGCTCGGGCAAGGCGGAGAAGTGCACGTTCTGCTATCCGCGCATCGAGGTGGGCATCCCCACGGTCTGCGCCGAAACGTGTGTCGGCCGGCTGCGGTACATCGGGATTTTCCTGTACGACGCCGACCGCGTCACCGAAGCCGCCTCCGTGCCCAACGAGCAGGACCTCTACGAGGCGCAGCTGGACCTGATGATGGACCCCAACGATCCGGACGTGATAGCCGGCGCGCGGGCCGAAGGCATCCCGGAGGACTGGCTGGACGCTGCCCGGCGCTCGCCGGTCTACGCCCTGGCCAAGGAAATGCGGGTGGCGCTGCCGCTGCACCCCGAATACCGGACGATGCCAATGGTCTGGTACGTGCCGCCGCTGTCCCCGATCGTGGACGTGCTGAAGGAGCAGGGGCACGACGGCGAAGCGGCGGAGAATCTCTTCGGCGCCATCGAGGCCCTGCGGATTCCGGTGGAATACCTCGCCGAACTCTTCACCGCCGGAGACACCGACCTGGTCACCGCAGTGCTGCGGAAGCTTGCCGCCATGCGCGCCTACATGCGAAACATCACCCTGGGTGATGAGCCTGACGAGCGGATCGCGGCCGACGTCGGCATGACCGGCGAGCAGATTGTCGCGATGTACCGGCTGATGGCCATTGCGAAATACGAGGAGCGGTACGTGATTCCCGCGGCGCATGCGGAGGACGCCCACAACCTCGAAGAGATCGGCTGCTCCCTGGATGTCGAGGGCGGCCCCGGGATGGGACAGACCGGGGTCTTCGGCGAGGCTTCCGGGCGGCCGATGCCCGTGGCGGTGGAGAACTTCGAAGCCCTGCAGGCCCGGCAGCGCGGGGAGGACCCGACGGGCAACGGCAACCTGGGCGGGCGGGTGAACCTGCTCAACTGGGACGGACGGGGTTCTCCGCAGGGGCTGTTCCCGGCCAACAACAACCGCGGCGCACCCGATGAGGGTGCCGGCGAGGGCATGGGCGCCGGATACGACCAGGCAGAGGGCGACGGGCCCGGATCGGATCAAGGCAGGGCTGACCGGGGCGGGTCGCAGCCATGAGCCTGCTGGAGAAACTGCTCGGCAAACCCGGGAAGGGCACCCTTGAGCCCGGGCCCTACGCCGATGCCCGGCCCGGCCGCAGCCGGGTGATCCGTCAGGCGGCTGCCCTGCTGCTCGAATACCCTGATGGGCAGCTGGTGGAACAGATCCCGGGAATCCGCGCGGCCCTGGCTGAAGCGGGGGTGCCGGTAGGGGAGCTGGAACCTCTCTTCGACTGGCTGTCGTCCCGGCCGCTGCCGGATGTGCAGGCCGCCTATGTGCAGGAGTTCGACCTGTCCAAGCGGCACAGCCTGCACCTGACCTACTGGACCGACGGCGATACCCGCCGCAGGGGCGAGGCGCTCGCCGCCTTCAAGGAGATCTACCGCTCCCACAGCGTGCTGCCGGAAGGCACCGAGCTGCCGGACTACCTGCCCCTGGTGCTGGAATTCGCCGCCAAGGTTTCTCCGGAGGACGGTTACGAACTGCTGCAGCGCTACCGTCCGTCAGTGGAACTGCTCCGGCTGGCCCTGCGGGACGACGGCCTGCCCTACGAGGGCGTCCTGACCCTGGTCTGCTCCACCCTTCCCGGAGTCTCACCCGAGACCCAGGCCGCCGTGATGCGTACGGCGGGCTACGGTCCGCCCACCGAAACCGTGGGGCTGGAACCGTACAGCTCGCGGCTGCTGCCGGTGAGCGAAAGGAGCCACCCATGACTGCCGTACCTGCACCGCTGGATGTGCCGCCGCCGGAGAACGTGCAGGTGGGCGTGGACGACGTCATGCTGTGGGGAGTGCTGCCCTATCTGGTGGTGGCTATCCTGGTGCTCGGCTCCATCTGGCGGTACCGGTATGACCAATTCGGCTGGACCACCCGGTCATCCCAGCTCTACGAGTCCAGGCTGCTGCGCATTGCTTCCCCGCTCTTCCACTTCGGAATCCTGGCAGTGATTGTGGGGCATTTCGTCGGATTGGTGATTCCGAAAACCTGGATGGACGCCATCGGGCTCAACGAGGACACCTACCATTTTTTCGCCCTCAGCGTGGGCATCCTGGCGGGCGTAGCCACCCTGGTGGGGATAGTGCTGTTGATCTACCGACGCCGGACCACCGGGCCGGTATTCATGGCCACCACCCGCAATGACAAGGCGATGTACATCTTCCTGCTGGCGGCGATCCTGACCGGACTGGCGACCACTGTCTTCTCCGTTTTCGATACCAACATCGTCAACTACCGGGACACCGTGGCACCGTGGTTCCGCTCCATCTTCATCCTGCAGCCCGACATCACGGGGATGACGGCTGCCTCCATGTCCTTCAAGATCCATACGGTCTTCGGGCTGGTGCTCTTTGCCATCTGGCCTTTCACCCGCCTGGTCCATGCGTTTACCGCACCCGTGCACTACCTGTTCCGGCCCTACATCGTTTACCGTTCACGGGGCCGGCGTCCGGTTTCCGGCGCGAGGACGCCGCGCGGCGGCTGGGACCCTGTGGGGACCCCCGATAGGGACCGTCCGGGCGGTCCCTGAGTAGCGAGTTCATCTGGCGGAAGGCAGGCAGCCCATGTCTACAGCATCTCCTCCTCCGGCCGCAGGCGCAGACCTCCGGTCCGGCCAGCTGCGGAACCTGATCGTGGCAACCATTGCCTCCACGGTGGGGTTCTGGGCCTGGACGATCATCGGGCCGCTCTCCAGCCGCTACGCCGCAGACATGGATCTGGGGGCCGGACAAACCTCGGTCCTGGTGGCCATGCCGATCCTGGTCGGCTCGGTGGCCCGGATTCCTGTCGGCGCCCTGACGGACCGCTACGGCGGCCGGGTCATGTTCACCGTGATCCTGGGGGTGACGGCGCCGCTGGTGCTGCTCACCGGAATCGTCGGCCAGCTGGGCAACTTCCCGTTCCTGGTGGTCATTGCGTTCTTCCTCGGCATCGCCGGGACAGTCTTCGCGATCGGCATCCCCTTCTGCTCCGCCTGGTACGAACGCAGCCGGAAGGGCTTCGCGACCGGGGTGTTCGGGGCCGGCATGGTGGGGACGGCCGTGTCGGCGTTCTTCACCCCGCGGCTGGTGGCCGCCGTCGGCTACATGGGCACCCACATCACCATCGCCGTCGTCGTCGCAGCCATGGCGGTGCTGAGCTGGCTGATCCTGCGCGAATCACCTGCTTGGTCAAAACCCACGGAACCGGTGCTGCCGAAGATCACCCACGCCTTCACCCTGCGCGCCACCTGGCAGCTGTGCTTCCTGTACGGCGTGGTGTTCGGTGCGTTCGTGGCGTTCTCGAACTACCTGCCCACCTATCTGGGCAATGTCTACGATTACGATGCCACCGCGGCAGGGACGAGGACCGCCGGCTTTGCCGTGGCCGCTGTCATCGCCCGCCCGATCGGCGGCACCATCGCGGACAAGGTGGGGCCGAAGCTGGTCACGCTCGCGTCCTTTGCCGGCACGGCGGTCCTGGCCGTCATTGTTGCCCTCCGGCCCGAGGAGGAGGAGGTC
Organism: Arthrobacter sp. zg-Y179; assembly: GCF_020907345.1. NCBI lineage: Bacteria > Bacillati > Actinomycetota > Actinomycetes > Micrococcales > Micrococcaceae > Arthrobacter > Arthrobacter sp. zg-Y179. The sequence continues at coordinate 147,316 of NZ_JAJJOB010000004.1, read as the reverse complement.
TACGGTACGGCGTTCATCCTGATGGCCTTGTTCCTGGGGCTGGGCACCGGCGGAGTGTTCGCCTGGGTGGGCCGTGCCGCTCCGGCGAAGGACGTGGGTACCGTCGGCGGGATTATTGCCGCCGCCGGCGGGCTCGGCGGCTACTTCCCGCCGCTGGTCATGGGCGCAACCTATGATCCGGCGAACCGCAGCTATTTCGTGGGCCTCATGCTGCTCGCTGCCTTCGCCGCCGTCGCCCTGCTGCTGACCTTCACGGTGCGCAACGGCGGCCGGGTGGACACTCGCTCCGGTGCCTCCTGACCCTTGGCCTCCGGAGACCGGCGGGTAGAGTCGGAGCATGGGTGCTACTGAACTGATTCTGGTCCGCCACGGCGAATCCGCCGGAAACGTGGCCGCTACCCGCGCGGGCCGCGAGGGCGCCGAACGTATTGACCTTCCCTGGCGGGACCCCGACGTCCCGCTCAGCCCCGACGGCGAGCAGCAGGCTGCAGCGCTTGGCCGCTGGATTGCCGGGCTTCCCGCCGAAGAACTGCCCGACTCCGTCTGGTGTTCGCCCTACCTGCGGGCCCGGCAGACAGCGGAACTGGCGGGGCTGCCCGGCATCACCGGCGGTGTGCGGGTCGATGAGCGCCTGCGGGACCGGGAACTGGGGATCCTGGACCTGCTGACCTCCGCCGGCGTCGCAGCGCGTTATCCCGAGGAAGCCGAACGCCGGTCCTGGCTGGGGAAATTCGCCTACCGTCCGCCGGGCGGCGAGTCGTGGGCCGACGTCGCGCTGCGGCTGCGTTCGGTGTTCCGGGACCTCGACGACGAGGAAGACGGCAAGCGGGTGGCAGTGGTTTGCCACGACGCCGTGATCCTGCTGATCCGCTACGTCCTGGAACGGATGAGCGAGCAGGAACTGCTGGACACCGCCGCCGCCAACAGCGTGCGGAACGGCTCAGTGACCCGGCTGGTGCGCCCCGCCGGCACCGGGCCCTGGAAGCTGCACACCTTCAACAGCGTGCTCCACCTGCAGGACAGTGGAGCACCCGTAACCGAACATGCAGGAGAAACAGATGACATCCACCCCCGCTGAGCTTGTTACCCCCGCGCTGCTGCGCGGCTGGCGGCTTTCCACCGAGGCCTCCGGCAAGGAGGACCGCGGCACCGTGCTGGTGATCGGCGGAGCCCGCAGCACGCCGGGAGCGGTGATGCTGGCCGGGCTTGCCGGACTGCGGGTCGGCGCCGGCCGCCTGACCATGGGGTTGGCGGAATCGGCCGCGATCGCCGTAGCTGTGGCGATCCCCGAATCAGGAGTGGTGGGACTGCTCGAGGAAGACGGCGGGATTGACGGCGGCGCGGCCGGCAAACTGCTCGAATCCGATCTTTCGACGGCGTCGGCAGTGGTCATCGGCCCCGGCCTGGACGACGCCGAGCAGGCCGCAGCGCTCCTGCGGTCAGTGGTTCCGCTGCTCGGGGAAAAGACCCAGGTGGTACTGGACGCCTTTGCCCTCGGTGTGCTGCCCGGGCTGCCGGAACTCTACGACACCCTGGCCGGCCGGCTGGTCCTGACCCCGAACGGTGCTGAAATCCTGCGCCTCCTCGAGGACGAGGATGCCGACGAAGATTCCCTGGACCTGCCGAAAGCGTCCATGGAGGTGGCACGGAAATACTCGGCGGTGGTCAGCGCGCACAACGTCATCACCTCTCCTGACGGAAGGAGCTGGGAAGTGCCGGCCGGGAACTCGGGCCTGGGAACTTCCGGGTCCGGGGATGTCCTCGCCGGTGCGGTGGGCGGATTCCTTGCCCGCGGTGCGACGCCGGAACAGGCGGCATGCTGGGGCACGTATCTGCACGCGGTGAGCGGGGACCGGCTCTCCGCCTCACGGGGCCCGCTCAGCTTCCTGGCACGGGAACTGCTCGAGGCCATGCCTCCGGTGATCGCGGAGTTGAGCTAGCGAGGGGCTGTATCCCGGCGGAACGGGCCCGCGCGTGGGAGTGCTTGAGGGGCCGCTATCATGTGGCAGGAAACGGTGCTATTCAGCGGTAGCCCGATGCGGGCGGAGGTGAACGTTCGTGCGTCCCAGCCGTTTGTATAGTTCCAATCCCCGGAAAAACCATATTCTCCTGTAAAAAGGAGTCATGTATTCGATACCAAGCGCGACCCTTAGACCAGTTCAGAATGCGCGGGCGCTGAACCAGTCCATTCCTATGGCAGGTCAAGACCACTATGCGCAGGTGCAAGGGTGCATCAGTCTTCTTGAACTAATCGAGCGGCAAGAGCACGAAGGTATCCCGTTCGACCCGTCGCTGACGGCGCATCTGACGCCTAGGCAGCGAGACGAGTTGAAGTTGATCGTTAGAAAATCTGTTTCCGGTTTCATGGATATCGCCGACGGTAGCCATGATGAAGGGGTAATGATTTCGGGGCAAGAATACGACCCCGAGACCTTTGCTGTCTTCCAGAAAATGCTCTTCAGTACTGCGCGCAAAGTAATCGTTCCCCGACGAGGAAAATTGTTGCAGAGGTCGGTTTTGATAAGCATTGTTATCGGTTTTGAGACGATGTTGATCGACTTAGCGACAGCTGCTATCAGAAATAATCCTAAGCTAGCGAATTTGGAGAATGCGACCCTCAGTCTTGCAGAGCTTGGTTCTCTTGGGACGGTAGAGGAAGCGACTGATTATCTCATTTCCCGCCAGGTGGAGGATCTGGCGCGCGGCTCTATAGATGACTGGGAAAAGTGGTTCGCAAAAATAGGTGTGAAGCTTCGTGAGATACCAGCCGATTGGGTAGAGTTTCGAGAAATATTTGCGCGCAGGAACCTGTTCGTTCACACCAATGGGAGGGTCAGCGCACAGTATGTTTCTGTTTTATCAGGGGCAGGTGCGCCAGGTGGTGATATTCCAGCGAAGGGTAGCAATATTGATATCACGACAGATTACTTAGCCGAGTCTTGTGAGCTGGTAATTTCCACCGGTGCCCTGCTAGTAACCAGTGTATGGATGAAGTTGGCAGACAAAGACTCCCAGCTGCCGGTAGCGTGGATTTTACACACGGCGGACTTGGCCCTAGAGGATGGAAACTTTGCAGCTTGTGTGCGCATAACAGAAAAGATCACGCAGGCGCTAGGTAGCAAATTGGACCTCGTGGCCAGTTGCCGATTGAAGGTCACCAACTGGGCTTCTCGTGCAATGCTGGGCGAAGAAGACGTGGTGGCGAAGGAAGCCGAAGTGTGGGATGTCCGCGGGCTAGATTCCCTGTATAGCCATTTTCGGTCTGTCTTTATTCGTGATGACGAGCGCGCGATAAGCGAACTGACACTCTTGGTCGATCAGAATCGGCTGTCAAAACATACTGTATTGACATCGAAGAGCTACGAGAAGCTGCGTGAACGCTCAGAATCTGCTCTGTTGCAAGCGCTTAAGATAGACGTCTCTGGAGTTGCTGCAGTAAGGGGTGCAGAAAGCGCGGTGGACCTTGAGTATGCGCCTGAAGCGGGAACTCGTGGGCTCGGGGCCAGCTCGGATGGCTGATATAAAGGTGCAGACTGGAAAGCCTGGTTAACGACTCTCTCTTGGAGCCATGTCTCCGGTGATCGCGGAGTTGAGCTAGCGAGGGGCTGTATCCCGGCAGAACGGCCCATATCCTGAGGTAATGACAGCAAACGAATACCGGACCGGTCCGTCGGGGCGCCCTGCGGCCCAAATCCCGTGGCTTTCCTACCGTTTCACCCGCCGTGACGCGGTGGCAGCTGGCTTCTACGTAGTATTCCTGCTGGTCCTGAGCTTTGCGCCCGGACTCGTCATGCCTGTCCTGGTGATGCTGGTTCCGGATCCCGTTGCAGCCGCCTACGTCCTGAACCTGGCGTTTTACGGGGTTGCCGGTCTGTTGGCCTTCCTGGCGGCCCGGCCGTACGTGGTGCGGGAAACCAAGATCCTGGCTACCCGACCGGTGCTGTCCCTGTCCCTGATTCCTGCCGGCGTCATCGCCATGCTCATTGTCACCATGATCGGGGCACTGCTGAGCGGGCAGATTGAAACGGCCGTAAACCAGGAAGCCGTAGAGGGATTCGTGGGGTCCGTGTCGCCCTGGCTGGTAGTACCGCTGCTGGTGGTCCTGGCACCGTTTGTCGAGGAGTACATCTTCCGGCACTTGCTGATCGGCAAACTCAGCCGGTACTGGAATCTCTGGGGCTGCTGCATCCTGTCGGTCCTGTTGTTCGCCTCCATCCACATTGTGGGCAAGGAATCCCTGTCCCTCCCGGTGCTGATGCCTTACCTGGCGATGGGCGCCACGCTTGTGGGCATTTACGTCTGGGCCGGAAACAACTTCATGCTTTCCTACGGTGTGCACGCCGCGAAAAACCTGCTGGGTGTCATCCTCATCTACAGCGTGCCGCCGGAGCTGCTGCAGCAGTAGCTGCCTTCTCCGCCGCCAGCCGTGCCGACTGACTACTCCGGTAGCATCAGCACCATCCGGTCAGCAGCGGCAAGCCGGCAAGAATGCGGGGGACACATGGCAATCGGGTCGGCGTTTGGAATGCTGTATCTGCTCGTGGTTATCGGGACCGCAGTTCTGGTGCTGTGGGTTCTGGTGTTGTTGATCGTCTTCCTGCGGCTGCGCATTGCCCAGCTTCGTGGTGCCTCAGGGGAAACCGGACCGCAATAGCACCGCACTGTTCCAATGCGGCCGGTTTCGTCCGCAGGGCTTGCTTCGCCCCGGAACCTGGAATTCCGGGGCAGAGCGGCAGCTAGGAGCCGGCCTTCTCGATCCGCTCAGTTTCCGGGGCCCGCACCAGGGAGCCGTTGCACGGGACTACCCGCTCCGGCCGGGCCAAGTAGAAAAAAGAGCTCCGGGCACCGGAATCGAACCCGCCCGGCACCATCAGGGTGGAATAGCGCTGGCACCACTGCGGCGTGTCGACGGCGGTCTCGAGCGCGGTGGCCACGGCCCGAACATTGTGGAACCACATCAGCTGCTGGGTTCCTTCGGACACCAGGTAGATGAGGTCCAGCTGCGGATCGGCCGTGACTTCGACGTCCGACCACTGCTCCCAGCCCTCGAGCCGGCGTCGGTGGATCCAATGGATGTTGTGGCCCGGGGTGAAGCCGCTGCAGTTGCTGAGGCCGGATTTGCTGACACTGGAAATGCTCACAGTGGGTTCCTTTTCAGGTTGTCCTTGCCTGCGACGGACGAAGCAGGCCGCTTCGTCATCCGAACCACCCGCCGAACAGTGGGGTTGGTGTGGGGCCAGTCGGAGCTTTTGTGCCCGGTAAACCGGGCGGAGGCCACATCTCGTGAAGCTGAAAACTACTCTAGCGGAGGCCACTGACATTTCGACAGAGGGCCGTTTCCGGGGTGCCGCTGGGTGTGCGTGCGTCGTGTGGGTGGGCGCCTCGCCTTCCCGTCCGGCGCCTACGTTCTGCACCTCGCCTTCCGTCCGCGCTAAGACCTCGGGGACGAACGTCTGCACAACTCACAGCCGGGGGCCGGGGGCTGGGGGATGCAACCGTTGCTGGGAGGAGCTGGAGGCGACGCACCCGCCACCGGAGGGGCTGGAGGAAGGCGGCTTTAATATTTCCCGCGAGCTCTGCGAGCGGGGAATTTCGTTGCCGCCGTTCCAGCCCCGCAGGGGGCGGATCCGGGTGGATCTGGCGGACCGGGCGGACCCTGGCCACGACGAGACTTACCGCCAGCCGGCCCCCGGCGCCACGAGCTTGACGATGCTCTCCAGCAGATGCGCGTTGTACTCCACGCCCAGCTGGTTCGGCACGGTCACCAGGACGGTGTCGGCTTCCTGCACGGCAGCGTCCGCGGCCAATTCAGCAGCAATAACATCGGGTTCACCGATGTAGCTCTTGCCGAACCGAGCCAAGCCGCCGTCGAGATGGCCCACCTGGTCCCGGCCCTCTGCCTGCGCGCGCAGCCCGAAGTAGTGCCGGTCCTGCCCGGTCACCAGCGGAATGATGCTGCGGCTGACGGACACCCGCGGGGTGCCCTGATGTCCGGCGTCGGCCCAGGCCTTCCGGTACACCGCAATCTGCTCGGCCTGGAGCTGGTCGAACGGCACCCCGGTGTCCTCGGTCAGGAGCGTTGAGCTCATCAGGTTCATGCCCTGCTCACCGGTCCACTTGGCGGTGGCCCGGGTCCCGGACCCCCACCAGATCCGCTCCGGCAGTCCGGGGGACAGCGGGTCGATGGCCATGGCGCCGGTGCTGCCGGTCATCGCCGGATCAGCCTGTGCCACTCCGGCGCCGGCGATGGCGGCACGGAACACTTCGGTGTGCTGCCGGGCCATGTCGGCGTCGGAGGAATCCGGGCCGGGAACGTAGCCGAAGGACTCATAACCTCGCAGGGCAGGCTCGGGGGATCCCCGGCTGATGCCGAGCTGCAGCCTGCCTCCGCTGATCAGGTCCGCCACTGCGGCGTCTTCTGCCATTGCCAGCGGATTCATATAGCGCATGTCGATCACTCCCGTGCCTAGCTCGATCCGGCTGGTCCGTGCCGCCATGGCGGAGAGCATGGGGAAGGGGGCGGAGAACTGCGGGGCGAAGTGGTGCACCCGCATGTACGCGCCGTCGACGCCGATTTCCTCGGCGGCGACCGTTAGTTCAATCTGCTGCAGTATTGCGTCCTGCGCACTGGGAGTCATTGATCCCACGGCATTCCGGTAATGTCCGAAGGACAAGAACCCTATTTTCTTCATACGAACTCCAGCGCCGGAAACGTCGGCAGTATTCCCGCTCACATGCGGGCACCAGCGAAAGGATGCAGGCACAGTGCATATCACCATTGTCCCGGGCTATCAGGGCTCGCCACCGGAGCAGTGGCAGAGCCGCTGGGAGGCGGACCTGCCGAACGTCACCCGCATCGCGCCGTCGTCGTGGGATGAACCCGAACTGGAGGACTGGATGGCCGCGCTGGACCGGGCCGCCGGAGCCCGGAACGGGCAGACAGTCCTTGTGGCCCACAGTTTGGGCTGCCTGGCTGCGGTGGAATGGCTGCATCGAAACCCCGACGGCGCCCGCGGAGTGTTTCTGGTCAGCCCGCCGGATCCGGTTGCCGCGTCCTTTCCGGAAGTGGTCAAAACGTTCCGGAATCCGCGGATGCAGGAGCTGCCCGTTCCCGGCCTGCTGATCGCCAGCGAAAGCGATCCGTACTGCGCGCTGCCGGCCGCCCAAGCCATCGCCGCTGCCTGGAAGGTGCCCGTCATCGACGTCGGCGAGCTGGCCCACATCAACGAGGAAAGCGGCGTGGGCTACTGGCAGCAGGGCCGCGACCTGCTCACGGCGTTCACCGCAGGGCTGGGGGAACCGGCAGCAATCGGATAAGAATGGGCACATGGACCTTCCAGTGATGCCCCCGGTTGCCCCGATGCTGGCTAAATCCGTCAGCGCCCTGCCCCGCGGGGACTACCTGTACGAACCCAAATGGGACGGATTCCGGTCCATCATTTTCCGGGACGGCGACGACGTCGAGATCGGCTCCCGGAACGAAAAGCCGATGACGCGGTACTTCCCCGAACTCGTCGAAGCCCTTCGGCAGAACCTGCCTGCGCGGTGCGTGCTGGACGGCGAGATCGTTATGGTGGCCCCGGACGGCAAACGGCTGGACTTCGAACTGCTGCAGCAGCGGATCCATCCCGCCGCCAGCCGGGTGAAACTGCTCGCGGAAGAAACCCCGGCCCGGTTCGTGGCGTTCGACCTGCTGGCCCTGGGCGACGTCGACTACCGGGACCGGCCGTTCTCCGAACGCCGGGAGGCCCTGGTCCAGGCGCTGAAAACGGCGCAGGCACCGGTGTCCGTCACCGCCGCCACCGACGACGCCGATCTGGCGCAGGACTGGTTCGGACGCTTTGAAGGTGCAGGCCTGGACGGCGTGGTGGCCAAACCCCTCGCCGGCCCGTACGCACCGAACAAGCGCACCATGGCCAAGCTCAAGCACGAACGCACGGCCGACTGCGTGCTCGCCGGCTACCGGGTGCACAAGTCCGGCACCGACCTGATCGGCTCCCTGCTGCTGGGTCTTTACAACGACGACGGCGTGCTGGTGAACGTGGGTGCGGCAAGTTCCTTCTCAATGGACCGCCGACGGGAACTGTTCGAGGAACTCCAGCCGCTGGTCGCCGTCGAGGACGGGCATCCCTGGGCCGAAGGGGAGCAGGAGAAGGGCAACCGCACCCCGCGCAACTCCGAAGGCAGCCGCTGGAGCGGGAAAAAGGACTTCTCCTTCGTGCCGCTGCGCCCTGAACGGGTGGTGGAGGTGCGCTACGACCATATGGAGGGGGAGCGGTTCCGCCATGTGGCCCAGTTTTCCCGTTGGCGGCAGGACCGCACGCCCGAATCGTGCACCTATGGGCAGCTGGAGGAGCCGGTGAAATTCGATCTCGCGGAGGTGCTCGGGAGCTAGCGAAGATTTTCCGGCGGGGCTAGGCAGGGAAGGTCGTCGATGCCTAGCATTTTCTGGCAGCACTCTCCGGTCCGCGGACCCGGCGGCCGCGGACACCTGCCCAGCCAAGGAGCCGAAGATGATCCAGGATGCCGACCTTGAAACCCTCCGCGGCGTTGTCCACGGCCCGTTGAACAGCCCCGGGGAGCCCGGGTACGCCGTCGACACCGCCGGCTTCAACCCCTCGGTGATCCAGCGTCCCGATGCCGTGTTCGGTGCAGCCGCCGTCGAGGATGTACAGAATGCCGTCCGCTGGGCAGCTGAGCGCGGCATTCCTGTCGGGATGCAGGCGACCGGCCACGGTGCCGCGGCCGCGATGGACGAGGGCCTGCTGATCAACACGTCCCGGCTGCAGGACCTGGCGGTGGACCCCGACGCCGGCACCGTCACCGTGGGTGCCGGCGTCCGCTGGCGCTCGGTGCTGGGGGAGACCGTGCTGCTCGGGCTCACGGGTCCGCATGGCTCCTCTGGAACCGTGGGAGTGGCGGGTTTCGCGTCCGGCGGAGGGTTGCCGCTGATGGGCCGGGCACTGGGATTCGCCAGCGACCATGTGCAGGCGATCGATGTTGTGACTCCCGACGGCAGCCTGAGGCACCTCGAGGCCGGCAGTGCCGAAGACGCCGGGCTGTTCGCGGCGCTGCGCGGCGGCAAGGGCAATTTCGGCGTCATCACGTCCATGACGCTCGGGTTGACCCCGTTCCGGGAGTTTTACGGCGGCGGCATCATGTACCCGGAAGATGCCGGCCCGGAGGTCCTGGCTGCGTTCCGAGCCTGGACACCCCAGCTGCCGACGGATGTTTCAGCGTCCCTGGCCTTCCTGCACCTGCCCGACGTTCCGTTCCTTCCCGAGGAACTGCGAGGTACCGCGCCGGTGCACCTGCGGTTCGCGGTGTTCGGCAGCCGGGAAGAGGGCGACACTCTGCTGGAACCCATGCGGCATGTATCAGCGCCCTTCATGGATACGGCCGGACCGATGGACTACGGGGCAGTAGGCAGCATCCACATGGATCCGGACGAACCGGTGCCCAGCCTGGACCGCGGGACCCTGTTGGCGGAGCTGCCCGATGAACTGGCGGCCGGTTTGATGGGGCAGGTGGGACCGGGATCGCATACTCCGCTGATGATGACGGAAATCCGGTTGATGGGCGGATCACTGGCCCTGGATCCTCCGTTCGAGGATTCGGTGTCCGGCCGGGATGCAGGCTTCAACCTCTACTCCGTGGGACTCAACGTTCCGCCGGCTGCGGATGCCACAGCAGCGGCCCTGGATCGGCTCGACGTCGTCGTCGGCCCCTACGTTGCGGGTGCGCTGGTCAACCTCCGCGGACCGGCACGCACGAAGGCGGGTGCCCAGCCTGCATGGGATCCGGAAGTTTTCGCGCGGCTGCAGGCAACCAAGGCCGCCTACGATCCGCAGAACCTCTTCCGGTTCGGCCACGCGGTTCCGCTGCCGGTCTCCTGACAGCGGCTCCCGAAGCCCGGGCCGCCGGCGAAGGCCAGGCGGGGAGGGCCGCCAACGCTGCGTCTAGCGCCGTCCGCGGCAGCCGACTCCGAACTCGCTGCCCGCGTCTTCGAGGATGGCGGCGGTGTAGCCCTCGCGGTACCCCGTTTCCGTGGGGTGCAGGTCCAACTGGCCGCCCTCGAAGATGATCCAGGGATCGGCGGAACCGACACCGTGCCCGGCGAACTCGTCCACGACATCCACGAACACCCCGCTGTCCGGAACCTGATCGGCGATGACCGCGTTCAAGGCGTCGGTTCCCTTGTTCAGGAGGGTCTGCGCCTCGGTGCTGATCGGTCCGGGGGTTCCGGCTTCAAACAGGTACGGATACCCGGTCACCACCAGGGTCGCCCTCGGAGCCAGTCCCGTGATCCGGGCAAACTCCGCTGCCAGCTGCGGTGCCAGGACGGTCTGTGCGTAAGCGGCAGCGGAGTCGATGGCGGGGGCGCAGGTGGCCGGCAGCTGCGGCCCGGCACAGGCGAGTATCACGGAAGCGAACCGGAGGTCATCGCCGCCGATGGTCACCGTGACGGTGTCCGTCCTTCGATTCAGCAGACCCCGGGCAGCGGCGTCGTCAATCTGCTCGGGAAGGTCCACCGGAGCGTCGAGCGGGGTGATGAGGGCAGTGGCGCCCGAACAGGTGACATTACCGTCCAGCTCCACCCGGTCCAGGGCGTCCAGAAGCGCGGGGTAGCCCTGCGCGGTGCGGCGGCACGCATCAAGCTCGGGTCCGCCGCCGACGCCGGAGGCATAGGAATCGCCGAACGCGACGTAGTCGACACTGCGGTTCCCCTGACCGTGCCCGTGCCCGCCGCCGTGCCCGCCGTGTCTGCCGCCGTGTTCGTGACCGCCGCGGTGCTCGAGGGAATGCCCGCTGCGGGAATCGGGTCCAGAGTTGCCGCCGGCGCTCGCCGGGGCAGCACCTCCGGCCAGGAGGGCAGCGGTAGCCAGGGTCAGGACAGCCAGACGGCGGAGAGACAGCGGTTTGGGGCTCATCATCGTGCTCCTTAGTGGCTGGTACAACATTGCTCAGGGGCAAGAGTCTGTCGCAGCGGATTTCCCGCGGCAACAGCAGACCCGGCCATTGGGTGCGCGGGCAGGCTATCCGCCGCAGCAGGGCGCCAACGGGTGTGTTCCTCCTAGCTTTCGGCTACGCTGGCGATATACCGACCGCATGGTCAGTAATCCGGCGGCAAGGATGCCTGCCGGAGGACGGCTGCGGTTTCTTCCCGTTTCGAAAGGCACCGAAATGACGGCCACCGCCATCGACGTCGAAACCGTTCCCAGCTACGTTCGGGGGTCCTGGTGGACACCGGATCCCGCCGGAATCCGCGGCACCGAAGTGCACGATGCCAGCACCGGTGAGCTGCTTGCGCTGGTCAGCAGCGAGGGTCTGGACACCGCCGCCGTCGTCGACTATGCCCGAACCGCAGGGCAGGCCGAACTGGGTAAATCCACTTTCCACCAGCGGGCCCTGCTCCTCAAGGAACTCGCAATGCACCTCAATGCGCAGCGTGAGGAGCTCTACGCCGTCTCCGCCCGCAGCGGCGCCACTCGGACGGACTCGCTGGTGGACATTGACGGCGGGATCGGAGTCCTGTTTGCCTACGGTTCCAAGGGCCGCCGGGAACTGCCGAACTCCACCGTGATCGTCGACGGCGCCGTGGAACAGCTCGCCAAGGACGGCTCATTCCTGGGTGAGCACATCTATACCCGGATCCCGGGCGTTGCGGTGCAGATCAACGCCTTCAACTTCCCGGTCTGGGGCATGCTGGAAAAACTGGCTCCGGCGTTCCTCGCCGGGGTGCCGAGCATCGTCAAACCCGCCACCCCCACGGGGTACATCACGGCGGCGGCCGTCCGGATGATCGTGGACTCGGGCATTCTTCCGGCCGGATCGCTGCAGCTGATTTCCGGTTCCGCGCGGGACCTTCCGGACCACCTCGATTACCGGGACATGGTCTCCTTCACCGGCTCGGCCTCCACCGCCGAACGCCTGCGCGCCCATCCGCAGATCGCCGTCGGCGGTGTCCGTTTCACGGCGGAAACGGATTCACTGAACGCGGCACTCCTGGGTCCGGACGCCGTTCCGGGCACCCCCGAGTTCGACGCCTTCATCCGCTCGCTGGTCACCGAGATCACGGCCAAGGCCGGCCAGAAATGCACCGCAATCCGCCGCGTTATTGTTCCGGCCGGGCTGGTCAATGATGTGGTTTCCGCCGCCGGGGAGCGCATCCGCGGGCGCGTGGTCCTGGGCGATCCGCGCGCGGACAACGTAACGATGGGTGCCCTGGCCTCCCGGGAGCAGCTCGACGGCGTCCGGGAGGCGGTGCAGCGGATGCTCGCGGCCGGCGCGCAGCTGGCGCTGGGATCGCTGGACACCCCCGACGTCGTGCGCGCCGACGGAAGCGAGGGAACCGCGCCGGACGGTGCCTTTATGGAGCCGCTGCTGCTGACCTGGCCGGACAGCGACGCGGATGCCCTGCACACTATCGAAGCCTTCGGGCCCGTGGCCTCGGTGGTGGGCTACACCGACGTCGCCGACGCCGTCCGGCTGGCCGCGCGGGGCGGAGGGTCGCTGGTGGCAACCGTCTGCACCAATGACCCGGACGTCGCCCGCGAAGTGCTTACCGGCATCGCCGGACACCACGGGCGGGTATTGTTCCTGAACCGCGAAGACGCCCGCTCCTCCACCGGGCACGGCTCGCCGGTGCCCCACCTGGTGCACGGCGGGCCGGGCCGTGCCGGCGGCGGCGAGGAACTAGGCGGCATCCGCGCGGTGCGGCACTACATGCAGCGCACGGCGGTGCAGGGCTCGCCCAACATGCTCACGAGCCTCACCGGTATCTGGCATCCGGGCGCCGACCGGCGGTTCGACGCCGGACATCCGTTCCGTAAGCCGCTCAGTGAGCTGCGGGTGGGCGACGCCGTCCGGTCGGACCTGCGGAAGGTCACCCTCGAGGACATCGCCGCGTTCGCGGAGACCACGGGGGACACGTTCTATGCCCACACGGACGCTGCAGCGGCGGCGGCGAATCCGTTCTTCCCGGGCATCGTGGCGCACGGCTACCTGCTGCTGTCCTGGGGTGCGGGCCTGTTCGTGGATCCGGCGCCGGGGCCGGTGCTGGCCAATTACGGACTGGAAAACCTGCGGTTTCTGACCCCGGTGGCTGCGGGGGACTCCATCCGGGTGACGCTGACCGCCAAAAAGATCACGCCGCGTGAAACGGACGAGTACGGCGAGGTTGCCTGGGATGCCGTGCTGACCAACCAGAACGACGAACTGGTGGCCACCTACGATGTGCTGACCCTGGTGGAGAAGTAAGTCCCCGAAGGTGTCGGGGTAGGAGTCGGGGCTAGGTATTCCGCTTTCGGTAGGCCTGCATCTTGGTGCGTGCGCCGCAGATCTCCATGGCGCACCAGGTTCCGCCGCGGTTGCGCGAACTATCGAAGAAGACCCAGCGGCAGACGTCCCGCCGGCACGCTTTCAGGCGCCGCAGCTGGGCCGGATCGGCATGGACCAGTACGGCTCCGATGTGGGCGAGTGCCGTGCGCACGGGAGGCTGGGGCGCCGGCTCGACGCGCGGCACCCCTCCGGAGACCGCGACCCGAACGGGCAGCTGCTTCAGCGCACGGTCCAGGCACTGCAAGCCGTCGACGACGGCGGGTGGCGGCGTGCGGTGCGGGTGCCCGCCGTCGTCGTCCGCGCCTCCCGGGTGCCCGCCGTCGTGGTGGGTGAGGAAGAGGGAACGCAGCCCCTCCCTAAGATCGAGCGCCAAGGCAAGATCGTCGGTCGTAGCCGGGGTGCCTGCCTCGACCAGCCCGTAGCCGGCCAGCCAGTCCGCCAGATCAACAGGGTTGCCCAGGGCGTCCTCCCCGGCCTCCCGGTCAGCAGTATTGACGAACACTTGGAGGAGTCGCAGGGGAGCAGGGGCCGGCGCCCGCCCGCCCGGCTCCGGGTATCCGCTGTCCGAAGGGAGCCGCCCTTCAAAAGAGTTACCGCTCATAGCTGTTTGCCGGTAACGTATGCCGGAGCAGCAGAAAAGTACAGGCCGACGGGGGACCCAGCTATGCACGCATCAGCTCGATTGCGGGTTTCGGGGCCCCGCGGCGGCCTGGCGCGATTCCGCACCGTAGTGAGTCTCCGTATCCGGCACATGCCTTCATTATTGCCCGTCACGCCTGCAGTCGCCGTACAGCCGGCGGCCGCGGCATGAAGGACCACAGCTGGGTGCTGCTGCGCACCGACCGCAGTTTCCGCCGCTACTGGCTGGGGCAGGGTGCTGCCAGTGCCGGGGCCCAGGTCACCGGCATCGCGATCCCGCTGGTCACAGCCATCGCCCTCGATGCCGGCCCGGCAGCGGTCAGCCTTGTCGCCGCGGCCGGCACCCTGCCGTACCTGCTGTTCTCGCTGGTGGCCGGCCATCTCCTGCAGGGGAGGGACCAGCGACGGTCCATGGTGGCCGCCGATATTGCCCAATGCGTGCTCCTGGCGCAGATTCCCCTGGCCTGGGCAGGGGGATGGCTCAGCGTCCCCCTGCTGGCAGCAGTCACCTTCCTCAGCGGCTGCTGCGCCCTGATCTTCGGGTTATCGGCCTTCGCCTTTGTCCCCGCCCTCGTTGCGGACCAGGACCTCGCGCCGGCCAACCGAGCCGTCCAAGCCACCCGGACCGTCACGGAAATCAGCGGCCCGGGGCTAGCCGGTCTGCTGGTCTCGGCGGTGGGTGCTCCCGGCGCCTTGATCGCCACCATGCTTGGACATCTGGCTTCCGCTGCGGGAGTGGTTTCGAGCCGCCCCCGGGAACAACATTCCGTAGCGGCGGCCCCGTCGCCGACGGCCTCGATGCCCGCGGGGGAGGAGAACCCGAACGCGGTTCCGGGCTCAGCCCCGGGCAAACGGCCCACGCTCCTCACCGGACTGCGGATCCTGTTCGGTGACCGCCATCTGCGTGCCTTGACCGTCCATGCGGCCACCTACAACGCGGCCGAACAAATCCTGATGCTGAACCTGATTCTCTGGGCGGTGCAGCAGCAGGACGTCGGTGTTGGTGCGTACGGCCTGGCGCTGGCCGGAGCCGGTGTCGGCGGCCTGCTCGGCACCCTGACAGCACTCCGCCTGGCCGACAAAGCAGGCCTGGGTCCGGCCTTCGCCGTTTCGCTTGTGCTGTCCTGCGCGGTGCCGCTGCTGCTGCCGGTCTGGCCGGTCACCGGGTGGACTCTGGCAGCTGTCATTGCCGCCGTCATGCTGCTGCGCGGTATCGGCGAGGGTAACGCCAATATCTACTCCCTGACGATGCGCCAGCAGCTCATTCCACGGGAGGAGCTCACGCGCTCCGCCGGTGCCTATACCCAGGTGATGTACGGCTCGATCCCTCTGGGTGCCCTGCTTGCCGGCGTCGTCGGCGCAACGCTGGGGGTCCGCGCCGGCGTCCTGATCGGCGCCTTGGGGCTGGTGCTCTCCGCGGTTCCGATGCTCACCCCCGCCTTCCTGCGGCTCCGCGCCGTCCCGGCCGCGGCCTAACGTCCCGCGGGGCACCGGGTCAGACCCGGCGCGTATGCAGCCCGTCAAAAACCATGGTGATGATGTTGTCCGCGAGTTTCTGTGCGGGCAGCGGGCCGCCGGGTTTGTACCATTCCACAATCGAGTTGATCGTGCCGAACAGCAGGCGCGTGGTGGTGCGCGGATCAATGTCGCTGCGTACCGACCCCTCACTGCGGGCGGCGTCCACGAGTCCCGCCACCCGGTGGTCAAACTCGCGGCGCCGGGCCAGGGCGCTGCGTTCAACGTCGGTGTTGCCCCGCAGCCGCAGCAGCAGTGTGACGAACGGCAGCCGCTCGGTCAGCACCTCGATGGTGCCGCGCAGCACGAATTCCAGTCGTGCATCCGCTGCACCGGCCGAAGCCCTCGGATCGTCCAGCACCGCCTCGAGTCCGTCCAGGGCGTGATCCAGTGCCAGGCGCAGCAGGTCACCTTTGGACGGCACATGGTGGTAGATCGCGGACTTCGTGATGCCCAGGTTTTCCGCCAGGATTCCCATGGACGTGGCTTCGTAGCCGTGCCGGTTGAAGACATCCACGGCCACGTTCAGTACTGTCTGCTGGTCGTATCCCGGCCTGCCGCGGCGCGGGCCGGACGCCGGGCTGGACGCAGGCTCGGACACGGGGTCGGTCTGCTCCGGTTCAGTATCGGCAGCGGAAACGGGAGCAGGTTCGGAGGAGGCTCCGGCGGCGGCAGGCATGGCGCTATTTTCCCACGTCAACGGGGAGTTCACCGCGCGGAGGAGGTATCGGCGCCGCGGCGCAGGTCATAGATCCGGCGCAGCTTGCCGCTGGAGCGTGCCAGCGTCCCGGGGTCGACCACCTCAACGACGCAGGAGGAGCCGACATGGATCTTGATCTGCGCGGCGAGCTCCAATGCCGCCGCCGCGGAGTCGGGCGTCGTGGCATCCTCACGGCGCTCGATCCGGACCGTGAGCTCATCCATGCGTGCCGGGCGGGTGATTTCGAGCTGGAAGTGCGGGCTCAGGGCCGGGATGCGCAGGGCGATTTCCTCGATCTGGGTGGGGAAGAGATTGACGCCGCGCAGGATGATCATGTCGTCGCTGCGGCCGGTGATGCGTCCCATCCTGCGCATGGAGGGCCGGGCCGTGCCGGGCAGCAGGCGGGTGAGGTCATGGGTCCGGTAGCGGATGATCGGCAGCGCTTCCTTGGTCAGGGAGGTGAAAACCAGCTCGCCTGGTTCGCCGTCGCCCAGGACCCGGGTGTCATCAAACGGGTCGATGATCTCCGGCCGGAAGTGGTCCTCCCAGATGTGGGCTCCGTCCTTGCTCTCCACACACTCGCCGGCCACGCCCGGGCCCATGACTTCCGAGAGTCCGTAAATGTCACACGCATCCAGATCCATCAGCGTTTCGAGTTCGTGCCGCATTTCCTCGGTCCACGGCTCGGCGCCGAGGACGGCGTTCTTCAGTGAAGTGGACCGGGGATCGATGCCGGCGGCTGCCATGGCGTCGGCGATGGCCAGCAGATAGGTAGGCGTGCAAAGGATGGTGTCCGGTTCGAAGTCCATGATGAGCTGGACCTGCCGCTCCGTCTGCCCGCCGGACACGGGGATCACCGTGCAGCCGAGCCGCTCCGCACCGAAGTGCGCTCCCAAGCCACCGGTGAAGAGCCCGTAGCCGTAGGCGTTGTGCACCTTGTATCCCTGCCGCACTCCGGAGGCACGCAGCGAACGGGCCACCAAAGAGCTCCAGCGCTCCAGGTCCCCGGCTGTGTAGCCGACGACGGTGGGCCGCCCCGTGGTTCCGGAGGAGGCGTGGATGCGGGCCACCTGCTGCTGAGGGACTGCGAACATGCCAAACGGATACGTCGAGCGCAGGTCCTCCTTCGTGGTGTACGGGAACCGTTCCAGATCGCTCAGTTCCCGCAGATCGGAGGGGTGCACACCGGCGTCGTCGAACTTGCGCCGGTACAGGGGAACCCGATCGTACGCGTAGGCAAGGGTCTGCTTCAGGCGTGTCAACTGGAGGGCCTCCAGCTCGTCCCGGCTCATAAGTTCCTCAGGGTCCAATGTCGAGGGATCGGCTGCGGTGGACTTGAGCGGAGCGGGGGTGGCTTTCATGCGCGGCTTTCGGTGGGGGCGCCGGACGGTGTCAGGGCGGGGTTGGGGATGGTGCGCGAGCGTCCACGGAAAAGGGCGACGACGACGGCGGTCCCGTCGGGACGTTCGGACCGCACCTCTATGTCGTACACGCCGCTGCGGCCGTTGCCGGCGCGGTGCTCGGCGGAAGCAGTCAGTCGGTCACCCGCCGTGACCGGAGCCAGGAACGTGATGTCGGCGCCGGCGGCCACCGTGATGTGGTCCCGTTTCCGGGCAGGCCCGCCGCCTTCCGGATTGCAGGCCAGGGCGAAGGCTGTGTCGGCAAAGGCGAAGACCATCCCGCCGTGGCCGATGCCGAAACCGTTGACCATCTGCGGGCGGAGAAGCATCGAAATGCGTGCCGTGCCGGGGCCGACCGCCACGACTTCGATGCCCATCCATGCCGAGGCGGCGTCGTCGACCAGGAGGGGATGGGCGCGGTACGTGTCCCGGGGGACCTCGGTGTCAGCCATGGAACCTCTTTTCTTTACCGAATGTTCATTAGGTAATCCCGCCGGGCGTTCGGCTGTCAAGGATCCCGACCGTTGCGGTCAGCAGACCGATCCCCGGCTGAACTTGCAGACAGCCGGGGATCGGCCGGAGGCCGTGGCGTACCCTAGTGAGGTGACTCTCTCTGCGGCCACAGCCGTTTCCGGTCCTGTCCGCCCTCCAACTTCTTCCCTTTTGCCTGAGTGGCTGGACCCCCAGGTATTCCTTGCCGACCCGGCCCTTGGACCGTGGGTGGTCCTGATGGTCTGCGGCATCGTGTTTGCCGAAACCGGACTGCTGATCGGCTTCTTCCTGCCGGGGGATTCCCTGCTGTTCACCGCGGGACTCCTGGTGGCTACGGGCACCATCGACATCAACGTGTGGCTGCTTGCGGTCCTGGTCTTCATCAGTGCCTTCGTAGGCGACCAGACCGGCTATTACATCGGCAGGAAGGCCGGCCCCGCCGTCTTCAACCGGCCGGACAGTAGGCTCTTCAAACGGGAGAACGTAAAGCGCGCCCAGGTGTTCTTTGATCGCCACGGCGGCAAAGCCGTGATCCTGGCCCGGTTCGTGCCTGTGGTCCGGACCTTTACCCCGGTGGTGGCCGGCGTTGCCCAGATGAACTACAAGGCGTTCGTTTCGTTCAATGCGGTGGGCGCGTTCGTCTGGGGCGTCGGTGTGACCCTCTTGGGTTACGTGCTCGGTGACCGGGTGCCCTTTGTCCGGGAAAACCTGGACCTGATCTTCGTGGCTGTGGTGGTGCTCTCCGTGATCCCGATTGTCATTGAGGTTCTGCGCCAGTCCCACAAGGCCGTCACCAAGGACGATGACGAGGAGGACGACGGCGAGGAGGGCGGCGCTGGCGCCGCTGCTCCCGCTCCCGCAGCCGGATCGGAGCGCAATGCCGACGCCGCCCGAGCTGCTGACGCCGGCCGCAACGCCGACACCGCCCGAGCTGACGCCGGCCGCTCCACCGGTCCCGCGGAAGGCCGCCGCGTCACCGCACCGAAGCCAAAGGCGGAAGGCGCGGGCGCGGTCGAGTAGCTGTTGAACCCGGCTGGAGAATGTCCAGCGCAAGCAGGCCCGGACCGATTGGTCCGGGCCTTTTTGTGTTCGGATTGCTTCCGGCCGCAAGCGGGGAGGTAACGATTGGATAACCGCTGAGGTCCACAACGCGTCGCTGACCTGCGGCTACGTCGTGGAGGCGGCTTTTTCCTGGCGTATGGGAGCGCTCCCACTTGACATGTGATTCAGCGCACATCACGATTGGCTGAGCTTGTGGGAGCGCTCCCACCGTTTTTAGTTGGCCGCCGGTTCGGCAGCAGGGCGCATCCGTAAGGCAGCGGCACGGAATGCGCGGAGGTATCGCGGACACTCGTGCTTCGACACCCGGATTATGACAAAGGAGTCAGCAATGAGTACCAAACCCACTTCCGCCGGCCGTGCACGCCGCGGACCTGCGCTTGCCGCATCCGTTGCAGCCGCAGCCCTTCTCCTGACAGCCTGCGGCGGGGGAGACGAAGGAGCTTCCGAAGGAGGGGACGGCCAGGTCACGCTCAGCATCAGCACCTTCAACGAGTGGGGCTACGAGGAGCTGCTCGAGGAGTACCAGGAGGCGAACCCCAACATCAAGATCGTGCATGACAAGAAGGCCACCTCCAACAATGCCCGGGACAACCTGAACACCAAGCTCGCTGCCGGTTCCGGCCTCTCGGACATCGAGGGCATCGAAGTGGACTGGCTGCCGGAACTCAAGCAGTACCCGGACCAGTTCGCGGACCTGGCCAGCCCCGAGGTGGAAGACCGCTGGCTGGACTGGAAGGTCGAGGGCGCGACCACCGAGGATGGAAAACTGATCGGCTACGGCACCGACGTCGGCCCTCAGGCTATCTGCTACCGCTCGGACCTATTCGCGGCAGCGGGCCTGCCGACGGACCGCGAGGAAGTTGCGGAGCTGCTCGAAGGCGACTGGGACCACTACTTCGAAATCGGCGAACAGTTCACTGCGAAGTCCGACGCCGCCTGGTACGACTCTGCCATGTCCGCCTACCAGGGCATGATCAATCAGGTCGAGAACGCCTACGAGGAAAATGACGGGACGGTCATCGCCACCGAGAACCCGGAGGTGAAGGACATCTACAACCAGGTGCTCGAGAACTCTGTGGACAAGGATCTCTCCGCGCATCTGCAGTTGTGGTCCGATGACTATGAGGCCGGCTTCCAGAGCGGCGCCTTTGCCACCACCTTCTGCCCGGGCTGGATGCTGGGCAGTATCGAGGGCAACGCTGCCGGCGTTGAAGGCTGGGATATCGCCAATGTCTTCCCGGGCGGTGGCGGTAACTGGGGCGGGTCCTACCTGACGGTTCCCACGCAGGGGAAGAACCAGGAAGAGGCCATCAAGCTGGCCCAGTGGCTCACCGCTCCGGAGCAGCAGATCAAGGCATTTGCTTCCAAGGGCACCTTCCCCAGCCAGGTCGAGGCCTACGAGATGGAAGAGCTGACGGGCTCAACCAACGCGTTCTTCAATGATGCTCCGGTGGGTCAGATCCTGGCCGACCGCGCTGAAGCCGTGACTGTGACGCCGTTCAAGGGGCCGAACTATTTCGCCATCAATGATTCGATGCAGCAGGCGCTGGACCGGGTGGACGTCCTCAAGTCCGACGACCCCGACTCTTCGTGGCAGAAGTTCGTCACCGGAGTAGAAGCGCTCCAGTAGCATCCACAGGCGTCCGGTGCCTGCGGCCGCGTAGAGCGCCGCAGGCACCGGAACCAAACTTCGATTCCCCTTGGACGTTAGGAAGATAGCCATGGCTGTCACCGTCAAGCCGCCGGCAGCGCGGACGCCGGTACGCCGGGTAGGGTTCAGCAGCCGGCTGGCCCGCTGGGACGTCAAAGTCTCCCCGTATCTCTACATTTCACCGTTCTTTATCCTGTTTGCGATTGTCGGGCTGTTCCCGCTGCTCTATACCGGGTGGGTCTCGCTGCATAACTGGAACCTCATCGGCGGCAACCTTGGATTCAGCGGCACGGAGAACTTCACCTTCGTCCTCTCGCAGCCGTACTTCTGGAACGCGGTGGGCAACACCTTCAGCATCTTCCTGATCTCGGCGGTTCCGCAGATCATCCTGGCAATCGGCATTGCCGCCGTCCTGGATGCGAACCTGCGGGCCAAGACGTTCTGGCGCATGGGCGTATTGGTTCCCTATGTGGTTGCCCCGGTGGCAGTGGGCCTGATCTTCGGCAATGTCTTCGCTGACCAGTCCGGCGCCATTAACGGGCTGTTGACGTCTATCGGCCTGGATCCCGTTCCGTGGCACTCCAACACCCTGGCGAGCCACGTCGCCATTGCCACCATGGTGGATTTCCGCTGGACCGGCTACAACGCCCTGATCTTCCTGGCTGCCATGCAGGCGGTGCCGCGGGACATGTATGAAGCGGCGATCCTCGACGGCGCCAGCCGCTGGCGGCAGTTCATCTCGGTAACCGTTCCCATGCTTCGGCCCACCATCATCTTCGTGGTCATCACCGCCACCATCGGCGGCCTGCAGATTTTCGACGAGCCGCGTGTCTTTGACGCCTACGGCCTGGGCGGGGCCGACCGGCAGTGGCAGACCCTCACCATGTACATCTGGGAACTCGGCTGGGGGCAGCGCAACCTGGGCCGCGCGTCCGCCGTCGCCTGGCTGTTGTTCGTCATCATCGTGCTCATCGCGGCCCTCAATTTCCTCATCACCCGCCGCATTGCCTCGCAGGGAGGACGGAAATGACCTCCGTACCCATGGTCGAACAGACAGCCGGGAAACGTGCCGCCGAAACCGCCCGACGCCGTCGGAACCGCGGCGGTGCGCAGCCGCCGCACCCGGCATGGGGCCGCGGGCGGAAGACCGGCGGATACAACCGGCGACCGGGCTTCGTCACCTACGGACTGCTGGGGGCCGTGATCATGGGCTCTGCCCTCCCGATCCTCTGGTCCGTCCTGGTGGCCAGCCATGACAGCACGGCGATCGTCAAGGGAGTTCCGCTGATTCCCGGCGGCAACTTCTTCGCCAACGCGGCCACGGTGCTGGATACCATTCCGTTCTGGAAAGCCCTGGGCAACAGCATCCTTGTTTCCACCGTGACGGCCGCTTCCGTGGTGATCTTCTCCTCCCTGGCCGGTTTCGCCTTCGCGAAGCTGCGCTTCCGTGGCAGCAAGGCACTGCTGGTTTTCGTAGTGGCCACGATGGCCGTACCCACCCAGCTCGGTGTCATTCCGCTGTTTATCGTGATGTCCAAGCTCGGCTGGACCGGGACCATGGGAGCCGTCATCATCCCGGGGCTGGTCACCGCCTTCGGTGTCTTCTGGATGACCCAGTACCTGCAGGACGCGCTGCCGGACGAACTGATCGAAGCCGTACGGATGGACGGCGCCAACATGTGGCAGGCCTTCTGGCATGTGGCCCTGCCGGCAGCACGCCCGGCCGCCGCGATGCTGGCACTGTTCACCTTCGTGGCCACCTGGACCAATTTCTTCTGGCCGTTCATTGTCCTCAATGCGCAGAACCCCACCCTGCCGGTGGCACTGCAGCAACTGCAGTCAGCGCGCTTTGTCGACTACTCAGTGGTCCTGGCCGGCGTGGTGCTCTCCACCATTCCGCTGCTCATCGTCTTCGCCGTCGCCGGGCGGCACCTGGTTGCAGGAATCATGCAGGGAGCGGTTAAGGGATGACCATGAACAACAACGCCTCATTCCCGTCCGGGTTCGTGTGGGGTGCGGCGACCGCCGCCTACCAGGTGGAGGGCGCTGCTTCGGAAGACGGCCGGAAGGATTCCATCTGGGATACTTTCAGCCGCGTTCCCGGCGCAGTGGTGAACGGCGACAACGGGGACATCGCCTGCGACCACTATCACCGGATGGACGACGACGTGGCCCTCATGAAGTCACTGAACCTTGGCTCTTACCGGTTCTCCACCTCCTGGGCACGGATCCGGCCCGACGGCGGTCCGGTCAACGCTGCGGGGCTGGATTTCTACAGCAGACTGACGGATTCGCTGCTCGAGGCCGGGATCCAGCCGTGGCTGACCCTGTACCACTGGGACCTGCCGCAGGCCCTGCAGGACCAGGGCGGCTGGGCCAACCGGGACACTGCGTACCGGTTTGCCGACTATGCCCTCAGCGTCCACGACGTGCTGGGGGACCGGGTGACGGCCTGGACCACCCTGAACGAGCCCTGGTGCTCCGCCTACGTCGGCTACGCCAGCGGCGAGCATGCACCCGGACTGCAGGATCGAAAACTCGCGGTTGCGGCGAACCATCACCTGCTGCTGGCGCATGGACTTGCAGTCCAGGCGCTTAAGGGACGGGACCCAGCCCTGGACACCGGCCTGACCCTGAACTTCACGGTCGCGGATCCCGCCGATCCGCAGAACCCCGACGACGTCGACGCAGCCCGCCGCATCGACGGACAGTTCAACCGGATGTTCGCGGACCCCGTCTTCCACGGGAAGTACCCCGAGGACGTGGTGGCGGATCTGGCTCCCTACGGCTTCGAATCCCACGTCCGGGACGGAGACCTGGCGGTCATCAGTTCCCCCATCGACTTCCTGGGGGTGAATTACTACCACGGTGATGCCTTCACCAAGACCCCGGCGACGGCACCCCTGACGACGGCGGCGCCGTCGGCACGTCCCACGGCCAGCCCGTATCCTGCCGCCGACGGGATCCATGCCGTGCGGCGCGGACTGCCGCAAACGAACATGGGCTGGGAGATCCAGCCCGAGGGGCTTCGGCGGCTGCTGAACCGGTTGCAGCGCGACTACACCGGGCCGGCGGGAGTGCCGCTGTACATTACCGAAAACGGTGCAGCCTTCGACGACGACGTGGTGGCAGACGGGACCGTCCAGGACCTGGATCGCCTCGACTTCATCCGGTCGCATCTGGCAGCAGTGCAGGACGCGGTGGCGGACGGCGTCGACGTCCGCGGCTACTTTGCCTGGTCGCTGATGGACAACTTCGAATGGGCCTGGGGGTACGCCAAGCGGTTCGGGATTGTGCACGTCGATTACGAAACACTGCAGCGCACGCCCAAGGCGAGCGGGCTCTGGTACGCGGAAGCGGCGGCCGCCAATGCCCTGCCCCCGGGCGTGCCGGTGCCGGGCGCCGCAACCCCTGCGTATGTCGTATCGTCGAAACGATGAGCAGCCTTAAGCCCGGGCCCCGGAGCGGGTCGGTGAAACCCCGGCGCAGCAGCCCCACGTTGGAAGACGTGGCGGCGCTGTCCGGGGTTTCCCGCTCGACCGTGTCCCGTGCCATCAACGGAGGTGCCCGGGTTAGTGCCCGGACGCAGGCCGCCATCGACGCGGCGATCGGGGAACTGGGTTTCACACCGAACCGTGCGGCCCGGTCCCTGGCCACCAGCCGTGCCGATTCCATCGCCCTGGTCATCCCGGAGCCGGACGGCCGGGTCCTGGTGGACCCCTTCTTCGCCATGACGCTGAACGGAATCACGGAGGCCCTGAAGGACACCGAAGTGCAACTGGTACTGCTGATTGCCCGCCAGGGGGAGAAAGAAGGGCAGTTCATCCGATACCTGCGCAGCGGCCACGTGGACGGAGCCATCATCGTCTCCCACCACAAAGCCGACGCCCTGGAAACCGAACTGGCGGACGCAACGCTGCCCGCAGTTTTCATCGGCCGGCCCTGGCAGGACCATGCCGGGCTGGCGTTCGTGGATACGGACAACCGGACCGGCGGGCTGCTCGCTGCCCGGCACCTCACGGGCCGCGGCTACCGACGGATCGCCACGGTCACCGGGCCGGCGGACATGACTGCCGCCCAGGACCGGACCGAGGGGTGGCGGCAGGGACTGGCCGAGGCGGGGTTGGAACCGGCCGGCATCGAATCCGGACATTTCACCACCGAGGGCGGGGCAGCCGCCGCCGCCCGGCTGCTCGACGCCGATCCCGGCATTGACGCGATCTTTGCCGCGTCCGATCCGATGGCATTGGGCGTGCTGGAGGTGCTGCGCGGGCGCGGACTGTCCGTGCCCGGCGACGTGGCGCTGGTGGGATATGACAACCACCAGCTCGCATCCTCCAGCACGCCGGGCCTGACCACGGTGGTCAACCCGATGGTCGAGATGGCCCGGCGGGCCGCCGAGATGCTGCTGCGCGAAATCGAGGAGCCCGGTTCACATCTGGAGCACGTCGTCTACCCGCCGGAGCTCGTGGTCCGGGAGTCCGCCTAGGCTACCGGGACATTCTGCCGCCCTTAGCGCCGCGACCCCGCCCTCCATCTCGCAAGCTCGAAGAGGGAACCCTGGTTCGCGGCTGCCTCGCTCGTTCCTCGCTCGGCGATGCGGGCTACGCAGAATGCCCCGTCCGCCTAGGCCGCGTTCTCCCGGCGGGCAGCCGGCAGCAGTTCCCGGGCGCCGAGCGCGGACAGGATAAACGCGTAGTCCCACGCCCGGTCCTTCCAGGCCTCGTACCGGCCCGATGCTCCGCCGTGGCCGCCGTCCATTTCGATCTTCAGGACGATCGGCTCGCTGCCGGTAGTGGTTTCACGCAGCTGCGCCACCCACTTGGCCGGTTCGACGTACAGCACACGGGTGTCGTTGAAGCTCGTGACGGCGGCGATCTGCGGGTAGTCCACGGCCCGGATGTTTTCGTACGGGCTGTACTCCTTCATGTACCGGTAGACCTCCGGATCGGTAATGGGGTTACCCCATTCCTCCCATTCCAGGGCCGACAGCGGCAGGTCCGGATCCAGGATGGTGGTCAGCGCATCCACGAAGGGCACCTGCGCCACGATGGCCCGGTACTTTTCCGGGGCCAGGTTTGCGACGGCGCCCATCAGCAGCCCGCCGGCGGAACCGCCCATCGCGGCGATCCGGTCCGGATCCGCCCAGCCGGAGGCGGCAACCCAGTCCGTGGCATCCACGAAGTCGGTGAAGGTGTTTTTCTTGTTCAGCTTCTTGCCGTTGTCATACCAGGCGCGGCCCATCTCGCCGCCCCCGCGGATGTGCGCCACCACGTAGACGACGCCGCGGTCCAGCAGCGACAGCCGGGCGATGTTGAACGCCGGATCCATGCTCAGTTCGTAGCTGCCGTACGCGTAGACCAGTGCCGGGTTGCTGCCGTCTTTCTGCAGGTCCGCCCGGCGGATGACGGAGAGCGGAATGCGGGTGCCGTCCGCCGCCGTCGCCCATTCCCGCTCGGCCACGTACTCCTCGGAACGGTAACCGCCCTTTACGGGGGTTTCCTTCCGCAGCTCCAGCTCTCCGGTGGCCAGCACATAATCGTAGACGCGCGGCGGCGTGAGGTAGGAGGTGTAGCTGAGGCGGGCGATCGGGGAATCGAACTCGGCGTTGGCCAGGTTGGCCGTGTAGAGCTCTTCGTCGAATGCCGGTTCCACAGGTGCGCCCTGCGCCGGGGTGCCGAGGCCTTCCACGGGCAGGATCTGCACCCGCTCGGTGGTGTCCTTGCGGACCGACACGAGCACATGGGTGCGGGTTACGGCGGCACCGTTGACGCGCACGGTGTCATCGTGGGCAATGACGGTGTCCCAGTGCTGGTCCGCCAGCGGCTTGGCGAACTCTTCTTCGGCGACGAGCGAAAGCATCGAGTTCAGGGCGTTCCGGTTGTGCGTCACCAGGTATTTGCGCGTGCCGTCCAGGGTCAGGGGCTCGGCTTCGTAAAGGATGCGCTCGCTGCGCGGAATCAGCGTGCGCACGGTATCGGTGGGGTCATCGAAGTCCAGGACCCGGTATTCGCTGTACTCGGAACTACTGATGCCGATCAGCAGCTGCCGGCGGTCCGCCGAGAGATCGAAGCCGGTCCACATGGCGATGTCGTCTTCCTGGTAAATGACGACGTCGTCCTCCACCGGGGTGCCGAGCGTGTGGGCCTTGACCTGGTACGGACGCCAGGAATCATCCACCACGGTGTAGAAGACGCGGCGGCCGTCGGGGGAGAAGGCCAGCGAATAAAAAACGTTGGAAATGACGTCCGGCAGCAGGTCCCCGGTGCGCAGGTCCTTGATCCGCAGCGTGAACCGCTCGTCTCCGGCGTTGTCCTCGGAGTACGCCAGCAGGTTGCCGTCTTCGGTGACGGCCAGTCCGCCGAGCGAGAAGAACGGCTTGCCTTCAGCCTCCGCGTTGCCGTCCACGAGGATCTGTTCGCCCGGGACCGGAACGCCGGGGACGACGGCGGGCGGCGTCCAGTCGGCGTCGAGGTTCCCGGTGTCCTGGGCTGCGGTGCGGCAGTGGATGGCGTACTGCTTGCCTTCCTCGGTGCGGGTGTAATACCACCAGCCCTTTTTGCGTGCCGGAACGGA
Source organism: Arthrobacter sp. zg-Y179 (assembly GCF_020907345.1). Lineage (NCBI taxonomy): Bacteria > Bacillati > Actinomycetota > Actinomycetes > Micrococcales > Micrococcaceae > Arthrobacter > Arthrobacter sp. zg-Y179. Next base: position 119,940 of record NZ_JAJJOB010000004.1, on the reverse strand, counting down.
CAGGTCCGTTTCCTCGGTGCGGTTCTTGATCTCGTTGAAGATCTCGCCGCGCAGCTGTTCCTGGTCTGCCGTCATTGCCGCGGAGTAGGCGTTCTCTGCCTTGAGGTGTTCCACCACCTCCGGGTTTTCCTTCTCCCGGAGCCACTCATAGTTGTCAATGAACGTGTCACCGTGGCGGGTGCGTTCGGTGGGGACTTTCTTGGCAACCGGAGGCTGGGGAGTAGTCATGCTTCGAATATATCCATCCCGGCGGCGGCGTCGAAGGACCGCGCTGGCGTTATGCTCGCGGCTTAGCCGCGGGCGGGCTTAGTGCGGGTTCCGGGCCGGCTCCGTGCCGGCTCAGTGCCGGCTCAGTGCCGGCCGGGCTAGTCCCCGAGCAGCAGCCAGGCGCAGAGTGCACCGGCTGCAAGGAAGAGCGCCCAGTTCACTACCACCACCAGCAAAGTCGAAGTGAAGGAGCGCGCCGCGGCTCGTTGCCGGGGGAGCAGCACCGGCTCGGGTGCCGGACCCTTGCGGAACTGGCCCCACAGGCTCGTGGCCAGCAGGACACTTCCTCCGCACAGGGCCAGCGGCAGTGCCGGCAGCGAGAACAGGATCACCTGCGGCGCAAACAGGAGCAGCACGGTCTCCAATAGGAGACAGGCCGCCAGCATCACAGCCGGCCGCCGCAGGGATGCCCAGGTGGGGTTTACCGCGTAAAGCGGGCTGACCCCGGCCACCACCATGGCGGTAAGGGCCAGCAGCAACCCCGGAGCGGTGACGCTGACGGTCGCCTCGTCAGCGGTTACGGCTGCCGACACGGCAAAGAAACCCAGCAGGCCCAGAAGCGTGGGGACGATGACGACGGCGGCGGACGTCCGCTCTGCCTGTCCGGTTACCGCCTGCCCCGCCTCGTCAGGTCCCGCCTGGCCGGGGCCTGCCAGCTCAGGTCCCGCCTGGGCGGCGACGGCCTGGTCAGGTCCAGCCAACTCTGCGATGGCCTGCTCCGGGGAAGATCCGCTGCCACTCGAAGCTGCACCCGCAGGGATGGGCCGGCGGCCGGCGTCGGGCTCTGGAATACCCATGACTTTCCTTTCCGCACCGCAACATCTACTCAACAGTTTTACATGGCCCGCCCCTTGACTGGCCCACCGCACCTCCATATCCTGAACGAACGGTCGGTAATTATTTAGCGCGCGGCTATTGGTGACCACTCGTCGGCGCAAGTGGAAGCGGAGAAACATGAGCGGGCAAGAGCACTTTGACGCACTCATTGCAGCGGATGCCCGGGTGGAGCCGCGGGACTGGATGCCCGACGGGTACCGAAAGACGCTGGTCCGGCAGATCTCCCAGCACGCACACTCGGAGATCATCGGCATGCAGCCGGAAGCAAACTGGATCACCCGTGCACCGTCCCTGAAGCGCAAAGCGATCCTGATGGCGAAGGTGCAGGACGAAGCAGGCCACGGCCTCTACCTGTACTCCGCCGCTGAAACCCTGGGCACACCGCGGGACCAAATGACCGCCGACCTCATTGCCGGTAAGGCGCGCTACTCGAGCATCTTCAACTACCCCACGCTGACATGGGCGGATATGGGTGCCATCGGCTGGCTCGTGGACGGTGCCGCCATCTGCAACCAGGTCCCGCTCTGCCGCGCCTCCTACGGTCCGTACGGGCGGGCCATGGTGCGGATCTGCAAAGAAGAGTCCTTCCACCAGCGGCAGGGCTTCGAGATCCTGCTGGAACTGGCCAGCGGCACCCCTGCGCAGCGGGAGATGGCCCAGGACGCAATCAACCGCTGGTACGCCCCCTCACTGATGATGTTCGGACCCCCGGACGAGGATTCACCGAACTCCCGCCAGTCCATGGCCTGGAACATCAAACGCTTCTCCAATGACGAACTGCGTTCCCGCTTTGTCGGCGTGATCTTCGAGCAAGTGAAGGTGCTCGGCCTGACCCTTCCCGATGCGGACATCCGTTTCAACGAGGAGACCGGACGCTGGGAACACGGACCGCTCGACTGGGACGAGTTCTCCGAAGTCCTCGCCGGGCGCGGTCCGTGCAACTCGCAGCGTCTGGCCCGACGGAGGGAAGCCCATGAAGACGGCGCCTGGGTGCGTGAAGCCGCGGCTGCCTATGCCGCCCGGCAGGCCGGCCGCAGCCCTGTCGGTTCGATCTCCAGCGAAGCGGGGGCGGCATAGCCATGACGGGCGGATCAACAACGGGCGACGACGGGTCGAAGCCGGTCGTCTCGGGGAACGGTACGGCAACTCCCGGCACGCCAACGGCTGCGCCGATCCCCGCAGCGGGCTGGCCGCTCTGGGAAGTGTTTGTCCGCTCCTCCCGCGGCCTGTCCCACGTGCATGCCGGATCGCTTCATGCACCGGACGCGGACATGGCAGTGCGCAACGCCAGGGATCTGTACACGCGGCGCAACGAAGGTGTTTCGCTCTGGGTGGTGCCGGCGTCGGCCATCATTGCCAGCGACCCCGATGCCAAGGGGCAGTTCTTCGAATCCCCGCAGGGCAAGGATTACCGCCACGCCACCTACTACACCAAGTCGGAAGGGGTGAAGCACCTGTGAGTTCGGACAGCGCCACCCGGATTACTCCGGGCAACGCCCTGCGGCCGGAGGACATTGCCGCCTCCGGAACGCGTGCAGAACCGGACACCGCTGCCTATGCCTTGCGCCTGGGCGACGATGCGCTGGTGCTGGCGCAGCGGCTCGGCTGGTGGATATCGCGGGCACCGGAACTGGAAGAGGACGTGGCGCTGGGGAACATTGCCCTGGACCTGATCGGGCATGCCCGCTCCTTCCTCAGTTATGCGGGCAGCGCAGACGGCCGTACCGAGGATGATCTCGCGTACTGGCGGCAGGAAACCGAATTCCGCTCCGTGCACCTGGTGGAGCAGCCCAACGGCGATTTTGCCCGGACCATTGCCCGGCAGCTGGTGGTGTCCTTCTACCAGTTCGAGCTGTACAGCGCGCTGCAGCATTCCACCGATCCCACCCTTTCGGCGATTGCGGCGAAGGCGGTCAAGGAAGTGGATTACCACCGGGACCACAGCGCCCAGTGGGTTCTCCGGCTGGGCCTGGGCACAGACGAATCCCGCCGCCGGATGATCCGTGCGCTCGAACTGACCTGGCCGTACGTGGCGGAGCTGTTCGACGACGACGAGCTCGTGGTCTCACTCGGGAGCCGGGCGGTTCTGCCCTCGTCCCTGAAGCCTGCCTTCGACGGCAACGTTGCCGCCATACTCCGCCAGGCGGAACTGGACCTGCCCGCGGTGCAGCCCGCTCCCGGCGGCGGCCGGCGCGGACAGCACAGCGAACATCTGGGTTATCTGCTGGCAGAGATGCAGGTGCTCGCCCGCGAACATCCCGGTGCATCGTGGTGAGCCTGATGGAAACCTCCCTGCGCCCGGCGGACCCCGCAGCGGCAGCGGCCTGGGATGTCGCCGCCACTGTCTGCGACCCGGAAATCCCCGTACTGACCATCGAAGACCTGGGTGTGCTCCGTCGGGTGCAGGTCACCGAAACCAGCGTGCAGGTGGCCATCACGCCCACTTATTCCGGATGCCCTGCCATGGACGCCATCCGGCAGGACGTCACCGCAGCCCTGGGTGCTGCCGGCTATCCCAGCGTCCAGGTCTCCCTCGAGCTGGCTCCGGCATGGACCACCGACTGGATGAGCAGCGCAGGAAAAGCGAAGCTGGACGCCTACGGCATCGCGCCGCCGTCGGGCCGGGCCGCTGCCGGTCCCGTGCGGGTGGGCCTGAGCGTGAAATGCCCCCAGTGTTCGTCCCTGAATACCCGTGAGCTGACCCGGTTCGGATCCACGTCCTGCAAGGCGCTGTGGGTGTGCAGCGACTGCCGGGAACCGTTCGACTACTTCAAGGTGCTCTGAAACCATGACCGCCCTTCCCGAAGCGCCGCCCCGCCGCGGTGCCTTCCATCCACTGACCGTTGCCGCCGTACGCCGATTGACCGGCGACGCCGTCGAGGTCACCTTCGACGTACCGTCCGAGCTGGTGGAGGCGTACGCCTATCTGCCGGGACAGTACGTCGCCCTGCGGACTGTCCTGGACGGCACGGAACTGCGGCGCAGCTATTCCATCTGCGCGGAACCGAAGCCCGGCGAACTGCGCGTGGCCGTGAAGCGGGACCTGGGCGGCCTGTTTTCCTCCTGGGTGAACGAGCATTTGAGGGCCGGTGACGTGCTGGACGTAATGAGCCCGGCCGGCAGTTTCATCTCCCGGCATGCCCCGGGCCAACGCGGCCTGGAAGCGGTGCACGGGCAGGTCTTCGCTGCCGTAGCCGCAGGGTCCGGCATCACCCCGGTGATCGCGATTGCCCGCACCGTGCTGGCTTCCTCCGACACCACGCGCTTTGACCTGGTCTACGCCAACAAGGCGGCCATGGACGTGATGTTCCTGGAGGAACTGGCGGACCTGAAGGACCGCTACCCGTCCCGGTTCGCCCTGCATCACGTCCTCTCCCGCGAGCAGCGGATTTCGCCGCTGCTCAGCGGACGGCTCGACGCCGGGAAACTCACCACCCTGATCGACTCGGTGCTGCCGGCCGCAGCGGTGGACGAATGGTTCCTCTGCGGCCCGTTCGACCTGGTGCAGCTGTGCCGCGATGCGCTAGCTGAACGCGGCGTCGACCCGGCGAAGGTGCGTTTCGAACTCTTCACCACCGGACGCCCCGACCGTCCGGAAGGCTCCGCCGGCCGTCCGGTTCTGCCCGACAGCTCGGCGGAGAACTTCGACATCACTTTCCGGCTGGACGGGCTGCAGGGCAAGGTGGCGAGCCCGGTGCACGCCCGCGAATCAGTGCTCAATGCCGCCCTTCGCGTCCGTCCGGATGTGCCTTTCGCCTGCGCCGGCGGCGTCTGCGGAACCTGCCGGGCCAAGCTGGTCTCCGGCACCGTGGACATGGAGGAGAACTACGCGCTGGAACCGGAGGAACTGGAGCGCGGCTACGTGCTGACCTGCCAGAGCCGGCCCACCAGTCCGGAGGTGACCGTTGACTACGACGCCTAGGAGCACCCGATGATCGACCTGACCATCTCCGACGGCGTGGCCGAAGTCGTCCTGAACGCCCCGCAGAAACTCAACGCCTTGGACGGTCCCGCCCTGGCGGAACTGGGGCAGGCGTACGACGACGCCGCGGCCGCCGGCGTGCGGGCACTGCTGCTGCGGGGAGAGGGCCGGAGCTTTTGTGCAGGGCGGGACCTTTCCACCGTCTCTCCGGAACACGACGACGCCCGCGGCTACCTCGTGGATGACCTGCTGCCGCTGCTGCAGAAGATGACCTCCTTCCCTGCGCCGACATTCGCTGCTGCCCAGGGTGCGTGCCTGGGAGTGGGGCTCGGATTGCTGGTGGCCACCGACGTCGTCTATGTGGCTGCCGACGCGAAAATCGGCTCGCCGTTCGCGAACCTGGGTGCGGCACTGGATTCGGGCGGGCACTGGCTGTTCACGGAACGGCTGGGACCGCACCGCACCCTGGACCTGATCTACACTGCGGATCTGATGAGCGGCGCGGAGGCCGTAGCCGGCGGCCTGTTCAGCCGCGCCGTGGACCCCGCCGAACTGCTGGACCGCGCCCGTGCCACGGCAGTGCGCGTCGCGTCCGGACCCACCCAGGCCTTCACTGCGTCCCGGGAACTCGTGGCACAGATCCGGGACCGGCGGCTGGGTTTCTGGGAAGCGCTGGATGCCGAGAATACCGTGCAGGAAAAGCTCAGCGGCACTCCTGACTATGCGGAGGGCTTCAACGCCTTCCTGGGTAAGCGCAGGCCCGTTTTCCAGGGGTGACCCGTCCGGGGCCGGCTTGTGGTGCGGCGGACACCGGACTAGGTTTGAACTAACTCGTAAGCATGCTTACAACAGGTGCTTGCCGGCGCTAGAGAACCCTGAGACACCGAGGAGGCGGAACATGGCCGACAGCTATAACCCGAACAATGACCCGGCGAACCCGGATAAGCCCAAGGATGCGCAAAAGGGCTCCAATACGCAGGAGGGCACCGGCAACCACGCCCACAGCGAGGCCAAGGCCGGAAGCACCAATCCTGATCCGCTGGACGGCAACATCACCGGCCTCGAGCCCGGCGGCGGCGTTCCTCCGGGAGAGACCCCTCCGGCAGAGGACCAGATGAGCACCGACCAGGGCCACGACGAAAACTGACCTGCCGGACTGGACTGGACTGATTGAATGGATGCCCGGACCAAGGAACCTGCCCGGATCGAATGAACCGTCCGGGCAGACATAAAAAGCAGACGTAAAAAGCAGGGCCTGCAGCGCGGGCCCTGCTTTTTGCTTCCCCTGCTGCGCCGCTAGCGGGTGTCGCGTTCCTCGAACACCAGGAAGGTCTGTGTGTCGAGGACACCCGGCATGGACTGCAGCTGGTCGAAGATGACCCTGCGCAGGTGGATGTTGTCCTCGGCGCGGACCAGCACAATCACGTCGAACGAGCCGCCCACCAGTGCGATGTGGTGGATCTCCGGCACCTCGCTGAGCCTGTCCTTCAATTCCCGCCAGGCGTGCTGGCGGACCTTCAGCGTCACATACGCCGAAGAGCCCAGGCCGGCCTTCTCCGGATCAACCAGTGCGGTGAATCGGCTGAGGACTCCGGACTCGGTGAGCCGGGCAATCCGCGAGTAGGCGTGCGCCCGGGAGATGTGGACTTCCTGCGCGACGGCCGTAAATGACGCCCTGCCGTCGGCCCGCAGGACGGCCAGGATCTTCCGGTCAATGTCATCCAGCGGCTGCACCTGCGTTGTAGTCATAATGTCCACGCTCTCCCCGAGTAATCTGCGTCACATTTGCAAGGTGTCCATCAGATTACTCCCGCAGAGCGCTGGCGTCCAAGATTTCGGGGAATGCTGGTAACGATTCAACGGCCGAAAGCATACTGGCAAGACAGAAGTTCCGTGTGCAAAGAAGCCGCGGTACTGCGGACGGAGGCTCGCGATGACCATCTCTACCGGCAGGACCCAGCAGGCTGCCTTCGGCACCGAAAGCGGTTCCGGGAGCGCGGATGCCCTGTTGCCCTCGGACGTCCCCGTCCAGCTGCTGGATGCCGGCGGAGCCGCCCGTCAGGATTCCCGGTACGCGATGCCCGCCGATGACATGCTGCTGGATGCCTATGCCCGTCTGGTGGCGGGCCGGCGGATCAATGACCAGGCCAACGCCCTGGTGCGTCAGGGACGGCTGGCCGTCTACCCTTCCTCGCACGGGCAGGAAGCCTGCCAGGTAGCCGCCGCTGCGGTGCTCCAAACGCAGGACTGGCTGTTTCCCACGTATCGGGACAGTGTTGCCGTGATGTCCCGCGGAGTGGACCCGCTGCAGGTGCTGACGCTGCTGCGCGGAGACTGGCACAGCGGCTATGACCCGTACGAGCACCGGGTGGCCCCGCAGGCCACACCGCTGGCCACCCAGCTGCTGCACGCCGTCGGCGTCGCGCACGCCGCGAAGCTCAAGGGGGAGGACACCGTGGTGCTCGCCCTGTGCGGCGACGGTGCCACCAGCGAGGGCGACTTCCATGAAGCGCTGAACTTTGCCGCGGTGTTCCATGTACCCGTGGTGTTCTTCATCCAGAACAATGAATATGCCATCTCGGTGCCGCTGAAAAACCAGTCCGCGGCGCCGTCGCTGGCCCACAAAGCCATCGGATACGGCATGCCGGGGGAGCGGGTGGACGGGAACGACGTCGCCGCCCTCCTCTCCGTCCTGGGCGCGGCAGTGCTGCGGGCACGAGAAGGCGGCGGACCGGCACTGGTGGAAGCGCATACCTACCGCATGCAGGCCCACACCAACGCGGACGACGCCACCCGGTACCGTTCGGCGGAAGAAGTGCAGGACTGGTTGCCCCGGGACCCGCTAGCCAGGACCCGGTCCTACCTGCGCGGCCGCGGGCTGCTCGATGACGCCCGCGAGGATGAACTGGCCGCGGCGGCCGAAGCGCTCGCGGCAGCCATGCGCGAGGGTCTGAACGCCGATGTCGAACCTGACCCGCTGTCCCTGTTTGAACACGTCTATACCCGGCGCACACCCCAGCTGGCGGAGCAGTCCGAGTTGCTGCGCGGCGAACTGCAACGCGACGAGGCAGAACGCGATGCGCTGGTCCGCAACGCAGCCGCAGGTCCGGGCGGCACCGGGACCCCTGCAGATCCCGGCGCTTCGCGGTGACACCTCCCGATCCGAAAGGCAGCACCATGGCAGCAACTCCAACGGACACTCCGTCCCAGGTGCGGCAAATGGCCGAAGCCGGGACGGAGTCCGGGCCGGAAACCCTGACCTTCGCCAAGGCGCTCAACGCTGCGCTCGCCGATGAAATGGCGGCCGACCCGACGGTGGTGGTTTTCGGGGAGGATGTGGGGCCGCTCGGCGGGGTCTTCCGGATCACCGACGGGCTGACTGCGCGGTTCGGAACCGACCGCTGCTTCGACACTCCGCTGGCCGAATCCGGGATCATGGGAATGGCCGTGGGCATGGCGATGAACGGCCTGCGTCCGGTAGTGGAGATGCAGTTCGACGCCTTCGCCTACCCTGCGTTCGAGCAGGTGGTCAGCCACGTGGCGAAGATGTCCAACCGGACCAGGGGAAAGGTGAAACTTCCGCTGGTGATCCGCATTCCGTATGCCGGCGGGATCGGCGGGGTGGAACACCACTGCGATTCCTCAGAGGCCTATTACGCGCACACCCCCGGCCTGACCGTCGTCGCGCCGGCAACCGTAGCGGATGCCTACACGCTGCTGCGCGACGCGATCCGGCTAAATGATCCGGTGGTTTTCCTGGAACCGAAGAAGCTCTACTGGAGCAAGGAAACAGTGGACCTGGCTGCCCTGCGCCAGGCCGCCGATGAAGCACAGCGCACAGGCCGGCACGTTTCGGGCGGTATCGGGACAGCAGCGGTGGCGCGCACCGGAACGGATGCAACGTTGGTGGCCTACGGACCGTCCGTGTCGACGGCGCTGGCTGCAGCGGCAGCCGCCGAAGCCGAGGGCCGGTCCCTGGAGGTCATCGACCTGCGTTCGATTGTTCCGTACGACGACGCCGCGGTAGACGCGTCCGTCCGGCGCACCGGACGGGCAGTGGTCATTTCCGAAGCACCGGGGTTTGCCTCCGTGGCGTCGGAAATCGTGGCCCGCATCCAGGAACGCTGCTTCCATTCCCTCGCCGCTCCGGTGCTGCGGGTGACCGGTTTCGATGTGCCGTATCCGGCGCCGAAGCTGGAACACTGGTTCCTGCCCGGCGTGGACCGGATACTGGACGCCGTGGATGAACTGCAGTGGGAAGAGGCTCCCGGTGCCGGCGCGGGTGCCGGAACCTCTGCTTCGGAGGAGCCCCGATGAGTGTGCGCACCTTCCTGCTGCCGGACCTGGGCGAGGGCCTGACCGAGGCCGAACTCGTCACCTGGCTCGTGGCCGTGGGGGACACGGTTGTGGTGGACCAGCCTGTTGCCGAAGTGGAAACGGCAAAGTCCCTGGTGGAAGTTCCGTCCCCCTTCGCGGGCCGCGTGGCGCAGCTGCATGGCCGGGCCGGCGAAAGCGTCGACGTCGGGCGTCCGTTGATCTCGGTGGAGACCACGGCTGCGGCGACGGTGGGGGCCGGTCTGGCCGCCGGAATGACAGCCGCGGGAACCGGGGAAACCATGGCACCTGCGGCGGCCGTGGGCCCGGCGGAAGCGGCCGAAGCAGTAGCGGCTGCGGAATCGGCCGGTGAGACCGCGGCGGGGGAGGCCTACCGGGAGGAAGAGAAGGCAGGGTCCGGGAACGTACTCATCGGCTACGGAACCCCGGCCGGCGGGCAGTCCCCGCGGCGCAGCCGTGCACCTCGGCGGCGGATGGGTGCGGCTGCCGGCCCCTCCGCTCGGACGGAAGCTCCGCGTTGTGTATCCCCTCTGGTCCGCCGCCTGGCCCGTGACGCCGGATTGAAGCTGGCGGATGTCGCCGGCAGCGGTCCCGACGGGTTGATCCTGCGCCGCGATGTCGAAGCCGCCATGGCGCTCGCTGCGGCGGAGCACACGGCCGCGGCATCCGACACCGCAGCAGATGCGCGGACCGGGCTTACCGTCACCTCGCGCACTCCGGTGCGCGGCCTTCGGCGCACCGTCGCCGCAAACCTTAGCCGCAGCCGCAGCCTGATCCCCGAGGCAACCGTGTGGGTGGATGTGGATGCCACCGCCCTGATGGACCTGCGCGCGGACCTTTCCGGGCAGCAGCACGAGGCACCATCGCTGCTGGCCTTCCTGGCCCGTTTCACGTTGGCCGGACTCACCCGGTTCCCGGAACTCAACACCCGGTTTGTGTCTGCAGGGGAGGATATCGGCGCGGGCTCGTCGGAGGACACACGCAATAACACGGGCGGGGGCAAGGAAGAACAGCAGGCAGTGATTGATGCCTTCGACGGCGTGAACCTGGGCATCGCAGTGCAGGCTGAGCGCGGGTTGATGGTTCCCTCGGTTCGGCGGGCGGACACGCTGTCCACTCGGGAACTGGACGCGGAGATCCGCCGTCTTACTTCTGCCGCCCAGGCCGGCCGGGCAACCCCCGCCGAACTTTCCTCGGGCACGTTCACGCTCAACAACTACGGTGTCTACGGGGTGGACGGCAGCGCTGCCATCATCAACTACCCCGAGTCGGCCATCCTCGGCGTGGGACGCATCATTGACAAACCATGGGTGGTTTCCGGCCGGCTCGAGGTCCGGAAGGTCACCCAGCTGACCCTGGTATTCGACCACCGCGTCTGCGACGGCGCTGCCGCCGGCGGCTTCCTGCGCTACGTTGCCGACGCCGTCGAAAATCCGGGCCGCGTGCTGGCGGACCTGTAATACGTGCCGCAGACAACCACCCGCGATAGGTTGGAATCCAGCCGGCGAAAAGGAAAGCTGACATGACAGAAACACCGCAGCAGCACGTCCCCACCCAGCGAGGATGGCAGGAGGTCGCGCCCCGGGTCTGGGTGCGCGCCAATGCTGCCTTTGCCGTTAACACCGGGCTGGTGATCGGGGACGATCGGGCACTGCTGATCGATACCGGTGCAGGCCCCGGCATGGCGCAGGAGATCTACGACTCCGCCCGGATGCTGACCGATCTGCCGCTCACGGCAGTGAACACGCATGCCCACTTTGACCATTACTTCGGCAATGCCCTGATGCTCGCCAACGGCGTGGAGGATATCTGGGGTACCGCCGGATGCGCCGCCAGCATCCGTGAAAACGGAAACAGCCACCGCCCGCAGGCTGCCGACGCCGAACCCGAGATGGCTGCGGCCATGGGCGAAAACACGGAAATCGCCGAACCCACCAAGCTGGTGGAGGACGCACCAGTGGACCTGGACCTGGGCGGCATCTCCGTGACCCTCTTCCACCTCGGACGCGGCCATACGGACCATGACCTGCTGGTGGGAGCTTCAGACGTGCTCTTCACCGGTGATCTCGTAGAGCAGGGCGCCGATCCGGCCTTCGAGGACTCCTTCCCCAAGGACTGGATCCGCACGCTGGGAAAAATCTCGGCACTCGAGGACCTGTACACGGTTTTCGTTCCCGGGCACGGCAAGCCCGTCACGGTGGATTTCGTGACCACTCAAATGAACAAGATGCGCACCGCCGTCGCCGTCACCCGCAGCGCCATGGATCAGGCATCGGTGGACATGACGAAGGCAATTCCCATCCTGCCGTACGGGCCGGACCAGTCACGGGCACTGCTCACCCGCCTGCGGACCCTTGCCCGGTGGAAGTGGCTGAAGCAGTAATCAGGAGCGGACCAAACCCCGTTTGGGGATAGTCTGGGGCCGTGCCAGCGGACGATTTCAGCCTTCGGAAAATAGCTATCCCGGCCTACGGGCCCACCCTGCTTTACGGGCTGGCGACCGGAGCCATCCTCCCGGTCATTGCGCTCAGCGCCCGCGGTCTGGGCGCCACCGTTGCCCTCGCGGCGCTGGTCATCACCCTTACCGGAGTCGGTTCACTCCTGACGAATGTGCCTGCCACCATTGTGACCACGCGCTTCGGGGAGAAATGGGCGCTTGTGGCTGCTTCGGCCTGGTGCGCGCTGGCGATGGTCCTTGCCGCTGCTGTCCCTGTGCTGGCGGTTTTCGCCCTGGCCGTCTTTATGGTCGGAATGGCGGGCTCGGTCTTCGGGCTGGCCCGCCAGAGCTATCTGACGGAAGCCGTACCGGTGCACTTCCGGGCACGGGCCCTGTCAACGCTCGGCGGGGTGAACCGAATCGGCGTCTTCATCGGCCCCTTCGCAGCTGCCGGCGCAATCCACTTCTTCGGCACCACCGGGGCGTACTGGGTGGGTGCCGCGGCCGCCGTCGGCGCCGGGATCATCAGCCTCCAGGTGCCCGATCTTGCTGTCCGTTCCGGTAGGAGCGGATCGTCCGGGCGGGAGTCCAAAGCCGACGTCGGCCCAGCGCCCACCGTGCGGTCCATCCTGCGAAGCCATGCACGGATCTTCCGGACCATCGGCATCGGGGTGCTGCTGATCGCCGCCGTCCGTGCGACGCGGCAGGCAGTGATTCCGCTCTGGGGCCAGCACATCGGCCTGGACCCCACCGCCACGGCCCTGATCTACGGGCTCTCCGGTGCCATCGACATGCTGATCTTCTATCCCGCGGGCAAGGCCATGGACACCTGGGGGCGGCGCTCGGTGGCGGTGCCCTGCATGCTGATCATGGGGCTGGGCCTCGGGCTGCTGCCGCTGGCTTCGGAAGCAACCGGACTTCTGCTGGCGGCACTGCTGATCGGGTTCGGCAACGGCATTGGCTCCGGAATCGTGATGACCCTGGGTGCGGACTTCTCACCCTCGCCCGGACGCCCGCAGTTCCTGGGCATCTGGCGGCTGCTGGCAGACGTCGGGACCATGGGCGGCCCCGGCATCCTCTCCGGAGTGACAGCCCTCGTATCGCTCTCGGCAGGAATCGGGGCCACCGCTGTCCTGGGACTGCTGGGCGCCGTCGTGCTCTGGATCTGGGTTCCGGGACGGAAGGCCGCAGGCAGTCCGGTTACCGCCGGAGAGGCCCGCTAGCCTCTATCGCCCTGCTGCCCGTTACCGGCGTGCCGGATCTCCGGCCTGCTGGTTGAACAGCCAGCAGGCGAGGGCGCTGACCAGGTAACCGACGCCCACTATCAGGGACAGGCCCGCCCAGAAATACAGCGGCGCAGACGTGCTCACCGCGGTGGGGTCCCAGCGGGCATAGAAGTACAGCCCCAGGCTGGCAGCCGTGGCGAGCACGCCCGGCACGGCGCAGATCACGGCAATCACTTTCGCCGCTCCCTGTGCCGCTCCCTTGGCAGGCCAGCGGTTCCAGTCCGGGTTGGTTCGCATCATCACCAGGCCGCCGACAAGGGTCCAGGCAGCCACCACCAGGAGCGAGGCAACGACATCGGCCGGCCGGTGCCAGAGGTTGAGGAAGGTGGCGGCGCCCGCGAGCACGGCGTAGCTGCCGCCGAAGAGTGCAGCCAGGGGCCGCCAGCGCGGCGAGGCGAGCAGGAAGACCGCCGCAGCTGCAGAGGCGGCCAGGGTGGTGTGGCCGGACGGCAGCGAGTTGAAATCAAGGGTCACCACCCCGCGGTCCGGCCGGTCCAGCACGGTCCGTTTCAGCAGCTGGCTGCTGACATTTGCTGCACCGAAGGTGCCGAGGGCAATCACCGCCGGTGAAATTCGGTGCCGGAGGATGGATACAAACACCACCACGATCACGGCGATGAAGACGGAGATCAGTGGCAGCTCGTCCAGGAACGCGATCACCGGCCGTTCGGTGGCCGGTGCAATCAGCTCCGCTTCCTTGAAGGCGGACTCATCGGCGAGCTGGCCGGTAGTGGTGCGGACAAAGAACCAATACGTTGCGGCAACGCCGGCAGCGCAGAGGAGGGCTGCGAAAAGAAAGAGCGCCGGATTATGCGCAGCCGGTCGTTCGGCACGGGCGCGCTGTGCCAGCAAGTTGCGAGTATCCATTGCATCCAGATTGCCACATCATTTTGGGTCCTTACCTGCACGACCCGAAGCAGGCAGCCGGTGGGCGCCAAAGCGTAGGCTGGCAGGGTGCCGAACAACCCTGACCTGTCTGCCCTCCTCGCCGGAGCCCGCGTGGTGTCCATCCCCATGCGGGTGAAGTTCCGCGGCATCCTGCACCGCGAGGCCCTGCTGATCGAGGGGCCGGCCGGCTGGGGCGAGTTTTCCCCGTTCCCGGAATACTCCGACGCCGAGGCCTCACCTTGGCTCGCCTCCGCCTTGGAAGCGGCCTGGCAGGGCTATCCCGAAGCGGTGCGGAAGTCCATCCCGGTGAACGGCACGGTCCCCGCCGTGGCGGTGGATCAGGTGGAGGGTGTGCTGGCCCGGTTCGGAAACGTCCCTGCAGTGAAGGTCAAAGTGGCCGAAGCCGGCCAGTCTCCGCTTCAGGACCTGGCCCGGGTGGCTGAGGTCCGCCGGCTGCTGCCCGACGCCGGTATCCGGGTGGATGCCAACGCGGGCTGGGACGTGCCCACCGCCGTCGACACGCTGACCCTGCTGGCCGAGGCCGGGCTGGAATATGCCGAACAGCCCGTAGCGGGCATCGACGGCCTGCGCGCCGTCCGGACCGAGCTGCGCCGGCGCGGGGTTCCGGTGCTGATCGCCGCCGATGAAAGCGTGCGGAAGGAAAGCGATCCGCTGAAGGTCGCCCGGGAAGACGCTGCGGACCTGATCGTCATCAAGGCGGCCCCGTTGGGCGGGGTGCGCCGCGCTGTTGAGATTGTGGCGCAGGCCGGACTGCCGGCCGTGGTGAGCTCCGCCATCGACACCTCGGTGGGGATCCGGACCGGAGTGGCACTGGCCGCGGCACTGCCCGAGCTGCCGTATGCCTGCGGGCTGGGTACGTTGTCGCTGATGGCCGGGGACGTGACGGAAGAATCGCTGGTGCCCGACGGCGGTGCCCTGGCCGTGCGGAACGTGCCGGTGTCCGAGGAGCTGTTGGAGCGGTTTGCCGCACCGCCGGAGCGCCGTCAGTGGTGGCTGGACCGGTTGGAGCGGGTGCATGCGCAGTTGGTGACGGCGGAGCAGCGTTAGCCTTTCGATCCGCATGTGTGTCTTCGGCCGGCGTCAGCCGCCGATGCCGGTGACGCCAACCATGCTGGGGACGGTTAGACCTTCCGATCAAAGCACTATGTCCCGCTTGGAAAGAAGGATTCGGCTCCGCGTGCAGCTCGTGGCGGAACGACCAGTGACCCCTGCATGCTGCCGCTACGGTCCGGATGCCCCGAACCCTAGGATGGAAGAGTGAACGGAACCTCGAAGTCTCCCAACCCGTCCTCCGCATCCGGGCCGTCGAATTCCAACTCCTCTGCGGCCGGCACCCCTGACCTGTCGGCACGGACCGGAATGACCTCCCTCCAGACAGCCCGCTCCGCCCTCGCTGCCCTGGCATCCGCCGGAGTGCGCGACGTCGTCCTGGCCCCGGGATCGCGCAGTGCACCGCTGGCCTACGCTTTGGCGGAAGCGGAGCTGCAGGGCCGGATGCGGGTGCATGTGCGGATCGATGAACGGGTCGCCGGCTTCACCGCGCTGGGTCTGGCGCGCGGCGGGCGCCGTCCCGCCGCCGTCGTAACGACCTCGGGCACCGCCGTCGGCGAATTGATGCCGGCCGTGATGGAAGCCCACCATGCAGGCGTCCCGCTGGTGGTCCTCTCCGCGGACAGGCCGGCCGAGCTGCACGGCACGGGCGCCAACCAGACCACCGTGCAGCCGGGAATCTTTGCCCACTACCCGGTGACGGCTGCGGACGTGGCGGCCGGCACCGATCCTGCTGAAGCCATTTCCGCCGCCCTGGCCCGGCTCGGCAACGGGATTCCCGTTGGACCGGTGCACGTGAACCTCCAGTTCCGGGATCCGCTGACCCCCGGCGAAACCGACCCCTTGTTCCTCGAAGCAGGCTCCGTCCCGGAGGCTTTGCCCGCATCCGCCGCAGTTCCGGCAGAGGACCGGGTCCCGGCCTCCCATCCGCCGATTCCCGGTGTTCACCGCACAGTGGTGGTAGCGGGCGACGGCGCCGGGGAGCTCGCTGCGCTCTTCGCCCTGCGTGCCGGGCTGCCGCTGCTGGCCGAACCGTCCTCCAACGCCCGCTTCGGTCCCAACGCCGTGGGTGCGTACCGGCTGCTGCTGCCGGAACTGGGTCCTCTGATCGAACGCGTCGTGGTGTTCGGCCGGCCCACGCTGTCCCGTCCGGTGGCCGCACTGCTGGCCCGTACCGACATCGAGAAGGCGCTTTACCTGCCCCGGCCGGTGAACTGGTTTACCCAGGGGCGGCGTCCGGAAACCATCGTCAGCGATATTCCCGGACTCTTCGAGTTTGCGGGAACCGGGGCGCCCGGTTGGCTTGAGCAGTGGCGGACAGCCTCGGAAGCGGCACTGAACGCGCTGAACAACCTGCTCGAACAGCAGCCCCGGCTCACGGGCCTGCACATCGCCGACCTGGTGTGGGACGCCGCAGACGCCAACCTGGTGCTCGGTTCCTCCAACGTCATCCGTGACATGGATCTGGTTGCCGCTCCGGGTTGGCATCCTCTGGATGTCTACGCCAACCGGGGTCTGGCGGGGATCGACGGGACCATTTCCACGGCTACGGGCATTGCACTGGCCAACGGCATCCCCACCCGGCTGCTGTTGGGTGACCTCACGTTCCTGCACGACGCCGGTGCTCTCCTCCTGGGAGACGGGGAGGACGAGCCGGACCTGCAGATGATCGTGCTGAACGACGGCGGCGGCGGTATTTTCTCGGTCCTCGAACACGGTGCACTGGGGGAGGATCCGCGGTACACGGCCTTGGTGGAACGCTTCTTCGGAACACCGCACCGCGCGGACCTGGCCGGGTTGTGCCGCGGCTACGGGGTCCGGCACCAAGTGGTCCGCTCTGCCGATGAACTTGAAGCGGCGCTGGCCGAGCCGGTTCAGGGACGGTCGGTCCTGGAAGTGTGCACGGCCCGGGAAACGCTGCGGGGCCTGCATCAGCAGGTGCAGTCGGCAGTGGCGGCAGCGGTGCGGGGCTAGTCGGTCCACCTGTACGCCCGCCGGGGTGAAGCGTAGCGTCGCTGCATGGTTACGCCGCTCGATGCCTTACCGAAGATCGGGGCGCCGGCTACCCGTGCCTTGACCGAGGCAGGCTATGGCTCACTTCGGAAGCTGGCCGGTGTCCCGCAGACGGATCTTGCCTCGTTGCACGGCATGGGTCCGAAAGCGCTGCGGCTCATAGCGCAGGCGCTGGAAGAACACGGACTCGCGCTGGGCTGAATGAAACGCCGGACCGGTTGCACCTTAGAGGTGCAGGCCGCGCCGGCGGATGTGTTGGCCCACCGGGCCAGGGATGGGCCCGCGGCACCGATAAGCGCTGGAATTTGTCCTGTCGCGTCATCCTTCCTAGTCGAGGACCCAGATACGGATCCGAACCGCCGAGGGAAGCCTCGTACCTGTTCCAACGAGTATGCGGGAGGACAACCACGCCCATTCGGGTCCGCCCGAGAGCAGCCGGGGCGTGCACCGGAAATAGATGTGTGCGGGATCCACCTCGTCGCCACGCACCAGGGCGGCAATGTCCTCGGCTGATCCAGACCGGACTCCGAAATTGGTGACGTAGATCCGCTCTCCGCTCTCGGTCTCGATTGAATATTTGGCCTCGAGTTCAGTGAGGGTAGGTGAGCGCAGCAGCTGGAAGTCCGCCCCGCCCGGCAGGACCCTGCCGTTGAGCAGCGGGCCCCGGACCGTGCCCCCGAGGATCGGGATGAGACGTCTGGTCCCTTTGGGGGTGGCGACGCCGTGGAGTCCGCAGCGCTCTATGACACCTGCATGCACGCGATCCTCGCCCCGGAGCATCCGCTGGCCTCCCAGCCAAGCGTCTCTGCAGCGGATCTGGCAGCGGAGCCGCTGCTATTGATGGATGTGCCACCGTCTGCCGACGATATTCTGGGCTATTTCTCATCGCCGGGCCTGTCACCGCGGATCGGGTTGCGCAGCCAGCAATTCGAATTCATCCGCTCCTTGGTGGCCCGCGGTGCAGGGTATTCGCTGTTGATTCAGCGTCCCCGCACGTCCACCAGCTATGAGGGCCTGCCGGTTGTAGCTCTGCGGGTTGTGCCTGCACCGCCGCTGGAGCGTGCGGAAATCGCCTGGTCTAGCCGGCGGCGGCTGTCCCGTCGGTCGAGGGCCTTCATTGACCTGGTCCGGTCCCGCGCAGCCGATCTGGCGCCGCAGCCCGTTTAAGAGCGGTGATTCCACAAAAACAGCCCTCCCGGACAAAGCAGGAAGGGCTGTTTTAGCTGGGAAGAACCTTTAGAGAACCTTGGAGAGGAACGCCCGGGTGCGTTCGTGCTGCGGGTTGCCCAGGACGTCCTCGGGACGTCCCTGCTCCACCACTACGCCGCCGTCCATGAAGACAACGCGGTCGCCTACTTCACGGGCAAAGCCCATCTCGTGGGTCACCACCATCATGGTCATGCCTTCCTCGGCAAGCTGGCGCATAACGGCAAGAACGTCGCCCACGAGTTCCGGGTCCAGCGCGCTGGTGGGCTCGTCGAACAGCATCATGTCCGGATCCATGGACAGTGCACGGGCAATGGCCACACGCTGCTGCTGGCCGCCGGAGAGCTGGGCGGGGAATGCCGTGGCACGGTCCTCCAGGCCCACCTTGGCGAGGTTCTTCAGGGCTACCTTGGAGGCTTCCTCCTGGCCGCGCTTCTTCGCCCGGCGCTGCGCCAGGGTCAGGTTCCGCAGCACGTTCAGGTGCGGGAAGAGGTTGAACTGCTGGAAGACCATGCCGATCCGGGTGCGTACCTTGTCCAGGTCCGTGTCGGGATGGGTAATGTCAACGCCCTCCACCAGGACGGTGCCGCTGGTGGGCTCCTCCAAGCGGTTGACGCAGCGAAGCAGGGTGGACTTGCCGGAACCGGACGGGCCGATCACGCAGACCACTTCACCCTGGTCTACATGGAAGTCGATGCCCTTCAGCACCTCGTTGCTTCCGAAGGACTTGTGGAGGTTGCGGACCTCGATGGCAGGGGCGTTGGTGTTGGGAACGCTCATGGCTGCTACCTGCCTCTCTGGTTGTGTCGTTCAAGCTTTGCCACCAGCTGGGTCAGCGGCAGCGTAATGATCAGGTACATCAGGGCGGCAAGCACCAGCGGTGTGGCGTTGGCTGTCTGCGAGACGGAGTCGCGTGCAAAGGTGGTCAGCTCGCGGTCCTGCAGGGCCATGCCGGCAATGAAGAGCAGCGACGTGTCCTTGATCAGGATGACCAGTTCGTTGGTCAGGGGCGGCGTGATGATCCGGAAAGCCTGGGGCAGGGTCACGGAGATCATGGTCCAGGCCGGACCCATGCCCAGCGACCGGGCAGCCTCGGCCTGGCCGGAGGGGACCGCCTGGATTCCGGCACGGATGGTCTCGGCAATGTAGGCGCCGGAGACAATGATCAGGGCCAGGAGCCCTGCGCCTGCGCTGCCTCCCGGCGGGCGCCAGTCAAAAGCGATCGGCACGGCGAAAGCGAAACCGAAGATCACCAGCAGTGCAGGGAGTCCGCGGAAAAGTTCGATGTAGGCCGTGGCGGCCCAGCGGTACGGCGCTACGGGGGAGAGCTTCATCAGCGCCAGCAGCAGGCCCAGGAGGAGCCCGCCGGCGAAAGCGATGACCGTATAGATAATCGTGTTCTTGACCGCCACCGTGATGATGGTGGGGAAGGCCTCACGGGCCACCTCGGCGTCGAAGAAGTTCTCGCCGATGGCTTCCCAATCGGCAGCCAGCGCTACGGCTACCAGCGCGATGACGAAAACGGCGTACAGGACGCCCCGGAACAGGCGTCTGCGGGTGGAGGGTTTCAAAGTGGGGAGCCTTCCAAGGAAGAAAAGGGGTCGTCCCGGGCACCCGGCCCGGGACAACGCAGCGGTCTAGGCGTTATTCGGTGAAGTACTTGTCGTAAATCTCCTGGTATTTGCCGTTGTCCCGCAGCTCAGCGAGCTGCTCATTGACGGCGGAGATGAGCTCGGTGTTGTCCTTGTCCATGGCGAAGCCGTAGGACTCATCCGTCTCATACTCTTCGGCGATGGTGAATTCACCATCCTCCGTGTGTCCAATGTTCACCGGCAGGTCCTGGAGCACAGCATCGACGTTACCGGACTGGATGGCAGGGAAAAGTTCGGCATCGCTCGGGAAGGCCACGATTTCCGCTCCGGGAGCATGCTCGCGGGCGTAGGACTCACCGGTGGTGTTTCCCTGGACGCCGAGCTTCTTGCCCTCCAGGTCCTCGATGCTCTTGATGTCCGAGTCGACGGGAACCAGCAGCGACTGCAGCGAGTCATAGTACGGATCGGCGAAGCCCATGGCCTCTTCACGTTCCGGGGTGATGGTGATTGCGCTGGCCTCAAGGTCGCACTGCCCTGCCGCGAGCACGGTGCCGCTGGCAATTCCCTCGAACCCGGCGTCCTGGACTGCGAGTTCAAGGTCAAGACCGGTCGCGATCTCCTTGACCAGGTCCATGTCGAAACCGGTGTATTCGCCGTTCTCTTCATACTCGAACGGAACGTACGGGATGTCCGAGCAGACCGTCAGTGTGCCTTCGGATACCAGGTTGTATCCGTTGGCGGCGTCGTCGGAGGCTCCGGCGTCGTCACCACCGCAGGCGGTCAGCGAAAGGGCGCCGATGGCCAAAAAGGTGAAGGCGGCGGTGCGGGCTTTGTGCGGCATTGGTTTACAACCTTACGTCGGACGGTGTGAGCAGTCTCACCCGTAGCTGGGTATTGGGATGCAGTCTAGAGCGTACGTAGTCCATATTTCGGTAACGTGTCCGCCACTGTCGGCAGCAAAACATAAGCCCCGTGGCGTGCCGTACTGCGGCACCCGATTCCCTGTGCGGCTACTTCGTGAAGAACCGTTCATGGAGCTCCTGGTACTTCCCATTCTCCCGCAGATCAGCAAGCTGTTCATTTACCTTCGAGACCAGTTCCTCGCTGCCTTCCTTCTTCATGGCGAGGCCGTAGGATTCACCCGTCTCGAAGCTGGCTGAAATCCGGAACTTGCCGTCCTCGGTGTGGTCCTGGTTCACCGCGTGGTCCTGGAGGACCGCATCGATGTTTCCGGCCTGCAGTCCCTGGAACAGTTCCGCATCGGTCTGGAAGGACATAATCTCTGCGTCGGCGGCGTTTTCCCGTGCATAGCTCTCACCGGTGGTGCCCTGCTGGACCCCTACCTTCTTGCCCTTGAGATCTGCCAGGGAGGCAACCGAGGAATCGGCAGGAACCAGGAGGGTCTGCGGCGAGTCGTAGTACGGGTCCGAAAATGCCAGTTTCTCGGCTCGCTCATCCGTGATGGACATGGCCGCGGCAATCACATCGCACTGGCGGGCAGCCAGTACGGTTCCGCTCTGCAGGCCGTCGAATCCAACGTTCTGTACCTCATGCTCGAGGCCCATGCCTTTGGCAATTTCGCGGGTGAGCTCGATATCGAAGCCGGTGAACTCGCCGTCCACTACGTATTCAAACGGTTTGAAAGGAACGTTGGAGCACACCGTGAGGGTGCCCTCGTTGACGGTCGTGAAACCGGACTCCGCGGAGTCGTCTCCTCCGCCGCAGGCGGTCAGGGACAACGCTCCGACAGCAAGGAGGGCAGCGAGAGTGGTGCGGGCTTTGTGCGGCATTGCGATTCAGAACCTTTGGTCGGCAGGAACAGAAGAGGCCGCAGGCGGAAACCAAACCGTCTCCAGAGCGGCGCAGGGCGGAAACGGCCACGACGGCACGATCCGAGTTTCTATTCTACCCACTGTAAATTTATGCAAGAAACCAATCGCCTATGCATTCGGTCTCCGACAGAGGTGCCGAGAGGCTTCAGGACCCCACAGGCGAGGATGCGAAATCGGGGTTGCGCACCGGAACGGCGCGGGGCCGGTCCAGGCCAAGGGCCTCAAGCATTGGGCGGAACTTGCTCCAGGTTTCCTCTAGTTCCGCCGCAGGATTGGAGCCTGCCACAATTCCACAGCCTGCATATAGGCGTACTTTTGTGGGGCTTTCGATCACTGCGCCGCGCAGGGCGATACCCCATTCACCGTTTCCGGCAGCGTCCATCCAGCCGACCGGTCCGGAATAGGGGCCACGGTCCATGTGCTCAAGCTCACTAATAAGTTCGCCGGCCACGCTGGTGGGGAAGCCGCAGACAGCGGCGGTGGGATGCAGTGCTTCCACCAGGGTCAGGGGCGTGGGGATCAGTCCGCTCTCATCCGGCGCGAGCTCGGCGGTGACGTCTGAGGCCAGATGCCAGACATTGGGCAGTTCGAGGACAAAAGGCTCCGTGTGGGAAGTCATCGAAGAGGTGAAAGGTTCAAGGGACCGGGTGAGGGAATCGATGGCAATTTGATGCTCGTGCTGCTGCTTGGCGGAACCGGCCAGCACCCGCTTGGCGTAGTGGGGATCGTCGTCAGGAGCGGTGGCGCGGTCCAGTGTTCCCGCCAGTACACGCGCCTCGGCAGTGCCGTTTTCGACCTTGATCAGCATCTCAGGGGTGGATCCGATCAATCCGTCCACGGAGTACGTCCAGCAGTCGCGGTAACGCACGGCCAGTTCGCGCAGTACCTGCGATGCCACGAGGGGGTTGCCCAACTCCACGGCAATATCGCGGGCCAGCACAATCTTGCTCAAATCGCCGGCTGCCACATGGGCCACCGACCGTGCCACGGCGTTCTTCCACTCTGACTCGCTCAGCATGCCCGGCAGGACCTGGTCTGCCGGGTCGCTTTCCCGATAGAGCGGAAGATCGTCCAGGTAGCGGGCCAGGGCTGCCTTCGCGGTCTCCTCGTTGAGTTCTGCGTCGGGATCCGCGGTTGTGTACGTCACCCAGCCGGCGCCGTCGCGCAGCCCAACGATGATTTCCGGAACCACCAGGCGGGATTCAAAGGGGGAGCGCTTGGAGAAGGCGAAGGAACCAAAGGCGACGATGCCGGTGCCGGGAGCGGCAAGAGGGTCCTCGACGTCGGCTTCCGCAAGGAGGGACCGCCACCATTCCTGAGCCCGGGCAAAGCGCTCGGGGCCGCTGGAAGTAAAGCGGGCCGCTTCCCCAAAGCCCACCAGCCCCTCCTGGCGCCGGATCCAGCACAGCTGCTCGTCAAGAACCAAATACTCCAGAAGGCCCATGGCGGCGGAAAGCTCACCTACAGGCACGGTCACAGAACGCAGGGTGGTCATAGTGGTTCCACACTACTCCGCCGCCGGTACACGCCCGATATCGGGACCGCCGGCTGAGAGGAACCAGACAACCCAACGGCCGGTTCGGCGGCCCTCCCATTGTTTGAGACAATGACAGAGTGAACCGCGCATCGTTGGAAAAACGCCCGGATGAAGTTGCTGCCATGTTTGATGACGTGGCACCTAAATACGACGTCGTAAACGACGTGCTGTCCCTCGGACAGACACGCCGCTGGCGGCGCATCGTGGTGGACGCCGTCGGCGCCGTGCCCGGACAGCGGGTCCTGGACCTTGCCGCCGGCACCGGCACCTCGAGCGAGCCCTACGCAGACGCCGGGATCGACGTCGTTGCCTGCGACTTCTCCCTCGGCATGCTCAAGGTAGGCAAGCGCCGCCGCCCGGACATCGACTTCGTCGCCGGCGATGCCACCAACCTGCCGTTCGAGGACAACTCCTTCGACGCCTCCACCATCTCCTTCGGCCTGCGCAACGTCAACGAGCCGAAAAAGGCCCTGGCGGAAATGCTCCGGGTAACCAAGCCCGGCGGCCGCCTCGTCATTGCGGAATTCTCTTCGCCGGTGGTTCCGGTGTGGCGCACCATGTACACCGAATACCTGATGCGTGCCCTTCCTTCGATCGCCCGCAAGGTCGCCTCCAATCCGGATGCGTACGTCTACCTTGCCGAGTCCATCCGGGCGTGGCCGAACCAGGACGGCCTGGCAGCCTGGATTGCCGAAACCGGCTGGCAGGATGTTGCCTACCGCAACCTCACCGGCGGCATTGTGGCTGTGCACCGCGCCGTCAAGCCCGGAGGGCATCCGGCCAAGTGAAGGTCCTTATCGTCGGTGCCGGCCCCGCCGGTTCCACAGCCGCGTACTACCTCGCCTCTGCAGGGGTGGATGTAACAGTTCTCGAAAAGACCGCCTTCCCACGGGAAAAGGTCTGCGGCGACGGCCTGACACCCCGCGCCGTGCGCGAAATCCAGTTCCTGGGCCTGCCGCACGACGAAGCCGAAGGGTGGCGCCGGAATAAGGGGCTGCGCCTGATTGCCGGCGGCCGAACGCTGGAACTGCCATGGCCAGCGCTTTCGGATTTCCCCGATTACGGCCTGATCCGAACCCGTCTCGGTTTCGACGAGGCACTTGCCCGCCACGCGCAGGCTGCCGGAGCGAAGATCCTCGAGCGGCACACAGTGGTCTCTGCCATCCGCGGCGACGACGGACGTGTGGAAGGTGCCGTCGCCAACATCCTGGATGAAAACGGGCGGCGCACCGGCGAACGGCGGGAGTTCTTCGCCGACGTCGTCCTGGCTGCCGACGGAAACTCAAGCCGTACCGCCCTGAGCGTGGGCATCGAAAAACGCGACGACCGCCCCATGGGCGTAGCCGTGCGTACCTACTTCGAAAGCCAGCGCACCAACGATGACTGGATGGAAGGCTGGCTGGAGCTTCCGGATGCCTCCGGCAATCCACTGCCCGGCTACGGCTGGGTCTTCGGAGTGGGAGACGGAACGTCCAATGTCGGCCTCGGCATCCTGAACTCCTCCAAGGAATTCGGAAAGCTGGATTACCGCAAGGTCCTGCGTGACTGGACCGCCGGCATGCCCGCAGAGTGGGGCTTCACCCCGGAAAACCAAGTGGGCGAGATCCGCGGGGCGGCCCTGCCCATGGGCTTCAACCGCACCCCGCATTATTCGCCGGGGCTGCTGCTGCTCGGCGATGCCGGCGGCATGGTCAGCCCGTTCAACGGGGAAGGCATTTCCTACGCCATGGAATCGGCGCGGTTTGCGGCCGAACACATCATCGAGGGCTCCGGGGCCGCACTTGCACCGGGCCTGCTCACATCGCGGGCAGCGTTCGACGTCGAACTGCGCGCCTATGCCGCCCACGTGCGGGAAGAATGGGGCAGCCACTTCACGCTCGGCCGCATCTTCGCCGCCATGATCGGCCGCCCCGCTGTCATGAAACTGGCGCTGCGCACAGGAATGCCGATTCCCGTGCTTATGCGTTTCGTGGTGCGTATGCTCGCTAACCTGACGGACAGCAGTTCCAAGGGCATAGAGGATAGAGTGATTGCCTTACTGGAAATGCTGGTCCCGCCGGCAAGCAACCAAGGAACGCCGATTACTACCCGGCAGCCTGCGCAGCACCCGTGACTTCTATGCCTGTTGTCCACCCGTTCCGACAAATAGTGAGTCTTGAACAGTGACTGAATCCACCAACACCAGCCCGGAAACCGTGCCGGGCACTTCCGCACTGCCGCCGGGCTTCGCCCTGCTGGCTGAGGACCCGAGGCTTGGCCCGTCAATGGCTGCATCCCTGGAGCAGGTGGAACTGCGGCTGCGCGAAGCGGTAGCCAACTCCGATCCCTTCGCCGATGTCACCTCCCGGCACCTTGTGGAGGCCGGCGGCAAGCGGATCCGTCCGCTCCTGACCCTCCTGGCTTCCCATCTCGGTGCCGAAGATGCGCCGGAAAAGGTTATCCAGTCGGCCGTGGTCGTCGAGCTGACGCACCTTGCCACGCTCTATCACGACGACGTGATGGACGAGGCACCGTACCGCCGCGGAGCCCCGACAGCACATGAACTCTGGGGCAACTCGGTGGCCGTGCTCACCGGTGACCTCATCTTTGCGCGGGCTTCCAGCCTGGTCTCCGCTCTGGGCGGCCCGGCGCTGGCTATCCAGGCACACACGTTCGAGCGGTTGTGCCTGGGCCAGCTGCACGAAACCGTCGGTCCTGCCGAAGGCCAGGATCCCCTCGAGCACTACCTGTCCGTGATCGCGGACAAGACCGGTTCGCTGATTGCCGCCTCCGGCCAGTTCGGTGCGTTGTTCTCCGGCGCGGGCCAGGAGACCATCGACATCATGGTCGAATACGGCGAGAAGGTAGGCATCGCCTTCCAGCTGGCCGACGACGTCATTGACGTCACCGGCAAGCAGGCGAAGTCCGGGAAGACGCCGGGCACTGACCTGCGCGAAGGCGTTCCCACCTTGCCCGTGCTACTGCTTCGGCGTGCCGCTGCCGACGGGGATGCCGATGCCGCAGCCGTGCTCGAACTGGTGGAAAGGGACTTGAGCTCGGACGAGGCGCTGGCTGAAGCCGTAGCTGCCCTGCGCAGCAGCCCGGTCACGGATCAGTCCTGGGAAGTTGCACGCAACTGGTCCGAAGACGCCGTAGCTGCCCTCGCACCGCTGCCGGACTCCGTCGTGAAGGAAGCCCTGGCCGCTTTTGCGCGCGCCGTGGTCAACCGCGAGGTGTAACTTCCGCTGCCGGGAATGCAGTGACGCAGGATTCCTCGCACCGTTGCGGTTTCCTGCTGGAACCGCGGTTATAGGACCGCGCGCAGCTCGGCCGCTTTGCGGGCACGCACAGCGGGCGGCACGATGGGCCGCTTGGGCGTGAAGTAAAGCCCGTCGTCCGTCCAGCGAGGGAGCACATGCTGGTGGTAGTGCCACACGTGCTGGCTCCCTGCGGGTTCGTTGTGCTGCCTTGTGGTGACGCCGTCGGGATGCCAGGCCTTCTTGATGGCCACCGCCATATTCCGGGTCACCAGCATGATCCGCGCCGCGACGTCGTCGGGCAGCTCATAGAGCAGTTCGAAGTGCTGGCGCGGCGTGACAAGGACGTGGCCGGGCTCAGGATCAAAACCGTGTGAAGCAATAAACGCCAGCACGAGCTCATCGGAGTAAATCAGGTCTCCGGGCTCGCAAAGGTTTCCCGGATTCCGGAACTCGCCCGAGGCCATGTCGCAGAACGGGCACTGGTACCCGTCAGGCGCGTGGCTTTTCCAAGTCGTTTCAGGAAAAACGTCCTTCATAGACGGCTCAGTCCTCGTCTTCATCCTCTTCGAAGACCCACTCGAACATGTCCAGGACATACTCGCTAAGGGTGCCTTCTTCGCTCTGCCAGTCTCCGCGCGCGTTGTTGCGGCGCCATACGATGGGATCGGGAACGTCCAGCTGGTCCGCACGGATGCCCCAGACGAACTTCTCGTCCTCATCTTCGAGGAACAGCAGGTAGCCGTCTTCGATCTCCAGCTCGTCCGGATCCCAGAAGAAGTGGAAGGCCTCCATCAGGTCTTCGCATCCGCCGAGGGCGAGATAGAACTCACGCAGTACCAGCGGGATGTTGAAATCGTGGGCGGCCAGCATCGAGTCGAGCTCCCGTTCGGGGATGCCGTCCTCTTCCCGCCAGTTGTCCTCAAGGTACTTGGGGACCAATGCGCGGAATCGATCCAGGAAAATTTCACTCATGTGGTCTCCAAGCGTGCGTTGAGTGGATGTATTCCAATCCTAGCCGGGACACGGAGCGGGTCCGGACGCGGGGGAACCTTTGCGGTGCCTGGTGCCTGGTGCCTGGTGCCTGGTGCCCGGTGCCCGGTGCCCGGGGACGTAGGGGCTCGGACCTTAGGGCAGGCGCGTGGCCAGTCCGGGATAGTCGATGACGGTGCCGTCAGCGTCGACGGTGAGTTCGGCCGTGAACCCGCGGTTGGGTGAGCTGTAGAGAACGACGGCGTGGCCCGGGTCCGGAGAATACGGCCGCACCTGTGAATACACCTGTCTGCTGGGCAGGACCCGCAGGCTGGGCATTTCCACCCAGGCCATCGTCAACTGTGTCTCATCCGGGGGAGCGGATTCGGTCAGCAGGTCCAGCCGCAGGATCGGCATGGTGTTGGTGAGCGGGCACAGTCCGAGGTCGCAGTCCTGGGCTTCGTCGAGGCTGCGCGGGTCGGCGATTCCGGGGGAAGGCAGGTCCGTGAGTCCGGACGTGGTTGTCTCCACGCTCCATCGGCCCTCGGTGCTGCGTTCGAGCTCCAGGCTCCGGGACCAGCCCTTCCCCGTGACTTCCACCGTCAGCCGCCGGGTGACCCAGCCCGGGATGGTGGAGAGGGTCCATGACGCGCGGTATTCGGCTGTGACAGAGGTGCCGGCTGCGGCTAGTTCCCGGTCACGGAAAGACACCACTGCCGTGTCCATGCGCTCCGGATCGTCCTGTCCCTGCCAGCGGACGGTTCTGGCCTGCGCGGTGGTAGTCATTCCTAAAGGTTAACTGCCCAAGCGGCGGACGCTCAGCGCAAGGTACAGGTGTACCCGGTCTGCGGTCACCGCCGGGTCGTATCCGGTCAGCTCGGCAATCTGTGCAAGCCGGTATCGGACGGTGTTGCGGTGCAGGCCCAGATCTGCGGCGACGGCGGCCACCGATCCGTTCAGGAGCAGGTAGGTGTCCAGGGTAGGGATCAGTTGCGCGCCGTGCTTCATGTCGAAGGCGATCAGAGGGTCCAGGGCTTCGGCTGCCAGATCCGAGAGCGGAACATCGCGGCTGGCCATCAACAGGGAGGTGAGATTCAAACGGTCCGGTTCGTTTACTGCTGCACCGTTGCGCAGTGCCTCCCGTGCCTCGTAGTAACTCCAGCGCAGCCCCGCTGCCTCGGTGTACGAACCGCCGATCCCCACCTTTGCCGTCAGCCCGGCGCCAAAGAGATACGCGCTCAACTCAGCGGCCAGCCCGTTCGCGTCGGCAGCCGGAACAACCACGGCCAGCAGGTTTTCATGGATGGCCGTGGGCACGTCTATGAATGCGGCCGGCAGCGGCAGCGTAGGCAGGGTGCGGATCTGACCGGATGCCACTTCCACCAGGAGTATGGCTTGCCGCAGGGCCGAGTCGATGCCCGCTGCCTGCAGCCTCACGGCCGCGTCCTGACCTGCGAGCCGGCCGTCCACCACATCTCCCAGGAGCTGCCCGGCAACCGTCCTGCTGCTTGCCCGTCTGGCGGCCTGGTTGCTCAGCTCCACGCCGATAAGGCTTTGCGCATAGGCAATGATGTCCGGCTGTACGGACGGTTCGGCAATGGCCAGTGTGCAGCGGTCACGCATTCCCGTGGGGACGGGGATTCGCCGCCAGGAGGAATCCGTGTCGGAGGTGGCGAAAACCGGTGCGCCGTATTGAAAGAGGGCAACGTCTGCCTCTACCAGCCGGGAGAGTTCTGCCAGCAGCCGTGGCAGGCCCTTGCCGCTGAGCAGTGCCTCTGCCAGTACCTGGTGGCCGGAAAGCAATTGGTGCAGCTGGGCGACATGCTGGGCGGAGAGGGAATCGGCAACCAGCTTCCCCAGTGCCATAAACGGCGTGCCGTAGGGGACCTCGAAGACGGGCACGCCCAGGCTGTCCGCCTCGGCGAGCAGGGGAGCCGGCACCGAGCCATGGCTGAGGCCGGTGCCAAAACCGATTCCTATCGCTCCGGCCCGCTCCACGCTTTGCACGAAGCGTTGCTGGGCCGCACCGCTGCGGTGCCGCAAACCCGTAGTCAACACCACCTCTCCGCCTCCGAGGAACGGAGCGGGATCCTCGAGTTCGGTCACAGCGACCCACTGAATAGGCCGTGGAGACAGGGGCGCTGACCCGTGGCGCGTCAGGTTCAACCCGCCTGCCGCCAGCAGGTCCGAAAGTGTGATCGACATTGCACCACTATAGAGCCGCTGGGTTTAGGCGATTGCACTGCCTTCGTCCCATGAGGCTGTGCAGGCGACCGTATGTGTGACCTGCGCTTCACAGTAGGTTTGAGGTAATCGCATACGCACCCGCCCGCCCCGAAAGGACGTCCGGCATGGCTGAGACACTGCAGAACTTCATCAACGGCGAGTTTGTTCCGTCCCGCGGAACCGATGTGCTGGACGTCGTGAATCCCACTAACGGCGAAGTCGTAGCCGTGTCGCCCGTATCCGTGCAGGCGGACGTTGACGCGGCCATGGATGCTGCCGCAGCGGCGTTCCGCACGTGGAAGCGGACCACTCCCAGTGAACGCCAGCGAATGCTGCTTCGTCTGGCGGATGCGTTTGAGGCCCATTCCGACGAACTGGTGGAAGCCCAGCACCGCAATACGGGTCAGGTTCGTTCGCTGATTGCCGCAGAAGAGGTGGCCGTCGGGGCCGATCAACTCCGCTTCTTTGCCGGCGCTGCCAGACTTCTGGAGGGCAAATCCGCCGGTGAGTATATGGAAGGATTTACCTCCTTCATCCGCCGCGAGCCGATCGGCGTCGTTGCCCAAGTGGCTCCGTGGAACTACCCGCTGCTGATGGCGGTCTGGAAGATCGGTCCTGCGCTTGCCGCGGGTAACACGGTGGTGCTCAAGCCCTCCGACACCACCCCCGAATCCACCTTGGTCCTGGCCCGCCTTGCTGCAGACATCTTCCCCGCCGGCGTGCTCAATGTTGTCCTTGGCACCGGTGCCACCGGTGAGCTGATGGTTGAACACCCCGTGCCCGGCCTGGTTTCCATCACCGGATCCGTGCGGGCGGGCATCGCCGTGGCCTCCGGAGCGGCAAAGACCCTCAAACGGGCCCATCTGGAACTAGGCGGCAAGGCACCCGCCGTCGTATTTGCAGACGCAGACCTGGACCGGACCGCCACAGCTGTTGCCGAATTCGCATTCTTTAATGCCGGCCAGGACTGCACCGCCATCACCCGCGTTCTGGTGGAGGATTCCGTCCACGACGCACTGGTGGACAAGCTGGTGGCTGCCGCTAAGGAGCTGAAGACCGGCAGCGACAACGACGAGGAAAACTACTTCGGTCCGCTGAACAACATTAACCACTTCAACGCGGTGAACGCCGTGATCGAAGCGCTGCCCGCGCATTGCCGGGTGGAGACCGGTGGGCGGAGGGCAGGGTCCAAGGGCTTCTTCTTCGAACCCACCGTCATCACCGGTGCCCGCCAGGACGACGATGTGGTGCAGAAGGAAACCTTCGGCCCGGTCATCACCGTGCAGAAGTTCGACACCGAGGAACAGGCCGTGGAAATGGCTAACGACGTTGAATACGCCCTTGCCTCCAGCGTCTGGACCACGAACCACGGCCGGGCCATGCGCCTGTCACGGGACCTGGATTTCGGAGCGGTCTGGATTAACACGCACATTATGCTCACTGCCGAGATGCCGCACGGAGGCTTCAAGAGCTCCGGCTACGGCAAGGACCTCTCCATGTACGGCGTGGAGGACTACACCCGCATCAAGCATGTGATGACCGCGCTGGACGCCTAGCCCGGCATCCGATTCCTGTTCCCCGGCAGTACTTCCGAAAGGCAAACCCATGAGCATCTCCGTCACCACCCCGAGTTACCGCATCGAACAGCAACGCCGGATTACCGGCACTTTCCCGGGTCCGAAGTCTGCAGCACTTCAGGCGCGGCGTGCTGCAGTGGTTGCGAAGGGCGTAGCCTCGAGCCTTCCGGTGTATGCCGCTGACGCCGACGGCGGCATCATTGTGGACGTAGACGGCAATGCCTTCACTGATCTGGGCTCGGGCATCGCCGTGACCAGCGTCGGTGCCTCTGATCCGGCTGTTGTCGCCGCCGTGCAGGATCAAGTGGAGCACTTCACGCACACGTGCTTCATGGTGACGCCCTACGAGGGGTATGTGGCCGTTGCCGAACGTCTTGCTGCGGTGACTCCGGGCGATTTCGAAAAACGGACCGTGCTGTTCAACTCCGGTGCCGAAGCGGTGGAGAACGCCGTGAAGATTGCCCGCTCGGCTACCGGGCGCGACGCAGTAGTGGCTTTCGACCACGCCTATCACGGCCGGACCAACCTCACCATGGGGCTCACAGCGAAGGCCATGCCGTACAAGACGGGGTTCGGTCCGTTCACTCCGGAGATCTACCGGATGCCCATGAGCTATCCGTTCCGTGAAGAGAACCCGGACCTCACCGGCGTGGAGGCTGCGGACCGGGCCATCCTGGCGATCGAGAAACAGATCGGTGCGGACCAGCTTGCCGCCATCCTCATTGAACCGATTCAGGGCGAAGGGGGATTCATTGTTCCTGCGGAGGGTTTCCTGCCGCGGCTTGCGGAGTGGGCGCAGGCCAACGGTGTGGTCTTCATCGCCGACGAAGTGCAGTCAGGTTTCTGCCGTACGGGTGAATGGTTCGCGGTACAGCACGAGGGCGTTGTTCCTGACCTGATCACCATGGCGAAGGGGATTGCCGGCGGGCTGCCGCTCTCGGCGGTGACAGGACGCGCGGAATTGCTCGATGCAGTCCACCCCGGCGGTCTGGGCGGCACTTACGGCGGAAACCCAGTGGCCTGCGCAGCTGCGCTGGCGGCGATGGACACCATGGTTTCGCAGGACCTGGCCGAGCGGGCACGGCACATCGAGGAGCTCGTCCTGCCCCGGCTGGAGGCACTGGTGGTCAAGGACGGCGTCGTTGGCGATGTCCGTGGACGCGGGGCCATGCTCGCCATGGAATTCGTTCGCCCCGGGTCTAAGGCGCCCGACGCCGAGGCGGCCAAGGCTATCGCGGCGGCGTGCCTGCAGGAGGGTGTCATTGTGCTGACCTGCGGAACCTACGGGAACGTCATCCGACTGCTGCCGCCGCTGACCATTGGCGATGAACTTCTTCTTGATGCACTTGATGTGTTGGAGGCCGCGGTCCGGGCCCGGAGCTGACACCGTCACGGAAGGACACCGCAGGGACGCGTCAGCTTCCGTCTGGGATCCCGCCGGAGGCCAGGAACCCAGGGTGGAAGTAGGTGTTCCGCAGCGGTCTGCGCTCTGGATCTACGTAAGCGGGCGGCAGGAACCAGGGGATGCCTGAACGCATCGATACCTGCCAGTTGTCCTGATGGATCAAATGGTGGTGGAAGGAGCACAGCAACACGCCGTTCCCGATGCTGGTGTCTCCGCCCCGTTCCCAGAAGGTGACATGGTGCGCTTCGGTCCAAGGTCCCGGAACTGTACATCCGGGGAAAGTGCAGCCGCGGTCGCGGGCGTGGAGTGCCTTACGCAAGTGGGGAGGGAAAAGTCGTGCGGCCCGACCCAGATCCAGTACCTGTCCCTTGGATCCCAGGACTACTGGAATCAGGTCCGCGTCGCAGGCTATCCGTCGGACAGTTCGGGTGTCGATTGGTCCTGAGAAGGCAGCGATGCCAGGCGACGGAGAACGCGACGTCCTGTTTTCGGTGGTCTTGGTATCCGGACCGTTGGCGGCATCTTCTCCGGCTGGTCGGGCCCGGCGGATCCTGCGGTTCCTCGCGCCCGACCCGCCCGTTGGGTTCGACAGCCCCAACAAGAGGGCGTCATGACTGATAGTGACCATAACTTGAGGGCGCAGACCTCCGGAAGCTGGCATGCCTCCGGACGCCAGGGCAGTACGAACAGCGGCGAGCAGCCCCTCCAACAGCAGTTGCGGGCGGGTGGGTCTGGGCAGCCGGTCAAGGATCTCGTGGTCCGCAGGTGAACCTTGTCCCGCTGCTGCAGGTGTAGAAGCTCCCGCGACAGGAATGCGGGGCTCGGGCTTGGTGGCGCCTGGTTGGGCAGCGCCGGGTGGGGTCGCGCATGGTTGGGCAGCGCCGGGTTCGGTCCCGCAGCCGGGTTCGGTCCTGCTGTCTGGTTCCGGGGCGCCGCGGTTGGTTCCGTCCTGGCCGTTCACCCGCGGGTTGGAGGCGCTGTTTATCAGGGTGGTGAGTGCCTCGTGCTGTTCATCGGTGCAGTAAATGTGGAGATGATTCAATCCGTTTCGCCGCCGTCCCGGGAAGATCCCTTGGAATCGGACGAGCTCTTCCTCGGTAGGTGGCCTGTCCTGGTCCAGCAGGGCGGTCCAGTGCTTCGCCGTACGGACGAGAAAATCATGGTCCTGATGGGGGCCGATATCCGTGAGCTGCTTTTCCATGGCGTCGAGAGCCTGTGGTTCCATCCGCGGAAGTGCTTCTTCCAACGCATGCGCGATCACATCTGCATCAGTTGCAGCGAGGGCGGCATCAGCACAAGCCTCAGCTAGCCGCGGGTACACGGGTGGGCGAGTCTCACCTGTGATTGTGGTTGCGGGAAGGACAGCTGAACCGAGGGCCAGCCTGCGGCGCGCTTCGGTCCGCGAGATCCGAAGGCGGGCCCGCAGGTAATCTGCGGTACTCCGGAACTCCCGCAGGCCGTCCTCTCCACGTGTCTGGGCGGTCCTCTGCCGATCGATGGCCGCGGCTGCGACCAGCTTCAGGTAGTCCGTAATGCGTGAAATACCTTCAATCGCCGCGGCGAAATCCGCAGCATCTTGAAAGCCTGGAAGCCCCCACTCCTCAGCCGCGTCGTCACGGAGTTCATGGGCTTCCCCGAGGAGTGCTTCGGCACGCTGCGTCAGGCTCGCGCCTGTTCTCGCGACGGAGAATTCCGCCGGTAGCTGCAACTCGCTCAAAGGTTCCGAAGCCATGAGGCAAGGCTGCCGCAGCAAAGCGACTCGTAGTCCGGTGAGGCTCCGGATTGGGGACAATAATCAAGATGCACGGCCCTGGAGCGAAGCGGGGGAGGACAAGTCGCCCCGACCGTCCCTGGACAAGTCGCCCCGACCGGCCCTGAACCACGCGGACCGGCCCGTGCCCCCCGGCCCGCCGACGAACCCGCCCCCGCCGGCCCTAAACGGCTGGACTAGCTGTACAACCAGCCCCTACGCAGCTGCAGCGCGCAGCCGCCGGTTGCGGCGGGGGCCGCCGATCATATCGACGGTCAGCATCACCAGCGCGAGCCAGACGAGGCCGAAGCCCGCCCAGCGCTCGGGCGGCATCGCTTCCTTGAACACCGTCAGGGCCAGGATGAACTGCAGGGTCGGCGCCAGATACTGCAGCAGACCCACCGTGGACAGCGGCAGGCGTCGTGCAGCCGCTCCGAAGAAGATCAGCGGCACGGCAGTGATGATGCCGGAGGCGACCAGAAGCCAGAGATGCCCCGCACCGTTGGTAGTCAGCGTGGCCGCACCGGTCACCGAAAGCCAGATCATCACGCCGACTGCAATAGGAGTGAGGACGGCCGTTTCAATCGTCAGGCTGGAAACTGCGTCAACACGGGAGCCGATGCCCTTTTTGACCAAGCCGTAGAACCCGAAGCTGAAGGCCAGGGCCAGGGCCACCCACGGCACGTTTCCGTACGCGAACGCCAGGACCAGAACGGCAATGAAGCCCACTGCCATGGCCGCCCACTGGAGCGGACGCAGTTTTTCCTTGAGCACCAGCACGCCGAGCAGGACCGACACGATCGGATTAATGAAGTAGCCCAACGCTGCTTCCACTGCGTGTTCGTTCAACACGGCCCAGGAGTACGTCAGCCAGTTCACGGCGATCAGCAGGGCAGCTCCCGCCAGGGTTCCTACTGTGCGGGGGTTCCGTCCCGCAGCAAGCATCGGCTTCCAGGCCCGCATGATGGTGAGCAGGATGGCGCAGAACACCAGTGACCAGACAACGCGGTTGGCAACGATTTCCACCGCACCGGCCGGCTTGAGGACCATGAAGTAGAGCGGAAGCAGACCCCAGAGCCCGTACGCACCAATTCCGAAGAGGATGCCGGGAAGGTTCTCGCGTCCCGCAGGCCCGGCGGATACAGGCCCGGACGACGACGGCCCGGACGACGACGGCGCGGCGGACACCTCCGCCGCATCTGGTGCCCCCGATGAACCGGCGGGCGAACCGGCGGGCGAACCGACCGGCGAACCAGAGGACGAGCCGACGCCGTCGCCGGGCGTAGCAGTACGGACGGCGCGGAGGGCGGGGACAGGCTTTGAGAAAGGCACGCAGTGCTCAACACCAGTTGGCCGGTCCGTATTCCCAAGGGTGTCGAGAACGCGCTTTTCCGAGCCGTTTAGACGGTGGCGAACCCGGCATTTAGAATAAACAACTGTGTGTTAATTGCGCACCCAGAAGCTCTGAAGAGAAGAAGGACTATCAGTGACTAACCCTGCCGCGGACAGCGCCCAGCGTCCTTTGAGGGTCGCCATTATCGGCGCAGGCCCCGCCGGTGTTTACGCCGCCGACATCCTTACCAAAGCCGATCGGGACTTCGAGGTCAGCATTGACCTCTTCGACCAGTACCCCGCACCCTACGGGCTCATCCGTTACGGCGTGGCTCCTGACCACCCCCGGATCAAGGGCATCGTCAATGCCCTGCACAAGGTGCTGGACCGCGGTGACATCCGTTTCCTCGGCAACGTCAACTACGGCCGCGACCTGACGCTGGCAGACTTCCGCCACTTCTATGACGCCATCATCTTTGCCACGGGCGCCATCAAGGACGCCCCGCTGAACGTGCCCGGCGTCGATCTGGAAGGCTCCTTCGGCGGTGCGGAATTCGTGTCCTGGTATGACGGGCATCCTGACGTTCCGCGCGAATGGCCGCTGGACGCAAAGGAAGTTGCAGTGATCGGCAACGGCAACGTGGCCCTCGACGTCGCCCGCATCCTCTCCAAGCACGCAGATGACCTGCTCACCACGGAAATTCCGACCAACGTCTACGAAGGCCTGAAGAAGTCCCCGGTCACCGATGTGCACATCTTCGGCCGCCGCGGACCGGCACAGGTGAAGTTCACGCCGCTGGAACTGCGTGAACTCTCGCATTCCCGCGACGTCGATATTGTCCTGTACCCCGAGGACTTCGAATTCGACGAAGGCTCCGACGAGCAGATCCGCACCAACAACCAGACCAAGACCATGGTCAACACCCTCACCAACTGGCTGGTGGAGGAACAGGACACCGGAGCTTCCCGCCGCCTGCACCTGCACTTCCTGCACAGCCCCGTGGAGATCTATGACGATCCCGCGGATCCCGGCAAGGTCGCCGGCATGAAGTTCGAGCGTACCGAACTGGACGGCACCGGCAACGTCCGCGGCACCGGTGAGATTGTCGATTACCCGGTCCAGGCTGTTTACCGGGCCATCGGATACTTCGGCTCCGAGCTGCCCGAGGTGGGCTACGACGAGCAGCGCGGCGTGATCCCCAACGAGGGCGGCCGCGTCATCAACGAAGACGGCGCTCCGGTTCCGGGCATCTACACCACCGGTTGGATCAAGCGCGGCCCCGTGGGCCTGATCGGCCATACCAAGGGCGACGCGCTGGAGACCATCGGCTTCCTGCTCGAGGACCGGCTGAACCTGCCGGCCGCCACGCACCCGGACCCGTCGTCGATCATTGAGCTGCTCGAAGAACGCGGCGTCAAGTACACCACCTGGGAGGGCTGGCTGAAACTGGATGCCTATGAGCGCAGCCTGGGCGCCTCCTACATCCACCCCGACCCGTTGACCGGCGAACTCGTCCGTGAGCGTGTCAAGGTGGTCGACCGCGAGGAAATGACCCGCATCTCCCGCGGCGAGTAGCCGTAACCAGCAACCCGAAGTTTCTCTGGCCTCCGCCGGTCCGCGCATGGGAGCATATCCACCAAGGTGTGTTCTCTAACCGGAGAACGTCCATTTTGGAGACGTTGTCCGTTTATCAGCGTGGATAGGCGGGGGCCGTGCGCATTGCGGCGCGAAATGAAGGTTTGGCCCAGAACGGGCAGTCCGGTGTCCTGCCGCGGGTTCCGGCGGAGGCACTGCTTCGCAACGCCGTCCGGGCCCACGAGTCGCTCGGTGCCGGCAGCGGGTGGCTGGAGCGGCTTAGGCCTTCCATCCGGGAGTCCTGGCAGCGTTCCCTGCAGCACCACTCGGACCCGGATGTTTCGCGTCCCGAGTTGGTGTTCGACGACGCCGCCCTGGACCGTTACCGTGCCGCGCATCCGCTCGCCGCCGTGATGCCGGTTATCCGCCGCCTGCTCGTGGAGCCCGGAGAGGACTCCGGGTTGCTGGTGGCAGTAGGGGATGAACTGGGCCGCCTGCTCTGGGTTGACGGCGATGCTGCCCTGCGCCGCCGTGCAGAAGGCATGTTGTTTCTGCCCGGCGCGGATTGGTCCGAACGAACGGTCGGCACCAGTGCCCCCGGAACTGCCCTCGCCACAGGGTCCGACGTGCAGATAGCCGGACCGGAGCATTTCAGCCGGCTTGTGCACTCCTGGAGCTGCACCGCCGTACCGGTCCATGACCCGGACACCGGTTCCGTGCTGGGCGTTGTGGACGTCACCGGAGGTCCAGAAGCCGTCGCTCCGCATACGCTCGCCCTTGTCCGGGCAGCTGTCGCTGCCGCCGAGGCACGGCTGCAGGTCCAGCGCCTGCAGGCCCGCCGGGATACCCGTAATGGATCATTCGCTGCCTCCGGAGCGCCGCTGCGCCGCCGTACCCGCCGGCCAGCCTCACCTCCCGCCAGCGACTTCACGGAAAGCCTGGAGCTGCTTGGCCGGGACCGGGCCGTCCTCCACATCGGTGGCAGGTCGGTGGAACTCAGTTCCCGCCACGGCGAACTGCTGGCCGTGCTGGCGCTGCATCCTGGCGGGCTGACGGCGGAGGAACTGGCCTCACATGCCTACCCCGACGGCGGACAGGCAGGTACGGTCCGCGCCGAGATGCTGCGGCTGCGCAATCTCATGGAAGCAGTGGCAGCTGGAACCGAGCCGCTGGTCCCGCGCTCCCGCCCCTACCGTCTGGCCCGCCCGCTGGAAGTGGACGCCGCACAGGTCCTGCGGTTCCTGGAACACGGCGCCTACCGGCTGGCCCTGAGGAGGTACGGCGGACCGGTGCTGCCGCGCTCGGAAGCCCCCGCGCTCATCCGGCTGCGGACCGAGGTCTCCGCCGTCCTGCGCCAAGCCATGCTGTCCGACGCCGGTGCCGACACCTTGCTCCAGTACCTGCACCTGCCGGAGGCAGAGCACGACGCCGAGGCCTGGCAGCTTGCCCTTCGCGTGCTTCCGCCGCGCTCACCCCGCCGGGCCGCCGTCATCGCTGCCCTGGAACGGATCGAACGGGACCTGGCCTAGGCATGGATCTCGGTGCTGGAGATGCCCAGGTCCGCAACGATCGAGGGGATGGACACGGAAACGATAGTGGCGTCCATGATGATCATGGCCACGCCGAGACTGATGGCCAGCAGTCCCCACCAGCGGTAACGGACAAAGCGGTTGGGCGGAAGGGGACCGGTGCCGGAACGATGGGCCATATGCCGTCCTGGGTTGATGGCGCCTGCGACGTTGTCCCACGACACAGTACGGCGGTGCGGCGGCAGCCTGCCAGTGGAGAAGGCGGCAAACGGCCAGGAAGAGTTGCAACCTGCTTGCAACGTTGCGCTCCGTAGCCTCGGGGATGTCCGCAACCGACACCGACGTCGAACGCACAAGGAGCGCAAAATGACCGTTTACGCACAGCCCGGCACCGAAGGATCGAAAGTCACCTTCAAACCGCGCTACGACAACTGGATCGGCGGGGAATGGGTGGCCCCGGTCAAGGGGGAGTACTTCGAGAACATTTCGCCGATCAACGGCCGGGCATTCTGCGAAGTGGCCCGCGGTACATCTGCCGACATCGATCTCGCGCTGGACGCCGCCCACAAGGCAGCGGGTGCCTGGGGCAAGACTGCGGTGGCCGAACGGGCACTGGTCCTGACCCGCATCGCGGACCGGATCGAAGCCAATCTCGAAATGCTCGCCGTCGCCGAAACCTGGGACAACGGCAAACCGATCCGGGAAGTCCTGGCCGCGGACCTGCCGCTGGCCATCGACCATTTCCGCTACTTTGCCGGCGCCATCCGCGCCCAGGAGGGCGGCATTTCCCAGATCGATGACAACACCACCTCGTACCACTTCCACGAGCCGCTGGGAGTTGTGGGACAGATCATTCCGTGGAACTTCCCCATCCTCATGGCCGTCTGGAAACTCGCTCCGGCGCTGGCCGCAGGCAACGCCATTGTGCTGAAACCCGCTGAGCAGACGCCGACGTCGATCCTGGTCCTGATGGAACTCATCGCGGACCTGCTGCCGGCAGGCGTGCTCAACGTCGTGAACGGCTTCGGCGTGGAGGCCGGCAAACCCCTGGCATCCTCGAACCGGATCCGGAAGATCGCCTTCACCGGTGAGACCACCACGGGCCGGCTGATCATGCAGTACGCCAGCCAGAACCTGATTCCGGTCACCCTCGAACTGGGCGGCAAGAGCCCGAACATTTTCTTCGCCGACGTCGCCGCTGCCGATGACTCGTTCTACGACAAGGCACTCGAAGGCTTCAACATGTTCGCCCTGAACCAGGGCGAGGTCTGCACCTGCCCGTCCCGTGCACTGGTCCAGGACTCCATGTATGACTCCTTCATGGCGGACGCACTGGCCCGCACGGCACAGATGATTCAGGGCAATCCCCTCGATACCAACACCATGGTGGGCGCACAGGCGTCCAACGACCAACTGGAGAAGATCCTTTCCTACCTGGATATCGGCAAGCAGGAAGGCGCAAAGGTCCTGGCCGGAGGCGAGCGCGCCCACTTCGACGGCGACCTTGCCGGGGGCTTCTACGTCCAGCCCACCGTCTTTGAAGGCACCAACAACATGCGCATCTTCCAGGAGGAAATCTTCGGTCCGGTGGTTTCCGTGACCCGGTTCTCCGACTACGGGGAGGCCATGGCCATCGCCAATGACACCTTGTACGGCCTTGGTGCCGGTGTCTGGTCCCGGGACGGCAACACCGCGTACCGGGCGGGCCGGGACATCCAGGCCGGCCGGGTATGGGTGAACAATTACCACGCCTATCCCGCCCATTCCGCTTTCGGCGGCTATAAGTCCTCCGGCATTGGGCGCGAGAACCATGCCATGATGCTGGACCACTACCAGCAGACCAAGAACCTGCTGGTCAGTTACGCCGAAAATAAGCAGGGGTTCTTCTAAGCGGTACCCCGACCTGCCTAGGCTTGGGTGTCACTCGCTTTCCACTGGAATTCCCTAAATCGCTGATGGAAAGAGAACCCCATGGCCAGCATGAAGGCAGCAGTAGTGAACCAGCTCGGTGGAGACCTCTCCATCGAGGAAATGGCGGTGCTTGAACCAGGCCCGGGTCAGGCGCTCGTCAAGCTGGTGGCGTCAGGTGTATGCCATACGGACCTCCATGCCGCAGACGGTGACTGGCCCGTGAAACCGACTCCGCCGTTCATCCCCGGCCACGAAGGCGTGGGGGAAGTGGTGCAGGTCGGTGAAGGGGTCACCGACCTGCACCCGGGCGACATGGTGGGCAATGCCTGGCTCGCCTACGCCTGCGGTGTATGCGAGTACTGCCGGACCGGCTGGGAAACCCTGTGCGAGCAGCAGAAGAACAGTGGTTACTCCGTGGACGGCTCCTTCGGCCAGTACATGCTGGTGGATGCGCGTTTTGCGGCGCGCATCCCCGAAGGGGCCGATCCGCAGGAAATCGCTCCTGTCCTCTGCGCAGGCGTCACGGTCTACAAAGGACTGAAAGTCAGCGAGGCACGGCCCGGTCAGTGGGTCGTCATCTCCGGCATAGGCGGGCTGGGACACGTGGCAGTGCAGTATGCCATTGCCATGGGACTGCGCGTCGCCGCCGTGGATATCGCAGATGACAAGCTGGAGCTGGCCACGAGGTACGGCGCCGAGGTTGTGGTCAATGCGCGCAACGAGGATCCGGCGGAGGTTATCCAGGAAAAGATCGGCGGTGCGCATGCAGTACTTGTCACCGCGGTGCATCCGACAGCCTTCGGACAGGCCATCGGCATGGCCAGGCGCGGCGGAACGATTGTCTTTGTCGGGTTGCCGCCGGGGGACTTCCCGGCCCCGATCTTCGACACTGTGCTTAAGGGCCTCACCATCCGAGGGTCGATCGTGGGTACCCGCCAGGACCTGGCGGAGGCAATCGACTTCTACGACCGCGGACTGATCCACCCCAACATCACCGTCCGCAGCCTGGAAGAGATTAATGACGTGATGACTGAACTCCGAGAAGGCCGCGTCGATGGCCGTGTGGTGATTGGATACTGATGGACTCTTCGCTTGCTTCCCCGCTGGATGCGGCGGCCGCACTGCCCGGGGAGACTTTCTCCCGGGTGGCGCTGACGCCGCAGGCACAGGCCCTGCTCCTGCGGCTACGGCCCATCCACGGTGCGCTGATGTTTCACCAATCCGGAGGCTGCTGTGACGGGTCCTCGCCTATGTGCTTTCCGAAGGGGGAGTTTCTCACCTCAGATGCCGACGTCCTTCTGGGGGTTTTCGACCTGGCGGGTGAGGAACTGGAGTTCTGGATGTCGCGTGAGCAGTTTGAGTACTGGAAGCACACCCATCTGACGGTGGATGTTGTCTCCGGACGGGGAAGTGGGTTTTCCGTGGAAGCACCTGAGGGTAAACGCTTCCTTATCCGGTCCCGTCTGCTTGACTAGGATCCAAATAGTAAGCTGACTGTTGAACCTGCCGCATTGAACGGTAGGGTGCAGTGGACGGAACTTATCAACGCCCCGTGAGGGCAGGAGAAGAGGAAGACCATGGTAAAGAAGTTTGTATTTCTGGCGGGCGCGGGTATTGGCTACCTGGTTGGCTCCAAGGGCGGCCGCGAAAAGCTGATGCAGCTTTGGAATGACCCGAAGGTGCAGGAAACCGTTTCCCACGGCACTGATTGGGCGAAGGAAAAGGCACCGGGCCTGCAGGACAAGGTTACGGGCGTCGCCAAGGATGCCGCCTCCAAGGTCACCGGTTCCAGCAGTGGATCCGGCTCTTCCGGCAGCACCGGATCCGCCTCCACCGGGTCCACCACGAGCACGGGTTCTTCCGCTGCCGGCAGCACGGGAACCAATGGTTCCTACACCTCCGGCGGCGAGCAGAAGATGTCTCCGGCTGAACCGCAGCCTGAGGCATAACCGCAAAGAGCAAGAGAAGCACCGGACAGGTAGGCGAAGGCCTGCTTGTCCGGTGCTTCTCTGTTCCCCTTGCCCGCCGTGCAAAGTTGCACCTAGTGTATGGGCGTGGCAGCAGGAGAAACGGCCGCCCCTTCACGGCGGGAGCGGAACAAATCGGTGACACGCGCAGCCATCGCTGCGGCTGCCCTCAGCCTGGTCCGCAGTAACGGGCCGGGCAATTTCACGGTCGACGACATCGCGGAGCGGGCCGGTGTCTCCCGCAGGACGTTCTTCAACTATTTTTCCAGTACTGAAGCATCGCTCACGGTAGCCATGGAAGGCTTCCTGGAAACCGTGCTGGGCCACTTCGAGTTACGTCCGCAGGACGAAAACATCGTGGAGTCCATGCTGCAGGCACTGACCGCGCCGGCGGAACCGGAACGGCTGGCGGTGACCGCCGAGCTTTACGCCATTGCCCAGGACAACCCGGAAATGATGCGGTTCCAGCTTGAGGCTTGGAACCGGGCGGAACAGCGCATCGTCTCTTCCGTCCGGCAGCGACTGGGTGATGCCGCCGATCCCTTTTACATCTCCTGCCTGGTTGGCTCAGTGCTGACGTGCGGACGCAGTGCGTTTACGCAGTGGGAACGGCGCACGCAGGGCGCAATCAACCCGGAGTCGCTCAAGCTGCTGGAACTGCTGTTTGCTGAAGCAATTGGTTTCCTCCGTAACGGATTCAATCGTTAGCAAGTCCCGCCGAAAAAGCGGAACCTGCACGGCTGGATGCACGTTGAGGTAGGGAAGGGCGCTCAGAGGACCGGGTGCCATGTCCGGAGAAAGAAAAACGGCAGCTGAACGGCGAACGGGAATAGTCCGCGACCGTGCATCCGTTATGTTCGGCTAGTATCGAGTGCCCCGGAAATAACACAACTACGGATTTGGAGTGTGAGCCGAGAAAATGGCTACAGATTATGACGCGCCGCGCAAGACTGAGGAAGAAGCCGGACCGGCTTCTATCGAAGAGCTTCAGGCACGGCGCAGCGACAAGCAGTCTGCCGTAGTTGACGTGGACGAAACCGAGGCGGCTGAAGGATTTGAACTGCCCGGCGCAGACCTGTCCGGTGAAGAACTGCTTGTCCGCGTCGTGCCGCCGCAGGAAGACGAGTTCACCTGCAACTCCTGCTTCCTGGTCCGCCACCGCTCCCAGCTGGCCGTCGAAAAGAACGGCCTGGCCTACTGCAAGGACTGTGAAGGATAACTACCCGAAAACTCAGCCGTCGCACCATCCAAGGGTGCGGCGGCTGCCTGTTTAAGCCGGCCCGGAGTAAGGACAGACCAATGAGCGGAACGACGACGGCGGTCCTGCTGGCTGCGGGTGCCGGCACACGCCTCGGCCGCGGGCCCAAGGCGCTGCTGCCCTTTCGAGGGCGGCCCCTGATCGAGCATCAGGTGGAGGTGCTGCTGGGCGGCGGGTGCACCGAAGTGGTCGCGGTGCTGGGCGCCGGGAGCACGGAAATCCTGGCCTCGGTTCAGCTGCAGGGCGCTGCAGCGGTTGTTAACCCGCAGTGGGAATTGGGAATGGGCACCAGTTACCGGTGCGGGATCCTGGCGGCGCTGGCCCAGGAACCGGGGGCAGCAATCCTCGTGGCCCTGGTGGACCAGCCCGGCTTGACCCCGGCCGTGGTCTCGCGCGTCCTCGCGGCGGGGCGGGCCGGCAGAATCGCAGCCGCCGGCTACCGGAGGCCGGACGGCCGGTTGCGGCGCGGGCACCCTGTTCTGTTGGATGCTTTCCTGGCCGCGCGAAGTCTGGAACCGAATGCACGCTATTCAGGGGCAGAGGCAGGGGCAGAGGCAGAGGCAGAGGCAGGGGAAGGGAGACCGGG
The DNA here is from genome assembly GCF_020907345.1 of Arthrobacter sp. zg-Y179. Classification (NCBI taxonomy): domain Bacteria; kingdom Bacillati; phylum Actinomycetota; class Actinomycetes; order Micrococcales; family Micrococcaceae; genus Arthrobacter; species Arthrobacter sp. zg-Y179. The sequence continues at coordinate 75,392 of NZ_JAJJOB010000004.1, read as the reverse complement.
CGCCGACCCGGATTCCGGGGCCCGTGCGTTCCTCGCTGCCCACCCGGAGCTCCTGGACGTGGTGGATTGTTCCGACCTGGCCGATGGGCGGGACGTGGACTGCGAGGCGGACCTGCCCCTGTTAGACTGATTGCTTCGTAGGGGAGTATCCCAAAACGCAGATATCCGTCAACACGTGGAGCACCGACGCTCCGCCGGGTTCAGCGGCCAGCCTATCCAGGATGGCGGGAGAGACCTATGCTCCTTCGGCGTACCCTACGAAAGCAGATATTCCATGACTGTTTCCCCCTTGGTCTGGGGAGTGACCATTGTGGTCATCCTGGCCCTTTTGGCCTTTGATTACTTCTTCCACATCCGCAAGGCGCACATCCCTACGCTGAAGGAAGCGGCCATCTGGTCCTCCATTTACGTGGGCCTCGCCTTGGTCTTCGGCGGTGTTGTCTGGGTCCTTGGCGGAACCCAGATGGGCACCGAGTACTTCGCCGGGTACATCACCGAGAAAGCACTCTCGGTAGATAACCTGTTTGTCTTCCTGATCATCATGGCGAGCTTCCGCGTTCCCCGTGAGGACCAGCAGAAGGTCCTGCTGTTCGGCATCGTCTTCTCCTTGATCGCACGTACCGCCTTCATCCTTCTCGGTGCCGCGCTGATCAACTCCTTCTCCTGGGTCTTCTACATCTTCGGTTTGATCCTGCTGATCACGGCCGGCAACCTGCTCAAGCCTGAAAGCACCGAGGGCGACGATGAAGCCAACAACTTCATCATTCGCCTGGCCCGGAAGATCTTCCATACGTCGGAGAGCTACGACGGCGACAAGCTGTTCACCATGGAGAACGGCAAGCGCGTCCTCACCCCGATGCTGCTGGTTATGGTGGCCATCGGCGGTACCGACATTCTCTTCGCGCTCGACTCCATCCCTGCGATCTTCGGCCTGACGCAGAACGTCTTCATTGTCTTCACTGCCACGGCATTCTCGCTGATGGGCCTGCGCCAGCTCTACTTCCTTATTGACGGACTGCTCGACCGCCTGATCTACCTCAGCTACGGCCTGGCCACCATCCTGGCGTTCATCGGCGTCAAGCTTGTCCTGCACGCCCTGCATGAGAACACCCTGCCCTTCATCAACGACGGCGAGCACGTCTCGGTCGTGGAGATCACCACCGGCCTCTCGCTCTCCGTTATTGTGGGCGTCCTGCTTGTGACCGTTGTTGCGTCCCTGGTCAGCCCGGCCGGCAAGGCCATGACCGCCGTCAACAATGCGCGGCGGCATGCGGATTCCTACCTGGACCTGTCCTACACCGCAGATCCCGCCGAGCGGGAGCGGGTCTACAAGGCCCTGTGCGATGAAGAGCAGGACATCCTGAAGATGGACATCAAGTACCGCGACAAGGTCAAGGACATCGCAGAGATCCGCGAAACCGTAGCCCGCGCACATAGCGAGCACGAGCGGTACCTCTCCCACTAGCGGCCACCGTTGGCGGGGATCCGCCAGCAGCAACCAGTTGTAACCAGCAGTACCGGGCATCCCGGGCAGCCACCGCTGCCCGGGATGCCCCTCGCAGTTAAGCCCGGATTTGCCAGGGCCGGGGCTAGCGGCGGGTGTGGTGCGGCGCCGGGGCAGTCAGCCGCGCACCGGACCGGCGGACAGCTAAACCCAGGCAGAGGCCCGCGGCCAGGGCTCCCAGCCCTGCGGCGGCCAGATCTCCCATGGTGTCCGCATACCCGACATTGATGCTTGCATCCACGTACGTGTGTCCCCACCACTCACCGATTTCCCAAAGCACACTCATCCCCAGTCCCAGCGCCAGCACCAGCAGCGGAACCACCACGGGGAGCGAGGGGGAATGCCGGTGCGGACGCTGGACCGCCGGTACCGCGCCGAACTGCACCAGCAGGAAATAGGCAATCACGGCCAGCGCGCCGGTGGCAGCAAAGTGGACGGCGAGATCCCACCAGGAGATGCGGGCGTAGAGGTCCGCTACGCTGCTCCACGCCGCAGCCAGCAGGACCAGGCCGTAGGCGGCGTCGAAACCGGGGAAGACCGCCAGCGCCCGGGAGACCAGAAGCCCCAACAGCACCAGCAGGAACAGGGCTGTTTCCACCGGTCCCAGCAGCACCAGTGACGCCAGGACACTGAGCACTCCCAGTGCACGTACCGCGTCGGCGAGGTATGCCTTCCGGGATTCCGGCGGACGGAGCAGTGCATCGATCATCCTCATACGGTAGCCCGGTGCCGGCCGCGGAAGCAGTGGGCACCGGAAACCGGCCCGGGGGACCAGCGGCCCCGCGCTAAACTCAGCCCATGCCTTCTGAGCTTCCGGCAGTTTCCGTGGTCATCCCGTGCCGCAATGATGCAGTCCTCCTGGAAACGTGCCTGCAGTCGCTCGCGCGGCAGAGCCTGCAGCCCCGGGAAATAGTAGTGGTGGACAACAACAGCAGCGATGCCAGCGCAGAAGTTGCCCGGAGGTTCGGCGCGCGAGTGGTTTTCGAACCGGCTGCGGGAATCCCTGCCGCTGCCGGCACCGGGTACGACGCCGCCGCGGAGCGCCTCGATGCGGATGCCATTATTGCGCGATGCGACGCAGACTGCGTCCTGCCCCCGGACTGGATTGCGCGCATAGCTGAAGCTTTCGCTGCCGATCCGCAGTTGGAAGTGCTTAGCGGTCCCGGTGTTTTCTACGGGATGCCCCGCCTCCCGGCGCTGCTGCTCTCCCGGTTGTATCTGGGATCCTATTACCTGGCGATGGGTTCAGCCCTGGCCCACTGGCCGTTTTTCGGCTCGAACCTGGCTCTGCGCGCCGGGACCTGGCAGGCGGTCAGCGGCGAGGTGCATCGTAACGATGCGCAGATGCACGACGACGTCTGCCTCAGCTTCCATCTCGGCCAAGGCCGTCGCTGCCGCCGGGATCCGCGCCTGACCGTAGGGATGGCGCCGCGGGCGGTGCAAAGCCGGGCAAACGTGGCCCTGCGCTTCCGCCGGGCCTTCCATACCCTGGCCGGCCACTGGCCCCGGGAATACCCCTGGGTCCGCTGGGCCCGGAGGATCTCGGGCAGCAAAGCCGCAGCACCGGCGAAATGAGCACCTGCAATGCCGTCAGCGCACGCGCACCACGCCGGCGGAACCGGTTCTATGGGTAGAGCAGCGGAAGCTGCAGCACCAGCCAGGGACTGAAAGCCCACGGCGTCAGCCGAACCGCCGGAACGAGCTGCGCCGGATCCGCCCATTCCCAGTCCATGACCTCGTCCGGTGCGGGGACCGGATCGGCGTCGGCCACAGCCGTGTAAACGGGGCAGATCTCATGCTCGACAATCCCCGAGGCATCCACGGCACGGTAGCGGAAATCCGGCAGCCGCAGCGTCAGGTCCCGCACTTCCATCCCCAGCTCGCGCCGGGCGCGCCGCTTCACGGCGTCCTCCGTAGCTTCCCCGGGACCGGGGTGGCCGCAGAAGGAATTTGTCCAGACTCCGGGCCAGGTCAGCTTGGACATTGCACGGCGGGTGACCAGCAATTCGCCGCGGGTATTGAAGACGTGGGTGGAGAACGCGAGGTGCAGCGGCGTGTCAGTGGTATGCACGCCGGCTTTGTCCCGAGTGCCCACGGGACGGCCGTCATTGTCGACCAGAACCACGCGTTCTGAGCCGCCTGTCATTTCTTCCCCTAGTCCCATACGTGTTTACTTTACCTATGCAGACGCACCCCCCGCTCGATCTGTCTACCGGCCAGGACCTGGTCGAGACCGTCCTGAACCGGTTCTACGAGCGGGCCAAAGCCCGCGCCGCGAAACTGGGTCCCGGCTACCTTTCACTGTGGCAGGCGCTGGAGAATTCCACTGCCGGAGGGAAACGGGTGCGCCCGCGCATCCTGTTGACGGCCTACCTGAACCTCGGCGGCACCGACACGGTTGCAGCCGCCCGGATAGGCGCCGCCTTCGAACTGCTGCATACGGCCCTGATCGTGCACGACGACGTGATCGACCTGGATTTCACCCGCCGGGGACTCGAAAACGTCTCCGGCGTCTATCGGGGGCTGGCCGCCGCTGCGGGCGTTGAAGCCGGCGCAGCCCGGCACCGGGGCCTCTCCGCCGGGGTCATCGCGGGGGACCTGGCATTGACCGGCGCTTTCCGCCTGCTGGGCAGTGCCGAGGTGGACACGGATGTCCGGGAGCGGCTGGCCGAGATCCTGGACGACGCCGTCTTCGCGTCCGCCGGCGGAGAGCTGATCGACGTAGACCTTTCCTTCCACCCGGACGCTCCGCCCATCGCCGAAATCCTGCACATGGAGCGGCTCAAGACCGCCGTCTACTCCTTCGAAGCGCCGCTGCAGGCCGGTGCGGTGCTTGCCGGGGCGTCGAACGACGTCGTGACCACCCTCGGCCTCTACGGCCGGGACATCGGGATCGCGTACCAGGTGGTGGATGACCTGCTGGGGGTTTTCGGCACCGAGAGCACCACGGGCAAGTCCAGTTTTTCCGACCTGCGCGAGGGAAAGCGCACGGTGCTGGTCTCCTATGCCGCACAGAAGCCGGAATGGGCGGAACTCTCGGGCCTGATCGGCAACCCCGAACTGACCGCCCGCGATGCCGCCCGCGCGCGGGAACTGCTGGTTTCCTCCGGTGCCCGGGACCATGCGCAGCAGCTGGTGCGCGAATATGCCGACCGGGCCCGCCAACACCTGGACTGTCCTGCGGTCACCCCCGGGCTGCGCGCCGCACTGTCGAGAGTGGTCGACGACGCCGTGAACCGGGGACGGTAGTCCGTGGCAGCTGAGCAGGGCCTGCCCCTCTATAACGCTGTGGCGCGCCGGACGTCGGCCGTGCTGATCCGGTCCTATTCGACGTCGTTCGGGCTGGCCTCCCGGCTGTTGCCGGCCCGGACGCGCCTGCGAATCGAAACCATCTACGCGCTGGTCCGGCTCGCGGACGAGATTGTCGACGGCGTGGCGGCGGCCGCACTGGTGCCCCGCACGGAGATCGGCGGGCTGCTCGATGAGCTGGAGGCAGACACGGAACGTGCCCTGCGGACCGGCTACAGCGTCAACCTGGTGGTCCATGCGTTCGCGCTGACGGCGAGGGAAACCGGCATCGGCACGGACCTCACCCGCCCGTTCTTCGCCTCGATGCGCGCGGACCTGGACCAGGTGGAACACACTGAGGCCAGCTTCAACGAGTACGTCTACGGCTCCGCCGAAGTGATCGGGCTGATGTGCCTGCAGTGCTTCCTCGACGGAGTTCCGGTGGCCGATGACCAGGCCAAGCAGCTGCGCGAGGGCGCCCAACGGCTGGGGGCAGCGTTCCAGAAGGTTAACTTCCTGCGGGATCTCGCCCAGGACTTCGAGGCCCTGGGACGCAGTTATTTCCCCGGCGTCACCGTGGCAGCGTTCAGTGAAGCGGACAAGCACCGGATCCTGGCCGGCATCGATGCTGATCTGCTGGTTTCGGGTGCCGCGGTGGCGGAGCTCCCGGCAAATTGCAGGGCCGCCGTCGCGCTCGCCCAGGACCTGTTCGGCGAACTGGCCCGCCGGCTCCGGAACACACCCGCGGAACAGCTGCGCACCACCAGGGTGCGGGTCCCGAACCCCGTGAAGGTCCGCATCGCAGCGCGTGCGGTCCTGACCCGTCGAGTCGCCGGTCCTGCCGGGTTCGGGCACCGCGTCGGAAACCCGGCTGTCCCGGGAAACGAAAGGCAACCATGAGCATGCGTCCGCGCACCGCCGTCGTGATCGGCGGCGGAATTACCGGACTGGCCACCGCGGCACTGCTGTCGCGGGAAGGCCTGGAGGTCACGGTGCTGGAGAAGCAGCCGGAGACCGGGGGACGGGCCGGCAGCTGGGAGACCGGAGGCTTCCGCTTTGACACGGGGCCGTCCTGGTACCTCATGCCCGAGGTCTTCGACCACTTCTTTAGGCTGCTGGGCACCTCCGCTGCCGAGCAGCTGGAGCTGGTCCGGCTGGATCCGGGGTACCGGGTGCTCTTCGAGGACACCGCCGAACCTGTGGACGTGGCAGCCACCCGGGACGGCAACATCGCGTTGTTCGAGTCGCTGGAACCCGGTGCCGGAGCCCGGCTCGAGGAATACCTCGAGTCCGCCGAAGAGGTTTACGCGATGGCCAAGAAGCGCTTCCTGTATACAACGTTCGCCTCGTTCCTGCCGCTGCTGCGCCCTGATGTCCTGCGCAGCGGCCCCCGGCTCGCCAGGCTGCTGCTGGAACCGCTGAGCACCTTCGTTGCCCGGCGTTTCACGGATCCCCGGATCCGGCAGATCCTGGGCTACCCGGCCGTTTTCCTGGGCTCCTCGCCGTTCACCACGCCCAGCATGTACCACCTGATGAGCCGGCTGGATCTGGCCGACGGGGTGCTTTATCCCATGGGCGGCTTCCACCGGATAGTTTCGGTCATTTCCGACCTGGCGCGGGCCGAGGGCAGCCGGGTCATCACCGGTGCCGAGGTCACCCGGATCCGTACTTCCGCTCCGGCGGCCGCCAAAAGCGGACGGTCCCGCTTCCCCCGCCGCAAGCCCCGTGCCGTGGGCGTGGAGTACCGGGACGCCGCCGGCTCACTGGTGTCGCTGGATGCGGACCTGGTGGTTTCCGCAGCGGATCTGCACCACACGGAGACCGCCCTCCTGCCCCGGGCACTGCAGACCTATCCGGAGGAATACTGGGAGCACCGGGTCCCCGGTCCCGGCGGGCTGCTGCTGCATCTCGGCGTGCAGGGGCAGCTGCCGCAGCTGGAACACCACACCCTGCTGTTCACCCGGGACTGGGAAGCGAACTTCGAGAAGATCTTCGGCCAAAAGACCTCCGTGCCGGATCCGGCCTCCCTGTACGTGTGCCGTCCGAGCGCGACGGACCCCGATGCCGCGCCGGAAGGCCACGAAAACCTGTTCGTACTGGTGCCGGTGCCTTCGGATCCGTCGCTGGGAGCCGGAGGGATTGACGGTGCAGGGGATCCCCGGATAGAGAAGATGGCCGACGCCGTCATCGAGCAGATCTCGTCCTGGGCCGGCATTCCCGATCTGGCCGAGCGCATCATTATCCGCCGGACCGTGGGCCCGCAGGACTTTGCCGCCGACCTCAATTCCTGGCGGGGAACCCTGCTGGGACCGGCGCACATCCTGAAGCAAAGCGCGTTCTTCCGCGGAACGAACGCCAGCCGGAAGGTGGAGGGGCTGCTGTACGCCGGCGGGTCCACCCTGCCGGGCATCGGCCTGCCCATGTGCCTGATCAGCGCCGAGCTCGTGCTCAAGCGGCTGCGCGGGGAAACGGGCACCGAGGCCCTGCCGGAGCCCGCGCCGTGGGCGGCACAGGTGTCATCTAGCCAGCTGCCGGGAGCGGAGCCGACGGCGCCGCAGCCGTCGGCAGAGGCGGGAATGTAATGGGCGCCCTCTACCTGCTTTTCCTGCTGCTGTCGCTGGGCTGCATGGTGTTGCTGGACCACCGGTTCCGGCTGTTCTTCTTCGCCAACGCACGGCGGGCAGCCGTAGTGCTGGCGATCGGAGTGCTGTTCTTCACCGGCTGGGACCTGGCCGGCATCGGCTCCGACATCTTCTACCGCGGCGAGACCCCGTTTATGCTCGGCCTGACTTTGGCACCGCACCTGCCCGTGGAGGAGATCTTTTTCCTGGCCTTCCTTTGCTACCTGACCATGGTGGTTTTCGGTCTGGCGCGGCTGATTGCGGAACGGGCCGCGGAACGAACCGCGGAACGGGCCGGCACACACCCGGGCCGCAGGCCGGCGGAAAGGACGCGGCCGTGACCTACTGGACCCTCAATGCCTTCTTCCTCGTCCCCGCGGCGCTGATCTGCGCAACCGCGCTGCTGCGCCGGAACCGCCCGCGGTACTTTGCGGCTGCGGCGGCCGCCACCGCCGTCGTTTTGCTGGCCCTGACTGCAGTCTTCGACAACCTCATGATCCGCGTGGGCCTCTTCTGGTACAACGAGGACCGTATTTCCGGAGCCTTTGCCGGCGCCGCGCCGCTGGAGGATTTTGCCTACCCGCTGGCGGCCGTCCTGCTGCTGCCGGCGCTCTGGGTGCTGCTGCCCGGACGGGCCCCCGCCCCGGGAGGCGCCAAGCCGAACACTAAGGAAGCGCCGTGAGCACCGCCGCCACCGGAACCACCGGAACCAGGGGAACCCTGCGGATGCTGCTGGTGTCCTCGCGGCCGCTCTCCTGGGTGAACACCGCGTATCCGTTTGCCGCCGCGTATCTGCTCACCACCGGGCGGATCGACCTGACCTGGGTGATCGGGACCCTGTACTTCCTGGTTCCCTACAACCTGGCGATGTACGGCATCAATGACGTTTTCGACTACGAGTCGGACCTGCATAATCCGCGCAAGGGCGGAGTGGAAGGCGCCGTCCTGAACCGCGGCTTCCACCGCACCACGCTGTGGGCGGCGGTTCTCACCAACGTGCCGTTCCTCGCCGCCCTGGTCCTGCTCGGAAGCCCGCTGTCCTGGCTGGTGCTGGGCGTGAGCGTCTTTGCTGTGATCGCGTACAGCGCACCCGGACTGCGGTTCAAGGAACGCCCCTTCCTGGATTCGATGACGTCGAGCACCCACTTCGTCAGCCCTGCCGTGTACGGGCTGGTCCTGGCCGGTGCGGTGTTCACGCCGGGGCTTTGGGCCGTGCTGGGGGCGTTCTTCCTCTGGGGCATGGCGAGCCAGGCCTTCGGTGCGGTGCAGGACGTGGTGCCGGACCGCGAGGGCGGCATCGGATCCATTGCCACGGTGCTGGGGGCGCGGCCGGTGGTGGTGCTCGCCGCCGCTGCCTATCTGGCGGCCGGCCTGCTGATGCTGCTGACTCCCTGGCCGGCGATGCTGGGCGGGCTGCTGGCTCTGCCGTACATCCTCAACCTGGTTCCGTTCCTGCGGATCACGGACGCCGGGTCGGGCACTGCGAACGCCGGCTGGAAACGGTTCCTGAAGCTGAACTTCCTCACTGGTTTCCTGGTGACGCTGCTGATCATCTGGTACTGGCCTACCCGGTAAGAGGCAGGACATACAACAGCGGCCGGCCCCCGAAGGGACCGGCCGCTGCTGGTTTAGCGGGTGCTGGAATTACTCAGCAACGCCCACGAACTCGGCCTTTTCGTTGGCCGTGGTTTCGCCCTGTGCCAGGGAAAGGCGCAGCTTCTCGCCCAGGACCGCGTCAACGTTGGTCCAGTACTGGATCGCAGCTTCGCGGATGTGGGGACGCTTCACGCCGGAGATGGCACCGGTGATGGTTTCCAGGAAACGCTGCTTGGCGGCGTCGTCGAAAACCTCGCGGTACAGCGTGCCGGCCTGGCCGAAGTCGCTGTCCTCGGAGTGCAGGGTGGCAGCGGAACGCACCAGGGCGCCGTCGTTCTCCCAGCTTCCCGAACCGGCCAGCGCTGCGTCGGCCGCGGGGCCGCCCAGTGTGTTCGGAGCGTAGACCGGGGTCTCCGGGGAGTTGTAGGAGAAGCGCATGGCGCCGTCCTGCGAGTAGTTGTTAACCGGAGCCTTCGGCGCGTTGACCGGCAGCAGGTTGTAGTTGGCGCCGATGCGGTAACGCTGGGCGTCCGGGTAGGAGAAGATGCGGGCCATCAGCATCTTGTCCGGGCTGGCGTCGATGCCGGGAACCAGGTTCGCGGGGGACAGGGCAACCTGTTCGATCTGCGCGAAGAAGTTCTCCGGGTTGCGGTTCAGGGTGTGGGTACCCACCTTGATCAGCGGGTAGTCCGCGTGCGGCCAGACCTTGGTCAGGTCGAACGGGTTGAACCGGTACGTCTTGGCATCTTCGTACGGCATTACCTGCACGTGCAGGTCCCAGGACGGGAAGTTGCCGGCCTCGATGGCCTCGTACAGGTCGCGGCGGTAGTAGTCGGCGTCGGCGCCGGCAATCTTCTCGGCCTCGGCACCGGTGATTTCGTGGTTGCCCTGGTTGGACGTGAAGTGGTACTTCACCCAGAAGCGCTCGCCGGCGGCGTTGATCCACTGGTAGGTGTGCGAGCCGAAGCCGGGCATTTCACGCCACGAGGTCGGCAGGCCGCGGTCGCCCATCAGGTACGTGACCTGGTGTGCGGACTCGGGGGAGTTGGTCCAGAAGTCCCACTGCATGTCCGCATCGCGCAGACCGGAGCCCGGCAGGCGCTTCTGCGAGTGGATGAAGTCCGGGAACTTGATGCCGTCGCGGATGAAGAACACCGGAGTGTTGTTACCGACGATGTCGTAGTTGCCCTCGGTGGTGTAGAAGCGCAGCGCGAAACCGCGTACGTCGCGCCAGGTGTCGGGCGAACCCATTTCGCCGGCAACCGAGGAGAACCGCTGAACGGTTTCGGTGGTGGTGCCGGGCTGGAAAACAGCGGCACGCGTGTACTTGGAGACATCCTCGGTGACTACGAACTCACCGAATGCGCCGCCGCCCTTGGCGTGCACGATGCGCTCCGGAATACGCTCCCGGTTGAACTGCGCCAGCTTCTCGACCAGGTAACGGTCGTGAAGGGCAATGGCGCCGTCGGCGCCGGTGCTCAGCGAGTGTGCGTCGCTGGCAACCGGGGTGCCGGTCTGCGTGGTGGTGAAGTTGGACATACTGGTTCTTTCTCTGGTGCTGACAAAAGGGAGGAAAGGCTTTGGATGCGTGCTAGGAGGCTGCGGCGGCGCAGTCTGTGCAGATCCCGCGGTAGAGCACATCCGCAATCTGGATGGTCATGCCGTGTGTGTTTCCGGGGGTGAGACAGGGTGCGTGGCCGACGGCGCAGTCCACGTCCTCGATCCGCCCGCATCCGGTGCAGATCGCGTGATGGTGGTTGTCATTCACGCGGGTCTCATACCGGGCCGGAGAATCGGGGGTTTCGATCTTCCGCAGCAGGCCGGTTTCGGTGAGGTCCGCCAGGACCACATAGACGGACTGCAGGGAAATGTCCGGAAGTTCCTGACGCACGCTGGCCGCGACGTCGTCCGCTACCGAGTGCGGCGCGGTGTCAACAGCACGCAGCACGGCAAGGCGCTGCTTGGTGACGCGACGGCCGTGGGAGCGCAGCTCGTCGGACCACCTGGCGGTGGTTTCCTCTGCAGCTGCGTTTGTGGTCATGTCCAACATCCTAGCCTTATTTTGAATTATTCATAATAAGGATCGCCTTACCTGCCCCGGCGCCGGTACGCTGGCCTTGAAGCGTCTCGACAAGCGTCCCGACGGAACAGGAAGCAGAGGCACAGTGCCTGCAGCAGAAGCTCGAACTGGATTCCAGCGCGTGACGGTAGGGGACACACAGGTGGACATCCGCACCTACCGCCGCTTTGACGACGCCGGAACACCCGACTGGACCGAAACCCGCAGCGAGGTGGTCCTGGTGCACGGGATCGGTGCCTCGGAGCGGTACTACCGCCCGCTGATCTGGGAACTGGCGCGCACGTCCATCGTCCATACGCTCGAGCTGCCCGGTTTCGGTTCCACCCCGAAGCCGCGCAGGCAGCTGCAGATGGAAGACTTCGGACGCATCGCCGCAGAGGCGCTGGATGGCGCCGGCATCCGGGGCGCCCAGTGGGTGGGCCATTCCATGGGCTGCCAGGTGGTGGTGGAGATGGCGCTCGCCGACCCGGACGCGGCCTCGTCAGTGGTCCTGCTGGGGCCAACCATCAACGACGCCGAGCGCTCCGCCCCGCTGCAGGCCCTGCGGCTGATGCAGGACTGCCTGGGCGAACCTCCGGCCGTCAATTACATCCTGGTCACCGACTACCTGCGTGCCGGCCCCCGCTGGTATTTGTCCACGCTGCCCGTGATGATCCGCCACCGCCTCGAGGAGCGGATCAGCGAGGTAAAGCCACCGGTCCTGCTGGTGCGCGGCGGGAAGGACCCCGTGGTGCGCGCCGACTGGCTGGCCCGGCTGGCCCTTGCCCGTTCGGGCGCGGTGACGGCGGAAATCCCCGGCCAGCCGCACGTCATGATGTACACCCGCCCGAAGGAAACCGCCGAGCTGATGCGCACGGCGGCCGCCGTTCAGTGACGTCTCCACGCCCCGGTGTCCGTCCGCGCCGGCAGGGACGGATCTTCCGGTGGGCGCGCCAGGCGCGGGGCTGGGCCTCGGATTATCTATACGTGGCGTATTGGCAGGTGCACGGCTTCGTCTTCCGCCGGGACCCGGCGGCGTATCTGCATCCGGAAGGTGCGGTGCGGGCTCCGGTGGTGCTGATCCCCGGCGTCTACGAGAACTGGCAGTTCCTGCGCCCGCTGGCCGACTACCTCTATGAGCGGGGCCATCCGGTGCACACCGTGGCGCCGCTGGGCTACAACCGCGGCACCATAGAGGATATGGCGGCGCTGGTGGAACGCTACCTGGCGGAGGCGGACCTGCAGGGCGTCCTGGTGCTGGCACACAGCAAGGGCGGGCTGATCGGCAAGCACCTGATGACCCTGCCCGACGGCGGGGCGCGGGTGGAGCGGATGATCGCCGTCAACACGCCCTTCTCCGGCTCGGTCTATGCCAACCTGTTTCCGCTCGCGTCGATCCGCGCCTTCTCGCCCCGGGACCCGTTCCTGCAGAAGCTCCTGCGCAACGAGGATGTAAACGCCCGGATCACTTCGGTGTACAGCAGCTTTGATCCGCACATCCCGGCCGGGAGCCACCTGGCCGGGGCGCGGAACATCCAGCTGGAAACCATGGGGCATTTCCGGCCCATCGGGGATTCCCGGCTGCTGGAGGTCCTGGCGCAGGACCTGGACGACGCCGCATCCCGGGGCGGCGGACAGGACTAGGACTAGGACGCGCCGCGGGCCAGGGCCTGTTCCACGGCCGCCGCCGAGCCGTCCCGCCACGGCTCCCCGTGTCCGGTGAGCAGCACGGGAGCATCGGTCTCCGCCAGCAGTGAGAGGGAGGCGAGCGCCTGGGCGCTGTCCGCGGTGGCGGCACCCGAAACGATCTGCGGCCCCTTGGCGCCGGTGTAGGGATCGAGGGTGACCAGCGAGTCGCCGCTGATCAGGGCCCCGCGGTCCGGATAGTGCAGTGCCACGTGCCCGGCGGTATGCCCGGGCGTGTGCAGGATCCGCGGCCTGCCCGGCAGTGCGTCGCCGGATTTCGGGGTAAGGGTGTGCAGGTCGGTCACACCGCGGACGTTGAGTGCCCCGGCGAGGGTCATCGCGCCCAGGACGGGAACCGACTTGGGATAGCGCAGCGGATACAGGAACCGGTTGGTCTCGTGCCGGTAGCGGTAGGGGTGTGCGGCAATGTACCGGTCGGCGTCGTGCACCAGGATGGGTGTGCGGTACTCCTGCCGCAGCCGTGCGGCAGTGCCCACGTGGTCGAAATGCGCGTGTGTCAGCACCAGTGCCCGGACGTCGCCGGCACCGTAGCCCAACTCGTCCAGCGCGCCGGTAAGGTGCGGCCACATCCCCGGCAGGCCGGCGTCGATCACCGCCACGCCGTCGTCGTCCTCGACCAGGTAGACATTCACATGGGCATGCTCGATGCGGTGGATTCCTTCGGCAACGTTGCGGGTAAACACAGCGGTTACTCCTTCGGCAGGGTGCGGGGAAATCGGTTTCGTCCCATCCTAAGCATGCTTTCTATTAGGGTGCGCGTGTGGTGCGCCGGAACCGGCCCGGCAGGCCCCTAGACTGCTCAGGTGCCAAGACTGCTCGCTGACCTCACGCCCCTGCGCGAAAGCCCCGAATTCCGCCGGCTCTGGACGGGAACCGCGCTTTCCGCCGTCGGCACCCAGCTGACCCTCGTGGCGGTCAGCCTGGAGGTCTACGAGCTGACGAAGTCGAGCTTCAACGTCGGGCTGCTCGGACTGGTGGGCCTGGTGCCCCTGATCCTGGCCGGTCTGTACGGCGGATCGGTGGTGGACGCGTATGACCGGCGCAAGGTTGCACTGTTCTCGTCGGGCCTGCTCTGGCTCAGCACCATCGGGATAGCCGCCCAGGCCTGGGCCGGGGTCGGCAACGTCTGGCTGCTGTACTTCCTCGTGGCTGTCAATGCAGGCGCGGGCGGGCTGAACCAGCCGGCGCGCAGCGCCATCATCCCCCGCCTGGTCCGCCCCGAACTGCTGCCCGCCGCCAATGCGCTGAGCATGATGACCTTCGGCCTGGCCATGACTGCCGGACCCCTGCTGGCCGGAGTGCTGGTGGCCCGGGTGGGTTACGGCTGGACCTACACCATCGACGTCGTCACCTTCACCGCCGCCATGTGGGCGCTGTACCGGCTGGCACCCATGCCGCCGGTGGGCAAGGTGCAGAAGGCGGGGCTGGGCTCCGTGCTGGAAGGGTTCCGGTTCCTGGGCACCCGTCCCAATATCCGTATGACCTTCGTGGTGGACCTGTGCGCCATGGTGTTTGCCCAGCCCCGTGCGCTCCTCCCGGCCATCGGGGCGCTGATGCTCGGCGGCGGCGCCACCACCGTGGGGGTGCTGCTGGCAGCCACCGCCGTGGGCGCCTTCCTCGCCGGCCTGTTTTCCGGGCCGCTCGGGCTGGTGCGCCGGCAGGGCCTGGCGGTGCTCTGGTCCGTAGCGGCCTGGGGGTTGTCGGTGACGGCGTTCGGCGTCGTGGTGGTGCTGGCCGGATCCAACGACGGCGCGGTCCCCTCCCGGTGGCTTCTTCCCGCGGCGCTCGCGATGGCCTGTGCCGGGATAGCCGATTCCATCAGCGGTGTCTTCCGGTCCACGATCCTGCAGTCCGCCACCCCCGACGCCATGCGCGGCAGGCTGCAGGGTGTGTTCGTGGTGGTGGTGGCCGGCGGGCCGCGGCTGGGCGACCTGGTGGCGGGCGTGGATGCCTCCCTGGTTGGGGAGGGCTGGGCGGCGGTGCTGGGCGGACTGATCTGCCTGGCCCTGGTGGGGGTGCTGGCCCGCAGCCAGCCCCGGTTTGCACGGTACGACGCACAGCATCCCGAACCCTGAACCCTCGTCGGGGCAGGAACAGTCCGGCCCGGTTAAACGTTGAAGTATATGCATTTACCGGACGCTGCCAGGCCTGGAACGGCCTGCCTGAAAGGACTCTGTACCCGTGCACCGACATTTCAACGGCCTCAAGACGGCAGCCCTGTTCGGCGTGCTTTTCGCCGTGCTGCTGGGGATCGGGGCCCTGCTTTCAAGTGGAACCGGAAGCCCGGCGTTTATCTGGGTCTTCCTCTTTATCGGCCTTGCCACCACTGCGTACAGCTACTGGAACAGTGACAAGCTCGCCATCCGGGCAATGCGCGCCGTGCCCGTCACTGAGGCGCAGGCTCCGGAAATGTACCGGATTGTCCGTGAGCTTTCCCTGCAGGCCGGTGAGCCCATGCCCCGGCTCTACGTTTCGCCCACCATGGCGCCCAACGCCTTCGCCACCGGCCGCAACCCCCAGCACGCTGCGGTGTGCTGCACACAGGGCATCCTGGCGCTGCTGAACGAGCGTGAACTGCGCGGCGTGCTGGGCCATGAGCTGATGCACGTCTATAACCGGGACATCCTCACCTCCTCCGTGGCGGCTGCCATTGCAGGCGTCATCACCTCGCTGGGGCAGTTCCTCCTCTTCTTCGGGGGCGGGGACCGGCGCAATGCCAACCCGCTGGCCATGATTGCCATGGCCATCCTGGCGCCGATGGCGGCGTCACTGATCCAGATGGCTATCGGCAGGACCCGCGAGTACGACGCCGACGAAGACGGCGCGAAGCTCACCAACGATCCGCTGGCGCTCGCCTCGGCCCTGCGCAAGCTGGAGAGCGGAACGCAGCGCGCTCCGCTGCCGGCGAATGACCAGAAGCTGGCAAATACGTCCCACCTGATGATCGCCAACCCGTTCCGCGCGGGTGTGCGCGGCCTGCTGGCCACCCATCCGCCCATGGCCGACCGCATCCAGCGGCTGGAGCGCATGGCCGGCCGTACCCTGGGTGCCTGACGCAGTGCTGATCCGTCATCCGCTGACGAAGTAGGCTTCGAGCATGCGACTGATACTTGTCCGTCACGGTCAGACCCCCTCCAACGTGGAGCATTACCTCGACACCGCAGTCCCCGGACCGGGACTGACGGAGCTGGGGAGGGAACAGGCGGCGGCGCTGCCCGAAGCCCTCGGGCACGAACCCATCGACGGGATCTTTGCCTCCAACCTGGTCCGCACCCAGCTCACCGCCGAGCCCCTGGCAGCCGCCCTGGGCCTCCCGGTCCAGATCCGCGACGGGCTGCGGGAGGTCTTCGCCGGAGACCTGGAAATGCGCAATGACCGGGACGCGATCGTCACTTACCTGAAGACCATTTACCGCTGGGTCTCGGGTGACACAGCCGTCCGGATGCCCGGCGGCCCGGACGGAGCCGAGACACTGGGCCGCTTTGACGCCGTGGTCGAGGAGCTGGCCGCCGCGGGGTTGAAGTCCCCGGCGATCTTCAGCCACGGGGCGATCATCCGGGCCTGGGCCACTGCGCGGGCCGAGAATGTGGGAGCGGACTTTATCGTCGCTAACGCGCTGAGCAACACCGGCATTGCCGTGCTCGAAGCGGAAGAGCTGCCCGGCGGCAGCCTCGGTCCCTGGGAGCTGCTGACCTGGATGGGCGAACCCGTAGGCGGCGAGGAATTGGAGGACTACGGCGACGACGGCCCCGCAGCCGACGACGTCGCGCTCTAAGTCGTGCTGTAAGCCGCGGCGACCCTTAAAACACCGACGGCGCCGTCCCCGCTGCGGGGGAGGCGCCGTCGCAAGTGCCCTGCTGTGACCTAGCGGAAGTTGATGAACTGCAGGTCGACCTCGAGGTCCGCACCCTTGAGCAGGGCCATGGTGGCCTGCAGGTCATCGCGGGACTTGGAGCTGACCCGCAGCTCGTCGCCCTGGATCTGGGACTTGACGCCCTTGGGGCCTTCGTCGCGGATCAGCTTGTTGATCTTTTTGGCCTGGTCCTGGGCGATGCCCTCCTTCATGGAGGCCTCAATCCGGTATTCCTTGCCGGACGCGTACGGCTCGCCGGCATCCAGGGACTTCAGGGAGATGCCTCGCTTGACCAGCTTGGACTGCAGTACGTCGAGTACGGCCTTCACCCGGTCTTCCGAGTTGGCCTTCATCAGGATCTTCTCGCCGCTGAAGTCCACCTCCGCGCCGACGCCCTTGAAGTCGTAGCGCTGGACGATTTCCTTCTGCGCCTGGTTCAGCGCGTTGGCCACTTCCTGCTTATCGATCTTGCTGACGACGTCGAACGTGGACTCGCTGGCCATTTCGGGGCTCCTCTAAGTTGGTGACTTTTCCTGGTACTTAGCGTAGTAGGTCCGCGCCCCGATGGCGCCCCGCTCCCAGCCGGTACACAGCAAATGCCCGGCGTTGTCCCATCGGGGCGGGGAAGGGTGAGGGGGTGGAAAACAATCCCAGCGCCGCTTCCCGTCCATCAGTCCGCCGTCCCGCAGCTGTCCGGATCCGCACCGCGGCGGCCGGGTCCTTCCTGGCGGCAGCGTCAGCAGCGGGGCTTGGAGTCATCGGTGCGGCGCCGGCCCGGGCCGCGGTCTGCCCGGTGTCGTCTCCGGTATCGTCCGCCGTGGACAGTGCCGCACAGGCCGCCGGCGTCGACCGCGGACGCGAGGAGCGTCTGGCAGGGATCCGTACGGATCTGGGGAACGCCGTCGCCTGGGGATCGGTGAGCCAGGCGCAGGCCGACCGGTTCTATGCACAGCTCGAAGATCGAATCTCACGGGGACTGTAGGGCTCCGACAAGAGACCCGGGGGCGTTGCGCGCCCCGTCTGCAACGGCCGGAAACGGCCGGCAGGACTCCTGTTTGCGGCTCGATTCGTAACTTCGGAGAATCTTCGGTAAAGTTGTCTTGTCCGCAGCCGCTGCGGACAACGTCTTCGCTTGAAGACGCTCGGCAGATTACCCGAGCGGCCAAAGGGGGCTGACTGTAAATCAGCTGGCAACGCCTTCACTGGTTCGAATCCAGTATCTGCCACCGACAAACCCGTCCTCACCTTGGTGAGGGCGGGTTTTTCCGGTTTCCGGGGCCTTGCGCCCCAGCCCACTAGATATTAGGGTCCCTAAATATGAGTAGCGATTCCGCCCTGGACGAGCTCGCCGAGGAATTCCGCGAGTCCCTCCGGCTGGCACTGTACATTGCCCGCAACATGGACGCGGATACGGACTTCAGCGCCACGCAGGTCAGCATCATGAAGATGGCTGCCGGCGAGGGGATGCGGGTGAGCGAGATTGCGCGGAACCTCGGAGTGAAGGTCCCCAGCGCCACGGAGCAGATCATCCGCCTCGAGGGTGCGGGACTGTTGAAGCGCAGCCCGGATCCCCATGATTCGCGCGGTGTGCGGGTGACTCTCACCCCGCAGGGAGGGGAATCGCTTCAGGAAGCCAACGGCAGCAGGACGGCGCTGATGGCGGCCTTGCTGGAGCAGCTGAGCAACGAGGAGCGGAGCGCCCTGTCAGCGGCGCTGCCCGTCATCCGCCGGCTGACGAAACTTCCCCGGGCCTAGGGCGCTTCACCGGACAGCGAACAGCTAGAGACAATGCAGCCGGCCGCGGCTAGCGTTGGACCATGGCTACTATCGACATCACCGAAGCATCGTTCCCCGAGACCATCGAGGAAAATGACATAGTCTTCGTGGACTTCTGGGCGGACTGGTGCGGTCCCTGCAAGCAGTTTGCACCCGTGTACGAATCCGTTTCGCAGCAGCACGACGACATTACCTTTGCCAAGGTGGACACCGAGGCTGAACAGGGTCTGGCAGCTGCCGCCGGCATCACCTCCATCCCCACCCTCATGGCCTTCCGCGAGAAGGTGCTGGTGTTCTCCCAGCCCGGTGCCCTGAACGCCAGCCAGTTCAGCGAACTGGTGGAAGCAGTCAAGGGCCTGGATATGAAGGCCGTACACGAGCAGATTGCCGAGCAGGAGCGCGAGGCAGCAGCAGGCTCCAACGGACAGGCCAAGCAGGCTTAGCCCCACCCGCTCTTTCTTCAGGGAAGCATCCGCTCCAGGATGCTTCCCTGACTGCGTTAAGGGTGCCGTCCGTCCTGCGCGGATCCGATAACACCACCGTCTACCGCCGCCGCAGCGGCCGTTGTACGCTCGCTTCCACAAGGCGCACCGCCTGGGAAGCGCATGGGGAGCGCACGGGGGAGCGAGCAGCGCGGACGTCAACGACGACGAGACGACAGCGAGGAAGACATGAGTTCCAACCGAGGAATTGCCTATCTGGAACCGGGCGTAGTGGAAGTCCAGGACATCGACTACCCCAGCTTCGAACTGAAGGACGGGCCGGGCGTGAACCCGGCCAACATCGGGCGCAAGCTTCCGCACGGAGCGATCCTGAAGGTGGTGACCACCAACATCTGCGGATCGGACCAGCACATGGTCCGCGGGCGGACGACGGCGCCGCCCAACCTGATCCTGGGCCACGAAATTACCGGGGAAGTGGTGGAAACCGGATCCGACGTGGAGTTTATTAAGGTGGGGGACCTGGTCTCCGTGCCGTTCAATATTTCCTGCGGCCGCTGCCGCAACTGCAAGGAACGAAAAACCGGCATCTGCCTGAACGTAAACCCGGAACGTCCCGGCAGCGCCTACGGATACGTGGACATGGGTGGCTGGGTGGGCGGCCAGGCCGAATACGCGATGGTGCCCTATGCAGACTGGAACCTGCTGCGTTTCCCGGACAAGGACCAGGCCATGGAGAAGATCCTGGATCTCACCATGCTTTCGGATATCTTCCCCACCGGCTACCACGGCGCTGTCACCGCCGGGGTGGGGGTTGGCTCCACCGTCTATATCGCCGGAGCAGGACCAGTCGGGCTGGCGGCAGCCGTCTCCGCACAATTGCTGGGCGCTGCCGCCGTGATCGTGGGAGACCTGAACGAGGAGCGCCTGGCCCAGGCCCGGAGCTTCGGCTGCGAGACCGTGGACGTGTCGATGGGCGATCCGCGGGACCAGATCGAGATGATCCTCGGAGTGCCGGAAGTGGACTGCGGCGTCGACGCGGTGGGGTTCGAGGCCCGCGGGCACGGTGCAGGGTCAAGCAGCGAAGCGCCGGCCACGGTCCTGAATTCGCTGATGGACATCACCGCGGCAGGCGGTGCACTGGGCATCCCGGGCCTGTACGTCACCGGGGATCCGGGCGGCGTGGACGAGGCTGCACAGCAGGGCTCACTGAGCCTGAACCTGGGTGCGGGCTGGGCCAAGTCGCTGTCCTTCACCACCGGGCAGTGTCCGGTGATGAAGTACAACCGGCAGCTCATGATGGCGATCCTGCATGACAAGGTGCAGATCGCCAAGGCCGTCAGCGCCACTCCGATCAGCCTGGACCAGGCACCGGAGGCCTACCGCGAGTTCGATTCGGGCGTGGCGAAGAAGTACGTCATTGACCCCAACGGAATGCTGGGTTCACACTAGCGCGCCCTCTCGCCGGGTAAGCCGGCAGGACGGAGAACAGGCGAGCCGGCGGGACCGAAACCAATTCGGCCCCGCCGACTTCACTCTGTGCCCGCTCCCTTCTGGTGCCCTGCGGCCCGGCGGTAACCTCGACGTGTCCGGGGCGCCGGCGCCGGGTTTCCGGGCCCGCCACTCGAATGCCAACGGCTCCTCTACGGGGTTGGAAGCGGGGACCACATGTACGGCAGCAGCGGGACGATAAGCACCGAAAGAGCCGGTACCGGTACAGCAGCCTTATCCATGCGGGGCCCGGCATGAACGGGGCGGACACCGCATGGGTGTTGGTCTGCGCGGGGCTCGTGCTGTTTATGACACCGGGCCTGGCCCTCTTTTACGGCGGGATGGTGCCGGTACGCAACGTCCTGACCATGATGATGCAGAACATCATTCCGCTGGGGATCATTTCCCTGACCTGGGTCCTGGTGGGGTACACGCTGGCGTTCAGCAATAGGGGTAATTCCGTGGTGGGCGACTTCGACGCCTTCGCGCTGCTCGAGCTCGACACACCCCAGTTCCATTCGGTGGCCGCAGGTGTGACCATACCGACGCTCGCCTTCGTGGCCTACCAGATGATGTTCGCCGTAATTACGCCTGCGCTGCTGACGGGAGCGACGGCGGGCCGGCTCCGGTTCGGCGGATGGGTGGTGTTCCTGGCCGCATTTTCCATTCTGGTGTACCCGCAGGTGGCGCGCTGGCTCTGGCATCCCAAAGGATGGCTGTTCCAACTTGGTGCCCAGGATTGGGCCGGCGGCATGGTGGTCCATGCCTCTGCAGGTGCAGCAACGGTGGCGGTGCTGCTGGTGGTCGGCCGACGGCGCGGCTGGCCGAACCTTCGGACCTCACCGAACAACCTTCCACTGATGCTGGTGGGCGGCGGCATCCTTTGGTTCGGGTGGTTTGGCTTTAACGCGGGGGACGGGCTTCAGGCCAACGGCATTGCCGCGCAGGCCCTGATCAATACCCACGTGGCAGGGGCGGCCGCGATGCTCACCTGGCTGCTCGTGGAACGGATAGGCAACGGGCGCTGCACCCTGGTGGGTGCCGTCTCCGGCGCCGTGGCCGGACTGGCGACCATTACCCCCTGCGCCGGGTACGTGGGCACCGACGCAGCCCTCCTGATCGGACTGATTGCCGGCTGCCTGTGTGCGGTGGCTGTCCGGCTCAAGCATGTGCTGCGCTACGACGACGCCCTGGACGTGATCGCCGTCCATTTTGTGGGCGGCGTGCTGGGTTCGTTCCTGCTGGGTTTCTTCGCCGACAGCTCGGTAAACCCCGTCAGCGACGACGGCATTTTCTCCGGCGGCGGCGGAATGCTCCTGTGGCACCAGACGGTGGCCATAGTCTCCGTGGTGCTCTTTTCCTTTGTGCTGAGCTGGGTTGCGGCCGTCATCATTTCCCGCACCGTTGGGCTGAAAGAGGCCGGGCCCGACCAGGAGGACCAGGACCGCGTCCAACAGGGTGCCTCCGCATACTCCCTGAGCGGCATTAACGCCCGCCCCGCAACGGCTGGCCGGGCGGCCAGCGACGGCGCCGAAGCTACCCGGCGAGGCCGATCCAGCCGGCTGGTCAGCGCCGTGGTCAATACGGATCGGGTTGACGGCCTGCGGGACGCGTTGCTGATGGCCGGCGCACGGTCGCTGGAAATGTCCGACGCCGCGGCCTACACCGGAACC
The DNA here is from genome assembly GCF_020907345.1 of Arthrobacter sp. zg-Y179. Lineage (NCBI taxonomy): Bacteria > Bacillati > Actinomycetota > Actinomycetes > Micrococcales > Micrococcaceae > Arthrobacter > Arthrobacter sp. zg-Y179. The sequence goes on along the minus strand of NZ_JAJJOB010000004.1, from coordinate 53,384 downwards.
GTCAGAACCGAGGCTTTCCGCAGCGAAAAGCGGAGAATCGACTTTGAGGACCGGCTGCGGGTGCAGGCCGCGGTGGACGAAGAGCACGAGGAAGCAGTGGTTGCGGTCCTGAAGCGCTTCGGGGCGGAACCGGATTCAATTTACCGGCTCTCTGTCATCCCGTACTGAGTCATCCCGTACTGACGAACGGCTAGACCTGTTCCACCTTCAGCGGTTCGGCCAGCAGGGCGCTGAGGGATTCCTGCAGATCCTGGAGGGCGGCACCGCGTGCGTGGCGCTCCAGGTCCTCGCGGGAGGCCCACTGTTCCGCCAGCACGATTGCCGCCTCCGAGTCCTCAATGATTTCGTAGCGCAGGCAGCCCGGTTCCGTCCGTACCTGCTCAATGGCGATGTCCAGGGCCAGCTTCACCCGCGTATGTTCGCCGGCGTTCGGGACCATGGTGGCGCGGAGATTGATGGGGGTATTGGTTTCTTCAGTCATTCCCCCACCATAGGACTTTCTCAAAACCGCTGTCGGGGCGCGCCCGGCAAGATCAGGCGCTTTCTTCGCAGGGAAGCAAAATGTTGGTAGCGTTGCCGCCACGTGTCCCGCAGCCAAAGGAGTCTGCCTTGTCCTCATACGCCTCTTCCCCGTCGCAGATTCCCTTGTTGGTGGAAACCATCGGGGAGAATTTTGAGCGGACTGCCCGCCGCTTTCCCGATGCCACAGCGTTGATCGACGCCCCCACCGGCCGGTCCTGGACCTATGCCGAGCTGGACCGGCAGATCAACGACGTCGCGGCCGGCCTGATGGCACGCGGGATCCAAGCAGGGGACCGCGTGGGCATCTGGTCACCCAACTGTGCGGAATGGACCATTGCCCAGTACGCCACTGCTAAGGCCGGTGCCATCCTGGTAAACGTCAACCCGGCCTATCGGCAGGCGGAACTGGACTTCGTGGTGAAACAGAGTGGAATGCGGATGCTGCTCACCGCCCCGAGCGACCAGCGCAACGACTACGAGGCCATGGCCCGGAACGCCCTCGAAACCGGGGACGGCTTGGAGACGCTGGTATTCCTGTCCGGGGACGGTACCGACAGCTTCGCGGCGCTGGCGGCGGAGGGAAGGGACTCCGGCGCGCCGGGGGCGGCCGCCCTGGCGGAACGGATGGCCGGACTGCAGCCCGGGGATCCCATCAACATCCAGTACACCTCCGGAACCACCGGCTTTCCCAAGGGTGCAACGCTGACCCATTCGAACATCCTGAACAACGGCTACTTCATCGGCGAACTGCTGGGCTACACCGAGGCGGACCGGGTGGTGCTTCCGGTGCCGTTCTACCACTGCTTCGGGATGGTCATCGGTAACCTTGCAGCCCTTTCACACGGCGCCGCCACCATCATTCCGTCGCGGACCTTCGACGCCGGCCGTGCGCTCGCCGCCGTCGAAACGTACAGGGGCACGTCCCTGTACGGGGTGCCGACCATGTTCATCGCCGAACTGGGGCTGCCGGAGTTCGGCCGGTACGACCTTTCCTCGCTGCGGACCGGCGTGATGGCCGGTTCGCCCTGCCCGGAGGAGATCATGAAACGGGTGATCGGCGAGATGAACATGGCCGAAGTGGCTATTTGCTACGGGATGACCGAAACCTCGCCGGTGTCCACCATGACGCGGCGCGGGGACTCGCTGGTGCGCCGTACCCGCACCGTGGGGCGCACCATGCCCCATCTGGAAAGCCAGGTGGTGGATCCCGGAACAGGGAAGCAGGTGCCCTACGGTGAAATCGGTGAACTGTGCACCCGCGGCTACAGCGTGATGGCGGGGTACTGGAACCAGCCGGAGGCAACCGCCCAGGCCATCGACCCCGAAGGCTGGATGCATACCGGGGACCTGGCCCGGATGGACGAAGCGGGCTACGTCAGCGTGGAGGGACGCATCAAGGACATGGTCATCCGCGGCGGGGAGAACATCTATCCGCGGGAGATCGAGGAGTTCCTCTACACGCACCCTTCGATCTCCGATGTCCAGGTGATCGGCGTTCCGGACGAGCGGTACGGAGAGGAGCTCATGGCCTGCATCATTCCGGTCCCGGGTGCACCTGAACCGGATGCGGCGGCCATTGCAGAGTTCTGCCGTGACAGGCTGGCCTACTACAAGATTCCCCGGTACGTGCAGATCCGCGGCAGCTTCCCCATGACGGTCTCCGGCAAAATCCGCAAGGTGGCCATGCGCGAGGAAGCTGTCAGCGGGCTGGCAGCCAGCGGGGAGACCGCGGCCTCCTAGCGGCGGCGGTGGTCCATCGGGGCGAGCTTCGGTCCGTAGGTGGGCTTGCGGTAACCGCTGAGCATGATCATCCGTACCACCCGCTGGCGGTGTCCCTGCCAGGGTGCGAGCAGCTCCAGCATGCCGGCGTCGTCGGTCCGCTTCCCGGTGAGGGCCGCGCCCACATAGGCGGCCAGATGGTAGTCGCCAACGGAGACCGAATCCGGAGCACCGTGTGTCCGCTGGGTGATTTCCGCAGCGCTCCACACCCCGATTCCCGGCACCGAGCAGAGTTTGGCGGTCAGGTCCTCGCCGAGCGGTTCCTCAGCCAGCCGCTCCAGCCCCGAGGCGAGCGCACAGGCCCGCAGGATGGTGCTGGAACGGGAAAGGTCCACCCGTGCCTGGTGCCAGTCCCAGCTGGGGATCTTCCGCCAGGTTTCCGGGGCAGGGGCGGCTTTCATGCCCGACGGCGCCGGGCCGGGAGCGTCAACGCCGTAGCGGGTCACCAGGTAGCGCCATGCGTAGTAGGCCTCCAGTACGGTGACTTTCTGCTCCAGCACCACGGGGATCAGGCTGTCCATGATCCGGCCCGTGCTCGGCAGCCGCAGGGAGGGGTTTCGGCGCCGGGTTTCGGTGACTATCCGGGGCAGGGTGGCGAGGAACGCGTCGTCGTCAAAGCCGGACCAGTCGTCGTGTTCGCCCAGCAGGGCGGGTACCGAGTCCAGCGCGCACCGTGCGCCCGGTCCCCACGCCTGGGCGCGGACCCGTGCGCCGGGGGCGGGGACAGGTTCCTCCCGAAGGTTCAGGGTGGCCGGGCCCTCCGGGGTGAGGAAAGCCAGCCAGGCAACACCCGGACCGAGGCGGATGGTCGGATCCTGCTTACCGCGCACCAGGATGCGCAGCGAAGTCTGCAGGCAGTACGGGGCGGGGGACTCCCAGTAGCGCACCAGACCGGAGGGAGCCTGCTGCAGCGCTGGAACAGCGGCAGTGAAGGACATGCAACTATCGTTGCACGGAGCACCCCCGCTTCTGCCCGCACTCCTGGCCGCCCGGATGTGGCTTTTGCTACGCCGCGTTCCGTCCCCCATGCCACAGCGGGGACAAAGAAGTACCGTGGGTCACATGAAGTATGCCAATACCGTCCTGGACCTGATCGGCAACACTCCCTTGGTGAAGCTCCACCACGTGACCGAGGGCATCAGCGCCACCGTCCTGGTGAAGCTGGAGTACCTTAACCCGGGCGGATCCGTGAAGGACCGCATTGCCGTGAAGATGATCGACACGGCCGAGCGTGAGGGGAAGCTGCTGCCCGGCGGCACGGTGGTTGAGCCCACCAGCGGCAACACCGGCGTCGGGCTGGCGCTGGTGGCCCAGCAGAAGGGCTATAAGTGCATCTTCGTTACCCCGGACAAGGTGGGGGTGGAGAAGCGGGACGTACTGCGTGCGTACGGCGCCGAAGTGGTGGTCACCCCGACGGCGGTCGCTCCGGACAGCCCCGACTCGTACTACGGAGTCTCCGACCGGTTGGTGCGTGAGATCGACGGCGCGTATAAGCCGGACCAGTTCTCCAACCCGTCGGCCCCGGCCAGCCACTACGAATCCACGGGACCGGAAATCTGGGCAGATACAGACGGCCGGGTGACCCACTTCGTGGCAGGTGCCGGTACGGGCGGCACCATTACCGGCACCGGACGCTACCTGAAGGAAGTCTCCGCAGACCGTGCCGCCGGGCCGGTGCGCGTGATTGCCGCGGACCCGGACGGCTCCGTGTATTCCGGCGGTGCCGGGCGCCCCTATTTCGTGGAAGGCGTGGGGGAGGACATGTGGCCGGACAACTATGACCCGTCCGTGCCGGATGAGGTGATTGCCGTGAAGGACGCAGAGTCCTTCGCGATGACCCGCCGGCTGGCCCGGGAGGAAGGCCTGCTGGTAGGCGGATCCTCGGGCATGGCTGTGACGGCGGCACTTGAGGTGGCGCGCTCGCTGGGGCCCGACGACGTCGTCGTGGTCCTGCTGCCGGACAGCGGCCGCGGGTACATGGGCAAGATCTTCAACGACGACTGGATGCGCTCCTACGGTTTCCTGCAGGACGGCGGGGAGCAGGCCACCGTCCGCGACGTGTTGGCCACCAAGGACGGTTCGCTGCCTGAACTGGTCCACACCCATCCGAACGAAACCGTGCGGGACGTCATTGCCATCCTGAATGAATACGGGGTCTCTTACCTGCCTGTCCTCTCGCAGGAACCGCCGGTGGTCCTGGGCGAAGTCCTCGGCTCGGTGGATGAGCGCTCGCTGACGGAGAAGCTTTTCCGCGGCGAGGCCAAGCCTACGGATCGGATCAGCGAGCACATGGGGCCGCGTCCGGTCTTTGTCGGTACGGGGGACACCGTGGCCGCTGCCCGTTCGAAGCTGCAGGAGGACGACGCCGTCATGGTTACGTCCGATGGCACCGCCGTTGGCATGCTGACCCGGCACGACCTACTTTCGTACCTGAGCCTCTAACCCGGCGCACCTTCGCAGGTGAGTTGTTTTGTACCAACCTGCCGGCTCCGGCCGGCGCAAGGAGAACACCATGACCAGCTTCAGCACCCGCGCCATCCATGCGGGGCAGGAACCGGATCCCACCACCGGTGCAGTCATTCCGCCCCTGTACCAGAGCACCACCTACGCCCAGGACGGTATCGGCGGCCTGCGCAACGGCTATGAGTACGGCCGCGGCACCAACCCCACCCGCGATTCGCTGCAGCAGCAGCTCGCTGCCCTGGAGGGCGGAAAGCATGCCTTCTCCTTCAGCTCCGGGCTTGCCGCCGAGGATGCCCTGATCCGCGGGCTGCTTGCCCCCGGAGACCACATCGTCCTGGGCAACGATGCCTACGGCGGAACCTACCGCCTCATCAACAAGGTGCTGGGCAAGTGGGGGATTACCAATACGGCGGTGGATATGTCCGACGCCGCAGCTGTCGCGGCTGCCGTTGCGGCCGGGAACACGAAGCTGGTGTGGCTGGAAACGCCGTCGAACCCGATGATGAAAATCAGCGATATTGCCGCAACGGCGCAGGCAGCGCACGATGCCGGCGCTCTCCTGGTGGTCGACAACACCTTTGCGTCGCCGTACCTGCAGCAGCCGCTGGCCCTGGGCGCCGACGTCGTCGTGCACTCGACCACCAAGTACATCGGCGGGCACTCCGACGCCGTGGGCGGTGCCGTAATCCTGAACGACGACGCCATGGCGGAGGAGATCGGGTTCATTCAGTTTGCGGTCGGTGCGGTGTCCGCGCCGATGGAGGCGTGGCTGACCACCCGCGGGCTGAAGACCCTTGCGGTGCGGATGGACCGGCATTCCGCCAGCGCCATGACCGTGGCGAAGTGGCTCAAGGAACAGCCCGCCGTGGAACAGGTGTTGTATCCGGGGCTGGAAGAGCACCCGGGGCATGACCTGGCCAAGGCCCAGATGAAGGACTTCGGCGGCATGGTTTCGGTGTCCTTCAAGGGCGGCGAGGCTGCGGCCCGGAAGGTGGCGGAATCCACGCGGCTGTTCCTGCTGGCTGAGTCGCTGGGCGGGGTGGAGTCCCTGATGAACTACCCCTCGGAAATGACCCATGCCTCGGTCAAGGGCACCGAGCTGGCCGTACCGGAGAACCTCCTGCGGCTGTCGGTCGGCCTGGAGGACGTCGAGGACCTTATTGCGGACCTCGACCAGGCGCTGGGGCAGCTCTAGCCTCTGCGGCCCTTAGCTGCCCGCTTCTTCGGGTCGCGGAGCTGGAAATACCTGCTGCTCTGCGGCAGCCAGAGCAGCGCCGTGCAGGCCAGCAGCACCAGGCCTACGGCCACTAACACCGGGCCGCGGAAAAGCAGCGGGAACCCGGCAATCACACCGATGCTGCTGAGTGTTTCCCGGGCGCTGCGCTTACCGGCCCGCAGCCGCAGCACGCTGTACGCGCTCAGTGCAGCGAGCACCAGGGCAAGGGAACCCATCAGGGTCAGCGCAGCGCTGTCCTGATGCTGCGTCCGGGCCGAGACGATAAACGAAATACCCGCAACGGCGACCAGGACGGCCGCCACGAGCCAGGCGGCAGTCGCCGCCCGGATGATGCCGGGCGGGCGGGTGTGAGGCGGAGTGCGCGGCGCGGGGCTGCCGGAACCGAGTCCCATCAGCGGGGCGCCACGATCTGTTCGCGGGCGTCAAGGTCGTAGCGGTAGACCTCCCGGCCGCCGATCCACACCTTCAGCGCACGCTGCATCACGTCCAGCGGATTCCCGCTCCACAGGACAAGATCGGCGTTCTTGCCGGGTTCCAGGGAACCGAGCCGGTCCGCGAGGCCCAGCACCCGGGCGGGATTGATCGTCACGGCACGCAGCGCCTCGTCGGGGTCCAGCCCCTCCTTCACCGCCAGTGCGGCTTGGTAGATCAGGAAATTGATGGGGACCACCGGATGGTCGGTGATGATGGAGATCTCCACCCCGGCAGCGGCAAGCTTCCCCGGATTGGCCATGCTGCGGCCGCGCAGCTCCACCTTCGAGCGGGTGGTGAAGAGCGGCCCGATGAGCACCGGAACGCCGCGTGCGGCCAGGACATCGGCCAGCAGATGGGCCTCGGTGCCGTGGTCGAGCACCAGCTCGTAGCCGAACTCGTCCGCCAGCCGCAGGGCGGTGCCGATGTCGTCCGCCCGGTGGGCGTGCTGCCGCCAGGGGATTTCCCGCTTCAGCACCATGGCAAGGGCTTCAAGGTGCGGGTCGCGGGCGTTCGGGTCCGCCTTGCCCAGATAGTTCTGCGCATCCATAAAGGCCTGCCGGATCACCATCGCCGTACCCAAACGGGTGGAGGGGGTCTGCTTCTTGTCGCTGTAGATCCGCTTCGGGTTCTCGCCGAGCGCGGACTTCAGGCCGCTGGGTGCGCGCAGCACCATTTCCTCCAGGTAGCGCCCGTGCGTGTGCAGCGCCACTGCCTGCCCGCCGATCGGGTTGCCGGAACCGGGGTTGATGTTCGCCGTGGTCACGCCGCCGGCCAGGGCGTCGTCGAACCCTGTGTCAAAGGGGTTTACGGCGTCCAGGGCGCGGACGCCCGCCATCACCGGGTCCGTCATCTCGTTGGAATCGTTGCCGGCCCAGCCTTCACCCTCTTCATGCACGCCAAGGTGGGTATGCGCATCGACCAGCCCGGGCAGCAGCCACTGCCCTCCGGCGTCCAGCACCTCCGCGCCCTCGGGCACAACGACGTCGGGCCCCAGTTCCCGGATCCGTCCGTCCTCGACGACGACGGTGCCGTCGAAGGGCCTGCCGGTGACCGGAACCACACGGGCATTGGTGATGGCTTGAAGCGCGGGGGACATGGGGGACCTTTCGCCTACTTGATCTGCTCCGGCCAGCCTATCGCCTGCCTCCGGGCGGGGGAGGAGGAGCAGCCTGCCCGGTAGACTTGCGGGTGTCAAGATCGACACGAAAAACGCTATGTAGCGCCACACGCGCGCGGCCGGCAGTCTTACAGGGAGAACAATGGGCCAGATCCACCGATCCGCTTTTGTGCGGACCGTTGCGACCCTGGGGGCGCTGGCATTAGCCGGGCTGCTCGTATGGACAGCTTTCGACTTGTCGCCGCGCCACGGCCTCGACTTCAGTGTCTACCTTTCCGGCGGACAGAGCGTCATCGACGCCGCCGGCGAGCTGTATACGAAGGCGGTCCAGTACGACGCCGACAGCAGCCTGCTCTTCACCTACCCGCCTTTTGCCGCGCTGGTCTTTGCCGTGCTGGCTCCGTTCGGCCAGAGCGTGGGGCTGAACATCTTCACGGGCATTTCCATCGCCATTGCCGCAGCCACGTCCGTCTGGGCAGTCCGCTATGTCTTCCGCCGTGCGGGAGCCATGGACGTACTCCGGCACCCCTGGCTCCGGCCGCTGGCGATCGCCGGCACCGGCTTGATCGTGCTGCTCGGACCGTGGCGCGAAACGCAGGCCTTCGGGCAGATCAACATCCTGCTCTTTGGGCTGATCATGGCCGACTTCGTGATCAAGAAGGAAAGCTGGCCCACCGGCCTGCTGACAGGTGTGGCAGCCGGACTGAAACTCACCCCGCTGGTCTTCGGCCTGTACTTCCTGGCGCGGGGCGACTGGCGCGGACTGCGCAACATGGCGTACGGCTTCCTCTCGACCTTCGCCCTTGGCTTCCTGATCCTCCCGCGGGAATCACGTACGTACTGGCTGGACCTGCTGCCGGACACCTCGCGGATCGGCGGTGCCGGCTACGTGGACAACCTCTCGATCAAGGGTGCCATCCTGCACTTCGGCGGCCCGGATTTCCCCGTCGACCTTCCGTGGCTTTTCCTTTCACTGCTGGCTGTCGCGGCTACCGCCGTCGTCATCCGCCTTGCCGGCAACCGCGGGGAGACCTTCACTGCCCTGGCAGCCACCGCGCTGTTGATGCTCCTGATTTCCCCTGTCTCCTGGTCACACCACTGGGTCTGGGTGGCCCTCTTCATCCCGGTCCTGGCCCGGAACATGATGGACTTGGAGCCGGAGCGCCGGAAACTGAAGATCACCGGATTCCTTCTGCTGGCCTCCTCGCTGGTGATTTTCATTTACTCGCCCAAGACCATCGGCGAACTGTTCAATGCGCCCAACCTGGATTCCCAGCTGCCCGAGCCGTGGCTGATGGCCTCCAGCGCCGGAGTCTTCTGGGGGATCGGGCTCCTGGTCTGGTGGTCCGTCAACTATTGGGGCAGCCGCCCGCGCCACTGGTGGCGCAATAATCCGCCCGGGTTGCAGCGGGCCACGGAGCCGCAGCCCTAGACTGCTGGCATGAGAACCGGTTCGCTGCTCGCTGTTTGCCTGCTGCACGGCCTTCTGCCCACCAAGGACGCCACCGGCGTCACTGCCATCGACAAACGCGCCGTGGCAGGACCGGTAAAGGTCCATCCCCTGGGATTGACCGGAGACCTGCAGGCCAGCCGCAAACATCACGGCGGGGAATCCAAGGCCATCTACGCCTATTCCCAGGCCGACGCCGACTACTGGGCCCGGGAACTGGGGCGCGCGATCCCGCCCGGCCTGTTCGGTGAAAACCTGCGGCTGGACGGTTTGGACGCCACTGCCGCCCTGATCGGCGAGCGGTGGCGGATCGGCGACGACGTCGAGCTGGAAGTGACCTGTCCCCGCACCCCCTGCCGCAACTTCCAGCGGCGGATGGAGGTGCCGAACTGGCAGCGCCGCTTTGCGGAGGCCGGCCGCGTGGGCACTTATCTGCGGGTCCGCCGCCGCGGCAGCATCACTGCGGGGGATGCGGTGGAAGTGCTGACCGCACCCAGCCACGGCGTAAGCGTCCGCCACGTCTTCCGCGGACTGGACGCCGAACAAGCCGCGGCGCTGCAGGCATCCCGCAGCGCCGGCGAGATCACGCTGTCACCGGAAATACTCAAGGTCCTGCGGACGATGTCGGCCAAAACGGTGCGGTCCACGGCCGCAGTGCCGGCCCGGGGTTAGCCCTGCCGCAGCCGCTGTGCGCAAGCTCACCGGCCCCGACCACGCACCGGACGCCGGGATGCCGTACACTGGAAAACATCCCCCACTCCGGTATTCCCTTATTTCCTGCGGTTCATTCGAGATTTTCATAGAAAATCATCACGAAATCCGTACGGTTCGTTGTGTTGGGGCCCGCATTTCTTATGCGGGCAGATTCATCTTTTGGGGAGCGCCGGCAAAGAAATCGTCACACCGGTCGTAGGCACAATCCAGTGAAATCGGCCCACAGCTGTGACGGAAAGTCCTGCCTGGGATTGCAACAGCGCCGGACTTACGTCCTGCAGCCTCTTGGTTGCCTGCTCCCCGATTGAATGAGGATTACCTCTTGTCTGAAGCCACGCTGGAAAACACCAACGTCGAGAATGCCGCTCCCGAAACCGAAGAGAACACAGTGCTGTTCAGTGACTTCGGATTGGACGAGCGCGTCCTGGCAGCCCTGAAGGATGTCGGCTACGTAACGCCGTCTCCCATCCAGGCAGCTACCATCCCCCTGCTGCTCGAAGGCCGCGACGTCGTCGGCCTGGCCCAGACGGGTACCGGCAAGACCGCGGCATTCGCCGTTCCGGCCCTGTCCCTGCTCGCCGGCCGCCCGGCAACCAAGGACACCCAGGTGCTGGTGCTTGCACCCACCCGTGAACTGGCCCTGCAGTCTGCAGAAGCCTTCACTTCCTACGCCGTCCACATGGATGGCATCACCGTGCTTCCCGTGTACGGCGGTTCCGCCTACGGCCCCCAGCTCAACGGCCTTCGCCGCGGCGCCCAGGTTGTTGTGGGTACCCCCGGCCGTGTGATTGACCACATCGCCAAGGGTTCCCTGAACCTGTCCAACCTCGAGTACCTGGTGCTCGATGAGGCTGACGAAATGCTGCGCATGGGCTTCGCCGAAGACGTGGAGCAGATCCTTTCCTCCACTCCGGCGAGCAAGCAGGTTGCACTGTTCTCCGCCACCATGCCGCCGGCCATCCGCAAGATTGCCAAGAAGTACCTGAACAACGCTGCGGAAATCACGGTCAAGTCCAAGACCACCACCGGTGCGAACACCCGCCAGCGCTACGTGCAGGTTATGGGCCCGCACAAGCTGGATGCAATGACCCGCATCCTGGAAACCGAAGAGTTCGACGGCGTTATCGCGTTCGTCCGGACCAAGGCGGCCACCGAAGACCTGGCTGACAAGCTCAAGGACCGCGGCTACAACGCCGCCGCCATCAATGGCGACATCCCGCAGCAGCAGCGTGAGCGCACGGTCGAGGCCCTCCGCGACGGCAAGATCGACATCCTGGTTGCCACGGATGTTGCCGCCCGCGGCCTCGACGTCGAGCGCATCAGCCACGTCGTCAACTACGACATCCCGCACGACACCGAGTCCTACGTCCACCGCATCGGCCGTACCGGCCGTGCAGGACGCACCGGCGACGCCATCCTGTTCATGACCCCGCGTGAGAAGTACCTGCTGCGGGCCATTGAAAAGGCCACTCGCCAGCCGGTTGAGCACATGCAGCTGCCCAGCGTCGACGTTGTCAACGAGAAGCGCCTGGCCAAGTTCTCCGAGAAGATCACGGAAACCCTCGGTTCCGAGGACATTGCGGTGTTCCGTGACCTGGTGACCAAGTACCTGGCCGAGCACGAAGTTCCCGCCGAAGACGTTGCAGCGGCCCTGGCCGTCATGGCCCAGGGTGGCCGCGACCTGCTGCTGCGGGAAATCCCGCAGGCTCCTGCCCGCCAGCGCGAGCGTTCCGAAGGCCGCAACGACGGCGTTGGCTCCCGCGGCCCGACGCGCCCGCTGACCGAAGGCAATGCAACGTACCGCATCGCCGTCGGCCGCCGCCAGCGCGTGCTGCCCGGTTCGATTGTCGGCGCCATTGCCAACGAGGGCGGCCTGTCCTCCGCGCAGATCGGCGGCATCGACATCCGTGCAGACCACACCCTGGTGGAACTGCCTGCAGACCTGTCCAAGGACCAGCTGCGCGCCCTGTCCCGCACCCGGATCGGCGGCGAACTGATCCACCTGGAACTGGACAAGGGACGCAAGCCGGCCCGCGAGCGTGAAGGCGGCGGCAGCTTCAACGACCGGGCCGACCGCGGCGGCTTCAAGAAGGATTTCAAGAAGCGCGACGGCGAGCGTTCGTTCGGCGACCGCGGCAGTGACCGCCCGTTCAAGAAGCGTGAAGGCGGCTTCCGCGACAGTGCCGCTGCCGGTGCCCGCAAGCCCCGCTTCCGCGACTAGGAAGCAGCGGCGCCCGTAACCTAAGGCGCCGCACCGCAGTTCCGTACAAACAAGAAGGACGCCTCCCGCTGCGGGAGGCGTCCTTCTTGTTATGCCCTGTGGCGCCGGGGCGCTGCTCCAGGTTACTGCACCGACCCGTTTGCGCGGCGGCTCTCGAGGCGCATTTCCAGGTCGTTCATGACAATCGCAGCCAGGTCCGAGAGTGTTGCCTCGTCCTCGGGGGAGAAAGTCCGCGGCTTCGTGTCCAGGATGCAGAACGTGCCCAGGCTGAACCCGTCACTGGTCTGCAGCGGAACGCCGGCGTAGAACTGCAGTCCGAAGTCTCCGGCCACCAACGGGTTGGCCAGCGTCCGCGGGTCCTGCCGGGCGTCGTCGACCACGTACACGCCGTCCTGCAGGATGGCGGAGGCGCACAGGCCGGGATCGCGGCCGATCTCGACGGCTTCGGTGCCGTGATGGGACTTGAACCAGATCCGGTCGGCGTCCACCACGCTGACGATTGCCACGGGGACGTCAAAGAGGCGGGATGCCAGGGCCGTGACCCGGTCGAAGGCGCCGTCCGGGGGAGTGTCCAGCAGGTCGTAGCGGCGCACCGCGTCCATCCGCCGGGCTTCGTCGGCGGGCAGGATCTCCGGGGCCACCCGGTGCCGGCCGCGCGCGGCGATGATCATGTCATACAGGACCTGGGAGACGTCGTGGGCGCTGGGGCGCTCTGCAGCGTCCTGAGCGGTCATGGCGCGCAGCAGCTGTACCCAGTCCGCTCCCAGCTCCGCGGGGATCTCCGGGTCCCTCAGGAGACGTGCGAGGGCACTCTCCAGGGCGGGACCGGGGAAGGCAGGCTTTCCCGTCAGGCACTGCAGCAGCACCAGGCCGAGCGAATACACATCGCTCGACACCCCGGCATTTTCCCCGCGGGCCTGCTCTGGACTCATAAACGCCGCGGTGCCTGAGAAGGTGCCGTGCTGGGACTGCGGATCGCTGGCCACGAAAGCAACGCCGAAGTCAGTGAGTTTGGCCCGGATGCGGGCATCCGCGCTGCTGTAGTCGAACAGCATGATGTTTGCGGGCTTCACGTCCCGGTGCACTACGCCGTTGTCGTGGATGTATTCCAGGCCGATGGCGAGGTCGTAGCCGAGCAGCGCGGTCTGGCGGCGGGGCAGGGTGCCCTGCTTCAGCCGTTCGCGGAGATCGAGCCCCTGGACAAGTTCCATAACGAGGTAGATCAGCGGCGACGAGGGGTTGGACGTGTCCGATCCCGCATCCAGCAGGGTAACCAGGCTGTGGTGGTTCAGGCGCGCCAGGATCTTGGCCTCGGCGTCGCTGCGCCGCAGATCCGTCTCACTGGTGGCCGACGGGCGGATGATCTTCACCGCTACGTCCCGGTCCAGGAACTCATCCTTGGCCCGGTGGACGGTGCCCATGGCACCTGCCCCGATCTGATTCAGGAGTCGGTATCTTCCACCCAGGAAGAGGCCCTCTGAAACGTGGTTCGGCACTATGCTCACGTGCCCTCGCTTTCTCGTAGCATAAGCATACTGACAAAACTGTCCCGGGGCTTACTTTTGGGACCGTCCCGGCCCGTGTGTCGGACGGGCGGAAAAGTGTCACTGGTCACCTTTCCCGGATACGGCCCCTTTCGATTTCATGTTCCCGAAAAGTGCTGGTAGAGTTTTATGTCGTTGCCCCGATAGCTCAGTGGTAGAGCGCCATCTTGGTAAGATGGAGGTCCCGGGATCGATTCCCGGTCGGGGCTCTCAATGGGAGGGCCCGCGTTGCAAAGGCTGTATGTTCTGCAGAGGCCTGTGTAGGGCGGGCTTCACTCATTTTTGGCGGTGTAGCTCAGTTGGTTAGAGCGCACGACTCATAATCGTGAGGTCGGGAGATCGAGCCTCCCCACCGCTACAAACAGGGCAGGTCCTGAAGATTTCATTCTTCCGGTACCTGCCCTTTTTGTTTGCCCTGAGCCGCATGCCCCATCGGTTCGAAAGCTCCCTAAGGTTGCTTATCATTGCCGGTTCTCCATAGGGTGGGCATAGCGGGAACCGAAAGGTATCCCGATCCAGCACCACCACCGTAGAAGCATCGCTGCGGCCCGCAGATTTCCGGCCGCAGCTGAAACGAACGGAGTCACCATGGCAGAGCACGATATTTCCGGCAAGAAGGTAGCTTTCCTCCTCACCGACGGCGTGGAGCAGATTGAGCTGACCAGCCCCTGGGAAGCAGTCAAGAACGCCGGCGGCGAGCCGGTGCTCGTGTCCCCGAAGAAGGGCACCATTCAGGGCTTCGACGGCATGGACAAGGGCGAGACCTTCACCGTTGACCTCGACGTAGCCGACGCCGACGCAAGCGACTTCGACGCGCTGGTCCTGCCCGGCGGCGTCGTCAACGCAGACTTCCTCCGCGTGGACAAGAACGCCCAGCAGTTTGCCCGTGCCTTCTTCGAGGCGCACAAGCCCGTGGCTTCCATCTGCCACGGCCCGTGGCTGCTGATCGAGGCCGGCGTCGTCAAGGGCCGCGACCTGACGTCCTACCACACGCTGGCAACGGACCTGAAGAACGCCGGCGCGAACTGGACCGACGAGGAAGTGGTGGTGGACCAGGGGTTCGTGACCAGCCGCAACCCGGGCGATCTGCCGGCTTTCAACGACAAGCTCGTTGAGGAAATCGCCGAAGGGGAACACGCGGGCCAGCACGCCTGATACCTCCCAAAACACCGCCGAAGGGTGGGGTAGCGTGAAAACGTTATCCCACCCTTTTGGCGTTAACCGGGAGGTTCACCATGCCTGCAGCCGGGGGCACCGCAACATCCGCCGACGGCGGCAGGTTCCTGTGTTCGGGGACCTCCTGGAACACCGCCGGCCCGCACCTGACACTGCACCTTCCCAGCGGACGGGCCGAAAAGCAGCCGCTCGCTCCCGGCACCGAACTCCGGTTCCGTGTCCTGGCGGACAACAACGGGAACGGGAAGTTCTGCCTTGGCTCCTGGCAGGTGAACGACGACGGCGTCCAGTCCCACACTCCCTGTCCGGGCCAGGCTCCTGCCGAGCGCGGTTATCAGTGCAGCAGTTGCTTCATCCGGGACGAGGTGCGAGGCATCCACAACAGCCACCGTGCGGACAGCATCCCGGAGGCGCTCCGGCGCTACCTGGACCAGCCGCACTGGCTGTACGTGGCCACGTTCGCCGACGGATCCACCAAGGTCGGCACGGCCGCGGACGGGCGCAAGCAGCTCCGCCTGATCGAACAGGGAGCTGTCCACGCCAGGTATGTTGCCCGTGCCGGCGACGGCCTGGTGGTGCGGATCCTCGAAGACGCCGTGACGGCCGTGGTCGGCCTGCAACAGGCTGTCCGGGCAGGAACCAAAACGGCGGCGCTGGCCCGGCCCCTGGCCGCCGCGGAACTGGACGCCCGCAACGCCGAGGCCGCAGCGTCGGTGCGTTCCATGCTGGCGGACCTGGCGATTACCGGTTTCCGGACGGCCGACGAAGTCTGGGAACCGCCCGCCCAGTTCCGTACAGTGCTCGAGACGCCGTGCGAACTGTATCCGTGCGACCCCGGTTCGGGTGAGCACGGCATGGTCATCCAAGCCGTCCTGGGTGCAACGGCCCTGGTCCGGGTGGACGGCGAAGAAACCCTGTTCGCGGCGGACCTGTCCCGCCTGAAGGGGCGCCGGCTGCAGTACGGTCCCTTCCGCACGGCCGTGCCTGCACTCCAGGCCGCACTGTTCTAGCGGGAGCCGCACGCACACCGTTTCGGGCCCTTACCGCCCGCCCCTGTATTCTGAAGACATGCTAAATACCCCCTGGGAAACCGGCTCGCCCCTGTACCGGAAACTTGTCGTGAGCGCACTGGCGCTCAGTGGCCTCGGGGTACTGCTGGTACTTCTGGGAGCGGTCCTGGATAACCAGGTCCTGATGTACATCGCCATTCCCCTGATTGTGGTGGGCCTGAGCACGCACCTGAGCGGTATGGTGGTCCGCGCCAGGGACACCCGACGCCGCATCAAGGGCACGGAGGGCAAAAAATGAGCATCAACCCCCAACTCCAGGGACGCACCTACCCGGCAGGGGCCGCGTACTCCGTGGGCCGTGAAAAGATCCGCGAATTCGCTGCAGCCGTCAAGGCCACCAACCCGGCCCACTTCGACGTCGCCAGCGCCCAGGAACTGGGCTATGCAGACCTCGTTGCCCCGCCCACCTTCGCCATCATCGTTGCCCAGCGTGCCGACGCGCTGCTGGTTGCCGATCCCGATGCCGGCATCGACTTTTCCCGGGTGGTCCATGCCGACCAGCGCTTCACCCACCACCGTCCCATCGTGGCCGGAGACGAACTGGTGGCCGAGCTGCACGTGGACTCCGTACGGGCAATGGGCGACGGCGCCCTGATCACCACCCGCGCGGAAATTTCCACGACTGAGGGCGAGCAGGTAGCCACCACCCTTTCATCCATCCTCGTCCGCGGAGAGGGGCAGTAACCGCTATGTCCATTGCACTAAGTGAACTGTCCAAGGGCACCGAGATCGGTTCCGCCGCGCTGGAAATTTCCCGCGCCGACCTCGTCCGCTATGCCGGTGCCTCCGGCGACTTCAACCCCATCCACTGGAACGAACGCTTCGCCCGCGAGGTGGAGCTGCCCGGCGTTATTGCGCACGGCATGTTCACCATGGGTACCGCAGTCCAGCTGGTGAGCGACTGGATCGGCGATCCGGGAGCGGTTATCGACTACCAGACGCGTTTCACCCGGCCCGTCCTGGTGGAGGACATCGACGGCGCCCCCGGGGCGGTTGTGGAGGTCGCCGGTGTTATCGGCGCCATCGACGCGGACAACTCGACGGCACGCGTGGATCTCACCGTGACCTTCAACGGACAGAAGGTGCTGGTCAAGGCACAGGCAGTGGTGCGGGTCTGGTGACTGCTTTGACCCGGATGCCGCTGGCATCCCTGACCACCGCACGCGTAGGCGGGCCGGCCCGCCGCTACCTTGAAGCAGAAACCGAAGACGAACTGATCATTGCCGTCCGTGCCGCGGATGAGGCGGGGGAGCCGCTGCTGATCATCGGCGGAGGTTCCAACCTGTTGATCTCGGACGAAGGATTCGACGGCGCCGTCATCCACATTGCCAGCCGCGGGCTGGAGATCCGGGAAGCCGGGGACGGAACCGCCGTCCTGCGCGCCGAGGCCGGGCACCCGTGGGACGAACTGGTGGCGTACACCCTGTCGGAGGGCTACTCCGGCCTGGAAGCGCTGTCCGGTATCCCGGGACTGGCCGGTGCGACGCCGGTGCAGAACGTGGGTGCCTACGGCGCCGATGTCTCGCAGTCCATCACTTCGGTGCGCGCCTGGGACCGCACAGAGCGCACGGTGGTGGAATTCGCCAACGCCGATCTCGGGTTCGGCTACCGGGATTCGGTGCTCAAGCGCAGCACGAAAAACGGCTCTCCCCGCTACGTGGTGCTGACCGTGGAGTTCGCCCTGTCCAAGGGCTCCACCAGCGCCCCGGTCCGCTACGCCGAGCTCGCCCAGGCCCTGGGAGTCGACATCGGCGAGCATGCCGACGCCGTGGACGTGCGCCGCGAAGTCCTTCGGCTGCGTGCGGGCAAGGGCATGGTCCTGGACGCCTCGGACCCGGACACCTACAGCACCGGTTCCTTCTTCACCAACCCCATCGTTGATGAGGCAACCGCAGCCGCGCTCCCGGCAGACGCTCCCCGCTACCCGGTGGCGGAACCCGGAAAGGTGAAGCTCAGCGCCGCGTGGCTGATCAGCCACGCCGGTTTCCGCAAGGGCTTCGGACTGGCTCCCGAGGACGGCACGGGCGGGCGGGCCTCGCTGTCCACCAAGCACACCCTGGCCGTCACCAACCGCGGCGACGCCACTGCCGAGGACCTGCTGGCGGTGGCCCGCGCGGTCGCTGCCGGCGTGGAGAAGGCTTTCGGCATCCGGCTCCACCCCGAGCCACTGCTGGTCAACTGCACGCTGTAGCCGCCACCGGCACGGGAGGAATCAGCCGCCGGGACTGTCTCCGGGTCCGGATCCCGGCGGTGCCGGTCCTTTCTCCGGGGGTCCCTTCTCCGCCGGTCCTTTCCGTGCCTCGGCGGCTGCCGCCTGCGCACTCCGGATAGCCGGGCGGTCCCGCCGCGGGTCCAGCAGGCAGCTGTTGCACAGCCACTGGATCAGCCGGGGCGTCAGGGCCACCTGGGTACGCCGGTCCTGCAGGTCCGGCAGCAGCCACTCCGGCTCCAGGAAGCCGCTGAGGGCGTAGGCGAGCTCGTGGGGGCCGAACAGCCGGGCGAAGGCCGCCTCCGGCTCCAGCGTCCGCTCAAGCGCAAGCAGCGCTTTGTCCTGGGCGCAGAGGATCCCTGCGCCCTCGGCCTCCAGATACCGGCGCAGTTGCAGGGCCACGCGGAGATAACGGGCCCGGGTGGGGGTCTGCTTGCCGGCACAGCTGAAGGCGAAGAAGGTGCTGAGGATCGAATCCACGCTTTGCTGCTCCATGCGGACAACATGCCACCCGGCACTGACAGTTTTTGAACGCTCCGGTTTTGGCAGCCATCCAGCCTCAGGCGCCTCCGCCCGGCAAGCCACCGCCCGTTAACGCAGCACGGGTCCGCTCCACAGGGGAGCGGACCCGGAACGGGAACGGAAAATCAGAGGTTGCCGGTGGCGATGCGCAGCATCCGGCGCAGCGGTTCGGCGGCGCCCCAGAGCAGCTGGTCCCCAATGGTGAAGGCGCTGATGTACTCCGGGCCCATTTCCAGCTTGCGGATGCGGCCCACCGGGATGTCCAGCGTGCCGGTGACCGCCACCGGAGTCAGCTCGGCCATGGTGGCTTCCTTGGTGTTGGGCACCACCTTGGACCATTCATTGTCCGCGTCGATGATCTTCTCGATCTCGGCCACGGAGAGGTCCTCGGTCAGCTTCAGGGTCAGGGCCTGGGAGTGGGAACGCATGGCGCCGATCCGAACGCACAGCCCGTCAAACGGAATCCGTCCCTCGGCCCCGCGGCCGAGGATCTTGTTGGTCTCCGCGCCGCCCTTCCACTCTTCCTTGGACATGCCGTTGCCCAGGTCCGCATCGATCCAGGGGATTACTGAACCGGCCAGCGGCACACCGAACTGGGAGGAGTCCATGGACGGGTTCTTCTGCTGGGCCAGGACGGCACGGTCAATCTCCAGGATGGCCGACGCGGGATCGGCGAGGTTGGGCGCCACCGCAGCGTTCAGCGCCCCGAACTGGTTCAGCAGTTCGCGCATGTGCCGGGCACCGCCGCCGGAGGCTGCCTGGTAGGTCATGGACGTGCCCCACTCGACCAGGCCGTTGCGGAACAGCCCGCCGAGGCCCATCAGCATGCAGGACACGGTGCAGTTGCCGCCCACGAAGTTCTTCACGCCGCGGGCCAGGCCCGCGTCAATCACGTCCCGGTTGACCGGATCCAGCACGATGATCGCGTCATCGTCCATGCGCAGCGTGGAAGCGGCGTCAATCCAGATGCCGTCCCAGCCGGCGGAGCGCAGCTTCGGGAAAATTTCCGCCGTGTAGTCGCCGCCCTGGGCGGTGACGATGATCGGCAGCTTGGCCAGCGCGTCGACGTCGTACGCATCCTGCAGCGGTCCGGCTCCGGCCGCGAAGGACGGTGCGTTGCCTCCGGCGTTGGAGGTCGAGAAGAACACCGGGTTGACCAGCTCGAAGTCGCCCTCGTCCTGCATGCGCTGCATCAGGACGGAGCCGACCATGCCGCGCCAGCCGACGAAACCTGCACTGGGGAAAGCGGGAATGGATGAAGAAGTCATGGTTTCCACTTTAGGCCAGCGGTCCGGCTGCGTCTTGGTTGGCTGCGTCACGGCCGGCTGTCTTACGGTTCCGAGTCCAGAGGGCAATCCGGTATCGGGTGCCGTTGGAAGACATGTACCAATCGGAGGCAGGACTGACGGCGCTGAAGGTCCAGTCCTGGCCCAGCGCGGGGGCGAATGTGTCGCCTTCGGTCTCCATGTCGATGACCGTCACCACCGCGGTATTGGCCACCGGGACGGCCGCTTCATACAGCTGTGCACCCCCGATGATCCAGATTTCCTCGTTGCCGGGACTGGTTCGGGCCACGGTCAGGGCATCCTCGAGGGAGCCGGCGACGACGGCGCCGGAGTCCGCAGCTTCGGCGTGCAGCGCGGCACTGGAGGACACAATGATGTTGGTCCTTCCGGGCAGCGGCCGGTAGGCAGCCGGGAAGGATTCCCAGGTGCGGCGGCCCATGATGACCGGGTGTCCCGCCGTCGTGGCCTTGAAATGCGCCATGTCCTCGGGCAGGTGCCACGGCATGCCGCCGTCGCGCCCGATGACGCCGTCCACGGTCTGCGCCCAGACCATGCCGATGACGGGGCCGCCGTCGGGTACCGTGCCGCGCTCCCGGAGGACCTGACCGAGGTCCGCGCCCTCATGGGAGCCGCCGCCCACCGGAAAGTAGCGGGTGGGGCCGGCCGGGGCGGCAACGGTTGTTACGGGAAGGGACTCGGTCATGGTTGTCCTCTCAAACGGCGATAGGCGCTTTGATACCGGGGTGGTGCCGGTAGTCGAGGACCTCGAAGTCCTCAAGGGTGTAGTCGAAGATGCTCTCCGGAGTGCGGCGGATCCGCAGCTTCGGATAGGGGAAGGGCTCCCGGCTGAGCTGTTCACGGACCTGGTCCACATGGTTGTCGTAAATGTGGACGTCGCCGCCGCTCCAGACGAATTCGCCGGGCTCCAGCCCGGTCTGCTGGGCCACCATCAGGGTGAGGAGGGCGTAGGAGGCGATGTTGAACGGGACCCCCAGGAAGGTGTCCGCCGAGCGCTGGTACAGCTGGCAGGACAGCTTCCCGTCCGCGACGTAGAACTGGAACAGGGCGTGGCACGGCGGCAGGGCCATGTTCTCGACCTCCGCCGGGTTCCAGGCCGTGACGATGTGGCGGCGGGAATCCGGGTTTTTCCGGATGCCTTCGACCAGCTTCGCGATCTGGTCGATGTGCCCGCCGTCGGGAGTGGGCCAGGAGCGCCACTGGACGCCGTAGACCGGGCCGAGCTCGCCGTCGTCGTCCGCCCATTCGTCCCAGATGCTCACGCCCTGTTCCTGCAGCCAGCGGACGTTGGAGTCGCCGCGCAGGAACCAGAGCAGCTCGAGGGCAACGGACTTGAAATGCACCCGCTTGGTGGTGATCAGCGGAAAGGATTCGCTCAGGTCAAAGCGCATCTGGCGGCCGAACACGCTGCGCGTGCCGGTGCCGGTGCGGTCGGACTTCTGCGTGCCGTTGGCCATGACGTCGCGCAGCAGGTCTTCATACGGGGTAGGAATGCTCACCCGGCCAGTCTAGTTCAGGTCGGCGCGCGGCCAGGGGGAATGCGAGGCGTGCCACAACGGCACCGGGCGGCCGGAGCTAGTCGTCGAAGGCCCGGTATTTTTCCAGCGAAACGATCCGGCCCTCATCCGCGCTGCTCACCTGGCAGATCACGGACTCGCCGGGTGCCAGGTACGGGTCCTTGGCCGGCAGGCCTGCGGCCATGTCCACCGGCATATGCCCCGCCAGCACGTCGAAAACCAGGGGCAGCACCGGCCGATGCGTGCACACCGCCACGGGTTTGGCCTTGTCGAACAAGCCCTCAATGGCGTTCCGGGCCTTGCCGGGCTTGCGCTTGGCGCTGTGCTCGGTAAGCGCGTCAACCGTCTTGAACTTGGTGCCTTCCGCCTTCACGTACGGGCGGACGGTCTGCACGCAGCGCACCCAGGGACTGGAGACCACCCGTTTGGGCCGCCAGGCGACCAGCAGCCGCGAGACGGCCATGGCCTGCCGCAGGCCGGTGGCTACCAGCGGCCGTTCGCCCTCCGCCCGGGTCCACGCGGACCGGGGCTTGGCCTTGGCATGCCGGACCACGATCAGCGGCCAGGTCCTCAGCCGCTGCTCGTTCCAGGCCGCCACCAGTTCCATCAGCGGCAGCTTGTCCGTGGGGTTGGTAAGTGCTTCGGCGGCTTCCTCCGGAGTGCACCAGCGTGTGCCGTCCACTTCCTTGCCGTCCGGCCGTGCCTTGTCCGAGTCCACATGGGAGGCCCAGTAGTGCACCATCTTCATGCCCGAAGCCACCGGGTAGAGCGTGGAGGGCAGCGGAATGCCCAGGCTGATCCTCAGGCCAACTTCCTCACGGACTTCCCGCACGGCGCATTCCGGGGTGGTTTCGCCGACATCGAGCTTGCCCTTGGGCCAGGACCAGTCGTCATACCGGGGGCGGTGGATCATGAGGACCTGCAGTTTGCCCTCCCGTTCGCGCCAGCACAGGGCGCCCGCCGCCACTACCTTGACCGGGGTGTCCTCCTGGACCGGAGCGGCGGCGGGGGACTGAATTGCTTCCATCAGCGCCGGGCCACCGAGCGCTGGCGGGAACGGGACGCCAGCAGCCAGGACTGCACGTCCTGCAGCGCGTTGCCTTCCTCGTCCTTGCTGTGGCGGATCCAGGCGCCTTCCGGGTCCAGATGCCAACTCGCCGTGCCGGGGTCCATGTACCGGTCCATCAGGGCGATCAGATCGGCGACGTCGTCGCGGGCCACCAGCTGGACCAGGGCCTCCACCCGGCGGTCCAGGTTGCGGTGCATCATGTCCGCCGATCCGATGAAGACCACCGGGTCTCCGCCGTTGGCAAAGGCGAACACCCGGGAGTGCTCCAGGAAGCGGCCCAGCACCGAGCGTACGGTGATGTTCTCGCTGAGGCCGGGTACGCCCGGACGGACCGAGCAGATACCGCGGACAATGACGTCCACCTGGACCCCCGCCTGGGAGGCACGGTAGAGGGAGTCGATGATCGCCTCGTCCACCATGGAGTTGACCTTGATGATCACCCGCGCGGCGAGGCCGGCCTTCTTGTTCGCAATCTCGCGCTCAATCCGGTCAATCAGTCCGGACCGGACCGAGCGCGGAGCCACGAGCAGCCGTTTGAAAGTGGACTTCGGTGCGTAGCCGGAGAGCTGGTTGAACAGCTTCGTCAGGTCCTCGCCCACCTGCTCATTGGCGGTGAGCAGGCCCAGATCCTCGTAGTAGCGGGCGGTGCGCGGATGGTAGTTGCCCGTGCCGATGTGGCAGTAGCGGCGCAGTCCGTCCACTTCCTGCCGGACAACCAGGGACAGCTTGCAGTGCGTCTTCAGGCCTACGATGCCGTACACCACGTGCACGCCGGCCTGCTCGAGCTTGCGTGCCCACGAAATGTTGGCCTGTTCGTCGAACCGGGCCTTGATTTCCACCAAGGCCAGGACCTGCTTGCCGGCCTCGGCCGCGTCGATCAGGGCATCGACGATGGGCGAATCGCCGGAGGTGCGGTACAGCGTCTGCTTGATGGCCTGCACCCGCGGATCGGCGGCAGCCTGCTCCAGGAACGCCTGCACGGATGTCGAGAAGGAATCGTACGGATGGTGCAGGAGGATGTCCCGACGGCGCATGGCCGCGAACACGTTTGCCGGCTTGGAAGTCTCCGACTCCTTCAGGTGGCGGTTGGTGTGCGGCACCTGCTTGGGGTAGTGCAGGTCCGGCCGGTCGATCCGGCTGATCGGGGAAAGGCCGCGGAGGTCCAGCGGCGCGGGAAGGACGTAGACCTCGTCCGATTCCACGCCCAACTCGCGTTCGAGCAGTTCCCGGATATTCGGGTTCATCTCCGGGGTAACTTCCAGACGCACGGGAGGACCGAAGCGACGGCGCAGCAGCTCCTTTTCCAGGGCCTGCAGGAGGTTCTCGGCGTCGTCCTCTTCCACCTCGAGGTCTTCGTTGCGGGTGACGCGGAAGGTGTAGTGCTCAATAACGTCCATGCCCGGGAAGAGCTGGTCCAGATGCTGGGCAATGATGTCTTCCAGCGCGATAAACCGGGCCGTGCGTCCGGCCACGTTGCCCGCGCGGGGGCCGTCCACGGAGATGAGGCGGGGGAGCTGGTCCGGAACCTTCACGCGTGCAAAGAACTCCTTGCCGCTGACCGGGTTGCGGACCACCACTGCCAGGTTCAGGGAGAGGCCGGAAATGTAAGGGAAGGGGTGCGCCGGGTCCACGGCAAGGGGGGTCAGGATGGGGAAGACCTTCGCCGCGAACTGCTTGTGCAGGCTCGCCTTGGCGGCGTCGTCCAGTTCGTCCCAGCTGACCAGGTAGATCTGCTCTTCCGCCAGGGCAGGCCGGATCTGGCTGGCGAAGACATCCGCGTGGCGCTGCTGCAGCCGGTAGCCCGCTGCCACGATTTCCTCGAGCTGTTCGATCGGGCTCTGGCCTGCAGCGGAGGGAACCGCCAGGCCGGTGGCAATGCGGCGCTTGAGGCCGGCAACCCGGACCATGAAGAACTCGTCGAGGTTGGAGGCGAAGATGGACAGGAAGTTCACCCGTTCCAACAGGTACAGCTCAGGGTCTTCGGCGAGTTCCAGGACCCTGGCGTTGAAGTGCAGCCAGCTGATCTCCCGGTCCAGGAACCGTTCCGGCGTGATATCTCCGCTCGGAACAAGGGCAGGGCCGAAGTCCGGGATGTCGATGCGGTCCTGGGTGGCCCGCGGTGCCGACATCGCCTCTGCGGACCCGAAGGTCGAGCGGGGCTCTGCGTCGGTATCGAAACTCATAGTGTCTCCCTGAGGTGCTGGCGGCGGATCAGGGCAGGCGTTACGGGCGGACCGCCTGGCCCTGCAAACAACATTACAAGCTGCGCAGCCCTATGCGGGTGCGTACATCACGTCCTGGTCCCAGCGGACGAAGCCGAGGCGGCGGTAAAGGGCGACGGCGGCGGTGTTGTCGGCGTCGACGTACAGCATGACGGCATCCAGTCCCGCGGAGTGGAGGTGCTGGATTCCGGCTACCGTCAGGGCTTTGCCGAGTCCCCGGCCCTGCGCCTCGGGGCTGACGCCGACCACGTACACCTCGCCGATGGGAGGGTGCCCTCCGGTGCCGGGGTGGACCTTGGTCCAGTGGAAACCGAGGATCGTGCCTTCGTTGTCCACGGCCAGGAGGAATCCGGCCGGGTCAAACCAGTCCTCGTCCATGCGGGCCTGCAGATCGGCAAGGCTCATGGACCCCTGCTCCGGGTGGTGGGCAAAGGCGGCGGCGTTGGCATCCAGCCAGGCCTGCTCATCCTGGCCGGGTTTAAAGGCGCGCACCGATACCCCGGCGGGGAACCCGGTTTCGGGCAGCGAGGCATTGGACCGGCTCAGGCGCATCTTCCACAGGTCACGGACGGGACGGTAGCCGAAGCGGGCGGCGAGCTCCACGGCCGCCTCATGGTTCCCATGCGACCAGGCAGCGGGCCGGGGATCGCCGTCGTCCGCAGAGGAGTTGTCGCGCACCGCATCCTGCACTGCCGCGGCAAGGGCCGTGCCGACGCCCTGGTTTCGGTAGTTCGGGTGTACCACCAGTTCCAGCACCCCCGGATCCTGCGGGGTTTCGGATACGAGGACGGCGACGCCGGCCAGCCATTGCCCGCTGCCGGTGTCGGAACCGGAGTCATTTGCGTAGGTGGTGAAGACGGAGAGAGTGTCCGGATCGGCGTCGGGGGAGCGCAGGTCCACGAGCGTCTGCTCGGACAGCGGCGGGTTGCCGTCCGAGTCCTGCGCGGCGGACGCCAGCTGCAGGATGTCGGCGAAGGCGGCGGGCTCGGGCGTGCCACGGGTCTCGACTACGGGCCAGGCTGTCTGCGGTTCTTCACTCATGCCGAAAGCCTAGCGCGGCTGGTGCCCCTGCGCAGGGCGCGGCGCCGCGGGAAGTACGCCGGTCAGGCGTCCTGACTGGCGGCTGCCGTGGTTTCCGCCCGCGAGCGGGTGAACCGGTAACCGACATTCCGCACCGTGCCGATCAGCGTCTCGTGGTCCGGCCCCAGCTTGGCCCGCAGCCGCCGTACATGGACATCCACGGTCCGGGTGCCGCCGTAGTAGTCGTAGCCCCACACCTCGTGTAGCAGCTGGTCGCGGGTGAAGACGCGGCCGGGATGCTGCGCCAGGTATTTCAGGAGTTCGAACTCCTTATAGGTCAGGTTCAGAGCCGTGCCGTTCACACGGGCGGTGTAGCTGGCCTCGTCAATAACGACGCCGGAGGCTCGGATCTCGGTCGAAGGAGCCTCGACTGCGCCGGCGCCGCGGGCCGATGCCAGGCGGAGCCGCGCTTCGAGCTCGGCGGGGCCTGCGGAATCGAGGATGACGTCGTCAGCGAGCCAGTTGGGGGCGACGGCAGCCATCCCGCCCTCCGTGAGGATAAGGATGAGCGGGGTGCCCAGCCCCGTGGCCTTCAGCAGCTGGGTCAGGGACCGCGCGCCGACGAGATCCCTGCGGGCATCCACCAGGATGACGTCACTGGGATCGGTGTCCAGAAGGGCCGTAGGCTCCGCCGGCACTACGTGGACCTTGTGGTTCAGGAGTTCCAGGGCGGGCAGGACGTTGACCGAGGAACCCGAGCTGTTGGTAAGAAGCAAAATGTGCGACATAGGTCCTCCGAATGTTGGGCGCACACCATCGGGCATTTTCCTTCGCCGATCCGCTTGGCTTGAAGTGATCGAAAGTATACCCATCGAGCTAACGGGCCTGTCGTTTTTCTTCTGGACGCCGTAATAAGGCAGGATAACTAGGGTGAAACTTTGGAGCTTAGCGGTGCCGGCGGCGCTTGCCATTATCGGTATCGTGAGCGCTTCCTACCTGTCCGTGCCAGCGGTGGCCGTGATCAGCGGTCTGGCCGCCGTCCTCACCGGCGTCTGCTGGCCGCACCTGATAGGGGTGCCTGCCCGCAAAACGCAGGGCGCAACCCTGGGCCTGGTAGGCGCAGGCGCAGTGGCGGCAGCGTACTTCGCGCCCGCCGCGGCCATGCTGACCTGGTTGCCGGCCGCCGTCGCCGTAGGTGTCGGAGCGGTCTTCCTGATCCAGCTGCTCCGCGGCACCGGACAGGCGCACCGGCTCGAATCCATCGTCGGCATTATCTCCGGCGTGCTGGTTACTGCCATGGGCTCCGGCTGGGTGGCCGCTGACCGTTTGGCCGGTACCGACGGGAATCCCGGACTCCTCAGCGTGGCCGGCAGTGCCGCATTGGCAGCCGTTGCCGTGTCGCTTATTCCGCTCCCGGACCGGATGGCCGCGCCGCTTGGCCTGCTGGCCGGCGGCCTGACCGCAGCCTTGGTGGCCCTGGTCGTGGCGGGCGTTTCCTGGCCGGCGGCAGCGTTCAGCGGCGTGGTGATAGCCGCCGTCGTGATGGCCTTCCGCCGCCTGGCGCTTTCCCGCAACGATGCTTCCAATGCTGCGGGACGCCTGGCGCTCGGGCTGGCTCCGGTGGTTACCCTCGGGGCCGTGGTCTACTTCCTCGGCCGGCTGCTGGTTTCCTAACAGCTGCGAACCCGTGCCCGGGGCGGGAGCGTTTGCTGCCCTGTTGAGGGTTTGGCCCGCAGGTCCCTGTCATGATCGAATGGCGGGAAGGAAACTGTTCCTCCCGCGCGTTAGGATGTAGCCATGGTTGCTCTCGAAATTTTCTTTATTGCCCTGCTGGGCATCACCGGCCTCGCGATGGCCGGATTCGCTGCACTGGTTATCTCCCGCCTGTACAAGGGCCAGAAGTAAACACCGGCCAGAAGTAAACACCGGCTTCGCCCCGCCAGCACCAGCCACCCGTTACACCGAAGGACAGGTTCCACCATGCCAATGGAGATCCCCACCGATCTGACCCCGGAACTGGTACCGCTGTCCTGGCTCCTCGGCACCTGGGAAGGCTCCGGACGGCTGGGTGAGGGCGAGGCCGATTCGGAGCACTTCGCACAGAAGGTCACGTTCACCCAGAACGGCCTGCCGTACCTGCAGTACACCGCGGAAAGCTGGCTCACCGACGAGCAGGGCACCCGCCTGCGGCCGCTGGCCGTCGAGACCGGGTTCTGGGCCCTTGACCGCCCCCTGAACGACGCCGACGGCGGGCCCGGCCTGGTTCCGGCAGATATCGTGCCGGCGCTCCGCAGCGCTGACGAGGTCGAAGAGCTGCGCAATGACGCCGGTGGTTTCGATATCACCGCCACCATCGTGCACCCCGGAGGCATCGCCGAGCTGTATTACGGGCAGATCAAGGGTCCGCAGATCCAGTTGAGCACCGATGTCGTGATGCGCGGCGTGAACTCCAAAGAGTACTCAGCAGCGACCCGGATCTACGGACTGGTCAACGGCGACCTTTACTGGCGCTGGGACGTTGCCTCCGAGGGTGAAGCCTTGAAGGCCCATGCCTCGGCAATCCTGAACAAGACCTCCTAAACACACACCGGCAAAGCCGGCCGGAGGAATAGGCCCGAGCCGCTAGGACGTTGCACCTGTTATGACGTATTCCAGCCCCCTGCTTTCCCGCCACGGCGCCGTTGAAGCCGGCGGCCTCGACGCCGGTACCGCCTCGCACTACGGCGATCCGCTCCGTGAACAGCGCGATCTTGCACGCGGCAGCGCCGTCGTCGACCTTTCCTTCCGCGGCGTGGTCACCGTTTCCGGTCCCGACCGCCTCAGCTGGCTGAACACGCTGTCCTCCCAGCAGGTGGCGGATCTTCAGCCCGGCGTGAGCTCGGAGCTGCTGCTGCTCAGCGTGCAGGGCCGCATCGACTATGACGTGCGGATCATCGACGACGGCGCCACTTCCTGGCTGCTGGTCGAATCCGCTGAAGCGCCGGGCCTGACCGAGTGGCTGCAGCGCATGAAGTTTATGCTCCGGGTCGAAATCGCAGACGTCACGGACCAGTGGGCCGTGGCCGGTGCGACGGTTGAGGTGCCGCAGTGGGAGCAGTACCTGCGGTGGACCGATCCCTGGCCGCACATTGGTGCCGGCGGGTTTGCCTACACGGCCGTGCCGGAAGATGCCCACCCCGGGCTTGAGCGGCCCTGGTACGAGTACCTGATTCCGCGGGCCGGGTTTGCGTCCGCAATGGACGCCTCCGGGCGCACCCTGGCCGGCTCCATGGCTTCCGAGGCACTGCGCATCGCCGCCTGGCGGCCGCGGCTGGGAGCGGAGACGGACGAGAAGACCATCCCGCACGAGCTGGACCTGATCCGCACCGCCGTTCATCTGGCCAAGGGCTGCTACAAGGGCCAGGAAACCGTGGCGCGCGTGCACAACCTGGGGCACCCGCCCCGCCGGCTGGTGTTCCTGCAGCTGGACGGTTCGCAGCACACCCTTCCGGCCGCCGGCAGCCCGGTCATGCTGGGGGAACGGCAGGTCGGAACCCTGACCTCCGTCGGCGCCCACTATGAAATGGGCCCCGTGGGCCTGGCAATGGTGAAGCGGTCCGTGGATCCCTCCGTACAGCTGGTAGTGAACGACGACGGCGAGCTCTACGCCGCCGCGCAGGAACCCATCGTGGCGCCGGATGCGGGAGCCGTGGTGGGACGCCCCTCGGGTTTCCTGAAGGCACCGCGGCGCTGACCGCAAGCTTCTTTTCCCGATTGACAGCCAGAAAAATCAATACCTCCAGGAGCGCCATGAGCACCCCCGAATCCCGCCCCCAGATCGATGATGACGTTATTGAACTCGCAGGCATGGTCTTTGATGCTGCGCGTGCCGGCGACACCGAAGGGGTCCGCCGCTACCTCGACGCCGGCGTGCCCGTGAACCTGACGAACGGCTCGGGCGACAATCTGCTGATGCTGGCCTCGTACCACGGCCACGCGGAGCTGACCGCTCTGCTGGTGGAACGCGGTGCGGACATCAACACGCAGAATGACCGCGGCCAGACACCGCTTGCCGGCGCCGCGTTCAAGGGATACGTGGAGATTTTCCGGATCCTGGCGGAAGCGGGTGCGGATCCCGACGCCGGATCGCCCACCGGGCGGGACACCGCCGGGTTCTTCAAACGGCAGGAAATGCTGGACCTGCTCGGCTAGGGCGGGTGCGTCGCGCCTAGGCGTTCAGGGCCACGGAGGTGCGGCTTCCGGCGGGGATGAAACCGGACCCGACTGCGGTCCTGGCGGCGCCCAGGTTGTCCAGCCGGGCCCGCCACTGGGGGATTAAGCCGCCTGCCATGGCGTCCTCGAGGGCCACCGAACTGATGTAGCTGCCCAGCCCGCGCAGCCGGTGGCCCGGGGCGGTCAGCACGCTCATGTCCGCCAGGATTCCGTCGGTGATGCTGTATCCCGCACCTGCCACAGGGCGTGGTTTGTCCTGGGAATCGTCCACCAGGACAAAGACTTCTTCCTTCTCCGCCAGGCCGGCCTCCGCGACGTCATCCGGAGGGCACAGGCGTTCCAGGACGACGGCGAGACCGGGTTCGTT
The DNA here is from genome assembly GCF_020907345.1 of Arthrobacter sp. zg-Y179. Taxonomy (NCBI): domain Bacteria; kingdom Bacillati; phylum Actinomycetota; class Actinomycetes; order Micrococcales; family Micrococcaceae; genus Arthrobacter; species Arthrobacter sp. zg-Y179. The sequence goes on along the minus strand of NZ_JAJJOB010000004.1, from coordinate 23,175 downwards.
GCTGACGGCGAGCTCGTCGAGTGGAATGACGCTCGGGAAAGCGTCAGCGAAAAACAGCTGTTCGGCGCCCAGGACGCGTCCGCCGTGTTCCATGGACATCTGGATAAGCCCGGAATTGCGGGTGAGCTGCGCGGCGCTTTGGGTCCGGGCGCGGTCGGCAGCCCATTCGGGGCCGCTGAACACCTCGGCACCGAAAAGGCGCAGGAAGCATGCTGTGTCAGCCTGCTCCTGAACGCTGTAAATGCGTTCGCCGGTGTCCGTTTCCGCCAGGGCATTGTCTGCCAGGCCCAGATGGCGGGACCAGGCCAGCTGGATGATCGCGATGGTTCCCGAGTCCAGATTCATGTTTTTCAACCTACACCGCGGTATGCACACGCATGCAAACGCCCTGCCGGAGTATACGGAATCCTCAGCAAATACACAGGATCGCTGACGGAATCCGTACGCCGACGGCAGGGCGCGGCGGACGACGGGCCGGGCAGAACCCGGGCCCCGGCCTAGCCGAAGAGGATGGCGGCCTCGTCGTAGCGGTGCTCGGGAACGGTCTTCAGATTGCCGAGGGCCTTTTCGAAGCCCACGCGGGCAATGTCCGTACCGTGCAGTGACACCATGGTTCCCCACAGGCTGTCCACTACCGAATCAACTGCGGCCATGCCCAGGCGGGTGGCAAGGACCCGGTCGTAGGCCGTTGGTACACCGCCGCGCTGGATGTGGCCAAGAACCGTGGCACGGGTTTCAATGCCGGTCCGCGCCTCGATTTCGGGGGCCAGCAGTTCGCCGATGCCGCCTAGCCGGGGGCGGCCGAAACTGTCGAGGCCACGCTCCGAGTGCGGCATTTCCATATCCGTGGTGACGAAACCTTCGGCAACAACCACCAGCGGGGCACGTCCGCGGTCGCGGGCATCGCTGACCCACTGGGAAATCTGTTCGATGCTGACCGGGTGCTCGGGAATCAGGATGGCGTGGGCACCGGCTGCCATGCCGGAATGCAGGGCAATCCAGCCCACGTGCCGGCCCATGACTTCAGCCACCATGCAGCGGTGGTGGGATTCGCCGGTGGTCCGCAGCCGGTCGCAGGCCTCCGTGGCAATCTCCACTGCGGTGTCGAACCCGAAGGTGTAATCCGTGGCGTCAAGATCGTTGTCCACGGTCTTGGGCACGCCGACGATTTTCAGGCCGGCGTCCGTGAGCCGCTGGGCGGCTGCGAGGGTGCCCTCACCGCCAATGGCGATGACGGCGTCGATCCCGAGGCGGTCCAGCGTGGCCTTGATCTTCTCCGGCCCGCCGTTCGGACCTTCAAACGGGTTGGTGCGGGACGTCCCGAGGATCGTTCCGCCCTGCTTTGAGATGCCGCGGACGCGGGAGCGGGGCAGGTCCATGATGTCGCCGTCGACCACGCCGCGCCAGCCGTCACGGAAACCGACGAACTCGATGTCCTCGTATTCCTTGATGCCTTTGAGGACGGCACCGCGGATCACGGCGTTCAGCCCGGGGCAGTCCCCTCCGCTGGTGAGGATACCGATCTTCATGTCATTACCCCTGGATCTGCTGGCGGTGGTTAGGTCCTGGCTTTGATTCTAGCCAGCAGATCGGTGGAGGACTAAGCGCGGGGGTTCACCAGGCGCTGCAGGATGATGGTTCCGTCCGTCTTCGGCAGCAGCAGCCATGCCACGACGTAGGTGCCCAGGCCTACAAACGGCAGCAGGAAACTGAGGAGGACGCCGATCCGGACGAGGGAAACGTCCCACCCGTAGGTTGCGGCAAGGCCGGCGCAGACTCCGCCGACCCAGCCCCTCTGCCTTTTGACGGGGGAGGAGCGCACGATGCTGAAGAACTTTTCCATGTACTAAGCCTTATCTGATGGTAGTGAAATAGGGAAATACCAGTGCCGGTCCGCCGATACGGTGGCCGGGTCCGCATCAGCGGGAGCGGCTGCGCTGAAGGCCGGAAAGGAACCCGCCCAGCAGGAGCGCCAGCCCCGCACCAAGGGTGAGGCAGAGGACCAGCAGGACGGGATCCACCGAAAGGTTCACGGTGTTCACCAGGAGCAGGAGGACGGCCAGGACGGTCAGGACCAGGCCCCACACCACCGTGCCCACCTGCACTGCGCGGGACGGAACGGCGGCGGGAAAGTCCTCGGTCTCCGCCACCGGTGCGGTGCCGCGGGGGGCCACCGGTTCTGTTTCGGTATCGGCGGGACCCGGGTCTGCGGCTGATGCCGGCGGCATCAGCCCCCGGTCCGGGGTTTCGTAACTTTCGGGACCGTACTGGCGGCCCAGATAGTCCCTCTCGTTGTCCTGTTCCATGGCTAGAGATCGCTTTCTTCAGTCGTGACGAGTACGTTGCCTGCGAGTCCGCGGACGTCGATGGTAATCCGGTCTCCGTCGGCGCCGTCGTTGAGGGTGCGCTCGTCGGACGGCAGCCACAATCCGCTGTATTCCCGCCGGTCCGACCCGTCGTTTACCTCGACATTTCCCGCAGCCATGCCGAACCGGATAGTTACCGGCGCATCGTCGGGAACGAGGATGGCGAGATTCCCGGCGGCGACGCTGGCGGGGACCTCGAAGTTACCCGAAGTCTCGGTTTCGCGGAGGTCAACTGTCCCGTTGGCGGCGATCACGGTGTAGCCGCCGCCCGCCTGGGCAGCGTCGCGGGGCACCCAGTCCGTATTGCTGGCCACCAAAAGGTTGGCGTTGACCATGCTGCCCTGGGTCAGGAGCGAGGCGACGAGTGCTGCCACTGCCGCCGTGCCGATCCCGCTGGAGTGCCTGCCGACCACGCCCAGGACCACGATGCCGAGGCCCAGGACGGCAGCGGCCGCTGCCAAGGCAACGGAAAGCGGTTCGGCCAGGGAAAGGACGTTGACGTAATCCAGGGCGAGGACCGTTCCTCCTGCGAGCAGGGCGGCACCGAACAGGGCCGCTGCGAAGGACCCGGGGGCTCCCTGGACACGCTTTGCCTTCTGCTTCGAATCGGGTGCCGGCGACGGCGTCGGTCCGGAGGGGACGGCCGTCCCGCCGTGCGGTGCAGCGGTGAAGGGGGCTGTGCTGCCGGCAGATGGGAAACCGACAGGGTCGGTGCCGGTGACGGCAATGCCCGGTTTGGCAAGCGATACGGGCTTTCCCGGGGCTCCGGAAGGGTTGGTACCGGCGGGAGTATCCGAGGCGACGGTGGTACCGGGGTCGCCGGACGCATCCGTGCCGGCTCCATGGCCGGAAAGATGGAACCGGCCCTTGCCCGTGGAGAACCAGTACACAGCGGCCACGCCCGCGCCGATCCAGAACAGGGTCCAGACGACGGCGCCGAACCAGCCGTCCGCGCCGAGGAAGGAGGCACCGGGACCGCCCATTCCGAGGATGGCGAAAATGAGTGCTCCGGTCATGCCGGATGTCCAGTCGCCGCGGATCGCTTCTTCAAGATGGATCCTGCCGTCCGGTTCCGGGAGCAGCGCCCAGGCAACTCCGTAAACCAGCAAACCGATACCAAAAGCGCCGAGGACTACGAACAGTCCGCGGACAAGCACGGGGTCCAGTCCGGTGCGCGCCGCGATCCCGGTCGCGACACCGCCGAACCAGCGGTCCCCGCCGCGCGGGATGCCAAGCGAGCGGACCCACTGAAAGAAACCGCTGTGGAATCCGCCGGATGACGGTGCACCGGATCCTCCCGCGGCCGAACCGGTGTTCGTGGAACCGCCGCCTGCCGCATGGCTGCCTGCAGGGGCCGGACGATGTTCAGCGGAAGGTTGCGCTGCGGGGTCTGGGGCCCCGGAATCAGGGGATGGGGAAGGGTTCATGCCTCCAGTCTTCCCCCGCCGCAGCCATCCTGCATCAGGGACTACCCTGACCCGCCCCTGAACGGTCCCTGAAGATAAGGAATTATTGCCGTCAGGGCCGGTACCTGGCGGCTTCTCCGTGTTTGGATAGGTCCATGAGAGAACCCTTGGTGCGTCCCCGCGAACGGATCATTGCCGGCGTCTGCGCCGGACTGGCCGCACACTTGGGCTGGCCCGTGAAGCTCACCCGGATCGTTATGGCCGTCCTGGTGCTTGGCGCAGGAAGCGGCTTCATCCTCTACGGGTGGCTGTGGATCATGGTTCCCACTCAGGAGGAGCAGGAGAAGAAGGAACAGGTATCCGCCAACCCGCGCAGTATCGCCGAAAACTACGCGAGGCAGCTTCGGGAAGGTGCAGTCCCCACCCCGCAGCCGGGTAAGACCGGGCACCGGGAGGTTGCGGCAGGCCTTGCCCTGCTGCTGGTGGCAGCTGCCTTTATCGCCCAGCGGTTGGGTGCCAACCTGAACTGGGGCCTGTTTGTCCCCGTCGCGGCCATCGCCGGCGGCGCGGTGCTGGCATGGATGCAGCTGGACGAGAGCCGGCGGGCCGGGCTGATGAACAGTGCCGGAGCTGACCGGGCCTCAGGGCTGATCCGCCTGGCGGCGGGCCTCCTGCTGGTGGTCGCCGGGGTGCTGGTGGTGGTCTCGGGCGCGGTGAGCTGGGATGTCCTGATGTCGGGGCTGCTGGCATCCGCCGCCGTGCTGGCCGGCGTGGCGCTGGTGTTCACTCCGTGGGCGATAAAGCACTGGCGGGACCTGGAAGCCGAGCGCTCCGGACGGATTCGACAGACGGAGCGGGCCGAAATTGCGGCCCACCTGCACGATTCGGTCCTGCAGACACTGGCCCTGATCCAAAAGCGTGCCGGCTCCGAGCAGGACGTCATCCGGCTTGCCCGCGCCCAGGAAAGGGAGCTGAGGCAGTGGTTGTATTCCGACCGTGCCAGGGCCGAAGACCACCTCGTGGAATGCATGCGCCGGATTGCAGCAGAAATCGAGGACGCCTACGGCCACCCGATTGAGCTGGTGGCAGTCTCGGACGCCGCACTGGATGAGCGGACCGAAGCCTTGGCCTCCGCTACGCGGGCTGCCATGCTGAATGCCGCCCAGCATGCCGGCGGCACGGTTTCGGTCTATGTTGAATGCAGGCCGGAGCAGCTTGAAGTCTTTGTCCGTGACCGCGGCTTCGGATTCGACCTGGACGCAGTGCCTGCTGACCGGATCGGCGTGCGGGGATCCATCATCGGACGGATGCAGCGTGCAGGGGGCAGCGCGGCCATCCGCAGCACCGCCGACGGCACCGAGGTCCGGCTGGTGCTGCCGCTGCCGAAAGGCACGGAAAGCGGTTCCCGCGACGACGTACCCGGGGCGGCAAACAGTGCGGGGAACGGCAGCACTGGCAACGGCAGTACGGGCAACGGCAGTACGGCAGACGCCGGCGCAGCACAGAAGATCCCCTCGACGGATAACCGCGTATCAAGCAACGGAGCACAACCTCAATGACGATCCACCCCTCGCCGATCGACGTCGTCGTGGTCGATGACCATGCCATCTTCCGCTCCGGGCTCCGTGCGGACCTCGACGCCCGCATCAACGTGGTGGCGGAAGCGGACAGCGTCGAAACCGCGGTTGCAGTGATCACGGCCCGGCGTCCCGCCGTCGTGCTCCTCGATGTCCACCTGCCCGGCGGCAACGGGGGCGGCGGCGCGGAAGTGCTGGCGGGGTGCGCCGGGCTGCTCGGGGTGACCCGGTTCCTGGCGCTGAGCGTCTCCGATGCCGCCGAAGACGTGGTCACGGTAATCCGGGCCGGTGCGCGCGGCTACGTCACCAAAACCATTTCGGGCCCGGAGATTTCCGACGCCGTCCTGCGGGTGGCCGGCGGTGACGCGGTGTTCTCGCCGCGCCTGGCGGGATTCGTGCTGGACGCCTTCGGCACGGCGAGCGTGGCCGCAGTGGATGACGAGCTGGACCGCCTCTCGGCCCGTGAGCTCGAGGTCATGCGGCTGATTGCCCGCGGCTACAGCTACAAAGAGGTGGCCCGCGAGCTGTTCATTTCCGTGAAGACGGTGGAAACCCATGTCTCCTCGGTGCTGCGCAAGCTCCAGCTCTCCTCACGCCACGAGCTCACCCGCTGGGCCGCGGACCGCCGGCTGCTCTAGTAGTCCTTACCGGCCCTTGCCGAGGAAGTCCTGCAGCCGCTCCATCCCGGTGGCGAGGTCTTCGTCGCCCAGGGCGTAGGAGAGGCGCAGGTAGCCCGAAGGGCCGAACGCTTCGCCCGGAACCACTGCAACCTCAACGGTGTCGAGGATCAGCGCGGCCAGCTCGGCCGAAGTCTGCGGCCGGACGGGGCCTTCCTTGCCCGGGAACCCGCGCCCAAGCAGGCCGCGGACATCCGCATAGGCGTAGAACGCGCCTTCGGGCATGGGGCATTCGACGCCGTCGATCGAGTTCAGGGCCGCCACCATGGCGCGCCGGCGGCGGTCAAAGGCCTGCTTCATTTCATCCACGGCCGTCAACGGTCCCGACACAGCGGCCAGTGCGGCCATCTGCGACACGTTGGACACGTTGGAGGACAGGTGGGACTGGAGGTTGGTGGCGGCCTTGATGACGTCAGCCGCGGCAATCATCCAGCCAACCCGCCAGCCGGTCATGGCGTAGGTCTTGGCCACGCCGTTCAGCACCACAACCTTGTCGCCCAATTCCGGGGCCGCGGTGGCGATCGAGGTGAAGGGCACGCCGTCGTACGTCAGGTGCTCATAGATTTCATCCGTGATGACCCAGAGTCCGTGCTCTGCCGCCCAGCGCCCGATTTCGGCCACCTGTTCCGCGGGGTACACGGCACCTGTGGGGTTGGAGGGGGAAACGAAGAGCAGGACCTTGGTGGCCGCGGTGCGGGCGGCCTCAAGCTGCTCGACGCTCACCAGGTAACCCTGCTCCGGGCCGGCGAAAACCTCTACCGGAACACCGCCGGCCAGCCGGATGGCCTCCGGGTACGTGGTCCAGTAGGGGGTGGGAACCAGGACTTCGTCGCCCGGGTTCAGCAGCGTGGCGAAGGATTCGTAGACGGCCTGCTTGCCGCCGTTGGTCACCAGGACCTGGGCCGGGTCGACGGCGTAACCGGAGTCCCGCAGAGTCTTGGCGGCAATGGCCTTCTTGAGCTCAGGGAGCCCGCCGGCGGGGGAGTAGCGGTGGAAACGCGGCTGGCGGGCGGCGTCGACGGCGGCGTCGACGATGTAGTCCGGGGTGGGGAAATCCGGTTCACCCGCGCCGAAACCGATCACCGGGCGCCCGGCGGCCTTTAACGCCTTGGCCTTGGCATCCACTGCGAGGGTTGCGGACTCGGCAATGGATGCGATGCGCTCTGAAATACGGCCGGTGGAAGACATGGGATTCCCGTCTGATGTGTGGCGGCGGCTTACGTTTGCCGCGTCGGTCCTGCCGGACGACGGCGGCGTCCCCCCAGTTTAGGCGCTCGGAATCCCCTCCGCAGGTCAGCACGGCACTCCGTGGACAGGCCCCGGTTCGACGGGACGGCAAAGTTTGCGTAGACTGGTTCTTCGGTGGTTGAGCACACCACGCTGCTTTGTGCCTTTCGATCGGGGAAATAGTCTCCGGTTCGTTGCGGCTACAATGGTGGCGGTAGGGTGAGTTTTCCTCCATAGGGTAGTGGCGCAATTGGTAGCGCAGCGGTCTCCAAAACCGCAGGTTGCAGGTTCGAGTCCTGTCTGCCCTGCGCAGAACTGTCATTTCCGGCAGCTCAGCAGTCCTTCATGGAATGAGCAGTCCCAGCGCTTGCTGCGATTGTGAACCGACACAGATGAGTGAGGCGAAGGTGACCGAGACAGCTGCCAGCAGCTCCAAGGGACACCCCTCCAGCGGGCCCAAGAAGCGCGGGTTCTTCGCCGGTATAGCTCTCTTCCTGCGCCAGGTGATTGCCGAGCTGAAAAAGGTGGTCACCCCCACCCGCAAGGAACTGCTGAGGTACACGCTCGTTGTCCTCGCGTTCGTGATGGTGATGATGCTTATCGTTACGGCTCTCGACTTTGCCTTTGGCAAGGGCGCACTGTGGATCTTCGGCTCGGGCGGCGGCGAAAGCTAGCCAGAGACCTAAGGTTCCGTCCGCTGGGCGTAGAACCGGAGACCATGAGCTAGTGACAAACCCGATAGTGCTCTGAAGAAGAAAGCAGGAATCTACGTGTCCGAGCAAGAACTCGAATCACAGATCAATGACAACGCTGATCTGGATACCGAGGATCAGATGACCGCAGCCGACGTCGACGAGGCGCCCGCTGCTGTTGATGCTTCGGCAGACGAAGAAAACGCATCCGAAGAGGCTGCCGATTCCGCAGAAGACGCTGAGCCCGAGGAAGATCCGGCTGTTGCCTTCAAGGCAAAGCTGCGCCGCCAGGAGGGTGACTGGTACGTCATCCACTCCTACGCCGGCTACGAAAACCGCGTGAAGTCCAACCTTGAGACCCGCATCCAGACCCTGGACATGGAAGAGGATATCTTCGAAATCCAGGTCCCGATGGAAGAAGTCGTCGAGATCAAGAACACCACGCGGAAGATCGTCAACCGCGTCCGCATTCCCGGCTACGTCCTGGTGCGCATGAACCTCACCGACGAGTCCTGGGGCGTTGTCCGGCACACCCCCGGCGTCACCGGCTTCGTGGGCAACGCCCACAACCCGACCCCGCTGAGCCTTTCCGAGGTGTACTCGATGCTCGAGCACACCATCGTTTCCCCGAAGACCGAGGCCGGCAAGCCCGCCCAGCAGCAGTCCTCCAACATTGCCGTTGACTTCGAGATCGGCGAGCCCGTAACGGTCAACGAAGGCCCGTTCGAAACGCTCCAGGCAACCATCTCCGAGATCAAGCCCGAATCCCAGCAGCTGGTGGTCCTCGTGACCATCTTCGAGCGCGAGACGCCTGTGACCCTCGGCTTCGGCCAGGTCACCAAGCTCCAGTAGCTTATAGATTTCGCTGTCCGCAGGTCCGCTTTAACCTGCAGGCAGCGTCCGGCCGCCAAGCCATGGCGGCCACCACCCCGGACGGACGCTCCTGTCCTTCGGGAACATAATTTAGAGAAGGACCCTTTCATGGCCCCCAAGAAAAAGGTCACCGGCCTCATCAAGCTGCAGATCAACGCAGGTGCCGCCAACCCGGCTCCTCCGATCGGTCCGGCACTTGGCCAGCACGGTGTCAACATCATGGAATTCTGCAAGCAGTACAACGCTGCAACGGAATCCCAGCGCGGCAACGTTATCCCGGTGGAAATCACCGTCTACGAAGACCGTTCCTTCACCTTCATCACGAAGACTCCTCCGGCTGCACAGCTGATCAAGAAGGCTGCCGGTGTTGCCAAGGGTTCCGCGACCCCGCACACCTCCAAGGTTGCCAACCTGACCCAGGCTCAGGTCGAAGAGATCGCCACCATGAAGATGGAAGACCTCAACGCCAACGATGTCCAGGCAGCTGCCAAGATCATCGCCGGCACCGCCCGTTCGATGGGCATCACGGTACAGGGCTAAGTCCCCGTACTCGTTTCACATTCACATAACTGCCGCCGCCCCTAACGGGCGACGGCGCGTGGCAGGGCCCGGCGCGGTCCGACAGACCACAACTGCACAAGGAGAAAAAGCAGATGGCAAAGCGCAGCAAAGCATATGAAGCAGCTGCAGCCAAGATCGATGCGGACAAGCTGTACGCACCGGTCGAGGCTGTAGAGCTGGCGAAGGACACCAATCCTTCCAAGTTCGACGCAACCGTTGAGGTGGCTTTCCGCCTGGGCGTTGACCCCCGTAAGGCTGACCAGATGGTCCGCGGCACGGTCAACCTGCCCCACGGCACCGGCAAGACGGCCCGCGTCCTCGTTTTCGCAACCGGCGAGAAGGCTGAAGCAGCAATCGCTGCCGGCGCCGACTTCGTTGGTTCCGACGACATGATCGAAAAGGTTGCAGCAGGCTGGACCGACTTCGACGCCGCAGTGGCTACCCCGGACATGATGGGCAAGGTCGGCCGCCTGGGCCGCGTGCTCGGCCCGCGTAACCTCATGCCGAACCCGAAGACCGGTACGGTTACCCCGAACGTGGCCAAGGCTGTCACGGACATCAAGGGTGGCAAGATCGACTTCCGCGTCGACAAGCACTCCAACCTGCACTTCATCATCGGCAAGGTGTCCTTCGACGCCCAGAAGCTGGCTGAGAACTACGCAGCAGCACTGGAAGAGGTCCTTCGCCTCAAGCCGTCGGCAGCCAAGGGCCGCTACATCTCCAAGGCGACCGTGTCCACCACGTTCGGCCCGAGCATCAGCGTTGACCCGAACGTCACCAAGGTTCTCGCCGACGCATAGTCAGCAGTAGTACCCGGGGGAGTGTTCCCTCGAAGGGCGGCCGCAGCATTTTGCTGCGGCCGCCCTTTTGTGTTCGGCGGGCTTGTGGTTTTGGAAACGGGCACTGCGTCCGGCAGGATGTGGGCCATGACACAACTGCCCGTCTCCATTGAGTCGATTGCCGTCCCCTCCAGCCTGGATGCGCCGGGTGCGGCAGACTTCATCGCCGTTGCTGAGCTGTTGAATGCCCAGATGCGCGAGTTCTGGGGCAATGACGACTTCTACGGCCCGCCGCAGGCCCAGCTGGCAGGCCGGCGCAGTACCGAAACCCGTCGGCGCGAGATCCTGGCCGCCCGTGGCGGCACGGAGTCCGGGGGGCCGATCGTGGGTGTGGCCCTGGTCAACCTGCCGCTTACGGACAACCTCCATACCGGGAGCGTCAATGTGGTCGTGGCTCCTTCGGCCCGCCGCCAAGGAGTGGGGACGCAGCTCTATGCCGCAGCCGAGAAGCTGGCAGCGGCGGATAACCGCCGCATGCTGATGGCGGAGACGGAGCACCTGCTGCCCGGCGGATCCGTGGAACCGGACTCCGGGGCGGTGTCAGCGATCCAGCACGACGCCGCAGCCGCATTTGCCACGGGACTCGGATTCCGGCTGGAACTGGTGGACCGGATCAGCCGGCTTGAGCTGGGAAACACTGCCGCCGGTACAGCTGTGCTGCAGCAGGCCGAGTCGGCAGCGGGAGCAGGGTACGAACTCGTGTTCTGGTGCGGTGCCTGTCCGGAGGATCTCGTGGAGGCCTACGCACAGCTGCGGCAGAAGATGAGCACCGATGCGCCGATGGGCGGGCTGGACCTGGCGGAAGAAGCATGGGACGAGGCCCGGGTGCGGGAGGCCGAGGGCCTGGCCCGCGATATGGATGCAGAGGTGCTGGTCAGCGCCGCCCGGCATGTTGCGACCGGTGAACTCGCCGGCCACACCGTCCTGGAGGTTTTCCGCAACAACCCCGCCGTGGTTTACCAGGACGACACCCTGGTTCTGGAAAGCCACCGGGGGAACCGGCTGGGCATGCTGCTCAAGGCAGCGAACCTGGTCCGCCTCCGGGAAGTGGTTCCCGAAGCGCTCCGGGTCTACACCTGGAACGCCGTGGAAAACCGCTACATGCTCTCCATCAACGAGCAGTTGGGGTTCCGGGCCATCGGCTACTCCGGGGAATGGCAGAAGGAGCTGTCCGCCGGGTAGCGCAGGCGGGCGGGGACCCCGGACGGTCCCCGCCGCCGGGATTTGTTCCCTGCCGGATTCTCCCGTACTCTGGAACTACCAAAGACCGTCGGTCGATGTGCATTCAATCCCACCGTAAGGCTGAACCTTCAGCCCTCCACGCGTGGAACCCGGTTGGAGAAACATCCGAAAGTCCCTTGATAGGGCGGCCTGCGCAGGTGAACGAACTGAACTCCGGAACTTAGTGTGTCCGTAGAGTGAAGCCCCGTGCATCTGCCCGGGGCGTTTTTTATGTTCGGGACCCGATCCACCGGCACTATTTCCCCGGAAGGAGGGTTATGGCAACGCCAACAAAGGTGTCAGCAGTCGAGGAAATCACCACCGATTTCAAGGAATCGACCGCTGCTGTCCTAACCGAATACCGCGGGCTCACCGTTGCACAGCTCAAGGAGCTGCGTCGTTCGCTCGGCCAGGACACCAAGTACTCGGTCGTAAAGAACACCCTGACTGGCATTGCAGCCAAGGAAGCCGGCATCGACGCGTTCGAAGGCCAGCTTGCCGGACCTACTGCAATCGCCTTCATCAAGGGTGACGCAGTTGCAGCTGCAAAGAGCCTGACGGATTTTGCAAAGACCAACCCGCAGCTCATCATCAAGACCGGTGTCTTCGAGGGCAATGCCCTGGATGCCTCCGGCGTAGCCGCACTGGCTGCCCTTGAGTCCCGTGAGTTCCAGCTTGCACGCGTCGCCGGTGTCCTCAAGGCACCGATGTCCATGCTCGCCCGCACGGCTGATGCACTGCGCATGAAGCTTGAAGAGGAAAGCGGCGCCCCCGCTGCCTCCGCTGCAGAAGAGGCTCCGGCCGCTGCAGAAGAAGCTCCGGCAGCAGAAGCAGCCACCGAAGAGTAAATCCTCTTCTCCATCAATCTCCGGTGCCTGCGTGCACCAACTATAGGAAGGACGCCACACCATGGCGAAGCTCACCAACGAAGAGCTCATTGAAGCTTTCAAGGAACTGTCCATCATCGAGCTCTCCGATTTCGTGAAGCTCTTCGAGGAGACGTTCGACGTCACCGCTGCTGCTGTTGCAGTTGCCGGCCCCGCTGCCGGTGCCGCTGAAGCCGCTGAAGAGAAGACCGAATTCGACGTCATCCTCGAAGCTGCCGGCGACAAGAAGATCGCAGTGATCAAGGAAGTTCGCTCCCTGACCTCGCTGGGTCTGAAGGAAGCCAAGGACCTGGTTGACAGCGCTCCGAAGGCCGTCCTCGAAGGCGCCAACAAGGAAGCCGCTGACAAGGCCAAGGAAGCTCTCGAAGCTGCCGGCGCCACCGTCACCGTCAAGTAGTTTTTACTGCCTAACCGCATAAAAACGCTTTACAGAAGGCCCCGTTCCGGAAGGAACGGGGCCTTCTGTATTTTTTCGGGGCGGTCGCTCCGGGGCGGTCGCTCCGGGGCGGTCGCTCCGGGGCGGTTGCTCCGGGGTAGTTGCTCCGGGTCGGTCGCTCCGGGGCGGTTACGCCTCTTCGCGGTAAAGCAGCAGCGCCTCGCCCTGTCCGCCGCCGCCGCAGAGCGCGACGCCGGCCCGGCCGGATCCGCGCCGGGCAAGCTCATGTGCTGCCGTGAGGGCCAGACGGGCGCCCGAGGCGCCAATCGGATGCCCCAGCGCGATCGCTCCGCCGTGCACGTTGCACTGTTCCAGGTCCATGCCCAGTTCATTCAGGGACTGGACCGCGACGGCGCCAAAGGCCTCGTTGATCTCGATGAAGTCCAGGTCCGAGGTGCTCCACCCGGCCCGTCCGAGAGCGGCGAAGAGCGCATTGGAGGGCTGGGAATGCAGGGTGTTGTCCGGTCCAGCCACCTGGCCGGGAAGCCCGACGGCGGCGAGGACGTTCAACCCGTTGGATTCGGCATAGTCCCGGGTCGTGACGATCAGGGCTGCCGCGCCGTCGGACAGGGGAGAGGAATTGCCCGCCGTGATGGTTCCTTCGGAGTCGAACGCCGGACGAAGGCCCGCCAGGGTATCCACCGTGGTGTTGGGCCGCACGCCCTCGTCCGAGGTAAGGACCAGGGGCTCTCCGCGGCGCTGCGGCACCGTCACGGGAACGATTTCCTCGTCGAAGACTCCCGACGCCATGGCGGCTGCCGCGCGCTGGTGCGAGGCAGCGGCTACTTCGTCCTGCTCCAGGCGCTTGATGGCCAGTTTCGTATTTCCCCGTTCGGTGGAAATGCCCATGGAATCGTTGTCGAAGGCATCAGTGAGCCCGTCGTGGGCCACCGAATCCAGGGCGGAGATATTGCCGTAGTTCCAGCCCTGCCGGGAACCCGGAAGCAGGTGCGGCCCGCGGGTCATGGATTCCTGGCCGCCGGCCACCACCACGGTGGCCTCGCCGCCGCGGATCAGCCGCGCGGCATCAATCACCGCAGCCAGGCCGGACAGGCAGACCTTGTTGACGGTGACTGCCGGGACGTTCCAGCCGATGCCGGCTTTGATGGAGGCCTGGCGGGCGGGGTTCTGGCCGCAGCCGGCCTGCACCACATGTCCCATGATGACGGAGTCGACATCCGCGGCATCGACGCCGGCTTTGTCCAGCGCGCCCTTGATGGCAAACGCGCCGAGCTCGACGGCGGTGAAGGCGGACAGCTGGCCGTTCAGGCGGCCCTGGGGTGTACGTGCGCCGCCGACAATAACCACTTCGGGAACGGCGGTGCCCTCGGGGGCTGCGGAGGTGCTTATGGGTGCGTTAGTCACTCGTGCATCGCTTTCGTCGGTGTATTCGTCATTGAAGACAGGGATAAGGCTACGCCACCCCGGCGTGCCGGGGGAGAGCGCCGTCACAGGGGTCTGCGGCACCGCACACGATGCGGGCAAGCATAAAAGCGCCGTTGTGCGGTAAGGTATCTGTATCCGATGCGTGAACGGTGCGCCGGTGCAGCCTGTAGCTCCCCCTCGATTTGGGATTAGACCGGGATTAGACAGCCGGGAATCCGATCCCGGAACGTCCTTTCGGAGGGGTCGAGCGAAGCAGGGTTCAGATACCGGGTAGACTTGTCTGCCCATAATGGCCTATAGTGGATATTTGCTTCCTCCTGTTAACCTTCAGCCTTCATATAGCGGTGGGCTTCGTTCCGTGCCGGGCAGTATCCGCAACCTGTGGATAGGCCCCATGCCGGACATCGGGACGCACACGGACTCGGTCCGCATAGTGCAGGGGAGGAGGCGTGAAACACGCCTGAAGGTCTGTGGAAGGATCCCTCTTGGTCGCCTCGAGCACCTCTAATAACGAAACCGCTACTAATCCGGAGAACGCAGCTTCCCGGATTTCATTCGCAAAGATTCACGAACCGCTTGACGTTCCCAATCTTCTTGCCCTGCAGACGGACAGCTTTGACTGGCTCGTCGGCAACGAGCGCTGGAAGGCGCGCGTTGAAAAGGCGCGGGAGACCGGCGAACAGGGTATTGCCACCACTTCCGGCCTGGCTGACATCTTCGAGGAAATCTCCCCGATTGAAGACTTCCAGGGCACCATGTCCCTGAGCTTCTCGGAGCCGGAGTTTGCCGACCCGAAGTACACCATGGCGGAGTGCAAGGACCGGGACGCTACGTACTCGGCCCCGTTGTACGTTAAAGCCGAATTCATGAACAACAACACGGGTGAAATCAAGCAGCAGACCGTGTTCATGGGCGACTTCCCCCTCATGACCGACAAGGGAACGTTCGTCATCAACGGCACCGAGCGTGTTGTTGTTTCCCAGCTGGTCCGTTCCCCGGGCGCGTACTTCGAGCGCACCGCGGACAAGACCAGTGACAAGGACATCTACACCGCGAAGATCATTCCTTCCCGCGGTGCATGGTTTGAACTTGAGATCGACAAGCGCGACCAGGTGGGCGTCCGCCTGGACCGCAAGCGCAAGCAGTCCGTCACCGTGCTGCTCAAGGCACTGGGCTGGACCGAAGGCCAGATCCTCGAGACCTTCGGCGAGTACGACTCCATCCGGGCCACCCTCGAAAAGGACCCGACGGAAACCCGCGAAGATGCCCTGCTGGACATCTACCGCAAGCTCCGTCCGGGCGAGCCGCCCACGGTCGAGGCTGCCCAGACCTTGCTGGACAACCTGTACTTCAACCCGAAGCGCTACGATCTGGCCAAGGTTGGCCGCTACAAGATCAACCGCAAGCTGGGAATCGACAAGCCGCTGACGGATTCCGATGCTTCGGTGCTGAACAATGACGACATCGTCGCCATGATCAAGTTCCTGGTTGCACTGCACGCCGGCGAGAAGACGGTTCCGGGCAAGCGCAACGGCGACGACGTGGACATCCGCGTCGAGGTCGACGACATCGACCACTTCGGCAACCGCCGCATCCGTGCCGTCGGCGAACTGATCGAAAACCAGATCCGCACGGGCCTGTCCCGTATGGAGCGCGTAGTCCGCGAACGGATGACCACCCAGGACGTCGAGGCCATCACGCCGCAGACCCTGATCAACATCCGTCCGGTCGTTGCTGCGATCAAGGAGTTCTTCGGAACCTCCCAGCTCTCGCAGTTCATGGACCAGAACAACCCGCTGGCCGGCCTGACGCACAAGCGCCGCCTGTCCGCGCTGGGCCCGGGCGGCCTGTCCCGTGACCGCGCAGGCATGGAAGTCCGAGATGTGCACCCGTCCCACTACGGACGTATGTGCCCCATCGAAACCCCTGAAGGCCCGAACATCGGCCTGATCGGTTCGCTGGCTTCCTACGGCCGCATCAACGCTTTCGGCTTCATCGAAACCCCGTACCGCAAGGTCGAGGAAGGCGTAGTCACCGACAAGGTCGATTACCTGACCGCCGATGACGAAGTTGAGCGCACCATTGCCCAGGCAAACGCTCCGCTGCGCGCCGACCAGCACTTCGCCGAGGACCTCGTCCTCGTCCGTGCCCGCGGCGGCTCCGGCGAGCCCGTCCTCGTTGAGCCCAACGAGGTCGAGTACATGGACGTCTCCCCGCGCCAGATGGTGTCGGTGGCTACGGCCCTGATTCCGTTCCTCGAGCATGACGATGCCAACCGCGCCCTCATGGGTGCGAACATGCAGCGCCAGGCTGTGCCGCTGCTCCGTTCCGAGCGTCCCGTCGTGGGCACCGGCATGGAGAAGTACACCGCCGTTGACGCCGGCGACTCCGTGACCGCCAGGAAGCCCGGTGTTGTCACCGAGGTTTCCGCTGACCTTGTCACCGTCATGAACGACGACGGCACCGAGACCAGCTACCCGATCATGAAGTTCGAGCGCTCCAACCAGGGCAACGCCTACAACCAGCGCGTGCTGGTCTCCGAAGGCGCCCGGGTTGAGGTCAACAGCATCATCGCCGACGGTCCCGCAACGGACCAGGGTGAACTGGCCCTTGGTAAGAACCTGCTCGTGGCATTCATGTCATGGGAAGGCCACAACTACGAAGATGCCATCATCCTGTCCCAGCGCATGGTCTCCGACGATGTCCTGACCTCCATCCACATTGAGGAGCACGAGGTTGACGCCCGCGACACCAAGCTTGGTGCCGAGGAAATCACCCGCGACATCCCCAACGTCTCCGAAGAGGTGCTGTCGCAGCTCGACGAGCGCGGCATCATCCACATCGGTGCCGAGGTTGAAGCCGGCGACATCCTGGTTGGCCGTGTCACCCCGAAGGGTGAAACGGAACTGACTCCGGAAGAGCGCCTGCTGCGCGCCATCTTCGGCGAGAAGAGCCGCGAAGTCCGCGACACGTCCCTGAAGGTGCCCCACGGCGAGTCCGGCACCGTCATCGGCGTCCGCATCTTCGACCGCGACAACGACGACGAGCTGCCCCCGGGCGTCAACCAGCTGGTCCGCGTTTACGTGGCACACAAGCGCAAGATCACCGACGGTGACAAGCTGGCCGGCCGCCACGGCAACAAGGGCGTCATCTCCAAGATCCTCCCGATCGAAGACATGCCGTTCATGGAAGACGGAACCCCCGTCGACATCATCCTGAACCCGCTGGGTGTTCCGGGCCGAATGAACGTCGGACAGGTCCTGGAAATCCACCTGGGCTGGGCTGCCAAGCAGGGCTGGAAGATCGAAGGCGAGCCGGACTGGGTCAAGGACCTGCCGAACCTGCCCCGTGAAACCGGTCCCACCACGGTTGCCACTCCGGTGTTCGACGGCGCCAGCGAGGACGAGATCACCAACCTGCTCGACTCCACCAACGTGACCCGTGACGGCAACCGCCTGATCGGTGCCTCGGGCAAGGCCCGGATGTACGACGGCCGCTCCGGCCAGCCGTTCCCGGACCCGATCTCGGTCGGCTACATGTACATCCTGAAGCTGCACCACCTGGTGGACGACAAGATCCACGCACGCTCCACCGGTCCGTACTCCATGATCACGCAGCAGCCGCTGGGTGGTAAGGCACAGTTCGGCGGACAGCGCTTCGGTGAAATGGAAGTCTGGGCCCTGGAAGCGTACGGCGCCGCCTACACGCTGCAGGAACTGCTCACGATCAAGTCTGATGACATCCATGGCCGCGTGAAGGTCTACGAAGCCATCGTCAAGGGCGAGAACATCCCGGAGCCCGGCGTTCCGGAATCGTTCAAGGTCCTGATCAAGGAAATGCAGTCGCTCTGCCTGAATGTGGAAGTCCTCTCCACCGAAGGCAACACGATTGAAATGCGTGACTCGGATGAAGAAGTCTTCCGGGCCGCGGAGGAACTGGGTATCGATCTGTCCCGTGCAGAGCCCAGCTCCGTCGAAGAGGTTTAGCAGTATCACCGTCCCGGCTGGCGCCGGGACGGTCCGGGAACGGCGGCAACGAAATTCCGCGGCTCGCAGAGCTCGCAGCGGAATATTACAGCCGCCTAACCCGGACCGCCTGGCGCCAGTGGGATGGTCACCTAGAGCTCTTTCCGTACCCCGAGACATTCAGATTTAGAGAACAAGAGAGAACAGGGACCCATGTCCAACGATTCCACGTTCGGCCTCATGCGAATCGGCCTTGCCACCGCGGATGAAATCCGCGGCTGGTCATACGGCGAAGTCAAGAAGCCGGAAACCATCAACTACCGAACCCTGAAGCCGGAGAAGGACGGTCTTTTCTGCGAAAAGATCTTCGGTCCTTCCCGCGACTGGGAATGCTACTGCGGTAAGTACAAGCGCGTCCGCTTCAAGGGCATCATCTGTGAGCGCTGCGGCGTCGAGGTCACCCGTGCCAAGGTCCGCCGCGAACGCATGGGCCACATTGAGCTCGCCGCTCCGGTCACCCACATCTGGTACTTCAAGGGTGTTCCGTCCCGTCTGGGCTACCTGCTGGACCTGGCACCGAAGGACCTTGAGAAGGTCATCTACTTCGCTGCCTACATGATCACCTCGGTGGACGAAGAGAACCGCCACGCGGAGCTTCCGAACCTGCAGGCCGAGCACGACGTCGAGCGCAAGCACCTCGTCGACCAGCGCGACGCCGACATTGCCGCGATCGCCAAGGACCTGGAAGGCGAGCTTGCCCGCCTCGAGGGCGAAGGCGCCAAGGCTGCCGACAAGAAGAAGGCCCGCGACTCCGCCGACCGCCAGATGGCCAAGGTCCGCCGCGACGCCGACAACAACATCGAGCGCCTCGAGCAGGTCTGGGACCGGTTCAAGAACCTCAAGGTCGGCGACCTGGAGGGCGACGAAGGCCTCTACCGCGAACTGCGCGACCGCTTCGGTCTGTACTTCGAAGGCTCCATGGGTGCCGAAGCCATCAAGAAGCGTCTTGAAGACTTCGACATGCAGGCCGAGTCCGAGAACCTGCGCGACATCATCCAGAACGGCAAGGGCCAGCGCAAGACGCGTGCCCTGAAGCGCCTGAAGGTTGTCAACGCGTTCCTGACCACCACGAACAGCCCGCTGGGCATGGTCCTGGACGCCGTTCCGGTTATCCCGCCGGAACTGCGCCCGATGGTCCAGCTCGACGGCGGCCGTTTCGCGACGTCGGACCTTAACGACCTGTACCGCCGCGTGATTAACCGCAACAACCGCCTGAAGCGCCTGCTGGATCTCGGTGCCCCCGAGATCATCGTGAACAACGAAAAGCGGATGCTCCAGGAAGCTGTTGACTCCCTGTTCGACAACGGCCGCCGCGGCCGTCCGGTCACCGGACCGGGCAACCGTCCGCTGAAGTCGCTGTCCGACATGCTCAAGGGCAAGCAGGGCCGCTTCCGCCAGAACCTGCTGGGTAAGCGTGTTGACTACTCCGGCCGTTCCGTCATCGTCGTTGGCCCGCAGCTGAAGCTGCACCAGTGCGGCCTGCCGAAGCAGATGGCACTGGAGCTCTTCAAGCCGTTCGTGATGAAGCGCCTGGTTGACCTCAACCACGCCCAGAACATCAAGAGCGCCAAGCGCATGGTCGAGCGTTTCCGTCCGCAGGTCTGGGACGTACTGGAAGAGATCATCACCGAACACCCGGTGCTGCTCAACCGTGCACCCACCCTGCACCGCCTCGGCATCCAGGCCTTCGAGCCGCAGCTTGTTGAAGGTAAGGCCCTTCAGCTGCACCCGCTGGTCTGCGGCGCCTTCAACGCTGACTTCGACGGCGACCAGATGGCAGTCCACCTGCCGCTGAGCCCCGAAGCCCAGGCTGAAGCACGCATCCTGATGCTGTCCTCGAACAACATCCTGAAGCCGTCCGACGGCCGCCCGGTCACCCTGCCTTCGCAGGATATGATCATCGGCCTGCACCACCTCACCACCAAGCGTGTTGGTGCTGCCGGTGAAGGCCGCGTGTTCGGTTCCATGGCTGAAGCCATCATGGCTTTCGACATGGGCGAGCTGCACCTGAACGCACTGGTAAAGATGCGCGTGGACGGATTCGTCCCCAGCGCAACCCAGCCGGCACCGGAAGGCTGGGAAGAGGGCACTCCCGCCCTCATCGAAACCTCCCTCGGCCAGGTCATCTTCAACCAGACGCTGCCCGCGGACTACCCGTGGGTGAAGGAAGTTGCCGACAAGGGCCAGCTCTCCGCGATCGTCAACGATCTGGCTGAGCGGTACCCGAAGGTTGTCACGGCAGCAACGCTGGACAACCTGAAGGATGCCGGTTTCTACTGGGCCACCCGCTCGGGCGTTACCGTTGCCATCTCCGATATCGCGGCTCCGATCGACAAGCCGGCCATTATGGAAGGCTACGAAGCCCAGGCTGCCAAGGTTGAAAGCCAGTACGGCAAGGGCCTGATCGCTGAAGACGAGCGCCGCCAGGAACTGATCGACATCTGGAACAAGGCCACCAACGAGGTTGCTGCTGCAATGCGGGCGAACATGCCCGAGTTCAACAACATCAACCGCATGGTGTCCTCCGGTGCCCGTGGTAACTGGCTGCAGGTCCGGCAGATTGCCGGTATCCGTGGCCTGGTGGCCAACCCTAAGGGCGAGATCATCCCGCGCCCGATCAAGTCCTCCTACCGCGAGGGCCTGTCGGTGCTGGAATACTTCATCGCCACCCACGGTGCCCGTAAGGGTCTCGCCGATACCGCTCTGCGTACCGCCAACTCGGGTTACCTGACCCGTCGTCTGGTGGACGTTTCCCAGGACGTCATTGTCCGCGAGGAAGACTGCGGCACCGAGCGCGGCCTGAACGTAACCATCGCGGTTCCGGACTCCAACGGCGAACTGCAGCTGCACGAAGAGGTCGAGAACTCGGCGTACGCCCGTACGCTGGCCACCGACGTCACCGATGCACAGGGCAATGTCCTGGCCAAGGGCGGCGACGATGTGGGCGACGTCCTCATCGCCAAGCTGTTCGAAGCCGGCGTCACCGACATCAAGGTCCGCTCCGTACTCACCTGTGAGTCCGCCGTCGGCACCTGTGCACTTTGCTACGGCCGCTCCCTGGCCACGGGTAAGACCGTGGACATCGGCGAGGCCGTGGGCATCATTGCCGCACAGTCCATTGGTGAGCCGGGTACCCAGCTGACCATGCGTACCTTCCACACCGGTGGTGTTGCTTCCGCTGAGGACATCACCCAGGGTCTGCCCCGTATCCAGGAGCTCTTCGAAGCACGTACGCCTAAGGGTGTTGCTCCGATCTCCGAGACCGCGGGTCGGGTCACGCTGGAAGAGACCGACCGCCAGATGCGTCTGGTTGTCACTCCCGACGACGGCTCCGAGGAAATCGCGTACCCGGTCCTGCGCCGTGCCCGCCTGCTGGTTGCCGACGGCGACCACGTAGAGGTTGGCCAGCAGCTGGTCTTCGGTGCGGTGGATCCCAAGCAGATCCTCCGTATCCTCGGCCCGCGCAAGGCACAGGAATTCCTGGTGGACGAAGTCCAGCGCGTGTACCGCAGCCAGGGTGTGGGCATCCACGACAAGCACGTCGAGGTTATTGTCCGCCAGATGCTGCGCCGCGTAACCGTGATCGAGTCCGGCGACTCCGATCTGCTCCCGGGTGAGCTGACCGAACGCCGCCGCTTCGAAAGCGAGAACCGCCGCGTGGTTTCGGAAGGCAAGAAGCCTGCTTCGGGCCGTCCGGAACTCATGGGTATCACCAAGGCCTCCCTGGCCACCGAGTCCTGGCTGTCCGCAGCTTCCTTCCAGGAGACAACCCGCGTCCTGACGCAGGCTGCCATGGAAGGCAAGAGCGATCCGCTGCTCGGCCTCAAGGAGAACGTCATCATCGGTAAGCTGATCCCGGCCGGAACGGGCCTGCCCCGTTACACCGAGGTCACTGTCGAGCCGACCGAAGAAGCAAAGGCCAATCTGTTCACCGGCCCGAGCGCCTTCAGCGACTTCGACTACGCCGGCGTTGACGGCGGTCTGAGCCCCGAGTTCCACGCCATCCCGCTGGATGACTACGACATGGGCAGCGACTTCCGCTAACCAAGGCAACAGGCGCCGCGTCTAAAGCGCAGCGTCAACGGCAGGTCCCGCACCCCCAGGGTGCGGGACCTGCCGTGTTTAACGGCTGTGCCAGACTTAGGACATGGCCAATTCCCCGAGCGGAGAGTCCATGACCAGCCGCATTGTGCGGGTGATCAGTGCCTTCGACGAAACCCACCAGGCCATGCCCATCGCCATGCTGGCCCGGCGTGCGGGGCTGCCGCTGTCCACCGCGCACCGGATCGTGAACGAGTTGATGGGGCACGGCTTCCTGCAGCGAGAGGCCGACGGCGGCGTCCGGCTTGGCCTTCGCCTGTGGGAACTGGCTAACCGCAGCTCTGCTGCCCTCGGTCTCAAGCAGATTGCCATGCCGTTCATGGAAGACATCCAGGCAGTGGTTCGGCAGCACACGCAGCTGTCCGTGCTGCGCCAGGACGAGGTTCTGTTTATCGAGCGCCTCTCCAGCCACGGCTCGGTGCTGAACCACGCGCAGGTCGCCGGCCGGCTCCCTGTCCACGTCTCCTCATCCGGGATGGTGATGATGGCCCACTCGCCGCGGCACGTACAGGAGGAGTACCTGGCGCAGCAGAACCCCGATGCCTCCGAAGAAAAGCGGCTGCGTTCGTCCTGGGCCAAGATGCGCTTGGAAGGCAGCGCACGCCTGCCCGGCGCCGTCGTTCCGGACACCACCGGAATAGCCGTGCCCGTTTTCGGCGCAGGAGGCACGGCCGTGGCCGCCATCGGCGTAGTCGTGCCCACGGGCAGCGAACACATCTCCTCGACCATCCCGGCGCTGATGACTGCTGCCCGCGGGATTTCCCGCGGCCTGGGTGTCCGTGCGGAGGCCGCGGGACCCCACTACCAGCGCTGACCCTTCGGCAGGCCGGAACCGGGCGGGGGGGGGGGGGCGGCCCCCCCCCCCGCCCGGGGCCGGGCCAACTAGTTGCCGGGCGGGCGC